>NZ_JAIUIU010000033.1:0-54088 GCF_020165775.1 Mesorhizobium sp. B263B2A
CGCTTGCCACGTGGTTCCCCCACTCCGTCTCGGCTTCGCCGAGCCACCTCTCCCCCCTCCGGAGGGAGAGGAAAGGACGCCCTACTCGTCTACCGCTCTTCCCGCCGAAACGGCTTCAACAGCGCCGACGGCGCCACCGCGTTGCGCGACATCACGGCCATGGCAACGATGGTGAAGATGAAGGGCAGCATCAGGAACGCCTCGTAGGGGATGTGCCCGAGGCCGCTCGCCTGCATGCGCAGTTGCAAGGCATCGACGAAGGCGAACAGCAGCGCCGCGCCCGCCGAGCGCCACGGATCCCAGCGGCCGAAGACGACCAGTGCGATCGCAACCCAGCCCCGTCCTGACACCACGCCGAAGGTGAAGGCGTTGAACTGCGCCATCGACAGGAAGGCGCCGGCCAGTCCCATCAGCGCCCCGCCGAGGATGACCGCCTGGAAGCGGGTGGCGATGACGCTGACGCCGGCCGAATCGGCGGCACGCGGGTTCTCGCCGACCATGCGCACCGACAGGCCCCATGGCGTACGGTAGAGCACGAAGGCGGCGAGCGGGATGGCAAGGATCGCCATGTAGACCAGAGCGAACTGGTTGAACACCGCCGTCCCGATCACCGGAATATCAGACAGCAGCGGGATCGGCAGCGTCTGGAAACCCTTGATGCTGGGCGGTACCGATTGCTGGCCGAAGATCAGCCGGTAGAGGAAATAGGCAAGGCCGGACGAGAACAGCGTGACGCCGATGCCGCAGACATGCTGGCTCAAGCCCAGCGCCACGGTGAACAGCGCGTGCAGCGCGCCTATCAGCATGCCGGTCAGCACCGCCACCAGCACGCCGAGCCACAGGCTGCCGCTGAGGCTGGTGGCGGTGAAGCCGGTCATGGCGCAGAGCAGCATGATGCCCTCGATACCGAGATTGAGCACGCCGGCCCGCTCGGAGAACATTTCGCCGAGCGTGGCAAAGGCCAGAGGCGTGGCAATGCGGATGATCGCGGCCAGGAAGCCGACCTGAAAAATCTGTTCGAACACCGCGCTCATCGGACAACTCCGACGCGGCGGATGCGGTAGGCGGTGAACAGCAGCGCCACCAGCATGGCCAGCAGCGCGGTGCCCTGGATGACGTCGCTGAGGAAGGCCGGCACGCCGGTCGAGCGCGACATCGCCTCGGCCCCGGTCATCACGGCAGCCAGGAAGATCGCCGCCGGCACGACGCCGAGCGGGTTGAGCCGCGCCAGCATGGCGACGACGATACCGGAATAGCCATAGCCCGGCGAGATGTCGCTCATCACCTGGAAATGCACGCCGCCAACCTCGCCGACGCCGGCGAGCCCGGCCAGCGCGCCCGACAGCAGCGCCGTCGAGATCAGCACCCGCTCGACATGGATGCCGCCATAGCGGGCCGCTTCCGGGTTTTCGCCGGTGACCCGGATGCGGAAGCCGAGCGTCGTGCGCACGATCAGGAACCAGATCAAAGGCGCGGCGATCAGCGCCACGATGACGCCGAGATGCAGCCGCGTGCCCTCTATCAGCACCGGAAAGTTAGCCGAATCCTCGATCGGCGGCGAGATCGGATAGCCGCTGAAACTATCCTTCCACGGCCCCTCGATCAGCGCCATCAGCGCGTAGTAGATGACCGAGTTGAGCAGCAGCGAGGAAACGACATCGTCGACCTTGAATTTGACCCGCAGCGTCGCCGGCACCAGCGCGACCGCAGCACCTGCCGCGGCGCCCGCCACCGCCATCAAGACCATGGCGAGTGGCCCCGGCATCGGGATCGCGCCGACGAAGCAACTGGCGACCGCGCCGGCGAGCAATTGCCCTTCGGCGCCGATGTTCCAGAATTTGGCCCGGAAGGCGACGGCCACCGCCAGCCCGGTGAAGATCATCGGCGCCGCGCGCACCATGGTTTCGGTGATCGCGTAGCTGTCGCCGAGCGAGGCGGTGAACATCACGCCATAGGCCTCGATCACGCCGGCGCCGGCCAGCGCGATCAGGCCGCTGCACAGGACGAGCGTCGCGCCGATAGCCAGCAGCGGCAAAGCGAGATTGAACCATGCGGGCGTCGAGGTGCGGACTTCCAGGCGAAACATCAGCTATGCCCCTCCGCCCCGGTCATCATCAGCCCAAGCCGCGCGATCGTCGCATCGGCGCTGTCGAGCGTGCCGGCGATGCGCCCCTCATACATCACCGCGATGCGGTCGCAGAGCACCAGCAATTCTTCGAGATCCTCGCCGATGACGATGATGCCGCAGCCCTTGGCCCGCATGTCGAGGAATTTTTCGTGGATGAATCGAGCCGCACCGATGTCGAGACCGCGCGTCGGTTGCGACACGATCAAGACCTTCGGGTCGAAAGCGAGCTCGCGCGCCAAAAGCGCCTTCTGCAGATTGCCGCCGGACAGCACGCCGGCGCGCGTCATCGGCCCGGGACACCTGATATCGTAGGCCTTGATCTGGGCCTCGGCAAAGGCGCGGATCGCATCCGGCTTAAGCAGGCCCTTGCTGCTGAAGGCAGCCGTACCGATGCGCGGCAGCACCATGGAATCGGCAAGCGGCAAATTGGTGACCAGCCCGGTGGTCATGCGGTCTTCCGGGATGCGGCCGAGGCCAAGCGACTGCACCTCGCGCGGGGAGAACCGTGTTACTGGTTTGCCGGCTATCGTCATCCGCCCGGTCTCGGGCGCCCGTGTGCCGGAAATCACCTCGGCCAGCGCTCGTTGGCCATTGCCCGACACGCCGGCGATGCCGAGGATCTCGCCGCCGCGCACGGCAAGCGATACGCCGCGCAGCGCCGTGCCCGAATGCCGCGCGGTGGAAATGCCGTCGAGCGTCAGCACCGCCGCACCGGGCGTCGATGGCCCCCGCGCCGGCGGCACGATCTCGTGGCCGCACATCAGTTGCGCCATGGCGGCCGACGTCGTGTTGGCGGGATCGTCGACGCGCCCGGCGACACGGCCATGCCGCAGCACCGTGCAGCGGTGAGTGAGCGCGCGCACCTCGTTGAGCTTGTGCGAGATGAAGATGATGCCGAGCCCTTGCGCCGCCATCGAGCGCAGCGCCGAAAACAGCCCGTCGACCTCGCTGGGCGCCAGCACCGCGGTCGGTTCGTCGAGGATCAAAAGCCTGGCGCCGCGAAACAGCGCCTTGACGATTTCGAGCCGCTGCTGCTCGCCGACCGACAGCGCCGAGACCGGCAGGTCGGGATTAAGCGTCAGCCCGTGCTGGCGGCCGATTTCGGCGAGCCGCGCCAGCCCGCCGGCTCGGTCGATCCGCCCCGCCTTGCCGGGAATGCCGATCAGCAGGTTCTCAAGCACAGTCAGCCTTGGCGCCAGATGAAAATGCTGGTGCACCATACCGATGCCGACGGCCAGCGCATCGGCCGAACTGGTGATCCGCACCGGCCGGCCCTGGATGAGGATCTCCCCGGCATCCGGCGCATAGGCGCCGAACAGCACGTTCATCAGCGTCGTCTTGCCGGCGCCGTTCTCGCCCAGCAGCCCAAGGATCTCACCGGGCGCCACGCTGAGGTCGACAGCCTCGTTCGCCTTGACGGCGCCGAAGCTCTTGGTGATGCCGCGCATTTCGATGAGTGGGGCGGGCAAGGACAAGGATACTCCTGATCGGACTTGGCTTTGTGATCCAGCTTTGATTGATGGGGATGCGCGAGGCGCCCCCCTCTGGCCTGCCGGCCATCTCCCCCTCAAGGGGGGAGATCGGATGTCACTTTCGGCTTTCGCCAATTTTCCACGCCGAATAAGGGTGCCGCCGACAAAGCTGCCAATCTCCCCCCTTGAGGGGGAGATGTCCGGCAGGACAGAGGGGGGCGCCTAGCACCAACCCCTAAAGACCAGAACTCAATCCGAAACCGGCGTGTTCTCGTCGACATCCACCCGGAAATTGCCTTCGAGGATCTCGGCCTTCTTCTTCTCGACTAGGTCTTTCACCTCCGCAGGCAGCGTCTTGTCGAACTTGTGGTAGGGCGCCAGGAACGATCCACCCTTGGCCATGCGCGAGAAGTCGCCATAGTCCTGCGCGGTGAAGACGCCGGCCTTGACCAGCTTGATCGCCTGTTCGACCGTCGGATACATGTCCCAGACCGGGCCGGTGATGACCGTGTCCGGGCCGAGGCTCGACTGGTCGGACATGTTGGAGATGGCGAACACCTTCTTCTCCACCGCCGCTTCGATGACACCGAAGCGCTCGGCGTAGATAACGTCGGCGCCAGCATCGATCTGCGCGACAGCCGCTTCCTTGGCCTTCGGCGGGTCGAAGAAGGAACCAATGAAGGCGACCTTCTTCTTGATGTTCGGATTGACCTCCTTGGCGCCGGCGAAGAAGGCGTTGACCAGGCGGTTCACCTCCGGGATGCCCATCGCCGCGACGGCGCCGATGGTGCCCGACTTCGACATCTTGCCGGCGATCATGCCTGACAGATAGGCCGGCTCGTGGATCCAGTTGTCGAAGACGCCGAAATTGGGATCGGCGGGACCGGCGCCCGAGCCGAACAGCCAGGCGGTCTTCGGGAATTGCTTGGCGGTGCGGCGCGATTCGCGCTCGGCGGCGAAGGCATCGCCCAGCACCAGCTGATAGCCGCCTTGCGCATATTCGCGCATGACGCGGCTGAAATCGGCGGTCTGCACTTTCTCGGACCATTTGTATTCGATGCCGAGTTCCTTCTCGGCCTTCTGCAGGGCGACGTGGATCTGGTTGTCCCACGGCTCCTCGATCGGCGTGGCGAAGATCGCCGCCACCTTCAGTTTTTTGTCCTTGGCGAAGGCGGCACCCGGCAGCATGGCCGCGGCCAGGCCAAGCGCGCCGAGCTCAAGCACATTGCGTCGCGACAGACCTTCGCGGGCGGAATGAGATTTGTTCTTCCGGTTATCCATTGCAGTCCCCTCTGTTCGACAGCCGTGTCGAGCCGGCTGTTCTAAAAATCAGACGGGGAACTATGGAACGGGTCCGGACTTTTGTCCACATGGTCAAATTTGATGGCGTGCCCAATCCGGTCTTGATCCTGGCCAGCCGAGAAACCTGCGGTCAAGCCCGTTCGAGCGCGATGGCGATGCCCTGGCCGACGCCGATGCACATGGTGGCCAGGCCGTAGCGGCCGCCGCGTTCGCGCAGCTCCAGCGCAGCGGTACCGGAGATGCGGGCGCCGGACATGCCCAGGGGATGGCCGAGCGCGATGGCGCCGCCATTCGGGTTGACGTGCGCTGCATCCTCGGCGATGCCGAGCTCACGCAGCACGGCAATGCCTTGCGAAGCAAAAGCCTCGTTGAGCTCGATGACGTCGAACTGTTGCGGCGTCAGCCCGAGCCGCGCGCAAAGCTTTTGCGTCGCCGGCACCGGGCCGATGCCCATGATGCGTGGTGCCACACCGGCAGCGGCCCCGCCAAGGATGCGGGCGATCGGCGTCAGGCCGTATTTTTTTGCAGCGGTCTCGGAGGCGACGATCAGCGCCGCTGCCCCGTCATTGACGCCGGACGCATTGCCGGCCGTCACCGTGCCGCCTTGGCGAAACGGCGTCGGCAATTTGGCCAGCGTCTCGACCGTGGTGCCGGCACGGGGATGCTCGTCTTTGCTGACAATGAGTGCATCGCCCTTGCGCTGCGGGATCGTCACCTCCGTGATCTCCTTGGCCAGCCGGCCATTGGCCTGTGCGGCGACCGCCTTGTCCTGGCTGCGCACGGCAAAAGCATCCTGTTCCGCGCGGGAGATGGCGAAGTCTTCCGCCACATTCTCGCCGGTCTCCGGCATGGAATCGACGCCATACTGCTTCTTCATCACCGGGTTGACGAAGCGCCAGCCGATGGTGGTGTCGTAGATCTCCGCGTTGCGCGAAAACGCCGTGTCGGCCTTCGGCATGACGAAGGGGGCGCGGCTCATCGATTCGACACCGCCGGCGATCATCAATTCCGCCTCGCCGGCCTTGATGGCTCGCGCCGCGATGGTCAGCGCATCCATGCCGGAGCCGCACAGCCGGTTGACGGTCGAGCCCGGGATTTCCTTCGGCAGCCCGGCCAAGAGCAGCGCCATACGCGCCACGTTGCGGTTGTCCTCGCCGGCCTGGTTGGCGCAGCCATAGACGACATCGTCGACAGCCTGCCAGTCGATGCCGGTGTTGCGCGCGACCAACGCCTTCAGCGGAATGGCGCCGAGATCGTCTGATCGCACCGAGGACAGCGAACCGCCGAAGCGGCCGATCGGCGTGCGGATGTAATCGCAGATATAGGCCTCGGCCATGTCATGCAGCCTTTGTTTTTCCGGTTCCTTCATGCGCCGCCTTGGTGCGGGCCTGCAGGTCGCGCAATGTCTTGAGTTCGAGTTCGCTTGGCGCTGGGGTTTCGTCAAGCGCCTCCGCGAACTTAACCACCCAGCCACAGCTCTCCTGCACCTGCTGGCGCGAGACACCCGGATGCAGCGAAACGACGGTGAACTCCTTGGTCACCGGGTCCGGCTTCCAGATGGCGAGATCGGTGATCAGCAAGGTTGGCCCAGCCGTGTCGATGCCGAAGCGCTTGCGATGATCGCCGCCCTCGCCATGGCCGAAGGAAGTGAAGAAGTCGATCTTCTCGACCATGCCGCGCTTGCTCTGCGCCATGGTGATGTAGATCTCCTTCGACGAGGTCGCGATCTCCGGTGCCCCGCCGCCGCCGGGCAGCCGGGTCTTCGGGTGGAAATAATCGCCGATGACCGTGGTGTTGATGTTGCCGAACTTGTCGAGCTGCGCCGCACCGAGGAAGCCGATCGAAATGCGGCCGCCCTGCAGCCAGTAGCGGAACATCTCCGGCACCGCGACCGTGGTGACCGCGGTCTCGCACAATTCGCCATCGCCGATCGAGAGCGGCAGAACGTCGGGCGCGGTGCCGATCGTGCCGCTTTCGTAGATCAGCGTGATATCAGGCGCATGCGTCAGCCGCGCCACATTGCAGGCGGCCGACGGCGCGCCGATGCCGACGAAGCAGACATCGTCATTTGTGAGCGCACGGCTGGCGGCAATGGTCATCATCTCGTTCGGGGTGAAGCCCAAGCCCAATGGAGTGTCGCTCATGCCGCTTTCCTCAGATGCTCGACACGTCCGGCGAAATCGTCGGCGCTTTTCTCAATGACGTTCGCCTGCATCCAGGCTTGGAACTTTTCCCGATCGGCGGCGATCTCGTCCCATTCGAGATAGGCGGCATTGTCGCGCGCATAATAACCATGCGCGTAGGATGGATGCGATCCGCCGGGCACGACGGAAATCGCCTCGATGGTCCAGCGCGGCAGCACGGTCAGATTGGGGTGCAGGTCGTCGAAATTGTCCACCACCTCCTCCACCGTCACCACCGCTCGGCCAGCCGCCAACACCGCTTCCTTCTGGATGCCGATGATACCCTCGACCAGCACATTGCCTTTCCGGTCGGCCTTTTGCGCATGGATGAAGGTGACGTCGGGCCGGATCGAGGGAACGGCGGCCAGCACCTCGCCTGTGAACGGGCACGTGACCGATTTGATGTTCGGATTGACCGCCGCAAGGCCCGCGCCGCGATAGCCGCGGAACACCGCGCAGGGCAGACCGGCAGCACCCGCCTCATAGGCATTGGCCATGCCGGCATGGCTGTGCTCCTCGACCTCAATGGGTCTCGGAAAACTGTTCTCGATGGCGTCACGGGCGCGCCGCAGCAGACCGACGCCGGGATTGCCGACATAGGAGAAGATGATCTTCTTGGCCATGCCCATGCCGATCATCTGGTCATAGATCAGATCCGGCGTCATGCGGATCAGGGTCAGGTCGGAAAAACCCTGGCGGATCGCCTCATGCGCCGCAGCCGTCGGGATCAGATGGGTGAAGCCCTCGAAGGCGACGGAGTCGCCATTGTTGAGGTTCTCCGCAACGGCCTGTTTGAGCGGCAGGAACTTGACCATCGCATCGGCTCCGGTTCGAAAAGTTCGTATTGCGAACATATGTTTAATATGTGATACTTTCTAAGCTGGTTGAAGATGCGGAGTCAAGCTCGGCAACGGTACCTTCCGTGGAGGCCTGATGGACGAAGAAACTGTTTCTCGTGACCATGTCGGCTCGCTCGAGCGCGGCCTTGCCGTCATGGAGATCCTGGCGCGTCACCCCCAGGGCATGACGCTGACCGAAATGGCGGAGGAGGCCGGCCTGACCCGTGCCGGCGCCCGCCGCTTCCTGCTGACGCTGGTTGCGACCGGCTACGCCACCCAGGATGGCCGCGTGTTCTCTCTGTCGCCGCGCCTGCTGACCGTCGCCCGCACCTGGCTCGGCGGTGGCTCGCTGTGGAGCTTCGCCGCGCCCATCATGCGTGCTGTTGCGGCACAGCTGAACGAGGCCTGCTCAGCGGCGATCCTGTCGGGCCCGGATGTCGTCTATGTCGCCCGCATTCCCGGCCGCCGCATCCTCAGCGTGTCGCTCGATGTCGGCACCAGGCTGCCGGCCTATTGCACCTCGATGGGACGCATCCTGCTGGGCGGCCTGACACCAGGGGAATTGGACGCGTTCCTCCGCCAGGCAACCGTCGAGAGACGCACGCCGAAGACGATCACCGACAAGAAATTGCTGGCCGAGGCAATCGGCAAGGCGAAGGCCGAGGGCTTTGCCATCGTCGACGAGGAACTGGAACTCGGCCTGCGCTCGATAGCCGTGCCCATCCGCGACCGCTCAGAGAGCATGGTCGCGGCCATCAACGTGTCGACGCAATCGGCGCGATTTTCTGTCGCCGAGATGGAACGGGAGATCCTGCCGGCGCTGCTTGAGGCCAGGCAGCGGATTGAAGATTTTTTCGTCGTTTAAGAGGACTTGCCAACCTTCAACGTCGGCGGGCCAGCACCCCCCTCTGGCCTGCCGGCCATCTCCCCCGCAAAGGGGGAGATTGGCAGGTTCGGCGCTGCGCTCACCTTACAACAGTTTAGATTGGCGAAACCCGAGATAACAGCTGATCTCCCCCTTTGCGGGGGAGATGTCCGGCAGGACAGAGGGGGGTGCTGGCCCGCCATCTCACAAGCCTCAATGCTTGATCCGGTCCCGCATCGCGTACCACAGCATGCCCAGCACATAGAGCGGCCCGCGCAGCGCCGTGCCGCCGGGGAACGGCATCGGGGTCAGCGTCGAGAACAAATCGAGCCGTGACGCATCGCCAGTGATCGCTTCGGCCAAAAGCTTGCCCGACAGCGTCGACAGGATGACGCCCTTGCCGGAATAGCCGTGCGCGAAATAGACCTCGCCATAATGCCCGACATGCGGCAGTCGCGATGTGGTCACCGACACCAGCCCGCCCCAGGCATGGTCAATGCGGCAGCCCTTGAGCTGCGGGAACGTGGCTTCCATGTGCGGCCGTACGAAGCCGGCAATGTCGGCCGGCGGCGATGGCGTATAGCGCTCGCCGCCGCCGAACAGCAGCCGGCCATCCGCCGACATGCGGTAATAGTTGACGACGAAGCGTGTGTCGGACACCGCGACATTGGTCGGAATGACGTTGCGCGCGCCTTCCAGCGGCTCGGTGGCGACGATGTAGTTTCCGACAGGCATGATGCGGCTGTTGACGCGCGGCTCCAGCCCGTTGAGCAGCGCATCGCCCGCCAGCACGACATGCTTGGCCCGCACCGATCCCTTCGATGTCGAGACCCGGATCGAAGGTTCGCGCTCCAGCTTCACGGCCACCGAATTCTCATGGATGACGACGCCGGCGGCCAGGGCTGCGCGGGCAAGGCCGAGCGTGTAGTTCAGCGGATGCATGTGGCCGCCGAGCGGCTCGTACATCGCGCCGTGATAGGGCGTGTCGACCTTGGCCCGGGCCTCCGCAGCCGACAGGATCTCGACATCGCGGAACTTCATCACACTGTCGAGGCACTTGGCTTCTTCTTCCAGATCCCTGAGGTCGGAACCGTTGACCGCGCCGACCAGATGGCCGGTCAGCCTGAGATCGCAATCGATGGCATGGCGCTCGATGATGTCGAGCACCAGGCCCCGGGCCTCGAAGGCGAGATCGAACAGTACTTTCGCCCGTTCGGGGCCATAGAGCTTGACCAGCCCCTTGGCGCCCTTGCGCAGGCCCGGGATCATCTGGCCGCCATTGCGGCCAGACGCGCCCCAGCCGATCTTGCCGCCTTCGAGCAGCACCACCTTCAGGCCGCGCTCAGCGGCGTGAAGGGCCGCCGACAGGCCGGTGCAGCCGCCGCCGACGACCACCAGGTCGGCATCAACGTCGCCGACCAGTGCCGGGTGGTCCGGCGCCGGGTTGGCGGTGGCGACATAATAGGATTTGCCGATATCGAGACCCGAATTGAAACCCGTCGAACTGGACGCCATGATCACACCTTCAGCAGAAGGTGGTCGCGTTCCCAGCTCGTCACCACGCCCTGGAACAGGTCGAGTTCGACGCTCTTGACGCGCAGGTAGGTCTGGAAAAAGTCCTCCCCGAGCAGCTTCCGCACCGGATCACAGGCCTCGAAACGATCCAGCGCCTCCTCCATGGTTTTCGGCAGCGTGCTTTTGATCTTGTAAGCATTGCCCGACGCTTCGGCCGAGCGCGCGAGTTTCTGTTCGATGCCGAGATAGCCGGCAAGCAGCGAACCGGCGATCGCCAGGTAAGGGTTTGAATCCGCACCCGGCAAGCGGTTCTCAACCCGCCGCGCGGCGCGCCCGCCGGCCGGCACGCGCAGGCCGCAGGAGCGGTTGTCGTGCGACCACTCGATGTTGGCCGGCGCGCTGTGGTTCGGCCTTATGCGGCGGAACGAATTCACGTTGGGCGCGAACAGCGGCATGATCTCCGGCACGTATTTCTGCAGGCCACCTATGAAATGGCCGAACATCTCGGTGTCGGCATCGTCCTTGCCGGCAAACAGCGTGTTGCCGGCCTCGTCGATGACGGACATGTGCAGATGCATCGAGCTGCCGGCCTGCGCGGCGATCGGCTTGGCCATGAAAGTGGCGTGCATGCCGCATTGCTGCGCGGCTTGCCGCGTCAGCCGCTTGAACAAAAGCACCTTGTCGGCCAACGGCAGTGCGTCGCCATGCAGGAAGTTGATCTCCAGCTGTGCCGTGCCCGATTCGTGGATCAGCGTGTCGAGCGGCAGTCCGGCGGCGGCCGCATAATCGTAGATGCGGCGGATCACCGGCTCGAACTCCTCGAGTGCGGCCATGTCATAGGGATGCTGCACGCCCTCCGCGCGGCCATTGCTGCCGATCGGGGCGGTCAGCGGCTTGTCCGGATCGGGGTTGGGCGCGGTGAGATAGAATTCAAGCTCCGGCGCCACCACCGCGCGCCAGCCGCGCTGGCGGTAGAGGTCGAGAACGGCCCGCAGCACATGGCGTGGCGAGGCCATCCACGGCCTGCCGTCCATGTGGAAGGCGTCGGCGAAGACATAGGCCTTTCCTGCGGCGGCACCCGGCGCCAGGCTGAGCGTCGAAACGTCGGGCACCATGCGCATGTCCGGGTCCGAATAGGCAAAACCCTCGTCGATCGAGCCGGAATAGCGGCCGTCGATGCTGACCAGGAAGGCACTGCTCGGCAGATAGAGCGCACGGTCTTCCAGCGCCTTGAGGAATTTTGTCGTCGGCACGGCCTTGCCGCGCAGCACGCCGTTCATGTCGGGCACCAGGCATTCGACCTCATTGATGCGGTGCTGGACCAACCAGGCCTTGGGATCGTTGGCCGCGGTATTCATGTTCTTGTCAGGCATTTCGTTCACGTCCGTATCAGGGAGAGTATGGCTTGCGCGGCCACGTCCGTTCCGGGTTTCAGCGCCATCTGGGCTGCATTTTCCTTCAGGCGGGCGCGCATGGCGTCATCGGCCAGCAGGCCGAGAATGGCTCTCTCCAATACTCCTTCGGTCCAGCCGTCACGGCCGATATGGTCGCCGGTGCCGGTCTCCTCGGCACGGCGTGCATTGTCGTGTCCGTCCCAGCAATAGGGCATGATCAGCGACGGCACGCCGAAGCGCAGCGCCTCGCAAAAGCTGTTGTTGCCGCCATGGTGGATGAACAGGTCGGACTTCGCCACCACCGAGGGCTGCGGAAACCAGGCGTCGAGATAGACATTGTCCGGCACCGCGCGATAGGCGTCGCGCAACCCGCCGACATTGACGATGAAGCGCGCCGGCAGCCTGTCGAAGACGGCGAGCATGCGCTCGATCAGCCCGACATCCATGGCGCCGAGGCTGCCGAAGCTGACATAGACCAGCGGCCCCTTGTTGCGCGGGAACACCGGCACTTCGAACGGCCCTTCCGAACGCACGCAGCCTTCGAGATAGACGAAGCGCTCCGGATCGAGCGGCGCGGCGCGCTCGCGGCGCACGATTGCCGGCGTCAGCAGCAGATTGAGATCGGGCGACGTCTCCAGGAACAGGCCTTTCGGCAGCGGTGCCAGGCCGGAATCCACGCGAAAACGGTTGAACCGATCATGCGCCGGCGCCGAGGCGGCGAGATAGCGCGCCTCGAACGCCGCGCGTTGCGGGTCATCGGCACCCATTCCCGAAAGGTAGGGCGGCACTTCAGCGTCCGGCAGTTCCGTCTCGGCGCAGGAGACGACACGCACCCATGGACAACCGGCGGCGGCAATGGCCGGGAACATGATGACATTGTCGAGCACGATCGCGTCCGGCTTCAGCCGCCCCAGCAGTTGGCGCAAAGGCGCCTCGGCATTGACAGCGGTGTCGACGATCGCCTGCCATGTCGGCGCGACATAGGTTTCGAGCTGGTCGATCGGGCTCAGCCGGAAATGCGGCAGGTGCCGGCGCACGAAGGCCTGCCAGTAGCTCTGGCGCTCGCTGTCGCTCAGCGGCTCGTCGGTCGGCAGCTGGTATTCCTGGAAACCATAGTCGGCAAAGACGCCGGAGAAGCCGGCATGGCAGATGAAGACGGGCCGGGCACCCTTGGCACGCAATGCCTGCGCGATACCGACGCAATTCAATGCGGCGCCGAAGCTTGCTTCGGGAAACAGCGCGATGGTCGGGCTGGCTTTGCGCGTCAATTAATCCTCGTCATTCCGGCCGGCTGATCATGCCGAACAGTGCGGGCGCCCCGCGGCTGGCCGCTTGCGGTCGCTGGTTGCGGGATAGCCGCAGGTGAATGCGAAGCAGATCGGCAGCCACCTCATACTGCCGGCTTTCGAGATGGTCGAGTATGTTCAAATGTTCCACCAACGATTGCCGCAGCCTAAACACGTTGACGCCGGCATAGATGCCGGGCAGCCGGCGCAGCCTTAGATGATCGGCCAGCGCATCGGCGACGAAGCGGTTGGCGCTGCCCTCGGCGATCATGCCATGGAAATCGATGTCCAGCCGCTGGAACTCGCGCGTATCGAACGCGGCATCCGGCAGCGCCGACAGCGCGTCCATGCCCTGGCGCAACGCCGCCGCCCGCGCGCCGTCGAGCCGGAAGCCGGGCGTCAGGATCGCCGCCGGCTCCAGCAGCAGGCGGAACTCGTAGCTTTCGCCTTGCGCCTCCGGATCATCCGGCGTGCGGCGGAAAAGCCAGGACTGGCCCGGCGCACGATCGAGCAGATTCTCTTCCGTCAGTTTATTAAGCGCTTTTAGTACCGTCTTTCTCTCGGCGCTGTACCGTCGCATCAACCCGGCGGCGGTCACCGTCTGGTCCAGCCTGCGCGCCGACCGGTCGCGCAGGATCGCTTCGGCAAGCTCGTCTTCCTCGGTAATGGGCAGCTCGGCCGATATGGCCGGCTGCGCGGCGAGGTCGACGGCCAGATGATAGCCGGTATCGGCCTGCCAGCGCACGACACCCCGCTCCGCGAGCAGGCTGAGTGCCGCCCGCACCGGCGTGCGCGAGACATTGCACAGCGAGGCGATTTGCTGTTCGGGCAGCCGTGCGCCCGGTTCGAAGCCGCGCTGGCGGGCCACATCCAGGATGCGCTGCGCCAGGTCGAGGTGGTTGGTGCGAGGTCGTCGGGTTGCGGCTTGCATGACTAGTCTCGATGGGCGGACGTGACCACATGGTTTGACCGATCGGCTTCCCGGACGCAATCGGCTGGATTGCTCGGTCGCCCAGATTCCTCGGTCACTTGTCAAATTATGGATTGACGTACTTTTTTCTGCAATAGTACTGTGAAGGCAATCGGCAGGAAAAAGACCGAGGGAACAGGATCGGAGCCGCGAGACGGATCGCGCCGGGTCCAACACAGAATTCGACGATCAACCCGAATGGGAGTCTGCCATGACCGCTACCAGCCCGCGGCGCCGTGCGCTCAAGGTCTCTTCAATCGCACTCGGCCTTGCCCTGGCACTGTCGGTGCCGGCTGTCGCCGCCGACCTCGTCATTTCCAACTGGGACGGCTACATGGCGCCCGACGCCATGGCCGCCTTCAAGACCGCGACCGGCGTTTCCGGCGAAGTGGTGGTGCACGCCACCAATGAAGAAATCATGGGCAAGCTCATCGCCGCCGGCGGCAAGGGCTATGACGTGGTCTTCGTCTCCTCGCCCTTCGCCGAAGTGCTGAACAAGCTTGGCCTGACCGAGCCGATGGACCACGCCAAGATCCCGAACCTCGCGAACCTCTACCCGGAAGCGACCAAGCTGCCGCACGATGTCGGCAACACTTTCTCCGTGCCTTACACCTGGGGCACGACGGGCCTTTGCTACCGCTCGGACCTGATGAAGGTGGCGCCGACGAGCTGGAGCGACCTGTTGGCGCCCTCCGACGAGTTGAAGGGCAAGACCACCATGCTGGCGACTGATCGCTGGCTGCTCGCCGCCGGTCAGCTCGACAAGGGGTTTTCCGTCAACGAGACCGACCCGGCCAAGATGGCCGAGGTCAAGGACCTCTTGATCTCGGCCAAGAAGACCCTGCTCGCCTATGACGACACCACCTTCTATTCCAAGCTGGTGTCCGGCGAGGCCTTGATGGTGCAGGCCTGGGACGGCTGGTGCAACTACGGCATCGCCGACAAGCCCGAGATCAAATACGTCATTCCCAAGGAAGGTTCGGATCTCTGGGTCGACACGATGGTGGTGATGAAGGCTTCCGCCAACAAGGACGCCGCCTTCCAGTTCATCAACTTCATGCTCGATGCCAAGAACCACGCCTGGGCGGCGCAGAACATCGACTACAAGGTGCCGAACAAGCCGGCGATGGAGAGCCTGCCGGCAGACTTCCTGGCAAAGTTCCCCAACATCGCGATGCCGGTGGCCGACCTCGTCAAGTTCGAGCAGCTGCGCGACGTCGGCGAAGCCCAGCGCGACTATTCCAAGATCGTCAGCGAGATCAAGGCCGCGCAGTAGGCGTTAGTCTTGAATTAGGCGTGCGTTCCATGGCGCCCCCCTCTGGCCTGCCGGCCATCTCCCCCTCAAGGGGGGAGATCAGCAGTTCTGATGTTCCGCTCGCCCTTAAGCATTGGAGATTGACGAAGGCGATGCCACAGCCAATCTCCCCCCTTGAGGGGGAGATGCCCGGCAGGGCAGAGGGGGGCGCTTCGTGAAACACTTCCCCTCCCGCAGCGCCCTGCTGATGGCCCCGGCGCTGGTCTGGTTGACCGCGCTGATGGTGGTTCCCTGCGCGCTGGTGCTGGCGCTCGCCTTCTTTCGGCGCGGCATCTATGGCGGCATAGACTACACTTTCACGCTGGAGAATTTCGGGCTGGTCTTCGACCCGCTCTATGCCGGCATCTTCCTGAAATCGGCGCGCATCGCCGGCACAGCGACGCTCATCGCGGTGGTGATCGGCTATGCCGCCGCCTACGCGATCGCGGCGGCACCGCGCCGGTGGCAGCCGGTGTTCCTGTTCTTCGCCGTGCTGCCATTCTGGTCCAACTACCTGATCCGCACCTATGCCTGGATCGTGCTGCTCAACCGCGAGGGGCTGATCACGCAGCTCTTGCGCTGGTTCGGCTACACCGGCGAACCGCCATCGATGCTCTACACGGAAGGCGCCGTCATCGCCGGCCTTGTCTACAACTATTTGCCCTTCGTCATTCTCGCCTGCTACGCACCTTTGTCGCGCCTCAACCCCGAACTCGCCGAAGCCTCGCGCGATCTTGGCGCTTCCGCCGTCACCACATTCCGCCGTGTCATCTTGCCGCTGACAGTGCCCGGCATTGCCGCCGGCGCGGTCTTCGTCTTCGTGCTGTCGATCGGCAATTTCGTCACCCCGGCCCTGCTCGGCGGCGGCCGCTTCCAGATGATCGGCAACCTCGTCTACGACCAGTTCCTCACCGCCAATGACTGGCCCTTCGGTGCCGCACTCGCCATGGCGCTGATCGCCATCATGCTTCTCGTGCTGATGGCACAGGCGCTCGCCGCCGACCGCGCCTCGGGGCGTGCGGCTGAGGCGAAAGGCAATTCCGATGGCTGAGCGCGGCGCAATCCTTGCCTTCTCCCCGTTTACGGGGAGAAGGTGCCCCGAAGGGGCGGATGAGGGGCGGCGCCTGTCTTTGCCATGCTCAGCGCTGCCCCTCATCTGCCTGCCGGCATCTTCTCCCCGTGAACGGGGAGAAGGACGCAGCTCGTTCACTCGGCTCCAAGCAACCGGAGGTTCGAGATGAATCAATCCTTTACCCGCACTCTCAGCATGCGGACGGTCCTCGTTCTCGTCTTCGCCTTCCTCTACATCCCGATCGCCGTGCTGGTGGCGCTGTCCTTCAACGAAGGCGGGCTGCCGACAGCATGGTCGGGCTTCTCGTTGAAATGGTATGCCTCGCTAGCCCACAACTCCGCGATCCTGTCCGCCGCGCTCAACACGTTGATCGTGGCGCTGGTCTCGACAGCCATCGCCACCTTGCTTGGCACGCTGCTGGCGATCGGCGTCGAGATGCGCCGGCAGTACGGCAAGGGGCTCGAAGCGCTGATCTTCGCGCCGATGATCATCCCCGACATCGTGCTGGCGATCGCGCTGCTGTCGTTCTTCTCCATGCTCAATTTGACCATGGGCCTGCACACCATCATCCTCGCCCATGTCGTCTTCAACCTCGCCTTCGTCTGCTCCGTCGTGCGCGCAAGGCTGAAGAGCTTCGACTGGTCGATCGTCGAAGCCTCTGCCGATCTCGGCGCCTCCGCGCTCACGACGTTCCGGCGGGTGACCTTGCCGGTCATTCTGCCGGCGGTGATCGCCGGCGCGCTGCTCGCCTTCACGCTGTCGGTCGACGAGTTCATCATCGCCTTCTTCACCGCCGGAGCCGGCCGCGCCTCGACGACATTGCCGATGCAGATCTACGCCATGATCCGCTTCGGCATCACTCCGGAGATCAACGCGCTGGCCACCATCGTCATGGCGGTCTCGATCACCGCGCTCACCCTGTCGCAGCGGCTCAACAGGGGATTGATCGGCCAATGAGCGAAGCGCGCACGCTGCTGGCCATCGATCATGTGTCGAAGAATTTCGGCCGCGTCACCGCCGTCGACGGCATCTCGCTCGAAATCCGCGAGAACGAGTTCTTCGCGCTGCTCGGGCCCTCCGGCTGCGGCAAGACCACGCTCTTGCGCATGCTGGCCGGCTTCGAGACGCCAAATGACGGCCGTATCCTGCTCGACGGCCGCGACATTGCCCGGACGCCGCCGAACAAGCGGCCCGTCAACCTAATGTTCCAGTCCTACGCGCTGTTCCCGCATATGAGCGTTCGGGCCAATGTCTCCTATGGCCTGGAGATGGAGCGTTTGCCGGCTAGAGAGATCCGCTCCCGCGTCGACGCCATCCTGGCGACTACCGAACTCGTCCCCTTCGCCGACCGCAAGCCGGAGCAATTGTCCGGCGGCCAGAAGCAGCGCGTCGCGCTCGCCCGTGCCCTGGTCAAGCGGCCAAGGCTGCTGCTGCTCGATGAGCCGCTCGGTGCGCTCGACAAGAAGCTGCGCGGCGCCATGCAATTGGAATTGAAGCGCCTGCAGCACGAGGTCGGCATCACTTTCGTCATCGTCACCCACGACCAGGAGGAATCGCTTGTCATGGCCGACCGCATGGCGGTGCTGAAGGACGGCAAGTTGCTGCAATGCGACACGCCGCATGCGGTTTACGAACATCCGGCGGATCGCTTCGTCGCCGATTTCATCGGCGTGATGAATTTCGTGCCGGGCAAGGCAGTCGCCGACGGCGTAATGGCCACCAATGGCGCGCGCATCGCCGGCAAGCTCCCCGCCGCACTCACGTCAGGCGCAGCAGCGGTGGCCTCGGTGCGGCCCGAACGCATCCGACTGTTCCCGTCGGCAGACACCGCCAACCGCACCACCGGCACGGTCGAGGCGCTGGCCTACCAGGGGCTCGACTTGCAACTACATGTCCGCACGCCGCTGTCGTCCAAACAGTTCCTGGTGCGCGTCACCGCCGATGCCGCCGACCGCCGGCCGGTTTCGTCAGGCGACCAGGTCGAACTCGGCTGGGATGCCGCCGATGTCAGAATTTTCGCAGAATAACAGGAGAAGCCTGATGGCGCAGAAGACGATCGCGTTCTTTCCAGAGGCCGCCTACGGCCCGGCGCTCAATTCCGTCGGCATCGCCCAGGCAGTCGAAGCGCGCGGCCACAAGGCGGTGTTCCTGTCCGACCCCGGCTTCGTCGATGTCTACAAGGGCTACGGCTTCGAGGCGCATCCGGTGAACCTGTCGGAGCCGATGCCGCCCGAGCAGATGGCGAAATTCTGGGAGGATTTCATCAACGGCCATATCCCGAACTTCCGCAAATCGCCCTACGACCAGGTCGACAACTACGTCAAGGATTGCTGGACGGCGATCGTCGACAGCGCCAAATGGGCGCAGAAAGATCTGCCGCGCGTTCTCTCAGCCATCAAGCCGGATGTGATCTGCGTCGACAACGTCATCCTGTTCCCGGCCATCAAGCAGTACGGCAAGCCGTGGGTGCGCGTCATCTCCTGCTCGGAAAACGAGATCGAGGACGAGGACATCCCGCCCCATCTCTCCGGCTGCGGCGAGAACGACCATGCCGGCCACCAGCGCTACCGCGACCACTTCAATGCGGTGATCAAGCCGATCCATGACGACTTCAACGGCTTTCTCACCGCCAACGGCGAGGCGCCCTATCCGATCGGCCAGTTCTTCGAAGCCTCGCCCTATTTGAACCTGCTGCTCTACCCCGAAGCGGCAAAATTCAAGCGCCGCCATCCGCTCGACCCGGCAAAATTCCAGTATCTCGAAGGCTGCGTGCGGCACGAAAAGCCGTACACGGTGCCGACCTTCTCCAGGAACAATGACGGGCCGCTGCTCTACGTCTCCTTCGGCAGCCTGGGCGCCGGCGATGTCGAGCTGCTGAAGCGCATCATCGCGACATTGGGCAAGACGCGCTACAGGGCTCTGGTCAATGTCGGCGGCTACAAGGACCAGTACACGGACGTGCCCGGCAACGTCATCGTCGACAGCTGGTTTCCGCAGCCCTCGGTCATCCCGCAGGTCGATGCCGTCATTCACCATGGCGGCAACAACTCGTTCACCGAGTGCCTCTATTTCGGCACACCGGCGATCATCATGCCTTATGTCTGGGACGGCCACGACAACGCCACCCGCGTCGAGGAAACCGGCCACGGCTTCGGCATGCCGCGCTACGACTGGACCGATGCCGAGCTGGTCGCGAAGATCGAGGCTTGCCTGACCGATCCGGCCATGAAAGCGAAGCTGGCGAAGACATCGGCGCAGATGCACGCGCAAAACGGGCCCGAGAAGGCGGCGGGTTTGCTGGAGGCGCTGCTGTGAGTGAGATGTCGCGCCTGAGCACCCCCCTCTGTCCTGCCGGACATCTCCCCCGCAAGGGAGGAGATTGGCAGCTTCGCAGCCGATTCTCACTCTGCAGCCTTGGTGATTGGCGAAGGCCGAGACAACATCCGATCTCCCCCCTTGCGGGGGGAGATGGCCGGCAGGCCAGAGGGGGGTGCCCTAGCTCGGCATATCAACGTTAAACATCGCGCCACCAGAGCACACTCATGACCTCCTCCGCCCCGCACCTACACCAAGCCTCCACCCGCACCGACCTCGTCGACTGGGGCCTCCAACCGGATGCATTGGCAGGCACGTCGCACTCCACCGGCAAACTCCTGCACAAGGGCCCGAACAACCAGCCGGAATCCGGCATCTGGGTCTGCACGCCCGGCCGCTGGCGGCTCTCGATCCCGCGCGATGAATTGTGCCATTTCGTCGCCGGCCGCGCGACCTACCGGTCGGATGTCGGCGAAATGATAGAAGTCTCCAGGGGAACCGTGGTCATGTTTCCCGCCGGCTGGACGGGCGAGTGCACGGTGCATGAGACCATGCGCAACGTCTATATGCTGGCGTGAGAAGCATGGTCCCGAACCGAAGGACCGCGACAGCGAAAAGTGGGAACCGGTTTTCGGACAAGATCATGCTCAAGCAAGAATCCGCTGCACAGGAGCAAGACATGCCGACACCGCATTGGCCGAAGGCCTCGAGCGTGGAACTGGAGGATTGGGGCGCGGGCGCCAACACGCTCGCTGGCGCGCCGCGCGCGTCGGGCAGGATCCTGTCGCAGAACCCGGACGGATCGAGCGAATGCGGCTTGTGGTCCTGCACGCCGGGCACCCGCAAGGTGACGTTTGCGTCGGACGAGTTCTGCCACTTCCTGTCGGGGCACGGCAGCTATGTCCATGACAACGGCGAACAGATTCCGGTCGAGGCCGGCACGCTGGTGTTCTTTCCCGCCGGCTGGACCGGCATTTCCATCATCACCCAAACGCTGACCAAGGCTTTCATGTGCCGCTGAGCACTCTTTCGAGGACATCCCTATGACCACGCCAATCATGCAATCGCCGCTCGCCGTCACCGACCTCGTCGACTGGGGCGTCATCCCGACCATGATCGAGGGGCAATCCCACACTTCGGGCAAGCTGCTCTACAAAGGGCCGGAAGGCCGCTCCGAATGCGGGCTGTGGGTCTGCACACCCGGCAAATGGCACTGCCACGTCACCCGCGACGAATTCTGCCACTTCCTCGAAGGAAGCTGCACCTATGTCCATGAATCCGGCGAGGTGATCGAGATCGAGCCGGACACGGCGGCCTTCTTCCCGCAGGACTGGAAGGGCGTCTGCACCGTCCATGAGACCATCAAGAAGGTCTACATGATCCGCTGATCGTATCCGAGAGGATGTCCATGAACTTCTCCCCTGACCGGCCAACCTTCTTCGTCAATCCGGACTACCGGCCGATGACCGGCGCGTCAAAACCGGTGATCGACCCCGCGACGCTGGAAACCGTCGGCGCGATCGCTGCGGCCAGCGATGGTGAGATCGACGCCGTGCTCACCGCCGCGACCACGGCGCAGGCAGTCTGGAAGACGCTCGACGCCAAAAGCAGGGCCAAGCACCTGCACGCCGTCGCCAATGCCATCGAGGCGGCTGACTTCACCCGCTGCGCCGAGCTGATGGTGCGCGAGATGGGCAAGCCCTATCCGGAAGCCATCGGCGAGATCGCCAATTGCGCGCCGATCTTCCGCTACTATGCCGAGATGGCGCGCGACGATGCCGGCAAGATCGCCGGCACGACGCAGGCCGGTTCGTTCCAGTATGCGCGCTACGAACCTTACGGCGTGTCCGTCCACATCATGCCCTACAATTTCCCTATCCTGCTGATGTGCTGGACGGTGGCGGCTTCGCTCGCCGCCGGCAACGCCTGCATCATTAAGCCGGCCGAGGCGACGACGCTGTCGACGTTGGACTACATGACCGTGTTCCGCGCGCTGCCCGAAGGTCTGGTCTCCTGCCTGCCGGGCGGGGCGGCCACGGCGCAGGCGCTGATCGCCTCCGACCGCACCCATGCCGTTGCCTTCACCGGCTCGGTCGCCGCCGGCAAGGCCGTCGCGGTCGCCTGCGCCGAGCGCATGAAGCCTTGTGTCATCGAGGCCGGCGGCAGCGACCCGCTGATCATCAGCGAGCACGCGCCGCTGGAGGTCGCGGCGGCCGGCAGCGTCACCGCGGCCTTCCACCTCACCGGCCAGGTCTGCACCTCGGCCGAGCGCTTCTTCGTCGTCGACGCCGTGCATGACCGCTTCGTCGAATTGTTTGCCGAAAGGACCCGCGCGCTGCGCATCGGCAACGGCATGGACAAGACCGAGATCGGCCCGCTGGTCAGCGAAGCGGCCCGGGCCAAGGTCATGCGTCTGGTCGACGATGCCATCGCCCACGGCGCCAAGGCCGTAACCGGCGGGCGCATTCCGCCGGCGCACAACACCGGCTGGTTCTACGAACCGACGATCCTGACCGGCGTCACCCCTGACATGGCGATCGTGCGCGAAGAATGCTTTGGCCCGGTCGCCGCCATCTGCCGCGTGAAAAATTTCGACGAGGCGATCCGGCTTGCCAATGACAGCCCGTTTGGGCTTGGCGCTTCCGTCTTCACCACCGATCTCGCCGAAGCGCATGAGGCGGCCGAGCGGCTCGAGGCCGGCATGGTCTGGGTCAACAATCCGCTGATCGACAATGACGCCCTGCCCTTCGGCGGCTGGAAGGCTTCCGGCCTCGGCCGCGAGCTCGGACGCCAGGGGCTCGATGCCTTCCGCCGCTCCAAGATGGTCATCATCGACCACAAGCCGGCGATCCAGGAATGGTGGTATCCCTATCCCGACAGTTGGTTCCGCGAGGCCGGCGGCCGCAAGCATGTGTGAAGGCTACGGCGTGGCAAGAATGCGCCAAGCGCATTTACGCTTCGACCAATACCCGTGAGATCAGGGCAGTCGCGCGGACGAAATCGCTCATCGACCGCCGTGTGATCAGCCCGTCGCGCCGGCCTCCCAGGAACCGGTCTCGGCCATCGCTTTAAACCGCGGGGCCGGCTTGAACACATCCTTGCCGGTGCGTTGGCGCCAATACTCGAGCCGCTCGACGATCCTGGCCGGCCCTTCGAGACCGGCCCAGAACATCGGGCCGCCCTTGCCGATTGGAAAACCGTAGCCATTGACCCAGACGACATCGATGTCGGATGCACGGGCGGCTATGCCTTCCTCAAGAATCTTCGCGCCCTCGTTGACCAACGGATAAAGCGTGCGCTCGATGATTTCGTCCGCACCGATCGCGCGCGGTTCGATGCCGCGCTCGGCCGCCTTGTCGCGGATCAGCGCCTCCACCTCGGGATCGGGAATGCCCGACCGCGCGCCGGCCTCGTAGAGATAGAAGCCTCGGCCGGTCTTTTGGCCGAAGCGCCCTTGCTCGCACAGCGTGTCGGCGATGACGGCCGTCTGGCCGCGCGCCTTGCGGTTGCGCCAGCCAATGTCGAGGCCGGCGAGATCGCCCATCTGGAACGGCCCCATCGGCCAGCCGAAATCGGTGAAGGCCTTGTCGATCTGGCTGGGTGTCGCACCCTCCAGGAGAAGCGCTTCCGACTCCGAACCCCGTGCCGCCAGCATGCGGTTGCCGACGAAGCCGTGGCAGACGCCGACGACGACGGCTACCTTGCCGATCCGCCGCGCCAGATCGACGACGGTCGCCAGCGCATCCGGCGCGGTCTTGTCGGCCCGCACGACCTCCAGCAGTTTCATGACGTTGGCCGGCGAGAAGAAGTGCAGGCCGACAACGTCCTGCGGCCGCGAGATCGAGGCGGCGATTTCGTCGATGTCGAGATAGGAGGTGTTGGTGGCGAGGATGGCGCCTGGCCGGGCCACCGCATCGACCTTGCCGAACACCTCCTTCTTCACCGCCATGTCCTCGAACACCGCCTCGACGATCAGATCGCAGTCTGCGAGGTCGGCATAGTCGGTGGAGCCCTTGAAGTGGGCGAGCCGCTGACGCTTGGCGTCCTCGGCCAGGGAGCCGCGTGAAACGGAGGCGGCATAGTTCTTCTCGATCGTAGCCAGCCCGCGTTGCAGCGCTTCCTCGCTGGTCTCCAGCAAGGTGACGGAAAAACCGCCATTGGCGAAGGCCATGGCGATGCCGCCGCCCATCGTGCCGGCGCCGATGACGCCGACGCGCGCGAGCCTGCGCTTGGGCGTGTTCTTGCCGGGAACCTTTGCCGCCTCACGTTCGGCGAAGAACAGGTGCCGCTGCGCGCGCGACTGATCGCTGGCGACCAGTCCAGCGAATAGCGCCCGTTCCGCCGCCAGCGCTTCGTCGAAGGGCAGCGTGATCGCATTGCGCACCGCTTGCGCACAGGCGATCGGCGCCTCCAGGCCCCGCGCCTTCCTGGCAAGATCCGCCGCTTCGGCATCGAAGGCCGCCAGGTCGGTTTCCTTGAGGCGGTCATCGCGATCACGCGCCGGCGTAAAGGGACCACCCTTGCGGGCCAACTCCCTGGCAAAGTTCACGGCATGTGTGCTCAGATCGCCTTCGAAGACGGCATCGACGAGACCGGCTCCGTGCGCTTCCTCCGCACCGATCGGCGTGCCCGAGACGATCATCTTCAAGGCCTTCACCGGGCCGACCAGGCGCGGCAGCCGCACCGTGCCACCGCCACCCGGCAAGAGGCCGAGCTTCACTTCGGGAAGGCCAAGCTTGGCGTGCGCATCGGCCACACGGAAATGGCAGCCGAGCGCCAGTTCCAGGCCACCGCCGAGCGCGGTGCCGTGGATGGCGGCAACGGTCGGCTTGGCGATGGTTTCCAGCATGGCCACGATAGCGCGCAGCTCCGGCGGCTGCATCGGCTTGCCGAACTCCGTGATATCGGCGCCGGCGACGAACGTCCGGCCGGCGCAGGCGATGACGATTGCCGCGACCGAAGCATCGTCGCGCAAGGCAACCAGCGCCTGCATCAGCGGTTCGCGGACATGAAAACTCAGCGCGTTGACCGGCGGATTGTCGATGGTGACGACTGCGACATCATTGTCCCTGGTAACGCTGACAAAATTGGACAAGCTGAACCTCCCGAGACCGGCTGCGATCGGGAGGGTTTACTAGGCCGCGCCGCGAATGGGAACCGCGCGTCGCACTGGCACAATGCTTGTCCGGAAGGGCTATAACGCGGCGAAGGCGCGAAATACTACCGAACCGCCCTCTCCCCACCCGCCGCCGTGATCACGCCAACGATAATCAGCCCCGTCAGCAGCAGCCGCACGCCGGCACTGACCCCAAAGGTGTTGAGCATGGTCAACAGAAGTACCAAAAACAGCGCCGCGCCCCAGACGCCCGGCACGTTGGCCTTGCCGCCGGCGACCGACGTGCCGCCGATGACCACCACTGCGATCGAGGCCAGCAGATATTCGTTGCCGATATCGACATTGGCGCCGCGGAAATAACCGGCGAGCAGCGCGCCGTCGATGCCGCCAAGCGCTCCCGACAGCGTGTAGGTGAGAAAGCGGATGCGGCCGACATTGACGCCGGCGAGCCAGGCGGCGCGGATGTTCTGGCCGATCGCCAGCACCGAGCGGCCATAGATCATGCGCTGCAGCGCAATGGCCGCACCGATGGTGAACAGCACGGTGAGGATCGCCAGCACCGGAACGCCCAGGATCTGCCAGTTGGCGAAATTGGCGAAGCCCGGCGGCGGCTTGATCTGCAGCCCGCGCCCATAGCTGATGTCGATCGACTGGATGATGAAACTCGCCGACAGCGTGGCGATGATCGGTGGAATGCGCAGCGCCCAGATCAGCAGGTAGTTGGCCGCGCCGATCGCCGCCCCGCAGGCGAGCGCCGCCAGCAGCCCGACCACGATCATGGAATCACTGCCGCCCATCACCTTCATGGCGACCGCGCTGGCAAGACCGATATTGGCCGGCAGCGACAGGTCGACATTGCCCGGGCCGAGCGTGATGACGAACATCTGGCCGACACCGACGATGACGGTGAACACGGCGAGCGACAGTGCCGCCGTGACCATGCCGCCACCGCCGTAGCCGCCGGTGAAGGCGATCGTCGCCAGCCACACCACGAGCGCGCCGACGAACGACCATATCCACGGTTTGCCGGCCAGCGATTTCACCAGCGTCATCGCTTACCTCTCTTTGCGGCTGATCAGCACCCGCGCCGCCAGCACGATGATGAGGATGGCGCCGTTGGCCGCCACCTGCCAGTCGGGCGGAATGTGCATGAAGGTGAGCAACGGCGAAGCGGCCAGCGCCAGCGTCAGCGCGCCGATCACCGCGCCGATCGGAGACACCCGGCCGCCGACGAATTCGCCGCCGCCGAGGATGACGCCGGCGATCGCCAGCAGCGTGTAGCCATTGCCGATATTGGCATCGGCCGAGGTGGTGATGCCGATCAGCGCCATGCCGGACAGCACGCCGAACAGGCCGGCCAGCGCGAACAGCACGATCTTGGTCTTGAGCAGCGACCAGCCGGCGCGCTTGAGCGCAGCCGGATTGCCGCCGGAGCCGCGCAGGATCACGCCATAGGAGGTCCGCATCAGGCCGAAATGGACGATGAGCCCGATCAGCAGTGCCGCGATGATCGGAAACGGCACCAACGGCGGCTTGAACGACATGATCGCCAGCAGCCAGTCCGGCGCCTTGCCGCCCGGCTTGGGCAGCACGAGAATGGCCAGCCCTTGCCAGACGAAGCTCATGCCGAGCGTCACCACGATCGACGGCAGGTTGCGCAGATGGATCAGCGCCCCGAGCAGCGCATAGATGCAGATCGAGCCGAGCAGTATGGCGACGCCGATCAGCGGCGCGTCCTTCAGCCAGGTCGCGGTGACGCAGCCGACGAAACCGACGAAGGTGCCGATCGACAGGTCGAGTTCGTTGCCCGCGATGACGAACATCTGCGCGATCGTCGCCAGCGCGATCGGGATCGCCAGGTTCAGCATCAGGCTGAACCCGAAATAGCTGATGGCGCGCGGGTTGAGCCAGGCGATGGCGATGAGCACCAGCGCCAGCGACAGCGCCGGCAGCAACCCGCGCAGCAGGCGCGCGCGTGCCGCGCTGCCGCGCGCCGCGGACGCCTTGAGACCGTTTTCGAGTGTTGCCGCCGTCATCTCAGGCCGCATCGCCGAAGGATGACTGGATGATCTTCTCTTCGGTCAGCTCGTCGCGGCGCAGATTGGCGACGATGCGGCCGTTCTTGAAGACGTAGATGTGATCGCAATTGTCGAGCTCTTCGGTTTCGGTCGTGTACCAGAGAAAGGTGCGGCCGCGGCCGGCCTCTTCGCGCACGAGGTCGTAGACTTCGAGCTTGGTGCCGATGTCGACGCCGCGCATCGGATCATCCATCAGCACGATCTGTGCATCCGAGCCGAGCACGCGGGCAAACAGCGCCTTCTGCTGGTTGCCGCCCGACAGCGAAAAGATGTTGTTGTTCATGTCGGGCGTGCGAATGCCGATCTTCTTTTGCCAGGACCGCGCCAGTTCGGCCTCGCGTTGCGGCGAAATCAAAAGTCCGTTGCGCAGGCGTGCCAGCGAGCCGATGCCGATGTTCTCAGCGATCGACCATTGTGGAAAGATGCCGTCCGACTGGCGGTCGCCGGCCACCAGCGCCACCGGCGCTGTCACCTCGATGCCCTTCCTGGCGCGTGAGGCCGCGCTGAAGATCGACAGCAGCAGGTCGGTCTGCCCGTGTCCGGCCAGCCCGGCAAGGCCGATGATTTCGCCGGCGCAGGCGACAAGGTCGGTGCCGTCCTTCTGCGCGGCGGGCCGCGCCCGCACCCGCAATGGTCTGGCGGCGGATTTGGCGGCAGCGGTTTGCGCCGCGATCTTGCGGCGCGCCTCCGCCCCGCCCATCACCGTCACCAGCCGGTCGCGATCGAAGGCATCCGCCGCGTCCGACGCCACCACCTTGCCGTCGCGCATCACCACGATGCGGTCGGCATTGCGCAGCACCTCGCCCAAGACGTGCGAGATCAGTATGCAGCTTTTGCCGCCGGCGACGAAACGGCGCACGAAGGCGAGCAGCTGGCCGGCCGTATGCGCGTCGAGCGAGGATGTCGGTTCGTCGAGGATGACGAGGTCGAGCCGGTCCTGGGTGACCGTGAAGGCACGGGCCACCTCGACCATCTGGCGCCGGCCGATCGACAGGTCGGCAACGATATCCGACGCCGAAATGCTATGGCCGGGAAAAATCTCGTCCAGCTTTGCGGAGATCAGCTCGGCCGCCTTGCGCCGCCAGCCGAAGCCGGAGAGCGAAGCGTGGTTGATGCGCGTATTCTCGGCGACGCTGAGATTGGGGCACAGCGACAGTTCCTGGAACACGCAGCGTATGCCGAGCTGCTGCGCGCGCGACACCGAGTAATTGTCCTCGACGGCGCCATGCACGCCGATCTTGCCGCTGTCGGGCGTCAACGTGCCCGCCACCATGTGCATGAGCGTCGATTTGCCCGCGCCATTGTGGCCGACCAGGCCGACGCACTCGCCGGGCCCGACATGGAAATCCACCCCGCCCAGCGCGCGAACGGCGCCGAATTGTTTTTCGGCGCCGTTCAGTCTGATGATGTCGGCGTTTCCTTCAGGCATGCTCAACGATATCCGCTTGCCGGCATGGATGCCAACGCCACATTCACTTGATGTTGGCTTTGATGGCCGCGATGGCTTCTTCCTGCGTGTATTCGTGGGTGGCGACGCCGCCCTCCTTGATCTTCGGCAGCGCGGCCTCGAAATCGTCCTGAGTGAAGGCGAGATAGGGCACCAGGAGATCGTGCGGAATATCCTTGCGGCCGTCGAGCACCTGCTGCGCCACCCAGAAAGCGAGCGTCGACACACCTGGCGCGATCGATGCCGACCAGGTCTGGTAGCCGTCCTTTTCCTTCTGTTCCTTCCACCACTTCAGCTCGTCCTGCCGGTTGCCCATGATGATGGTCGGGCGCGGCTTGTTGGCGGCGGCGAAGGCTTGCGCGGCACCATAGCCGTCACCGCCCTGGTCGACGATGCCGACGACATCGGGCAGCGACGGCAGGATGGTCGCCACCGCCTTCTGCGCCGTGGTCTGGTCCCAGTCGCCGGTCACCGAACCGACGATCTTGAACTCGGGATGAGCGGCGACGCCTTCGAGGATGCCGGCATGGATGGCATCGTCGATCGAAGTGCCGGCCAGGCCGCGGATTTCCAGAAGGTTCCCGCCCTTGGGCTGGAACTTCGCCATCTGCTCTACTTCCTGCTTGCCCATGTCCTTGAAGTCGACCACGACACGGTAGGCGCAAGGCTCGGTGACGATGCCGTCGAAGGAGACGACGACGATGCCGGCGTCGCAGGCCTGCTTGATGGCGCCGTTGAGCGCGTCGGGCGAAGCCGCGTTGATGACGATGGCGTCATAGCCCTGCAGGATCAGGTTCTGCACCTGGGCTGCCTGCGTCGGCACTTCCTTGTCGGCGGTGGTGAAGATGTCGGCCGCGCCGACCACCTTGTCGTCGACCGCCTTCTTGGTGACGATGCCATAGCTGTCGAGCATCGCCTGCCGCCATGAATTGCCGGCGTAGTTGTTGGAGAATGCGATCTTCTTGCCGCTGGTATCGGCGAGGGCCGTACCGGCGGTGAGCACCGCTGCGAGCGTGCCGAGGACAAATAGCTTCTTCATATCATACTCCTCCCGAGAGTTGCTGGTCTTGAGGGCTGTTGGTGACTATCGCGCTTGCGCACCTGTTTTTTATCTATTGTCAGACAAAAGTGCAGAAGGCCGGCGAGCTGTCAACTGCAATCAGCGACGGCGTGCCGATCAACTTGCGGTGCAATGATTGAAATGGCTCCGGGTCCTGTCTACGGAGTAGGTCAGGAGACCGAAACGGAATGCCAGTGACGCCAAAAAATGCCCCGGGCGCCCCGGGAATTCCGGCGCGCTGGACGTCAAGCGCCAAGAGTGGCGTCGGCACTTCGCTTTCGCCGACCGGCCAGATCTGGTTCACCATCAGCCACGGCATCCTCAACGAAGTCTACTATCCGCGGCTCGACAGCGCCTGCACCCGCGACCTCGGCCTGCTCGTCACCGGTCCCGACGGCTACTTCTCGGAAGAAAAGCGCGATGCCGCGCATACCATCGAGCCGTTCGAGGACGGCGTGCCGGCCTACAGGCTGGTCAACACCGCCACCGATGGCGCCTACCGCATCGAAAAGCGCATCCTTGCCGACCCGGCACGCGCCGCACTGCTGCAGGAAATTACCTTCACGCCGCTCAAGGGCACGGCTGGCGACTACCGCATCTACGCCTTGCTGGCGCCGCATCTGGTCAATGCCGGCATAGGCAACACCGCCTGGATCGGCGCCCACGACGGAAAATCCATGCTGTTCGCCTCAGGACGCGGCTCTTGTCTGGCATTGGCTTCGTCGCTGCCCTGGCGAGACTGTTCGGCTGGCTATGTCGGCTTCTCCGACGGCTGGCAGCAACTGACCCATGCCGGCAAGTTCGATCCAGCCTGCCAGCGCGCCGAGAACGGCAATGTCGCGCTGACCGGCGAGATCGGCTTCACATCGGCCAGGACAAGGGCCGTGCTGGCGCTGGGTTTTGGCGCGACACCGGATGAGGCCGCGGAAAACGCCTTCGCCAGCCTGAAGTGGGGCTTCGAGCCTGCCGCGAAATCCTACGTCCAGAACTGGCGCAAATGGCAGGCCGGGCTGCTGCCTCTGGATCGGCACGCGGCGTCCGGGGTCAACAGCTATCGAACCAGCACCGCTGTCCTGGCGACGCACCGCTCGATCACGGAGCCGGGCGCGGCGGTCGCCAGCCTGTCCATCCCCTGGGGCTTCGACAAAGGTGACGACGACCTCGGCGGCTACCATCTGGTCTGGCCCCGCGACCTTGTCGAGACGGCGGGCGGATTTCTCGCGGCAGGCGATGCCGCCTCGGCGCTGCAGATCCTCGACTATCTCGCCTCCATCCAGCAGCCGGACGGTCATTGGCCGCAGAACGCCTGGCTCGACGGATCCGCCTATTGGCCCGGCATCCAGATGGACGAATGCGCCTTTCCGCTGCTGCTGGCCGATGCCTTGCACCGCGCCGGGCACCTGCCGCGCACCAGGCTCGCCACCTTCCAGCCGATGATCGAGCGCGCCGCAACCTATGTCGTGCGCAATGGACCCGTGACTGGCGAGGACCGCTGGGAAGAGGACGCCGGCTACAGCCCGTTCACGCTCGCCGTCGAGATCGCCGCATTGCTTGCCGCCGCCGACCTGCTCGACGCCTGCGGCAAGGCGGACGCGGCAATTTATCTACGCGAGACCGCGGACGTCTGGAACGACCAGGTCGAGCGCTGGACCTATGTCACCGCCACGGCCACCTGCGAGGTCGCCGGCGTCGACGGCTACTATGTCCGCATCTCGCCGCCCGACAGCGCCGAGGCCGGCTCGCCGAAGGATGGCTTTGTCCCGATCAAGAACCGGCCACCTGGCGACACCGATCGGCCGGCGCAAGAGATCGTCAGCCCGGATGCGCTGGCGCTGGTCCGCTTTGGCCTCCGGGCCGCCGACGATCCGCGCATCGTCGACACCGTCAAGGTCATCGACGCGCAATTGCGCTGCGCATTGCCGCAAGGGCCGCTCTGGTACCGCTACAATGGCGACGGCTATGGCGAGCACGAGGACGGCTCGCCCTTCGACGGCACCGGCCAAGGCCGGCCGTGGCCGCTGCTCGCCGGTGAGCGCGCCCATTACGAACTGGCGGCGGGTCGCAAGGACAAGGCCGCCGGCTTGCTCGACACGCTGGAACGATCCGCCGGAACCTGCGGCCTGTTGCCGGAACAGGTCTGGGACGGCGTCGACATGCCCGAGCGCGAACTGTTGCGCGGCAGGCCATCGGGCAGCGCCATGCCGCTGGTCTGGGCCCATTCGGAGCACATCAAGCTGTTGCGCTCGCTGCGCGACGGCGCGGTCTTCGACATGCCGCCGCAAGGCGTGAAGCGCTACATCGAGGACAGGACCGTATCGCCGTTCAGGACATGGCGCTTCAACAACAAGATCCGTGCGCTGCCTGGGGGCAAGACGTTGCACGTCGAGCTGCTGGCTCCGGCCACGGTGCATTGGAGCATCGACAACTGGACGACCGTCCAGGACAGCAAGACCGAAGAGAATGCTTTCGGCATCCACCTTGTCGATCTGCCCGTCGCCGGCCTCCCCAGCGGAAGCACGCTGACCTTCACTTTTTTCTGGCCCGGGACCGGCGATTGGGAGAATGTCGACTTCTCCGTCACATCGGGCGAGCAGGATAGCCGCTAAAATCCTTCCTCGACAAACCCCAAATCTCCAGCAAACAGGGACGAAACCATGCAGATCGGAATGATGGGACTGGGCCGGATGGGCGCCAACATGGTCCGCCGCCTGATGCGCGACGGCCACGAATGCGTCGTCTACGACATCAACCCCGCCAGCGTCGCGGCCCTGGTCGGTGACGGCGCCCTGGGGGCGGCGTCGATGGCGGAATTCGTCGGCAAGCTCGCCAAGCCGCGCTGCGTCTGGCTGATGCTGCCGGCAGCCATCACCGGCAAGATCATCGATCAGGTCTCGGCCCTGATGGAGCCCGGCGACATCGTCATCGATGGCGGCAATTCCTACTATCACGACGCCGTCGACCAAGCCGCGAAGCTGGCCGCCAAGGGTATCCATCTCGTCGATGTCGGCACCAGCGGCGGTGTCTGGGGCCTGGAGCGTGGCTACTGCCTGATGATCGGCGGCCCCGACGTCGCCGTCCAGCACCTCGATTCGGTCTTTGCCACGCTGGCGCCGGGCGCCGATGCCGGCGCGCCTTCACCGGACAAGGCTGCCGGCACGGCACCGTTCGGTTACCTGCATTGCGGGCCGAGCGGCGCCGGCCACTTCGTCAAGATGGTGCACAACGGCATCGAATATGGCGTCATGGCCGCTTATGCAGAAGGCATGAACATCCTGAAATCGGCCAATGCCGGCAAGCGGCAGCGTACGGCCGACGCCGAGACCAGCCCGCTGGAAAATCCGCAATACTACCAGTTCGACATCGACCTTCCCCAGGTCGCCGAGGTCTGGCGCCATGGCAGCGTCATTGGCTCCTGGCTGCTCGATCTCACTGCCGGGGCGCTGAAGAGCGATCCCGGCCTGGCGCAGTTCGGCGGCCGGGTCTCGGATTCCGGCGAGGGCCGCTGGACGCTGAAGGCGGCGATCGACACCGGCGTGCCCGCCCCGGTGCTGTCCTCGGCGCTGTTCGACCGCTTCTCCTCGCAAGGCGAATCCGAGTTCTCCGACAAATTGTTGTCCGCCATGCGCTATGCCTTCGGCGGCCATGTCGAGAAGCCGAAGGCCGGCAAGTGACGGCGGCAGGGGAGACACAGGCATGAGCCACGAACGGTCCGACACACTGGTGCTCTTCGGGGCGACCGGCGACCTCGCCCACAAGAAGATATTTCCAGCGCTTTACCAGATGGTCGCCAAGGGTACACTCACCGAACCGGTGATCGGCGTGGCATTCGACGCCTGGGATTTGAAGCAGTTGCAGGCCCGCGCCCGCGACGGCATCGTCAACGCGCTCGGCAAGATCGACGAAAAAATCTTCGCCAAATTCGCCAATTTGCTGCGCTATGTCAGCGGCGACTACCGCGACGGCGCGACGTTCGAGAAGCTGAAGAGCGCGCTTGGCAGCGCCCAGCGGCCGCTGCACTACATGGCGGTGCCGCCGACCATGTTCGAGACGGTCGTGCAAGGGTTGGAGCAGTCGGGCACGGCACACGGCGCGCGGCTGATGGTGGAAAAACCCTTCGGCCACGATTTGCAGTCGGCGCGCTGGCTGAACCGGGTCCTGCACCTGGTGTTCGACGAACAGTCGATCTTCCGCATCGACCACTATCTCGGCAAGGAAGCGATCCAGAACCTGCTCTATTTCCGCTTCGCCAATTCGCTGCTCGAGCCGATCTGGAACCGCAACTACGTCGAAAGCGTGCAGATCACCATGGCCGAAGATTTCGGCGTCGAAGGGCGCGGTCGCTTCTATGACGACGTCGGCTGCATCAGGGACGTTATCGAGAACCATCTGCTCAACATCCTCTTGCTGCTGGCTATGGAGCCGCCCGTCGGCCGCTCGGCCGACGACCTGATCGACGAAAAAGTGCAGGTGCTACGGGCGATCAGGACGCTGACGAAGGACGATGTCGTGCGCGGCCAGTTCACCGGCTATCTGGCCGAGCCCGGCGTGGCGCCGAACTCGCCGGTCGAGAGTTTCGCGGCGGTGCGTTTCTTCGTCGACACCTGGCGCTGGCAGGACGTGCCGTTCTTCATCCGCGCCGGCAAGAACATGCCGGTGCATGTCACCGAGGTGGTGGTGCGGCTGAAGCGGCCGCCGCTCGACGTCTTCGACCCGATCAAGCCCGCCGACCAGAACTACGTGCGCTTCCGTATCGACCCGCAGGTGGTGATCGCCATCGGCGCGCAACGCAAGGCGCCTGGCGACGACATGGTCGGCGAGCAGGTGGAACTCACCGCGCTCGACGACAGCAAGGGCGATATGCCGCCTTACGAACGGCTGATCGGCGACGCCATGAACGGCAATGGCCAGCTCTTCACGCGCCAGGACGCGGCCGAGCTTGCCTGGCGCATCGTCGGCCCGGTGCTCGGCGACACCACCCCGCCGCACCTTTACGAGCCCAGGACATGGGGACCGGCGGACGCCATGGCCAACTTCGGTCCGCCAAATGGCTGGATCGACCCGGTAGCATGAGCGGAGGGGAAGCGATGGCGAAGGCGGCGAAGCAGACGGACACCGGCAAGATCGTGCTTTCGATCGATATCGGCGGCTCGCACATCAAGATCCTGACCAGCGCCGGCGAAGCGGAACGCCGGGCCGATTCCGGCCCGGACCTGACACCACGACAGATGATCGACATCGTGAAAAAGCTCGCCGAGGGCCTGTCCTACGACGTCATCTCGATGGGCTATCCAGGCCCGGTGCGTCACAACAAGCCGGTGCTCGACCCCATGAACCTCGGCAAGGGTTGGGCCGGCTTCGATTTCGACGCGCAGTTCGGCAAGCCGGTCAAGGTGGTCAATGATGCGCTCATGCAGGCCATCGGCAGCTATGAAGGCGGGCGCATGCTGTTCCTGGGCCTCGGCACCGGCCTTGGCGCGGCGATGGTCCTCGACAATGTCGGCCAGCCGATGGAACTCGCCCATCTTCCTTACAGGAAAGGCAGGAGCTTCGAAGACTATGTCGGCGAACGCGGCCTGGAAAAGCACGGCAAGAAGAAGTGGCGCAAATATGTGTTCGACGTCGTCGGCCGGCTCCGCGCCGCCTTGCAGCCCGACTATATCGTCATCGGCGGCGGCAATGTCGACAAGCTCGACGAGCTGCCCACCGACAGCAGGCGCGGCGACAACACACGCGCTTTCGAAGGCGGGTTTCGTCTGTGGCGAGACAAGGCCTTGATCGTCTGATATTATTACGTTTTAGTATAGTTGTTCAAAATCACGTGTGACGCCACGTCAGTCATTGCATTAAGCAGATTTGCCGACTAGGAGTTTCGCCGAACTACACTGCGGCGCGACCAAGGGGTCCGCGAAAGTCGCTTCAGCACTTAGAGTTTGCGCACTGTCCTTTCGAAAACGAGCCCGATTTTCGAGGCTGCGCGCCATAGACGGAGGAAAGATTGACCGACGATAGCAACGACGCGCGCAAAGACATCGACCTTCTCGAACTGACCGCCCATATTGTGTCCGCCTACGTCGAGAAGAACCGCTTGCCCGCCTCCGGCCTGGCCGACCTCATTGCCAGCGTCGCCACCTCGATCAGCGGCCTCGGCAAGCCGGCCGTTCCGGTGGCGGCACCCCTGGTCCCCGCGGTCAACCCCAAGAAGTCGGTGATGCCGGATTTCATCATCTGCCTCGAGGACGGCAAGAAGTTCAAATCGCTGAAGCGCCATCTCGGCGTGCATTTCGGCCTGAGCCCGGACGCCTATCGCGCCAAATGGGGTCTGCCGTCCGACTACCCGATGGTCGCCCCCAACTACGCCGCCTCGCGTTCGCTGCTGGCGAAGTCGATCGGCCTCGGCCGCAAGGCGGCCGTAGTGGCGCCCGTCAAGGGCAAGGCCCGGAAGGCCAAGGTTTCGGCCTGACCATTCAAAGCTGAGCCAAACGTTAGGACGACTGGAACAGAAGCCTGCCGGCGAATTCGCCTTGGCAGGCTTCGTGCTTTTGTGGCTTGGATAGACCAGACAGGATGATCTGGGGGAAGCCATGAACTACACCAGGATGGTGATCGAGAAAGAGGCGCCGGAGGAATACGGCTACGACCGTATCCGTTACAATCTCTCCGAAAGTTCGATTGCCGACCAGAAGCTCTCCGACATCGGCCTGTCGCTGCCCGACCTGACGCTCTTCTATGGCGAGCATCGCGGCGACAAGGAGTTGCGTGCGCTGATAGCGGCGCAGGACGCCGGTGTTTCGCCCGACGATGTGCTGGTCACCGCCGGCGCCGCCGGCGCGCTGTTCATCATCTCGACCGCGCTTCTGTCGGCGGACGATCACCTTGTCGTCGTCAGGCCCAACTATGCCACCAACATCGAAACCCCGAGGGCGATCGGCTGCGCCATCGGCTTTGTTGACCTCGCCTTCGACGACGGCTTTGCCATCGATGTCGAGGCCGTCAAGGCGGCGATGCGGCCGAACACGAAGCTGATCAGCGTCACCTGCCCGCACAATCCGACCGGCACGATGATGAGCCGCGCCGAACTCGACGCACTGGTGGCTTTGGCCGAAGCCAGCAACTGCCATTTGCTGGTCGACGAGACCTATCGCGATCTCTCCTATGGCAGACGGCTGCCTTCGGCGGCCTCGCTGAGCAGCAAGGCCATCAGCGTCTCGTCGCTGTCGAAAGCCTTCGGCATTCCCGGCATCCGTATTGGCTGGCTGATCACCAGGGATGCGGCCCTTCAGGAGATGTTCCTTGCCGCCAAGGAGCAGATCGGCATTTGCGCAGCGTCATCGACGAAGGCATCGCACGCGGCATGCTGGAGCGCCGGGACGCCTTCCTGGCGACGCTGCTGCCCGAAATGGCAGGGCGACGCGACATCGTCCAGGCCTGGATCGACCGCGAGCCGCTGATCGACTGGGTGCGGCCCGAAGGCGGTGTCGTCGGCTTCCCGCGCCTCAATGTCGAACCCGGCTTCGACCTCGACCGGTTCTATGTGAACCTGCTGGAAAACCACGGCACCTATGTCGGACCCGGTCACTGGTTCGAGATGCCGAAGCGCTTCTTTCGCGTTGGTTTCGGCTGGCCGACCGAGGCCGAGTTGAGGGGTGGACTCGATGCCATTTCGGCCGCGCTGCGACAATAACTTCCTTGTGCGATGGATCGACCAAGGCGAAAGTCCCTTGATCCAGGCCTGATTTTGACGCATATGCCCGCCGAACTTTGATAAGTTTCATTGATCGGAACAGCGCCCATCCGGGAAGTGCCCCGCCGGTCAATGTCATAGCAACGGGGCCTCACTCGATGACATCTCTGCAAACTTCCCCGGAGCAGCGTTACGCCGCCTTCCGGCACAAAGCCTTCCTCAGCTACTGGACGGCCCGTTTCCTCACCACCTTCGCCACCATGATCGTGTCCGTCGCCGTCGGCTGGCAGATCTATGATTTGACGCGCGATCCCTTCGACCTCGGCATTGTCGGCATCGTCCAGTTCCTGCCGTCGCTGCTGTTGGTGCTGGTCACCGGCGTCGTCGCGGATCGCTTCGGCCGCCGCCTGATCATGGCCCTGGCAACGGTGGTCGAGGCAAGCTGTGCGCTCGTTCTCCTGTACTTCACGCTGCGCGGTCTCGTCAGTCCGCTGCCGATCTTCGTCGTTCTGGCGCTGTTCGGCATGGCGCGCGCCTTTTACGGACCGGCCTCCTCGTCGCTGTTCGCCAATCTGGTGCCGCCGGAAGATTTCGGCAACGCGATTGCGTGGAACTCGTCCGCCTGGCAGACGGCGACGATCGTCGGCCCGGTCGCCGGCGGCCTGCTCTATGGCGTCTCGCCGGAAGCCGCCTACGCCGTCGCCTCCGCGCTGATGCTGGTGGCGGGCCTGCTGATCTTCACCATTCCCAAGCCCGCTCAGCAGACCGCAACCGACAAGCCGACGATGGAAACGCTGTTTGCCGGCTTCCGCTACATCTGGAGCGAGAAGATCGTGCTCGGCGCCATCTCGCTTGACCTCTTCGCCGTGCTCCTGTCCGGTGCCTCGGCGCTGCTGCCGGTCTATGCGCGCGATATTCTTGAACTCGGCCCCTGGGGCCTCGGCCTGTTGCGCTCGGCGCCCGGCATCGGCGCCATCTGCGTTGCGGTCTGGCTGGCCGGGCACCCGCTTCGCGACAACGCCGGCAAGATCATGCTCGGCTTCGTCGCCGCATTCGGCGCCTGCACCGTGCTGTTCGGCCTGTCGACCATCACCTGGCTGTCCATCGTCGCCCTTGCCTTGCTGGGCGCCACCGACATGTTCAGCGTCTACATCAGGGAAACGCTGATCCAGTTGTGGACGCCGGACGAGGTGCGCGGCCGCGTCAACGCCGTCAACCAGGTCTTCGTCGGCGCCTCCAACGAGGTCGGCGAATTCCGTGCCGGCACCATGGCGGCATTGATCGGCACGGTTCCGGCGGTAGTGATCGGCGGCGTCGGCGCCATCGCGGTTGCCGGCCTGTGGGCCTGGCTGTTTCCGGCGCTGCGGCGGGTGCGGCATCTCAACGGACGAAATTGATTGAGCGCTGAACCTAAACCGCTGGATCCGACGCCGGGGCCAATCGGTTTGCGCCTGCAACGGCTGAGATGGGGCCGGAGCGGAATGACCGTTCTCCGGCCGAACTCATCAGGAAACAGATATTCCGCTGCCGTCTGCCATCGGTTACCGCGTCATTGACGCGAGTTCCAAACGAGGTGATGCACCGCATCCGGACACCCGGATGCCTGCGGCCTCTTACGATGACCGCGCGCGCATCACTTGCGTCCGAATGGCTCAGGGCACAGAACGTACCGCCAGCACTTTTGGTTGGAATACAATCCTGCTTAGGAACGGCACGAATCGATGCGGTGCAGCTAGGTGTTCTGCCATCGGGCAGCCCGTTTGTCGTACGCTGCACGGAGCAGCTGACAGGCATGCTCCTCATCTCGACCAATGATCGGATCGAGCCACAGTCCCGGCCTGCCGCGGGGGTCGACAAAAACTAGGCAACCTTTTTCGTCGTCCTTCGTCGTGATTGAAATTGGAAGATCCTCGAAACGCGGGAAGATTGGGCTGGACGGACAAAGATCCTCGATTTCGTCTTCGAGTTGTTTCCTTCCGCATGCGAATGCCTTGTAGTGCTCCACCGGGTCGCCTTTCACTTGAACATCCCGCGCTTCTGTGATTGGAGCGCCGCAATCGGGGCAATGGTAACCGTCCAACTCGGCCCGTATCGTACCAATTTGAGCTTCCATCTCTTGAATTGCTTCGCCGTTCATTCGACGGATCAGTTGCGCCCTTTGCGTCGCGCCGTACAAATCAGGTCGCACCACCTGCAGCACCTGCATCGCGATATCGTTCACGCTGAGGTCGGAAGTGCGCACCGCCAGTTTGTCGGCGAGCGTTGGGCTGCGAGCGACGATCTGGCCTCTCGTCACACCGTGCCATATGGGCAGAATGGTTTTCCCACTGGTCACCTCACGGGATACGAGGCCCGTGAGTTCATAGTCCGTCCAGAATTTATCGAGGAAAGACGGGCTAAGGACGACAACTCCAAATTTCGAGTTGGCTAAACCCTGGTCGATAGAACGAGAGAGCGAGTCGCCTAGCGTCATAGTGAACTTGTCGTACCAAATAGCCACACCCGCATTTGCCAGCGCAATCGCTAAGGGCTCCACAAAGGCCTTTTTATCTTCCGAGGCGTGAGAGATGAATACATCCCATTGCTTCATTTGCTGAACCATTCCGTGTAAGGGTCTCAACCGGACAGTTGGGGGGGCTAATGTCAAAAATCTATGTGTCGTACACTAGGCGTGACGATGACTTCGCCCAAGGGCTCATGTTCGGTCTCCGGGAAGCGGGGCATGACATCACCATTGAAGGTACAAAGCTCACGCCGGGCATCAATTGGCGGGCTGAACTCAATGAGGGTCTTAAAGCCGCTGAGGTTTTCATCATACTTATTTCCGAAAGCACCATGCATTCGCAATACCCAATGATGGAACTAGGAACTGCTAGGGCATATGCAGAAACCTCCGGAAAGATGCTCATTCTCCCTATCGTACTTGGAGAACTCTCCCTTCCCACGATTGTCCAAGACATCCAGGTGATATTTGCTCAAGGACGGCAGCCTGAAGAGCTTGTTCCAGACATTAACACCGCGATTTCGGCATTTGAGGGGCGGCGCGCTGCTCAAGAAGTGGAGCAAAAAGAGATCGCACAGGCGGTGCAAGGTAACCTCGCGGAATTCGTCGATGAAGCCATCAAAACCCAGCAAGAGTACGAAAAGCAGCATAAGGACGCTGCGACAAGTTGGTATATCATTGGATATGGCAGCTTAGTTCTCGGGCTCTTTTCAACTGCTTACCTAGCTTACAAACTTATACAGTCAACATCTCCTGTGCCAGACTACCCACGAGCGATTTCCATTTCTCTTCTGAACGTCATTGTCATCGCAATATTGACGGCGCTAGCCCGTTATGCGTATTCACTTGGCAAATCCTATATGAGCGAGTCCCTAAAATCGTCAGACCGTATCCACGCTATACAATTCGGGAAGTTCTTCCTTCGCGCCTACGGCAGCAAGGCAAATAGTTCCGAAATTCGGGAGGTGTTCCAACACTGGAATATCGACCGAACTTCAACATTTTCGTCGCTGGACGCCTCTCAGATCGATCCGCAGATTGTGAACATGGTGGTTCAGATCGTCTCGGCAGTGACCGGCAAGAAAGAAAAGTAACTCCAAACTGACAGCAGCTGTCACATGACAAAGCAGGAACGGCCATATCGGGATCCGCACTCCATATTCAGCGATGAGCTGGATGCCATCCCCGGAAAGCTGAAGAAATTCCTCCAGTCCCATCCGAATGGGCCAGAGTACAACAAGACGTGGGAGTATTTTGCCTCGGCCTACAGTCGGATATTTGACAAGCTTGCCACGGAAGCGCTGGCAAACTGGCCCAGCTCAGAGGTCGCGCACGAAGTACTGTTCTACCTATGCAGGCACTCGCTCGAATTGTCGCTGAAGAACGCAATTCTTGGCTGCTCGGAGCCTGAGCTGCCAGATTTGAATGGCCATAGCCTGCTGCAGCTGTGGAGCCGGCTTCAGGCGTTGGTGAGGGACCACGGTTTCACGAGCGATGAAGATTGGACTAACCATTGCGGCCGCCTCATCCAGCACATCCATGACGTTGATCCTGATGGCGAGCGGTTTCGCTACCCTACGGATAAGGACCACAAGCGTTTCCTATTTACAAAGATGGATTTGGAGGGCTTGGCAGTCGCCCACTGGCACATAGGGATGGTCGCGGAAGCAAATGTCGAGATGGTAGATGCCCGGCGAGCAGGCAAGATTTGATAACAGCGCCTCCGGTATCTCGCCGCCTTCAGAAGCTCAGACAAGCGCTTCCTTTCGAATGGTTGCTACGGCCCGTCGTCGCCAAAGTCAGCTTTCTGCGCACTAGACGCGGCATCCCAAATGTCCGACATAGGGCGCAAAGCGGTCGTCCACGCGTCGGCGGTCAAGCTCGACTTTCAGAGCAATTGGGTCTTACTCTGTCTCACGGCTGGCCTGCCGAACACCATGCGCAAGAACTCGTCCAGCCAGCGCTTCAGATGTAAATCCCAGATCAGCCGGCCCCCCAAATGATCGCGGCCGGGCTGCGCGCCGGGCAGCTCGAAGCGATGCGCGCCGCGCACCACCCAGCGCTGCATCATCACCCGGGTCAATTCGCCATGGAACTGGATGCCCCAGGCATTGTCGCCATAGCGGAAGGCTTGGTTGGGATAGGTCTCCGCCGTCGCCAGCAAGATCGCGTCGCTCGGCAGCGAAAAGCCTTCGCGATGGAACTGGTAGACCATCTCGGGCCAGTGCATCAGCTTCTTGCCGGCTTCGGTCGCCTTGAGCGGATACCAGCCGATCTCGACCAGCCCTTCGCCGTGACCCTCGACTTTGCCGCCGAGATGATTGACCAGCATCTGCGCACCAAGGCAGATGCCAAGCAGCGGCCGGTTTTCCTTGAGCGGGATGTCCAGCCAGCTGGTCTCGCGGCGGACGAACTCGTCCTCGTCATTGGCGCTCATCGGTCCGCCGAACACTACCGTGCCTGCATGGCCGTCGAGCGTTTCCGGCAAGGCGTCACCCAGTGGCGGCCGGCGGATATCGAGGTCGAAACCCTCTTCGATGAGCATGTGGCCGACGCGTCCGGGGCTCGAATTCTCCTGATGCAGCACGATCAGGATTTTTGGCTTCGGGCTCGTTTGGCGCGGCATCGGCAGGCGGGATCCCGTCTATTCGTCGCTGGAGGTTCCGCGCGCGCCGGGCGCTTGCGCCGCCGCCTTGCGGCGCGCCTCGACCCGGTCGTGGCGCTCGACGCCGATCAGTTCGGCGACGCGCCACACCGTGTTGTCCTCGAGTTCATGCAGCTCGCCATCGGCATAGACGATCTCCCACATCAGGCCGATGAAGGCCTTGCGCCCATCCGCGTCGAGGTGGCGCTTGAGCACGCTGGTGAAGGCATAGAGGTCGATCGCCTCGTTGTCGGCGCGCTCGCCGGCGGCGGCGAGCGCCTCGAGTTCGGCACCGCTGATCGAGTAGCTCTGCGCCAGCACAGCCTTGAACCGCTCCCATTCGACATCCTGCCGCACGCCGTCGGCATTCATCACATGGTAGAGCAGCGCCGAGGCGGCGACGCGCGGATCGTCAGTGCTGGCATGCGTGCCGGAACTGGCCGGCAAGTCCCTGAGAAACGACAGAACACGTTCGAACATCAATTCATTCCCAACCGCCCGATGGCCAAATCAAAACAGCCGGAAGCGGCGCGGCGACTTCTCCGCCTCGTCGTCCGGATCGACGCCGGGATCGTCCGGCAAGCGCGTCAATTCTTCCGCCGGCTCCACGCCCTCGGCATCGGCCGGCACCGCCGCGAACGCCGCGGCCGTAACCGGCCTGACGTGGTCCTCGCGGCTTTCAGCTCCCTTGCCCGTCGCCTCGCTGCTCGCGGCGGCGTGTTCGATCACGTCGACCGGCGTTTCGCTGACCGGCTTCGCCAGCGCCTCGATGACCGGCACGGCGGCACCCGGCGTCTCATCCCGGCTGTCGATGAGCTGGCCAAGCCGCTCCATCGGCGCACGCCACTCGAAGGCATCGAGCCGGCCGGTGACCGGCGATACCGGCGCCCAGCGTTCCGAAACCACGCCGTCGGCGACCCAGGCCGGATCGCGCGGCGCCCGTACCGCCTTGGCGAGCAGCTGCCTGACCTTGCCCTGGTCTCCGGTCTCGGCTTCCTCGATGTCGGCGAGCAGCAGATAGGCGCCCTCTCGGCGGTCCATCCGGATCGCCGCCTCGGCCTCGCGGCGCGCGGTCGAAAAATCCTGCGCGTCGAGCGCGGCGCGCGCCACCGTCATCGACGATTCGGCGTGGTTCTTCTTCATCTCCTGCAGCTTCTTCGCCCGGTTGAGGCGGTCGAGCACGGCGTCGCCCGGCCTTGCATGGGTATAGAGCTCGGCGACCTCCGGATGCGGCTCGGCCTTCCATGCGGTCTCCAGGATCTTCGAGCCCCTGCGCACGTCGTTCTGCTTGAACAGTGCGGCGGCGGCGGCGACGGCAGCGGGGGCAAAGTCCGGCCGCAGCTTGTTGGCCTCCAGCGCCGCTGTCCTTGCCGCGTTGGGGTCGCTGTCGGCGAGCGACTGCGCCTTGGCGGTCAGCAGCACGGCACGGCGGCGGTTGGCGGCGTCGCGTTCGATCTGCCGTGTCGACTTCTGCGCATCGACCAACTTCAGGGCGCCGTCCCAGTCGCCGCGCGCGGTCAGCTCCTCCAGCGTCGATTCGGCGGCCCAGGCGAGCTGCGGCGCCATCACAGCGGCACGGCCGGCATAATGGCGCGCCGCGTTGCGGTCGCCCAGGCGCTCGGCTTCGAGATAAAGCCCTCGCAGGCCGAGCAGCCGCATTTCGGGATCGTCCAGCATGCTCTCGAATTTCTGCCGCGCGCCTTCGTGGTCGCCTTCGAGCAGCGACGCTTGCGCCTCCAGGAGATGGATCAGCGGTTCCTGGTCGGAGCGGATCAGCTTGGCCGCTTCCTTGGTCTTCTTGCGGGCCAGTGCGCCGTCGCCGGCGCCGGCGGCGATCATGCCGGTCGACAGCGCCTGATAGCCGCGGTCGCGGCGGCGCACGCGGAAATAGCGCGAGATGGTGTAGGGGCTGTTCCACAGCGACTTGACGAGCCACCACGCGATCATCACCGCGGCCACGACCGCCACGACGGCCACCGCCGCGACCATCAGGCTGACCTGGTACTGGTAGCCGTTGAAGGTGATGACCATGTCGCCCGGCCGGTCGGCCAGCCAGGCAAAGCCCAGCCCTAGCGCGAAGACGACGACGAGGAAGGCGAGCAGGCGGATCATTGTGTTGCCCTCATGCCTTCATCGCGCTGGAGATCAGCGCGTCGACCTGGGTTTCGACCTCGACGCGGGCCTTCAGTTTGCCGGCAAAGTCAGCGCCGGCGGTCTTCACCGCTGCCGGCAGCGTGTCGTATTCGCTGAGTGCCTTGGCGTAGTCACCCTGGTTGACCGCCACCTCCATGCGCGCGACCGTTTCCGGCGCGCCGGCCCCTTCCACGGCGCCAATCGGCCGGACCTTGACCAACGATTCGGCGCTCGACATCAAATTGTCGAGGAAGCCGGCATTCTGGTCGACCGGCGTTGCGGCGGCGACCATGGAATTGGCGGCGGCATCCATCTGCGATGCGATCTCGGCACGGGTCGGGACGCCCTTTTCGGCATAGGGCCGCAAGGTCGCGAGTTCAGGCGCGTTGGGCGAAATCGCGGCCAGCGTATCGAGTTCGGCCGAGAACGGCGCGCCACGGTCGAGCGCCGCCTTCAGCGCCGAGGCGGCGATGGCGAGCGCGATCTTCGGCTGCGAAGCCTGGGCGTCGACCTTGCCGGAGAGCTGCGACACCGACTGTTCGAGCGCGGCGAGCCGTCCGTCCTGGGCCTTCGCCGCCTCGCCTGCCGATTTCACCAGCGCATCGAGATCGGCCAGCTTTTCGTTGAGCGGGCCGAGATCGACCGGCGCCGCGCTGCCGGCCTTGCCGAGAGCCGCGACCGCGGTTTCGATCTGCTTGACCTTGTCACCGAGTGCGGCGAGCCCGGCATTGTCGCCGGCGCCGCCGGATTCAACCGCCGATTTCAGCGCCGCGACATCGGCCCTAACCTGCTCCAGGCCCGAAGAAAGCCCGACCAGCTTGGCCGCTGCATCGTTGTTGCCGCCGGCTTCTTTCAGGCCGGAGATTTCGCTCTTCAGCGAGGCGATGTCGCTATTGACGCCATCGAGCGAGACGCCGGCGCCGGAACCCGGCGCGCCGAGCAGACCGGCGAATTGCAGGCCGCCGGCGCCGATCAGCGCGATGACACCGCCGATGATGCCGGCGGCGAGGCCGTTGAGGCCGCCGCGCTTCGGCTGCGCTGCCATCGGTCCGCTCCTTGCGTCGGTTTTTCCCGCGCCTGCGTTGGTTTCACCAGTCTTGGTTTCACCAATCTTGGTGGTTGCGTCCTCAAAATTGTAGTCGGAAGAAGGCTTGGCGCGGTCGGATGGCGTGTCCGAGCCAGGATAAGGCATTTCCGGCTCGGCGGCCTTGGCCCTTGCCGCCGTATCCGCCCCGGATTGCCCCGCGGCGGCATCGGCATGTTCCCAGGGCTCGAGATCGACCTGGTCGGCATGCACCGGCTCTTCGGGAGCCTCCGGCTGCGAGGCGTTCGCGGCTTCCTCCGCCTTCGCCTCATCGGTCTGGGCCGCATTCCCAGCTGCTGCGTCCCCCGCTGCTGCATTCTTGCCGGCATCCTCGTCGACGATGCGCGAGACGGCACCCGGATCGAGATCGATGGTCACCGGGTCGCGGCGGCCTTTCGAGTGTCGCATCTTCGGCGTCTTGACCATGCCTGGGCTCCGCAAAATTCGCTTCGTCTCAACGCCTGGCGGCGCGTGATGGTTCAGAAGGGTCTAGCACATCACCAAGCGGTGAAAAGGGGCGGTGTGATGACGCGGGTCAGCGGGGCGCCCGCAAAAGTGCCAGCAGCGCCTCCTCGTCGGGCGTCGCGGCAATCTCGATTGCTTTGCCAGCGCTATAGTCAAGAGCAGCGGCGATGCGCTGGGAAAGCACCAAAAACCGTGTTTTTTCAAAGAGTAGTTTCAAGGCGGGCCTTGCGGCCAAAATCTGCATCGCGCCAGCCGCCTTGGCCGAATAGAGCAGCACCGCATCGACGGGTTGGCCTGACGTCAGCTCAAGGACGTCCTTGTCGGAACAACGCACCGCCGAAGTGTCGTAGGTCTCGACGGCGTGGACCTGGACGCCAGCGGCTTCCAGCCGCTGTTCGAACACCGGGAACCGCACGCGTCCGCAGAGATAGACGATCGTCTTGCCGGAAAAGGTATCGCCCATGTTTTCGGCCAGCGCCTCGGCATCGCCCGGACCCTCGCGCACCGACAGGAACCCTGCGTCGCGCGCGGCTTCGGCTGTCCGCTTTCCAACGGCATGGCAAGGCAGGGCCGCGAGCGCCGCGATGATTTCTTCCGAAGCATGACGCACGGCGTTGGCGCTGGTGATGGCAACGGCGAGAGCATCAGCCGGAATCTGACCGGCATCGGCAGGCAAAGCCGCCGTTTCGGTCAAAGGCAGGAGAATCGGCTGGAAACCCGCCTCCAGAACCCGCCGCGCCGTACGCGAAGCGCCCGGTTCCGGCCTGGTCACCAGCACGCTGGGCATTTTCACAGCCAGCCGTCGAAGAACTTTTCACCGGCCTTGGCCCGCACGGTCCTGGCGGCTTCCGTGCCGATGAGAGCGGCATCCTGCGCCGGCCCTTGCAGGTCGATCGTGTGCGACTGCGTGCCGTCGGGCGAGATGATCAGGCCGGCGAAAGAGAGCGTTCCGGCCTCGATCGCCGCGTAGCCGGCGATCGGCGTGCGGCAGGAGCCGTCGAGCGCCGCCAGGAAGGCGCGCTCGCAGGCGAGTGCCTGTCCGGTCGGCACGTCATGGATCGCCACCAGCATCTTTTCGACGGCGCGATCGCCGATGCGCGTCTCGATGCCGATCGCGCCCTGGCCCGGCGCCGGCGGAAAGACGTCGAGCGGGATCAGGTCGGTGACGACATGGTCGAGCCCGAGCCGCTTCAGCCCGGCATAGGCAAGGATGGTGCCGGCGGCGATCCCTTCGTCCAGCTTGCGCAGCCGCGTCTGCACATTGCCGCGGAACATCACCACGTCGAGATCCGGCCGCATGCGGCGGATCAGCGCCTGCCGCCTGAGCGACGACGAACCGACTTTTGCGCCGCGCGGCAGGTCGGCGATCGTCCTCGCCGCCTTGCCGACATAGGCGTCGCGCGCGTCCTCGCGCGGCAGGAAGGCCGAGAGTTCAAGGCCGTCGGGCAGTTGCGTCGGCATGTCCTTCGACGAATGCACGGCGATGTCGATGGCGCCCGCCAGCAGCGCCTCCTCGATCTCCTTGGTGAACAGGCCCTTGCCGCCGGCCTCCGACAACGGCCGGTCCTGGATGCGGTCGCCGCTGGTCGAGATGACGACCACCTCGAACGCTTCCGCCGGCAAGCCATGCGCGGCCATCAGCCGCGCCTGCGTTTCATGGGCCTGGGCCAGCGCCAGCGGGCTGCCGCGTGTTCCGATTTTCAAGGTTGTTTGCATGGCGCGCGGTCCGTGATAACCCCCGGCCAGTGCATTTTGCAGCCAAGTGGAGTCACTTGGCGTCGCAGAAATGCGGCTAGAATAACCGAGGCCTTCCGGGCTTTCTCCTAACGGGGAAAGCTTCACGATACAATCTTCGGAGACAGCGACGAATTGATCCGCGTTCTGGGCATTGAGACGAGTTGCGATGAGACCGCCGCCAGCGTCGTGGCCCTTGACGGCAATGACGCGCCGAAAATCCTGTCCAACATCGTGCTCAGCCAGATCGAGGAGCATGCCGCCTTCGGCGGTGTCGTGCCCGAGATCGCCGCGCGCGCCCATGTCGAGGCGCTGGACGGCATCGTCGAGGCCGCCCTTGCCGATTCGGGTGTGGCGCTGGCCGATATCGACGCCATCGCCGCCACCGCCGGTCCCGGTCTCGTCGGCGGCCTGATCGTCGGCTTGATGACGGCCAAGGCGATCGCCGCGGCGGCGGGCAAGCCGCTGATCGCCGTAAACCACCTCGAAGGCCATGCCCTGACGGCGCGGCTGACCGACGGGCTCGATTTCCCTTATCTGCTGCTGCTGGTTTCCGGCGGCCATACGCAGATCCTGGCCGTGCGCGGCGTTGGCGATTATCAGCGTTGGGCGACCACCATCGACGATGCGCTCGGCGAAGCCTTCGACAAGACCGCCAAGATGCTCGGCCTGCCCTATCCCGGCGGTCCGAACGTCGAGAAGGCCGCGCAGGCCGGCGACGCCACACGCTTTGCCTTTCCCCGTCCGATGAAGGGATCGGCGCAGCCCGATTTCTCCTTCTCCGGCCTCAAGACCGCCGTGCGCCAGACAGCGACGGCCATCGAGCCGCTGAGCGACCGGGACGTCGCCGACGTCTGCGCCTCGTTCCAGGCCGCGGTCGCCGATGCGCTGGTCGACCGTGTTTCTCGTGCGCTGGCGAGATTCAGCGAGACATTTCCCGGCACGAAAAGTCCGGCTTTGGTTGTCGCCGGCGGCGTCGCCGCCAACCGCACCATCAAGGCGGCGCTGGAACGGCTGTGCTCTCAGGCCGGCTTCACCTTCGTCGCGCCGCCGCTGAAGCTTTGCACCGACAATGCGGCGATGATCGCCTGGGCCGGTATCGAGCGGCTGCGCCAAGGCATGGCACAGGAGAACGGCTTCGATTTCGTGCCTCGTTCGCGCTGGCCGCTGGACAGCATCTCGGCGCCGATGGTCGGCTCCGGCCGGCGGGGAGCCAAGGCATGATTAAGGAGGGCATGATCGAAGAGAGCATAGGCGGCAGCGACCCTGTGCCAAGCGGCTGGCGCGTTGCCGTGCTCGGCGGCGGGGCCTGGGGCACCGCTTTGGCGCTGGCCATGCTGCGCGCCGGCCATTTCGTCCGCCTCTATGCACGCGACCCGGAGACCGTCGCCGCGATCGACCGCGGCGAAAATCCACGCTATCTGCCGGGCATCGCGCTCCAGGCCGGCATCGTGGCGACCAATAACATCCAAGCGGCGCTCGACGGTGCCGATTGCGTGCTGGCGGTGACGCCGGCGCAATCGCTTCGTGCCATGCTGACAGCCGCCAGGCCGCATATGCCGGCCGGCATTCCGCTTGTTCTCTGTGCCAAGGGCATCGAGCGCGACACCGGCGCCCTGCTGTCTGCGATTGTCGAGGAGATCCTCCCTGGAAACCCCGTCGCGGCTCTGTCCGGCCCGAGCTTCGCCACCGACGTTGCCCGCGGTCTGCCGACAGCGGTGGTGGTGGCGGCCCGCGACGAGGCGCTGGCGGCCGACCTTGCCGCCCGCTTCTCGGCCGAGAACCTGCGCTGCTATTCGAACGATGACCTGATCGGCGTCGAGATCGGCGGCGCCTTGAAGAACGTCTTTGCCATCGCCGCGGGTGCCGTTACCGGCGCCGGGCTCGGCGCCAGCGCCCAGGCCGCCATGGTGACGCGCGGCTTTGTCGAACTGCGCCGCATCGGTGCCGCCTTCGGCGCCCGTCCGGAGACCTTGATGGGGCTTTCCGGCCTTGGGGACCTGCTGCTCACCTGCGCGTCCGCCCAATCGCGCAACTTCGCCTATGGGCTGGCGCTCGGGCAAGGCAAGGAACTTTCCGGACTGCCGCTGGCCGAGGGCGTGCCGACGGCGGCCATCGCCGCGCGCATCGCCGCCGAGCGCAACATCGATGCGCCGATCATCGCCGCCGTCGCCGCCATACTGGACGGCACCATCACCGTGCGGCAGGCCGTGACGGCGCTGATGACCCGGCCGCTGAAGACTGAAACCAACGATTGATCTGACGACAAGGGAGAAGACCATGCTGTTTGCTTTTGTTTGCAAGGACAAACCGGGAAGCCTGCAGGTGCGCCTCGACACGCGGCCCGAGCATGTCGCTTTTCTCGAAGGATTGAATGCTGAAAAAAAGCTGGCCTTTGCCGGCCCGTTCCTCGATGCCGACGGCAAGCCCAATGGCAGCCTCGTCGTCGTCGAGGCGCCGGATTTGGCGGGAGCGCAGGCTTTGTCGGCAGCCGATCCCTACGCCAAGGCCGGGCTGTTCGAAAGCGTCGAAATCCGCCAGTGGAACTGGACCTTCAACAAGCCTGCGGTTAGTTAATCCTGCTCGCTGGTGCGCAAGGAGGAGCAAAAAGAATGAACTACTGGCTGTTCAAATCCGAACCCTCGGTCTTCTCCTTCGAGGCGTTGAAGGCCAAGGGCAAGGCCGGCACGCAATGGGACGGCGTGCGCAACTATGCCGCCCGCAACAATATGAAGGCCATGCAGATCGGCGATCTCGGCTTCTTCTACCATTCCAACGAAGGGCTGAACGTGGTCGGCATCGCGGAAGTCTGCGCGCTCGCCCATCCCGACAGCACCACCGACGACCCGCGCTGGGAATGCGTCGACATCCGTGCGGTCAGGGACATGCCGAACCCGCCGACGCTCGAGGAGGTGAAGGCCAACCCAAAACTCGCCGACATGGCGCTGGTGCGGCTCGGACGGCTTTCGGTGCAGCCGGTGACCCCGGCCGAATGGAAGGAAGTCTGCCGCATGGGCGGCCTGACGCCTGCTCCGTGACGGTTCTCACGCCAAACAGCGCGCAAAAATTCATCCTCGACAATACGGCGCTGATGGCGCCGCCGCATGTGCCGGAGATTCTTCTGCACCTCGCCGACGAGGCGCACGACCTCTGGCAGCGGACCGAGGACGAACTGGTCGAGATCGGCCTGCCGCCGCCCTTCTGGGCATTTGCCTGGGCCGGCGGCCAGGGCCTCGCCCGCCATGTCATTGACAGTCCCGGTACCGTGCGGGGCAAGCGCGTGCTCGACTTTGCCTCGGGCTCGGGCCTCGTCGCCATCGCCGCCGCCAAGGCGGGCGCCGCGAAGGTGATGGCCGCCGACATCGATCCGTTCTGCGCCACCGCGATCCGTCTCAACAGCGAGGCCAACGATGTCCAGGTCCAATTCCTCGGCATGGACTGCGTCGGCACCGATGCGGGCTGGGACGTGATCCTCGCCGGCGACGTCTTCTACGACAAGCCTTTCGCCGACCGGCTGATGCCTTGGTTCTCGGCTCTCAAGCGGCGCGGTGCCGATATCCTGATCGGCGATCCCGGCCGCTCCTATCTGCCGCGATCGGGGCTGGACCCGCTTGGCGTCTACGAAGTGCCGGTGACGCGGGCGCTCGAGGATGCCGAGGTAAAGCGCACGACTGTCTGGCGACTGCTTGACGCCGTCGCCGAACAGGCGTTTCCATGAATTTGTATCTGGAGCAATTCCAGGAAAAGTGTGAGCGGTTTTCCGTCTGGAATTGCGTCAGAATAAAGAGTTGGAGCGGTTCGCCGTTTCCATGAAACGGTGAAACGCTCTGGAGGGGGAAGCTCATGGATTTTTCGGCAGTGAACTGGCTGGCGGTGATCGTGGCCGCTATCGTTGCCTGGTTGTTCGGCGCGGCCTGGTACATGACGTTGAGCAAGCCGTGGCTCAAAGCCGCCAAGCTCGATCCGGCGACGATTAAGAAATCACCGCTGCCCTTCGTCGTCAGCTTCATCGCCGAACTGGTCATGGCCACCATCATGGCCCTGGTCGTCGGCGCGATGACCGGTGGTGAGCCGACATGGCTTGCCGGCCTTGTCTTCGGCTTCGTGCTTTGGCTGGGTTTCGTCGCCACGACGCTTTCGGTCAACCATCGCTACGAGAATTTCGGCTGGGACCTGACCCTCATCGACGGCGGCCATTGGCTGGGTGTCTTGCTGATCATCGGTGCGGTGATCGGCTGGTTCGGCGCCGTGGCAAGCTGAGACGACGGGTTGACGATGGCGGATGAGTCCGGATTTCCGCGCGACCTGGTGTTCACCCGCGTCTGTCACGTCAAGCAAGGCTATGACGACCGGCGCCGGCACATCGTGCGCGAGTTCGAGCGGCGCGGCGTGCCGGTCTACTTCTACACCGAATGGGACCGCCCAGACGTCACCCCGGAGATCCGCGCCGAACTGGTCGCTCCCGGCTTTGTCCACCCGCCTGCCGTCTCGCTGGCGCTGAAGCATGTCGGCATCTGGCGCGATTTCCTCGAAACCGACCTGCCCTATTGCCTAGTGTTCGAGGACGACGTTTTCCTCGCTCGCGACTTTGTCGCCAAGTTCCGCCAGGGACTGGCCGAACTCGGCGGCCCCGACCGCAAGGCCGTCATCTATCTCGGCAATGGCAGCAACTACTACACGCCGAGCTGGAAATTGCGGAAGGGTCAAAGGCTCTACCCCGCGCTGCATGCCAGATGCGCGGATTCCTACCTCATCACCCGCCCGGCCGCCGAAGCGCGTTGCGCCTGGATCGCCCGCAACAAGATATCCACGGTGATCGACCATCTGGCCGAACAGATGGATGAGGAATTGGGTGTTGAAATGCTGTGGTTCGAACGCCCCATTGTCGAGCAGGGCAGCGAAAACGGAGCTTTCCACACCTCCGTCGCCGGCAAACCGCATCCGCTTCTCTACAAGAAACTGAAATGGAAGTGGAAGAAATACACCCGCATGATCTTCGGCCACAACGCCCGGTCGTGAGCGAAAATCGGCCGTAACGGCCTATACCCTGTCCGTCGTGCGCGTCCTAGCCACTTCCTCCAGGATCCAGTCGCGAAAGGCGACGATGCGCGGGTCGTCGGCCATGGCCTGGGGATAGACCAGGAAATAGGCGAATTCGGGCGCGACCTTGATGCCAAGCTCGAAAGGCCGCACCAGCCGGCCCTCGGACAGGTCGTTGGCCACCATGGCGAAATCGGCGAGCGCGACGGCGTTGCCGTCGATCGCCGCCTGGATGGCATCCGAGGAATTGACGAAGACGATTGTCCGGCTGTTGTCGAAGTCGTCGACACCGGCCGCCGCCATCCACATGCGCCAGTTCGGCCATGTCACGCCCTGGCGCGCCCACTCGATATGGGCAAGCGTGTGGTGGAAGAGATCGCGCGGCTCGCGCAAGGGCGGCCCGGACGCCAAAAGGCCCGGGCTGCACACTGGAATGATGACGTTGTCGAACAGGCGGTGCGCGCACAGCCCCGGATATTTGCCGGCGCCGAAACGGATGCCGACATCGACATCGTCGAGATCGAAATCGCGCAGCCCGTAGGCGATGTCGAACCGGAGCTCGATGCCCGGCCGCTGCTTGCGAAAATCCTCGACCCGCCGCATCAGCCATTTTGTCGCGAACTGGGCGTCCAGCGTCACCTTCAGAAATTCCGTCCCACGCGCTATCTTGCGCGCCCGCATGGCGGCCCGGCCAAGCAGGTCGAGCGCATCGGTCGCGGCCTCGAACAGCACCGCGCCGGCCTCCGTCAGCCGGATCGTGCGGCTGGTGCGCGTGAACAGCACGATGCCGAGCTGATCCTCGATTTCCTTGATCTGATGGCTGACCGCGGCCGGCGTCAGGCCAAGCTCGTCGGCGGCACGGGTGAAATTGAGGTGCCTGGCCGCCGCCTCCAGCGTCCTCAGCGCCCGCGTTCCCGGCAGCAGGGTCGCCATCAGCGGGGGATCTCGGCGAAGCGGTCCATGGCGCTCTCAATCCTCAAAGAAAACTTGATGATCGAGCAAAAACTACTCGTTTCCTCCCAAGATTTCAATCAGGCATGATGGGGACATCGAAACACCATCAAACCAGATTTGATGTCCGGACGAACGGATGCCATCATGTCTCACACCGCTTTTCATCCTGCATATGCCGCCCGCCCGGCCCGGCTGGCGGCGATCCGTGCCTGGCTGCGTCAAGCCAGGGTAGCCGTCAATCTTCCGCACCAGAACGTCGAGGACCTGTCCGATCGCCAACTGCGCGATATCGGCGCCGGCCGCAAGGACGTCGCCCGGGCAATGGACCGCGAGATGGGCCGGCTGGGCCTTCTCGACATCGGCTGGCAACAGCCCAGGCGAAAGGAGTAGGGAGTAGGGAGTAGGGAGTAGGGAAATTAGACGGCATCGACGCGTAACCCTACTGCCTACTGCCTACTGCCTACTGCCTACTGCCTACTGCCTACTGCCTACTGCCTACTGCCTACTGCCTACT
>NZ_JAIUIU010000034.1:0-54019 GCF_020165775.1 Mesorhizobium sp. B263B2A
CAGGCGAAGGTGGTCCGTCGCGGAGATCGCCATACCGCGAAGATAGCGATCCTTCGCGCCCCCCTCTGTCCTGCCGGACATCTCCCCCACAAGGGGGGAGATTAGCAGCTTCGGCGCCCCGCTTATCGCTGAGGCGTTGACGATTAGCGAAAGCCGCGATGACGTCCAATCTCCCCCCTTGTGGGGGAGATGTCCGGCAGGACAGAGGGGGGCGCTGTCCCGCCGGCATCTCGCGAAGAGATCAGCTCACGACAGCTTCGCAACAATTGCGCGCAACGCCTCGCCGAAACGGTGGATCTCCTCGACGGTGTTATAGTGGACCAGCGAGGCGCGGATGGCGCCGCTGTCCATCGACAAATTGAGCCGCTTCATCAGGCGCGGGGCATACATGTGGCCGTCGCGGATGCCGATCTGCATCTCGGCCATTTCCTCGACGATCCGTTGCGGCGACAACTTGCCGATGTTGAAGCAGAAAGTCGGCACGCGCTCATGGATGCGGCCCTCCTCGGCGACGCCGTAGATTGTCGCCCCACACCCTTTCAGCACAGCCAGCATCTCGCGCGCTAAAAGCAGCTCATAGTCACGGATGGCGCCCATGCCGGCGACGATGTTCTCGCGCCGCGAGCGGTTGTTGGAAGGTGCTAGATTGCGGCCGATCAGTTCCAGATACTGCACGGCGGCATCCATGCCCGACACGTTCTCGTAGATGAAGGTGCCGGCCTCGACCTTGTAGGGCGGCTCGTCGGGGATGAAATCCTCGCGGAAGGTCGGCAGCCGCTTCAGCGTTTCGAAGCGGCCCCACAGGAAGCCCATATGTGGCGAGAAGTTCTTGTAGCCGGAGCAGACGAGATAGTCGCAGTCCCAGGCCTGCACGTCGATCAGCCCGTGCGGTCCGTAATGGACGCAGTCGAGGAACACTTCCGCGCCGGCCGCGTGCGCAATTTTTGCCACGGAAGCGACATCGACGATCGAGCCGATCGAATGCGCCGTCACCGTGCAGGCGACGAGGCGGGTGCGCTCGCAGACCAGCGGGCGCAGATCGTCGACATGCAAATTGCCGTCCTCGCGCATCCGCCACCACTTGAATTTGGCGCCGGCGGGTTCCAGCGCGAGCCACGTGGCGATGTTGGCATCGTGGTCCATGTCGGTGATGACGATCTCGTCGCGCTCTCCTTCCGTGTCCTTGGCAAGCATTTGGCCGATGCCGAGGCTGACCAGTCGGATGAACGAGGTGGCGTTCATGCCGAAGCAGATTTCCGCCGGGCTGTAGGCGTTGATCAGCAGCGCCACGCTCTCGCGCGCGTCGGCAACCGATTGGTCGACGGTGACGCTGCGGCCATAGCGGCCGCCGCGCTGCACATTGTGCGAAACCAGATGGTTGGTCACCGCGTCGAGCACGCTCTGCGGGATCTGCGCGCCGGCGGCGTTGTCCAGGAAGATGAAATCGCCGGCCCGTTGCAGAGCGGGAAACATGGCGCGGATGGCGTCGACGGGGAACGCGGCGGCGCTCGCATTGTCGGTTTGGTGCTTGTTCACGGGCAGGCTCCTGCGAAGGACTTGGTCGGGGTGGGTTAGGTTGGCGAGCTCAGCGCGTCTTTTCGGTCTTGAAGCGGTCTTCAAGCAGGCTGACGAGGCGGACCATCGGCCAGAGGAAGATGAGATAGACCAGCGCCGCGCCGATCAGCGGCGAGGGATTGGCGTAGAGCGATTGCGCATTGGTTGCTTCTTTCAAGAGTTCCGGCAGCGCCACCGTCGAGGCGAGCGAGGTGTCCTTGAACATCGAGACGCAATTGCTGGTCATCGGCGGGATCACCACGCGCACCGCTTGCGGCAGCACCACCTTGCGCAGGGTCAAAAGGAACGGCAGGCCAAGCGCCTGCGACGCCTCGAACTGGCCGCGCGGAATGCTCTCTATGCCGGAGCGGAACACTTCCGCCGAATAGGCCGACATGATGATGGCGAACGCCGTCACGGCGGACGCCCAGGACGACAGGCGAATGCCGAGGAAGGGCAGCGCGTAATAGATCAGGATCAGCACCACCAGCACCGGCAGGGCCCGGAAAATGTCGGTGTAGCCGACCGCCAGCCACCGCAGCGGCTTCGGTGCATAGAGCCGCAGCAGGCTGATCACCAGTCCGATGGGGATGCCGATGCCGATGCTCAGGATTCCGAGCAGCAGCGTGTTCAGGAAACCGCGCAACAGCGCCGGCAGGCTCGACGCGATGACATCGGCGTTGAAGAAAGTGTCGATCAGCGACATGGGAGCGTTCCCGAGAGCAACGGATGCTCAGGTTGAAACCAGTTGACCCGCGCCTGCAGCGGGATGGCCTGCGGCAGTCGGTGCCGGAGCATGAAATGAATCGTGCCGGCGTGGAAGGCCGGCACGATGTCAATGCATTGCCGCTCAGGCCTTCGGCAGCGGCATTTCCTTGACGGTCGACGAATCGGCCGGCGCGTCGCTGCCGAACCACTTCTTGTGGATCGCGGCCAGCGTGCCGTCCTTTTTCATCGCGGTCAGCGCGTCGTTCAGCTTGCCGAGCAGCGGATGGTCCTTGGTCATCATCAGGCCGTACTGTTCGCCGGTCTTGATGCGCTGCTTGACCTTCAAATCCTTCATCTTGGTGAACGAGTATTCCATGCCCGGAATGTCGCTGACGGCGGCATCGACGCGGCCGGCGCTGAGGTCGAGCAGCAGGTTCTGCTGCGTGTCGTAGCCCTTCACGTCGCTGAAGCCGTCGGCTTCCTGGTGCCCCTTGACCCAGGTCTCGCCGGTCGAGCCCGAAAGCACGCCGACGATCTTGCCCTTGAGGTCGGCCTCGGTACTGATTGCGCTGTCGGTCTTCGTGGCGATGCCCATGTCGGAATCATAGTAGGGCTGCGTGAAGGACTGCGACTTCAGCCGCTCCGGCGTGATGGTGATCGACGAGATCGCGACATCGATGCGCTTCGAGGTGGTAGCGGCGAACAAGGCCTGGAAGCCGAGATCGGCGATGTCGGTGGTCATGCCGGCGCGCTTGGCCGCTTCGTTGACGATGTCGACCTCGAAACCCTCGAAGGTGCCGCTCTCGTTTTTGTACTCGAAGGGCGGATTGGTCGGGTAGGCGCCGACATTGAGCACATCGGCGGCATAGGCGGTGGCAGGGCCGGCGGCGATACCGATGGTGGCCGCGAGCAGGATGAGATTGCGACGGGTGAGCTTCATTGGTTGGTCCCTCTGGGGTGTTCCCTCTGGTTGTTGATCGGGCGGGTTCCCCCGCACGGTTTCTTGCCGTCCCACCTCCCAGCGGGGCGTCAATTCATAGCGGCGACCCTGCGCGCGCGATTGGTGAGATTCACTGTATGCGGATCACGGGCGCGCACGCCATCGAAAGCATAGCGCGCGTTCGACGATGACTGGGCCGGTACAAACGACAAGGACTGAACCCCTCCCACCCCGAACTCGACGACGGACTGGCCGGCAACCCCTTTGGCACGGCAGTCGCCCATCGACTTTGAATGCTATCCAAAGTGAGGCGCTTTTCAAGGCGAAAGTTTTAAGCTTAAAAAGCTTGGCTGGCCTGTTGTGTGGCCGATACGCCTTTTTGCCTGGCTGCGCCCGCCTCAAGCCAATTCGTCGCGTGCGGCGGCACAGTTGGCCGCGGTGCCGGCGCCAAGAAACATCGTGTCGCTGGCCAGCACGAAGAAACTCGCCCCGATGGCCGCCCATCGGCCGACATTCTGCGGGCTGGCGCAAAATATGCCCGATGTCCTGCCATGGGCGACCGTCGCGCCGATGATCGTCCGGATTGCATCCGTGAGCCTGTCAGCGCCCTTCGGCCCGATCGCATCGATCGACACCGAGAGATCGCCGGGACCGACGAAGACCATGTCGACGCCTTCCACGGCCGCGATCGCCTCGATGTTGGCCAACCCCTCCGCTGTCTCGACCTGGACCGCGACGACGATCCTGTCGTTGGCGCCGGCCAGATATTCGGGAATGCGATAGCCATAGCCGGCGGCCCGGCCGGGTCCGACGCCGCGCTCGCCCTTCGGCGGATAGCGAGATGCCTTCACCGCTGCTTGCGCCTGGGCGGCGGTCGAGACGCGCGGCACCAGCACGCCTTGCGCGCCGCTGTCGAGTGCGGCCTGGATCGCTTCCGGCGCATGGCCGGGAACGCGCACCATCGCCGGCACGCGGTGGACATCGGCCGCACGCACCATGGTCTCGATCATGTCGCGCGAAATCTGGGCATGCTCCCAGTCGATGCAGAGGAAATCGAGGCCGGACTGCGCCATCACTTCGACCGCGACGGGATGAGGAATGGCGGCGAAGGAACCGACGAGGTTCGTCCTGCCGATGCATTTCTGGCGGAATTCGCTCATGCCGTCCCCTTTTTCATGCTGCCTGGATTCATATCCGCAAACCATCGCCGGACGAAGCTATTTCATGCTTGAAATATTTTCGCGGGGCCGTAGCGTGCAACCTTCGCCGGGAGGTCGCGACATGAAACCACATCCCCTGCACGGTCCCAACAAACTGAAGCTCGGCGTCTTTTCCACCAATGCCGATGGCGGCCTGGCCATCACCGATGTGCCGGAACGCTGGACGGCAAGCTGGCAGGACAATCTGACGGCAGCGCAAATCGCCGACCGCGCGGGCCTGGAGTTCATGCTGCCGATCGCCCGCTGGCGCGGCTTTGGCGGCCGCAACAATGTGCGCGAATGGTCGTTCGAGACTTTTACCTGGGCGGCGGCGCTCGCCATGGCCACCGACAGGATCGGCCTGTTCATGACCGTGCATGTGCCGCTGGTGCATCCGCTCTATGCCGCCAAGGCGCTGGCAACGGTCGACCACATCAGCCAGGGCCGCGCCGGCCTCAACATCGTCTGCGGCTGGAACCCTAGGGAATTCGGCATGTTCGGCACGCCGCTCGTCGAAAAGGGCTACGACCAGGCTGCGGAATGGATCGAGATACTCGAAAGGCTTTATGCATCGAGCGAGCCTCTCGACTATGAGGGCACCTACTATCGTCTCAAGGAAGCCGTCAGCCGGCCAGTCAGCCTGCAGGTTCCGCGCCCGGTGACCATGAACGCCGCGTTCGGCGGCCCGGGCCGCGATTTCGCCGCCGCCCGATGCGACTATCTGTTCACGACCTTCTCGGAGATGGGTGACGCCGGCAAGCATGTCGCCGACATCAGCGAGCGGGCCGACAGAGTGGGCCGGGATGTCGGCGTCTACACCGTGGCGCATGTCGTCTGCCGCCCGACCATGGAGGAGGCGCAGGCCTATTACACGCGCTATGCCGTCGATATGGCCGACCACGACGCGGTCGATGCCCATATGGCCGGCAAGAAGGAATTCTCGCAGTCGCACGACCCGCATGCCTATGACCGCTATCGGCAGCGTTTCGCCGGCGGCGCCGGCACCTATCCGCTGATTGGGACGCCGGAAACGATTGCTGCCGACATGGCCGCCATTGCCGGACATGGCTACCAAGGCATCGCCCTGTCCTTCGTCAATTACACGCAGGAGCTGCCCTATTTCTGCGACCATGTGCTGCCGATTTTACGGAAGGCGGAGCTGCGCGCATAAATTATTCCGGGAACAACGAATTCTTTATTCCGGGATAACCGCCGTCGCCTGGATCTCCACCTTGGCGCGGTCCTCGACCAGCGCCGTCACCTGCATGGCGGCCATCGCCGGAAAATGCCGGCCGATCACCTCGCGGTAGGCCTCGCCGATCCCCCTGAGATTGGCCAGGTATTCGGCCTTGTCGGTGAAATACCAGGTCATTGAGGTGATGTGCTGCGGCATGGCGCCCGCCTCGGCCAGTACCGCCACGATGTTCGCAAGGGTCTGCCGCACCTGGCCGACAAAATCGTCGGTTTCGAACTGGCATTGTCCGTTCCAGCCGACCTGTCCGCCGACGAAGACGAGCCGACCGCGCGCCGCGACGCCATTGGCGTAGCCGACCGGTTTGGCCCAGCCCTCCGGCTGCAAAATCTCGTGCATTTCAAGCCTCCCGGTATTTCAAAAAAATCCAAGTCTCAAAATCGAATGCCGCTCGCCGTCAGGCCGCGCCCATCACTTGCCGCGCGATGACCACTTTCTGCACGTCCGAGGCGCCCTCATAGATGCGCAGCGCGCGGATCTCGCGATACAGGCTTTCGACGATATGGCCTTTGCGGACCCCGTCGCCGCCATGCAGCTGCACGGCCTTGTCGATCACCTCTTGCGCCTTGTCGGTGGCGAACAGCTTGGCCATTGCCGCCTCGCGCGTCACCCGGGCCGCGCCCATGTCCTTGGTCCAGGCGGCGCGGTAGACCAGAAGGGCCGCCGCGTCGACGTCGAGAGCCATGTCGGCGATGTGTCCCTGCACCATCTGCAGTTCGCCCATCGGCGCGCCGAACAGCTTGCGCTCGGCCACCCTCTTGATGCTCTCATCCAGCGCGCGGCGGGCAAAGCCGAGCGCCGCCGCGCCGACGGTCGAGCGAAACACGTCCAGCACCGACATGGCGATACGAAAGCCGTCGCCGGGCTTGCCGATCAGTGCGGAGGCAGGCAGGCGGACCTGATCGAAGGACAGCCGCGCCAGCGGATGCGGCGCGATCACTTCGAGACGCTCGGCGATGCCAAGTCCCTTGGCGTCGCCAGGCACGAGGAAGGCCGAGAGCCCCTTGGCGCCCGGCGCCTCGCCGGTGCGGGCAAAGACGACATAGAGATCGGCGATGCCGCCATTGGAGATCCAGGTCTTCTCGCCCGTAAGCACATAGCCGTCGCCATCCCGGGTCGCCGTCATCTCGGTGTTGGCGACATCCGATCCGGAGCGCGGTTCCGACAAGGCAAAGGCCGAAATCGCCTTGCCGGCGCGTGTCTTCGAAAGCCATTGCTGCTGCTCCGGCGTGCCGAACAGGCTGAGCGCGCCAGTGCCCAATCCTTGCATGGCAAAGGCGAAGTCGGCCAGCCCATCATGGCGCGCCAGCGTCTCGCGCGTGATGCACAGAGTGCGCACGTCGAGTGGTGCGGGATTGTCCGTGTCGAGCGCCGTCGGTTTCAACCAGCCGTCGCGGCCAAGTTTCGCCACGAGTTCGCGGCAGGCGGCGTCGACGTCGTGGTGATCGACGGGGAGGTTTTTGGCGCACCAGGTTTCGAGGCGCTCAGCGAGGTCGCGATGGCGGGTTTCGAAGAACGGCCAGTTGAGGAAGGAACGGTCAGGCATTGGTGCCTCCGCGGTTGAGGCGTTGCGCTCTACGGCGCCCCCCTCTGTCCTGCCGGACATCTCCCCCTCTAGGGGGGAGATTGGCAGCTTGGGCGCCGGCGCCCATCTTGCGGCGCTGGCGATTTGCGAAAGCATGTACGACAGCCGATCTCCCCCCTAGAGGGGGAGATGTCCGGCAGGACAGAGGGGGGCGCTGTCCCGCCAACGTCTCCAAAAAACCGCCCATCTCAATCCCCCTCGAACACCGGCTTTTCCTTGGCCACGAACGCCCGGTACGCCCGCTCGAAATCGCGCGTCTGCATGCAGATCGCCTGCGCCTGTGCCTCGGCCTCGATCGCCTGGTCGAGGCCCATCGACCATTCCTGGTTCAACTGCGTCTTGGTGATGCCGTGGGCAAAAGTCGGGCCGGAGACGATCCGCGCCGCCATGTCGAGCGCGTCGGCCTCGAGCGCTGCGGCATCGACCAGCCTGTTATAGAACCCCCAGCGCTCGCCCTCGGCGGCCGTCATGGTGCGGCCGGTGTAGAGCAGTTCGGCCGCCCGACCCTGGCCGATGATGCGCGGCAGGATCGCGCAGGCGCCCATGTCGCAGCCGGCGAGGCCGACGCGCGTGAACAGGAAGGCGGTCTTGGCTTCCGGCGTGGCGATGCGGATATCGGAGCTCATGGCGATGATGGCGCCGGCGCCGACCGCGACGCCGTCGACCGCCGCGATGATCGGCTTGCCGCAGTTCAGCATCGCCTTGACGAAATCGCCGGTCATGCGGGTGAAGGCCAGGAGCTCTTTCATGTCCATCTTGACCAGCGGGCCGATAATGTCGTGGACATCGCCGCCGGAGCAGAAATTGCCGCCGTTGGACAAGAACACGACGGCATCGACATCGTCGGCATAGACGAGGTCGCGGAACGTGTCGCGCAGTTCCGCATAGCTGTCGAAGGTCAGCGGATTCTTGCGCTCCGGCCGGTCGAGCCGGACCTTGGCGATCCTGCCCTCGACTTCCCAGAGGAAATGCTTCGGCTTGAGCCCGGCCATCCCGGTCATTCGCGTCCCTCCCAGTTGCTGCGGAATGAGGTCAGCATGCCTGTCAGCCGTCGCGCGTCGTCCTCGCTGACCTTGCCCAGCAGTTCACCGATCCAGCCCTCATGCGCGGCGGCGATGGTGGCAAAGGATTTGGTGCCTTCATCGGTCAGCCGCACCATCGAGGTGCGGCGGTCGCCGTTGCGGCGCGCGCGGGCCACCAGCCCTTCCGAGACCAACCGGTCGACAATGCCGGTGACATTGCCGTTGGACACCAAAAGGAAGCGCGACAGGTCGCTCATCAGCATGCCTTCCGGGGCGCGATAAAGTGCAGCCATCACGTCGAAGCGCGGCAGCGTCGTGTTGAAGTCCTTCTTCAGCCGCTCGCGCAGTTCGGCCTCGATGGTGCGCGAGGCACGCAGCAGCCTGATCCACAGGCGCAAGCGGTCCTTGCCGGGTCCCGATGGCGCGGGCAGGGGGCCGGCTACCATGTTTCACCTCCCGAGATGGAAATCGCCTGTCCGGTGATCGATTGCGCCGCGTCGCCGCACAGCCACAGCACGGCGGCGGCAACCTCTTGCGGCTGGATGAAGCGGCCTTGCGGGTTGGTCGAGGCGAGGCTTGTTCGCGCTTCCTCGGCCGAGCGGCCGGTCTTTTCGATGATGCGCTGGATGGACTGTTCCAGCATGTCGGTCTCCACGAAACCCGGACACACGGCGTTGACAGTGACGCCGGATTTCGCCGTCTCGGCGGCAAGAGCCCGCATCAGGCCGACGACGCCATGCTTGGCGGCGACGTAAGGCGCGACATAGGCGTAGCCTTTCAATCCGGCCGTGGAGGCGATGAACACGATCCGCCCTGCCTTGCGCGCGGCCATTCCCGCCAGTGCCGGCTTCACCGTCAGGAAGGCGCCGGTCAAATTGACGTCCAGCGTGCGCTGCCAATCGGCGAGCGTCGTCTTGTGCGCCGGCATGCTGCCGGCCATGCCGGCATTGGCGACGACGATGTCGAAGGCCCCCCGCGCAGCTTCCGCCGCTTCATAGAGCGAGGCCATAGACTCCTCGTTGGTGACATCGGCAGTGATGCCAAAGATGCGGTCGCTTTCGCCGGCCACCTTGGCAAGCTCGGCTTCCCGGCGACCGCAAATGGTGACGTCGATGCCGGCGCCCGCCAGCGCCAGCGCGATGGCCCGGCCGACGCCGGAACCGCCACCGGTGACCAGCGCGTGCTTGCTGGGGATCCCGGTCGCGCCCGTCATACTTTCAGCCCCGCGGCGGCATCGCGTTCAGCCAGGCGGTAGAGCTGGTCGCGTCCGGGCAGATAGGGATCGGGCCACTTCACGCCGCGGTCGCCGAGCGTCACGGCGGCATGCAGCGTCCAGTAGGGATCGGCGAGATGCGGCCGGGCCAGTGCCACCAGGTCGGCGCGGCCGGCCATCAGGATCGAATTCACATGGTCGGGTTCATAGATGTTGCCGACAGCCATCGTGGCCATGCCAACCTCGTTGCGGATGCGGTCGGAAAACGGCGTCTGGAACATGCGGCCGTAGACCGGTTTCGCCAATACCGACGTCTGGCCGGCCGAGACGTCGCAGATGTCGACACCGGCTTCATGCAGCAGTCTTGCGATTTCGACCGCGTCGGCCGGTGTCACGCCGTCGATGCCGACCCAGTCATTGGCCGAAATGCGCATCGAGATCGGTTTTTGTGCCGGCCAGGCGGCACGCACAGCGCGGAAGATTTCGAGGGGATAGCGCATGCGGTTTTCCAGCGAACCGCCATATTGATCCGTGCGCCGGTTGGTGACCGGCGTGATGAAGGACGACAACAGATAACCGTGCGCGGCGTGGATCTCGAGCATGTCGAAGCCGCATCGGTCGGCCATCTCGGCCGAAGCCACGAATTCGTCGCGCACCTGGTCCATGTCGGCGCGGTCCATCGCCTTCGGCATCTGATTCTGCGGCGACCACGCGACGGCCGACGCCGCCATGACCGGCCAGTTGCCCGAGGTCAGCGGCACGTCGGTGCCTTCCCAGCCGAGCCGGGTCGAGCCCTTGGCGCCGGAATGGCCGATCTGGGCGCAGATCTTGGCCTCGGTCTCGGTGTGGACGAAATCGACCAGCCGCTTCCATGCCACCTCGTGTTCGGGCGCGTAGAAACCGGGACAGCCGGGCGTGATCCGTCCCTCGGGGCTGACGCAGGTCATCTCGATATAAATGAGGCCGGCGCCGCCCTTGGCCCGCTCGGCATAATGGGTGAAATGCCAGTCGGTCGGGCAGCCGTCGACGGCCTTGTACTGCGCCATCGGCGAGACGACGACGCGGTTGCTGAGCTGCATGTCGCGCAGCTTGAACGGGGCGAACATCGGCGCGCGGCGCAGGCTGTTGCCGCCGGCGCCGGCCTGGCGCTGGAACCATTCTTCCGCGCCACCCAGCCATTCGGCATCGCGCAGCCGCAAATTCTCGTGGCTGATGCGCTGCGAGCGGGTCAAAAGCGAATAGTTGAACTGCACCGGATCGAGGCCGAGATAGCGCTCGACTTCCTCGAACCATTCCAGCGAGTTGCGTGCCGCCGACTGCAGCTTCAGCACCTCGGTGCGCCGCGCATCCTCATATTTGCGGAAGGCTGCGTCGAGATCCGGTTCGGTCTCGACATACTCGGCCAGCGCCACGGCGCTTTCCAGTGCGAGCTTGGTGCCGGAACCGATCGAGAAATGCGCCGATGCCGCCGCGTCGCCCATCAAGGCCAGGTTCTTGTAAGACCAGCGCTCGCACAAGACGCGCGGGAAATTGATCCACGCCGAGCCACGGATGTGGTTGGCATTGGTCATCAGCGAATGACCACCAAGATGTTTGGCGAAGATCTTCTCGCAAACGGCGATCGATTCCTGCTGCGTCATCGCGCCGAAGCCGAAGGCAGCCCAGGTCTGTTCGCTGCACTCGACGATGAAGGTCGCGGTGTCGCTGTCGAACTGGTAGGCGTGCGCCCACACCCAGCCATGCTCGGTCTTCTGGAAGATGAAGGTGAAAGCGTCGTCGAATTTCTGGTTGGTGCCGAGCCAGACGAACTTGCACTTGCGGGTGTCGATGTCGGGCTTGAAGATATCGACGAAGCTGTTGCGCGCCCTGGAGTTCAGCCCGTCGGCGGCAACAACCAGATCGTGCGTCTCCATGTAAGGCCGGGGATCGGCGATATCGCTCTCGAACATCAGCTTGACGCCGAGTTCGCGCGCGCGCCGCTGCAGCAGGATCAACAGCCGCTTGCGGCCGATGCCGCAGAAGCCGTGGCCCGACGAGACTGTGCGCACACCGTCATGGATGACGGCGATGTCGTCCCAATAGGCGAAATGCTTCTTGATCCAGACGGCGCTGACCGGGTCGTTCTTCGACAGATTGTCGAGCGTCTCGGCCGACAGCACGACGCCCCAGCCGAACGTGTCGTCGGCGCGGTTGCGCTCGTACACCGTCACATTATGCGCGGCGTCCCTGAGCTTCATCGAAATGGCAAAGTAGAGGCCGGCTGGTCCGCCGCCGAGAACCGCAACCTTCATCCGTGCGATCTCCTCTTCGCTTGCTGCATCTCAAGTATCGCGCCGGAAGCCAGATATTTCAAGCTTAAAGTTTTATGCCGAAATCATTGGCCGACATCGGGGCGGCGCGCTTGCGTGTCGCTCCGCAAGCGCGCTGCCAAATATCACTTTTCCGGGTTCTTGGGGCTCCACAGCACGGTCTCGGCGCCCTTCTCATAGGCCATCCCCGTGGGATAGCTGATCGCTTCCAGTTGCAGTCCCCAGGGCGCCTGGAAATAGAGGATGGTCTGGCCGGCGGCGGGCCCTTCCTTGACCGGCAACGGTCCCATCCTTGTCTTGACGCGCTTGCCGTCGAGATAGGCTTTGGCGGCGGCGACATCGTCGACATAGAAGGCGATGTGGAAGCCGCCAATGTCGCTGTTCTTCGGCGTCAGGTCCTTCTGGTCGGGCGCGGTGTATTTGAACAGCTCGATGTTCGATCCATAGCCGCAGCGGACCATGGTGACCTGCTCGATGACAGCCTTGGGATCGACACCCAGGAGATCCTGCATGAAGGTGCCCTTGTCGTCGGCGAACGGGCCGAACGACATCGCCTTCTTGCAGCCGACCACTTCGGTGAAGAAGTCGACCGCTTGCTTCATGTCGGGAACGGTGATGCCCGTGTGATCGTGGCCGCGCATGCCCGGGATCGAGCCGGCGGTGGCCATGCCGGCGCTGCCGAGCATCGCGGCGGCGAGCGTTGCAATTGTGATTGTGGTCTTCATGTCGGTCCTCTCCATTTGACGGGACTTGGCTCTTTGTGGTCGCACGTCCGGACCCGCTCTTCGGCGTGCATATGCATTCATGTCGGTGCCTTGGCGGCGGAAGGAATGTCCAGCCAGCCCGCATCGATCTCGGGCAGCGGAATGGCTGCGATGAGGTCGCGCGTGTAGGCCTGCCGCGGCTTGTCGAACAGCGCGTCGGTGGCGCTCGCCTCGACGATCACGCCCTCGCGCATGACGATCACCTGCTGGCACAGCCGCCGGATGACGGACAGATCGTGGCTGATGAAGGCGACCGTCAGCCCCATCTCCGCCGCGAGCTTTTCCAGCAGAGTGAGGATCTGCGCCTGCGTCGACACATCCAGACCCGAGACGATCTCGTCGGCCAGCACGAATTTCGGCGACAGCGCCAGTGCGCGCGCAATGCCGACGCGCTGGCGCTGGCCGCCAGACAGTTCGTGGCGGTAGCGGCCGGCGAAGCTCTGCGGCAGGCCGACCCGCTGCAAAGCTTCGGCGACGCGGCTCTTGAGGTTGTCGCCAAGGCCGTTCTGCTTGAGCGGCGCGGCGATGATGCTGGCGATGGTGCGGCGCGGGTTGAGCGACGACATCGGATCCTGGAAGATCATCTGCAGGTCGCGGCGCAACGGCAGCAGCTCCATCTCCGGCAGATGGGTGATATCGCGGCCGTCGAAGCGGATGCTGCCGGCGCTGGGTTCCGAGAGCCGCACCAAGGCGCGGCCGAGCGTCGATTTGCCGGAACCGGATTCGCCGACGATGCCGGTCACCGATCCCCTCGGCAGGTCGAAGTCGAGACCCTTCAGAATCTGGGCTAAGGGTGCGCGGCCGATCAGCGGCTTGCGCGTCATGTCGGGCAACGCGACCTTCAGCCCGCGCACGCAAAACAGCGGCTCAGCCATGCGGTCGCCTCCAGGCCTGGTCGGCGGCGGCAATCTCGGCAGCCAGTCCAGTCAGCACCGCCTCGTCGACCGGTTTCAGCGAGGCGAGCGGGTCCGTGTAGCGCGGCGTGGCAGCCATCAACGCCCGTGTGTAGGGATGCTGCGGGGCGGCGAAGAGGGCAGCCGTCTCGGCCTCTTCCACCACTTTGCCGGCATAGAGCACCGATACCTTCTGGCTGATCTTGGCGACGACGCCGAGGTCGTGGGTGACGAACAGGATCGCCGTGCCATGCTCGCGCTGCAACTGCGCGATCAACCGCAGGATCTGCTTCTGCACGGTGACGTCGAGCGCCGTCGTCGGCTCGTCGGCAACGATCAGCCTTGGCTCGGCGGCGAAGGCGGCGGCGATCAGCACGCGCTGGCGCATGCCGCCGGAAAGCTCGTGCGGATAGCTTCTCAGCACGCGGTCGGGGTCGCGGATCTGCACCTCGTCCAGCAACTGGCGAATTCGAGTATCGGCCTTCTCTGCGCTCCAGCCGAGAATGCGTACCAGCCGGTCGGTCATCTGCGAGCCGATGCGGCGTGACGGGTTGAGTGCGGTCAGGGGATCCTGCGGGATCAGAGCCGTGCGCGCGCCGATCAGCGTGCGCCGTGCCTTGGGCGCTAGCTTGCCAAGATCCTCGCCTTCGAGCCGCATGTCGCCTTCGACGATGCGCACGCTCGACGGCAATACGCCGAGCACCGCCTTGCCGATCATCGTCTTGCCAGCGCCGCTCTCGCCGACCAGCGCGCGGACCTCGCCGGGCTGTACTGAGAGTGAAACCGAGCGCAGCACGCGTTGGCCGTTCGGCAGCAAGGCGCTCAGATTGGCGATGTCGAGACAGGCGCTCATCGCAGCACCGGGTCGAAACGCGTCTTCAGCGCTTCGCCGAACTGGCTGAACGACAGCACGGTGAGGATCAGCGTCACCAGCGGAAACACCAGAACCCACCAGGCCTGATGGATCGACAGCCGGCCTTCGGCGATGATGCCGCCCCAGGTCGGATCGTCGGTCGAGATCGACAGATTGACGAAGGACAGGATCGCCTCGACGATGACGGCGATGCCCATTTCCAGCGACAGCAGGGCCACGATCGAAGGCACCACATTGGGCAGCACTTCGCGCAGCATGATGCCGATGCGGCCATAGCCGGCGATGCGGGCATTCTCGACATAGTCCATGCGCGACTGGCCCATCGCCTCGGCGCGGATCACCCGGCAGAAGCGCGTCCAGTCGATGACGGCAATGGCGATGATGACCGAGCTGAGACCGGTGCCGAGCACGGCAACCAAAAGGATGGCGAACAGCACCGGCGGGAACGCCATCCAGACATCGACGATGCGCGAGATGATGCGGTCGGCCCAGCCGCCGAAATAGCCGGCGATCAGTCCGAGCGTCGAGCCGACCAGGCAGGCGGCGATGGCCGCGGCAAAGGCGACGATGAAGGCGATGCGTCCGCCGAAGATCAGGCGGGACAACAGATCGCGGCCGAGGCTGTCTGTGCCCAGCCAATAGCCGGGTTCGGCTCCATCGATCCAGAACGGCGGCAGCCGTTCCAGCATCAAATCCTGCGCCAGCGGATCCTGCGGTGCGACCAGTGGTGCCAAGATCGCCGCTAGAAGCGCCAGCAGCAGCCAGCCGCCGGCCAGCCACAGCCTGGGACTTAGCCCGCGTCGTGAGGTGCGCGCGTTATCCATGGCGCAGCCTCGGATTGAGCAGTGCATACATCATGTCGACGGTAAGGTTGATCAGCACGAAGAGCAGCGCGAAGACCAGCACGATGCCCTGGATCAGCGGGAGGTCGCGGTTGATGACGGCATCGATTGCCATGTTGCCGAGGCCCTCATAGGAAAACAGCCGTTCGACGATGACCGTGCCGCCGATCAGAAAGGTGAACTGCACGCCGACCAGTGTCAGCGTCGGCAAAGCGGCGTTCTTCAGCGCCTCGCGCAGAATGACCTGCGTTTCCGAAAACCCCTTCACCCGCGCCAGCACGACATAGTCGAGGTCGAGCACTTCCTTCAGCGACTGCTTCAGCAGTTGCGAGATGATCGCGGCCAGCGGCAGCGCCAGCGCCACAGCCGGCATCAGCATGTGCTTCAGCAGGTCCCAGGTCAGGTCGAAGCGCAGGCGTAAAATGCTCTCGAACAGATAGAACTGGGTGACGAAGGGCAGGTCGAGCTGCGGCGACACGCGGCCGGAAATGTCGAAGATCGGCACCAGCACGCCGAACAAAAGGATCAACACCAGGCCCCACAGGAAGTCGGGAATGGACAGTGCCGCCCCGCTGGCGATGTCGATGCCGGCCTCGACCGCGGTGCCGCGTTCACGAGCGCCGAGGACCGCCGTCGTGCCGCCGAGCGCCACCGCCATGACGAGCGCGACGATGGCGAGTTCCAGCGTCGCCGGCAGCCGGTTGAAGACAAGGCCGAGCACATCTTGCCTGAGCGAAATCGAGGTGCCGAAATCGCCCCGGGCCACGCCGGACAGCCAGATGAAGAATTGCTGCACGATCGTCTTGTCGAGCCCATAGAGCGCCCGCAGCCGGGCAATGTCGGCATCGGTCGCGCCGGGCGGCAGCATCATGGCGATCGGATCGCCGGGCGCGACGCGGATCACGACGAACACGACGACGGCCACGCCGAACAGCGTGATCAGCATCGTCAAAAGACGGATCAGGAAGCGTTGCAGGAGCATGCCGGCGTAAGTCCAGTGCGTATAAGCGACTGATGGAACGAACGGCCCCCTCATCCGGCCGCTTCGCGGCCACCTTTTCCCGAGGGGACAAGAGGTCACGGATGGCTGCGCCCGTTCCTTCTTCCCGGCGGGGAGAAGGTGGCCCGAAGGGCCGGATGAGGGGGCCTGCGTAAGTTGGAGAGGCACGCCGTCTTTGCGACGGCATGCCTCCTAGCTTGCCTCAGGCCGGGGTCATCAAGGCCGGCAAAAGGGCGCCGGACACATGCTGGACCACGTTGACGCCCTTGGCATGCACGATCGGCTGCGCGTACTGCATCAGCGGCAGCACATAGGCCTGCTCGGCGATGTATTTGTCGACCGCCTTCCAGCCGGCAATGCGCTTGGCTTCGTCCTTCTCGCCCCATAGCGGGTTGATCATGTCGATCAGGTCCTGGCTGTCCCACACGGAATGCGGGCTCGGGCCATACATGGCAAAGCCGGTCGAAGTGGTTGGGTCGCCGATGGCATTGCCCCAATTGTAGAAGGCGGCTGGCGCCAGCTTGTCGGCGGCGCGCAATTCATAGTGCTTGGCGATTTCGTAGACCTCGATCGTCGCCTCGATGCCGACCTTGCGCCACATGCCGACGATCGCCTGGATCATCTCATAGTCCTTGGGTTTGAAGCCCTTGGTCGTCTGGATGGTGAACTTGACCGGCTTCTCGGGCGAATAGCCCGAGGCTGCCAGCAATTCCTTGGCCTTTTCCGGATTGTGCTCGACCTTGATCGAGGCGTCGAAGGCCGTATACTCCGGTGTCTCCAGCGTAGCGATCGGCTGGCCATAGCCCCGCAGTAGCCGCTTGACCAGAAGCTCCTTGTCCACCGCCATGACGGCGGCTTGGCGGACATTCTTGTCCAGCATCGCTTCAATGTCGTTGAAGAAGATCATGCCAATGTCGGAAACCGGCTTGCACGAGCCGGCAAGTCCCTCCTTGGCGATCAGCCGGTCATACTCCTCATAGGGGATTTCGAGCGTCACCTGCGAGGAGCCGGACTCGATCTCGGCGACGCGGCTCGCCGCATCGGCGACGAACTTGATCGTCACATTCTCGAAGGCCGGCTTGCCGCCCCAGTAGGTCGGATTAGCCTTCAGCCGCAGGAAGGCATTGCGCTCGAACTTCTCGACCATGTAGGGGCCGGTGCCGATCGGCGCTTTCTCGAAACCTTCGGCGCCTACCTTCTCGTAATAGGCCTTGGGCAGGATGTAGCCGGTCAGGAACGACATCCATTTGAAATAGACCGGGTCGAACTGCACGACATCGCCGGTGATCTTGTTGCCGTCGATCTTGAAGTTGTTGACGTTCTTCCAGACGAACTGGATCGGGTTGCCGGTCTTTTCGTCGCCCGCCCGCTGCAGCGACCACACCACGTCCTCGGGCGTGAAGGGCGAGCCGTCATGCCATTTGACGCCTTCGCGCACCGTCATCATCACCTTGGTGCGGTCGTCGTTCCAGCCCCATTCGGTGAGCAGGCCCGGCGCGAAGGACAGGTCCGGCTTCTGCGGGATGAACTGGTCGAACACCGACTGGTAGAGGCCCTGGATCGTCGGGTTGACCGCCGAGGGTCCGGTGGTCGGATCCCAGGACGGTAGGTTGACGTTATAGGCGATGGTCAGCTCACCGGCAGCGGCTTTGGCCATTTGCGGCAGGCCAACGGCGGCCACCCCGAGTGCCGCGGCACTGTATCCGAGCAATTCGCGTCTGTTGATTGTCATGGTCGTTCCCCTTGTTGGTTATTGTCGTTGCGCGGCGGTGTCGGTTCATTGTCTCGGGCTTCGTGGGCAGCAGCGCCTTGCCCCTCGTCGCCTCCATAAAATCTTCGGGCCTACCTCCCGCCAAGCTGTTGCGCGAGCATGAAGCCCGAGGCCGCACCGGTGCCCGCGCCCGGCCATGTCGCGGCTCCGGTGAGATGCAAATTGGCGACCGGCGTGTTCCAGCCGGCATAGCCGCGTGCCGGGCGGAACAAAAAGTTCTGCGCCAGATGGTGGCTGCCGCAGACCTGGTCGCCACCGACGAGGTTCGGGTTCTCGCGTTCGAGGTCGATGGGCGAAAACACCGCCCGGCCGAGGATTTTGCTCCGCAGACCGGGCGCGTAGGTCTCGATGATATCGAGCACGCGCTCGGCGTAGACATCCTTGACCTGGTCCCAATGCGCGGGCGCGATCTTGCCGGCGGCATCACCCAGGATTTCGGCGGGCAGCATGCGCACCTGCACCCACAGCACATGCTTGCCCTGGGGTGCGCGCGACGGATCGATCGCGGTCGGCTGGCCGACGACCAGCACCGGTTCGTCCGGCAGCATGCCTGCCATCGCCTGCTGGTAGGTGCGCGACATGGCGTCGAGCGACGGCGACAGGTGCACATAGGCGAACTGCCGAAGTTCTGATCCCGCGCGCCAGTCCGGCAAGTCGTCGAGCGCCAGGTGGATCATCATCGTGCCCGGCGCATGGCGGAATTTCCGCATCGCCGTGTCGAAGCCGGCATCGCCCGAACCGTTCGCCAGCAGCTTGCCGGTCAACGCCCTGGGCGCGACGCCGGCGATGACCGCCCTGGTGGCTGTATGCGTTTCACCCGAGGCGAGCCGCACGCCGGTCGCCTTGCCGGCGGAAACCGTGATTTCCGCCACCTCGGCGCCGGTCACGATCCTGCCGCCGGCGGAGGTGACCATGCCCGAGAGCGCCCGGATGATGGTGTCGGCGCCGCCCTTGCCCAGCACCATGCCGAAGCTCTGGTTGGCCATCGATTCCAGATAGGGGAAGACGGCGCCGCCGGCGATGTCCGGCGCGAAATCGAGATGCATGCCCCAGGTAGCGAGCGTCGCCCGCACATGCGGCGACTCGAAGTTTTCTTCAAGCCAGGCGCGGGGCGAAGACAGCAACAGCCGGCTAGTGTCGAGCGCGCCGGCAATGCCCTTCTTGCGCCACAGGTTCCACGCCGTGCCGGCCAGTGCGCGGGCGCTCATCGGCAGTCCCAGCAGCCGGAACAGATGCTCGGCCTCCGCCGGGAAGGCGGCAACTAGCCTGCGCCATGCTGCTGCATCGGCGGCGGAGAAGGCGGCCATGCGGCTCGCGGTTTTCTCCAGGTCGTTGCTGACGCCGAACCAGCGTCCGTCGGGAAAGGCGCTGGCGAAACAGTCGGCGACCGGCGCGAACTCCAGCCCCTGGGCTTTCAATTCATTTGCATATTTCCGGTGGAAGGCGGAGCCGGCAAACAGGCTGAGATTCATCGCGCCGAAGTCGTGGCGGAAGCCGGGAAGAGTATATTCGCGCGTCTGGACGGCGCCGCCGATTGCTGCGCTGCACTCGAAAATCCCGGTTTTCCAACCTTTGAGCGCCAGATGCGCGGCGCATGCCAGACTGTTGTGGCCCGCCCCGACAAAGATGGCGTCGAACTCGCTCACGCCCCGTTCCCATTTCCTTTATGCTTAAAGATAATTGCAGATGCATATGTTTTCGTCTAGTAGGATATTAAGGGCCGAGACGAGCCTTGATCATCATCGAAAAGAGGGAACAGAGACCATGGACACCCAAAAACTCCTCGGCGAGGTCGCCGGCCAGTTGCTTTCAGGCGCCATCAGGGTGGTCGACCTGTCGGCGCCGCTCGGGCCGGACACGCCCTTGATCAAGCTACCGCCTGAACTCGCCGTCGACACGCCGAAGATCGAAATCCACAACATCTCCCGCTATGACAAGAACGGCCCGTGGTGGGCATGGAACTGGCTGAAGCTCGGCGAGCATTCGGGTACGCATTTCGATGCGCCGCAGCATTGGATCAGCGGCAAGGACTATCCGGACGGCGCCACCGACACCATTCCGGCACAGAACTTCGTCGGCCCGGTCAATGTCATCGACTGCTCGAAGGAAGCCGCCGCCGACCATGATTTCCTGCTCACCGTCGACCACATCAAGGCATGGGAAGCCGAGCACGGCGCGATCAATGCCGGCGAATGGGTGGTGATGCGCACCGACTGGTACAAGCGCAACGGCTCGGAAGCCGAGTTCCTCAACGCCAACGAGACCGGACCGCACACGCCCGGCCCGACGGCGGAAGCCATCCAGTTCCTGATCGGCAAGAACATCAAGGGCTGGGGCTCGGAGACGATCGGCACCGATGCCGGCAAGGCCGGCGGCATGGAGCCGCCTTTCCCGGCCCACACGCTGATGCACAAGGCCAATCGCTACGGGCTGGCCAGCCTTTGCAACCTCGACCAGCTGCCGCCGAAAGGCGCCATCCTGATCGCCGCGCCGCTGAAAATCGAGCACGGCACCGGCAGCCCGATCCGCGCCCTGGCGCTGGTGTCGGGAAAATAGGGCGAGGTGGGTCTTCGGGAGAAGATCATGAGTGAAGGCGATGCGTTGGTGACAGGTGAGGGGTGGCAGGCTTGCAACGCCGCCACTCTACGGCGCCCCCCTCTGTCCTGCCGGACATCTCCCCCTCCTGGGGGGAGATTGGCCTTCACCACGATCGTTTTCGCGAATCTACGACGCTGCAAGAATGAGCAGAGCGCCGAAGCTGCCAATCTCCCCCCAAGAGGGGGAGATGTCCGGCAGGACAGAGGGGGGCGCCGTAGAGCGCAATCCCACGCGATTGAACTGCAGTGTCCGCCCGCAGGAAACCCCCGATGAAAGCCCCCGATCACATCATCGTCGGCAGCGGCATCAACGCGCTGGTCTGCGCGGCGATGCTGGGCGGCAAGGGCGCGAAGGTGCTGGTGCTCGAGCGCAACGACCGCATCGGCGGCTGCATGCGTACCGAGGAGATCACCGCGCCCGGCTTTATCCATGATGTGATGGCGACGACCTTCGTGCTGTTCATCACCTCGCCGGCCTTTGCTGCATTGGGCGCTGACCTCGCCCGGCACGGCCTGGAATTCTGCCATACCGGCTCGCCAACTGGCGTGCTGCGGCCGGACGGCAGCCATGCCGTGCTCGGCACCGACCGCGCCGCCAATGTTGCCGCCCTCAATGCGATCGCGGCTGGTGACGGCGACCGCCACGCCGACGATGTCGGCGGCATCGAGCGCAATGCCGGCCTTTTGTTCGGCCTGCTCGGCGGCAGCCTGTGGTCCTACCCGACGGCGAAGCTGCTGGCTGGCGATGCCTGGCGGCGCGGTCCGCGTGGCCTTGGCGCCTTTCTCGGCGAAGCTTTGGTGCCGGCGCGCGGCTGGCTGGAAAGCACCTACCAGTCCGAGACCATCCGCGCGCTGTGGGCGCCCTGGGTGCTGCATGCCGGGCTCGGGCCCGAAGATGCGTTCTCCGGCCAGATCGCCAAGGTGATCGCCTTCGCGCTGGAAGCGGCCGGCGCGCCGATCGTCAAGGGCGGGGCGAAGAACCTGCTTTCGGCCTTCGAGGCGTTGATCACCGAACGCGGCGGCGTCATCTCCACCGAAGCCGACGTTGCCTCGATCATCCTGGCTGGCGGCCGCGCCACCGGCGTGCGGCTGGCCTCGGGCGAAACGGTCCATGCCAGCAAGAGCGTCATCTGCTCGGTGACGCCGACGCAACTCTACGGCCGGCTGCTCGGCGCGGAGGCGCCCAAGGTCGATATTGAGGCGACGCAGAAATATCGCTACGGCAAGGGCAATTTCCAGATCCACTACGCCCTCGACAAGCCGCCGGCATGGCGGGGCAATGGCTTGGACAAGGTGGCGCTGCTGCATCTGACGCCTGGACTGGACGGCGTATCGAAGGCCTGCAACGAGGCGGCGCGCGGCATGCTGCCGGAGGTGCCGACCATCTGCGTCGGCCAGCCGCATGCGCTCGATCCGTCGCGCTGCCCGGAGGGCAAGGCGATCCTGTGGCTGCAACTGCCAGAGGCGCCTCGCTTTATCAAGGGCGACGCCGCAGGCAAACTGCAGGCCCCGGCCGACGGGCAATGGACCGACGCGTTGCGCGAGGCCTATGCCGACCGTGCCGAAGCGATCCTCGCCAGCCACATCGATGGCTTCAAGGACAGCATCATCGCGCGCCGCGCCTATTCGCCGGCCGATCTTGAAGCGATGAACATCAACCTGGTCGGCGGCGATCCCTATGGCGGTTCGTCGGCCCTCGATCAGTCCTTCCTGTGGCGGCCGTTCAAGACCAGCCGCAACCATCAGACCGGCATCAAGAACCTCTACCATATCGGCGCCTCGACCCATCCGGGCGCGGGCCTCGGCGGCGGTTCCGGCTTTCTCCTGGCGGGGAGGATGTGATGGAACAGAAGGTCGCCGAAAAGCGCCAGCGCATCTCGACCCTCGGGCAAATCGGCCTGCAGCAATTCGCGCCCTACCTGATGAACCGCATCATGGGCCGCTACAACGCCACCTTGCGCGACGATTTCCGCAAGCAGGGCCTGACCATTCCGCAGGTCCGCACGCTTGCCGTGCTGTCGGTCACCGACGGCATCACCGTCAATGATCTTTCGGTCTACACGGTGATCGAGCAGTCGACCTTGAGCCGCACGCTCGATACGCTGGAAGGCCAGGGCCTCGTTCGCCGCGAGCAAGGCGTCACCGACAGCCGCATCCGCCATGTCTTCCTGACCGACGAGGGCCGCGCCGAGTTCGCCCGCGCCTGGCCGGCCATGCATGACGCGTTCGAGGCGATGTTCGACGATGTCGACGATGCCGAATATGCAGCCCTCATCGCCACGCTGCAGAAGATGCTGAAGAACATTCGCAAGCACGACATCTGATGCATGTCGCCCAAAACTGGATCCGGTTTGGGGAAACGACATGCATAAACAAGGACTTTAGATGGACGCCGCCAATTTCGGCGGCAACGGAAGGAGGCAGAGATGGCCGAACGGTCTTTTGCCAAGGAAGTCGAAAAGCTCAGGCTCGGCGCCGGCGAAGAATTCGCCGGCGAGGGCATTCTCGCCATCACCAAGGCGCTGCTGCAATGCGGCGTCGGCTATGTCGGCGGCTATCAGGGTGCGCCGATCAGCCATCTGATGGATGTACTGGCCGACGCGCAGGATATTTTGGGCGAACTCGGCGTCCATTTCGAGGCCAGCGCCTCGGAAGCCACCGCCACCGCCATGCTCGCGGCCTCGGTGCATTATCCGATCCGTGGCGCCGCGACCTTCAAGTCCACCGTCGGCACCAATGTCGCCTCCGATGCGCTGGCCAATCTGGCGTCCGGCGGCGTCACCGGCGGCGCGCTGATCATCGTCGGCGAGGATTATGGCGAGGGCTCCTCGATCATGCAGGAGCGCAGCCATGCCTTCGCCATGAAGAGCCAGGTCTGGCTGCTCGACCCGCGGCCCAATCTGCCGTCGATCGTCAAGGCGGTGGAGGACGGTTTTGAGCTGTCCGAAATCTCCAACACGCCGGTCATGCTGCAGGTCCGCATCCGCTGCTGCCACGTCCACGGCCATTTCATCGCCAAGGACAATAAGCGGCCGCCGATGACGGTGGCCGATGCGCTGGAAGCACCGCGCCGCGACACCGGCCGTATCGTGCTGCCCCCCGCCTCCTTCCTGCATGAAAAGGAGAAGATTGCGAAGCGCTGGCCGGCGGCGGTCGACTTCATCGCCAGGAACAGGATCAACGAGTTCTTCGGGTCGGACCATGGCTCGGTCGGCATCGTCATGCAGGGCGGCATGTACAATTCGGTCATCCGCGCGCTGCAGCGGCTCGGCCTTTCCGACACCTACGGCGACGCCGACGTGCCGCTCTATGTGCTCAACGCCGTCTATCCGCTGATCGACGACGAGTTTCTGTCGTTCTGCGAGGGCAAGCAGGCGGTGCTGGTCGTCGAGGAAGGCCAGCCCAATTACATCGAGCAGGCCTTTGCCGCCATGCTGCACAAGGCCGGGCGTGGCACCAGGCTGGTCGGCAAGGAACATCTGCCGATGGCCGGTGAATACACTGGCCAGGTCATGCTCGACGGCATCGGCGCCTTCTTGCGCGCCGAGGCACCGCATCTTCTGCCCGGCGAAGTCCGCGCGCCCAACAAGGTCGGCGACGGCGTCGACACCGCCGACCTCATCAACGTCGTGCCGGGCCGTCCGCCGGGCTTCTGCATCGGTTGCCCGGAGCGGCCGATCTTCGCCGCGACCAAACTGGTCGAGCAGGAGCTGGGCAAGCACCACATCGCTTCCGACATAGGCTGCCATTTGTTCTCGATCATGCCGCCTTTCGAATTGGGCGCCACCACCATGGGCTATGGGCTGGGGCCGGCGTCGGCGTCGGCGTTCAATTCGCCCGACGCAAAGCGCCGCTCCATCTCCTTCGTCGGCGATGGCGGCTTCTGGCACAACGGCCTGACCTCCTCGATCGGCAACGCGGTGTTCAACAAGAATGACGGCGTCATCGTCATCGTCGACAATTTCTACTCGGCCGCCACAGGCGGCCAGGACATCCTGTCGTCGCGCGCCGGCAACAAGACCAAGTCGACGAAACATCCGATCACCGAGGCGGTGAAAGGCATGGGCGTCAAATGGCTGCGCCATGTCGACCGCACCTATGATGTCGGCAAGATGCAGGACACGCTGCGCGAGGCGCTGACGACGGAGGAAAAAGGGCCGAAGGTCATCGTCGCCTCGTCCGAATGCATGCTGAACCGTCAGCGCCGTGAAAAGCCGCTGGTCGACAAGGCGATCAAGGGCGGCGAGCGGGTGATCAAACCGAAGTTCGGCGTCGACGAGGACATCTGCACCGGCGACCATGCCTGCATGCGGCTCTCCGGCTGCCCGTCGCTGTCGGTGAAATCGCTCGATGACCCGCTGCGCGACGATCCGGTGGCATCGATCGACCAGAACTGTGTCGGCTGCGGCAATTGCGGCGAGGTCGCCGATGCGGCGGTGCTGTGTCCGTCCTTCTACCGCGCCGATGTCGTGCACAATCCGAGCCGTTGGGACCGCTTCCTCGAAGCCAGCCGCCGCGCCACCATTGGCCTGTTGCAGCGCCGCCGCGAAAGCCGGCGGCTGACCTTCGCCGATGCTTGACGCTGTCCCACCCTTCCGGGCTCGCCCCGGCGCCCAGGATGATGAGCGCGTCATCAAGCTCGCCGTGCTGGCGGTCGGCGGCCAGGGCGGCGGCGTGCTCGCCGACTGGATCACCGACGTTGCCGAGCGCAATGGCTATGTCGCGCAGTCGACCTCGGTCGCCGGCGTCGCCCAGCGCACCGGCGCCACCATCTACTATGTCGAAATGGCCCGCGACACCGGCCGCCTGCCGGTCTTCGCGCTGTCGCCCTCGCAAGGCGATGTCGATGTCCTGATCGCCGCCGAATTGATGGAGGCCGGCCGCGCCATCATCCGTGGCTTCGTCACGCCAGAGCGCACCACGCTGATCGCCTCCTCGCACCGCATCGCCGCGGTGTCGGAAAAGATCGAGCCGGGCGACGGCCGGGCCTCGTCGTCCAAGGTGCATGCGACCGCGGAGGCCGCATCGAAGCGCTTCATCGCCTTCGACATGGAGAAGATCGCCGCCGACAACGGTTCGATGATCTCGGCCAGCCTGCTCGGCGCGCTGGCGGGGTCGGACGCGCTGCCGTTCACGCGCGAAAGCTACGAGCAGGCGATCGGCGCCGGTGGTCGGGGCGTCAAGGCCAGCCTTGCCGCCTTTGGCGCCGCGTTTGACCGCGCGCGTGGCGCGGCGGCGCCTGTGTCAAAGCCGTCGGAGCCGGCGATTGTCGAATCCGCCCTGGGTGCAGGGCGCGTCAGTGGTCCGCAAAGCCTGCTGCAGGGCTGGCAGGCCTTGGCCGCCCGCATCGACCTGATGCCAGTCGGTATGCGCGACATGGCGCTCCGGGGCCTGAGAAAGGTGGTCGACTACCAGGACATCGCCTACGGGCGCGAGTATCTCGACCGGCTGGACAAGGCCATCGCGCTGGACGGCGTCGGCCATGGTTACGCTTTGTCCATCGCGGCGGCAAAGCATCTCGCCAACGCAATGTGCTACGACGACATGATCCGCGTGGCGGATCTGAAGACGCGCTCGACGCGCGACAAGCGTGTGCGCCGCGAGGTCGGCGTCAAGGACGGCTCGATCCTGCAGGTGACCGAATATTTCCATCCGCGCATCGAAGAGTTCTGCGGCACGCTGCCCGCGGGGCTGGGCAGCTATATCGAGAACCGGCCGAAGCTTGCGGCCTTTCTCGACCGTCGCATCAACCACGGCCGCCGCATCCGCACCGACAGCTTTGCCGGCTTCGCCGCACTCTGGTTCATCGGCGGCCTGCGCCGCTGGCGCCGCCGCCTGCTGCGCCACCAGGTCGAGACAGCTCATCTCGATCGCTGGTACGCGTTGGCGCTCAGCCATGTACCGGCCGACTATGCGCTGGCCGTCGAGATCCTCAATTGCCGCCGGCTGATCAAGGGCTACAGCGACACCCACGTCCGCGCCCAGTCGAAATTCGACCGCGTGCTGTCGGCGCTCGACCTGCTCAAGGGCCGGCACGATGCCGCCGACTGGATCCGCCGCCTGCGCGAGGTGGCGCTGAAGGACGAGAAGGGCGACATGCTCGACGGCGCGCTGAAGACGGTGGCCACGCTAGATCCGGCACCTGGGACGCCCTGATTCCTGACAGACCCCACCGGCCGCCGCTTCCGTTTTTTCAACGGCGGTGAACGCTGTTCATTTTGCTGCTTGAACAATGTTCAAGACGTGGTAGAGTGCAATTGTGAACGATGTTCATTTAATGAACATCAAGCGCAGTAAGGAAGTTTAACCAGCTCACGACTATCACTGGGATCGAAACAGCGCCTGCAACCCGCAGGGCCCACCGGCACAGCGTCGCAGGGTTCCGCCAAATGGAAATCGCCATGAACACGCATCTGATGTTGTCCCGGCGCTTTGCGCCTCTGTTCTGGACGCAGTTCCTGTCCGCCTTCAACGACAATTTCCTCAAGAACACATTGGTGTTCCTGATCCTTTTCACGCTGGCTGCCGATCAGGCGGCTTCGCTGGTGACGCTCGCCGGGGCCGTCTTCATGGCCCCCTTCCTGTTGTTGTCGGCGCTTGGCGGCGAGATCGCCGACCGCTTCGACAAGGCGCTGATCGCGCGCCGGCTGAAATTCGCCGAGATCGCGGCGGCGGGAGTCTCCGTCGCCGGCATCGCGCTGTCGTCCATCCCGGTGCTGATGACGGCGCTGCTGATGTTCGGCATCATCTCGGCGCTGTTCGGGCCGATCAAATACGGCATCCTGCCCGATCATCTCGAGCGCAAGGAACTGCCCAAGGCCAACGCCTGGATCGAGTCGGCCACGTTTGCCGCCATTCTCGGCGGCACCATTGCCGGCGGCGTCGTCTCGGCCGACGGCATCGGTGTCGCGGTGTTCGGACCGATCATGATGGCCTTGGCCGTGGGTTGCTGGTTCGTCAGCCGCTACATTCCGGCCACGGGTTCGGCGGCGCCCGACCTCGTCATCGACAAGAACATCTTCCGCTCGACCTGGCGTCAGGTCTCGGAACTGCGCACCGATAAGCGGATCTGGCGCGCCGGACTGATGACGTCGTGGTTCTGGCTGATCGGCGCCATCGTGCTTTCGATCCTGCCGACCTTGATCAAGGATTCGCTCGGCGGCAACGAAATCGCCGTCACCGCCTATCTCGCTGTCTTCGCTGTCTCGATCGCCATCGGTTCGGCCATTGCCGCATGGATGTCGCAGGGGCGCATCGTGCTCTTGCCCGCTCCTGTCGGCACGGCGCTGCTGGCGCTGTTCGGCCTGCATTTGGCCTGGACCATCTGGAGCATGCAGCCTTCGCCCAAGGCGGAAACCCTTAGCGCATTCTTCGCCGGTCCGAACACGATCCGCGTCGCGATCGACCTTGCCGGCATGGCCATCGCCAGCGCCTTCCTGGTGGTGCCGACCTTCGCCGCCGTGCAGGCCTGGTCGCCCGAAGCGCGCCGTGCCCGCGTCGTCGCCGCGGTCAGCATCGTCAATGCCGGCTTCATGACGGTGGGCGGTATCGTTGTCGCCTTGATCCAGACGAAAGTCTCCACCGGCGGCATCCTCTTCGGCCTCGCCGCGGCCAACGCCGTCGCTGCCTGGCTGATGCTGAAATATCTGCCGACCAACGCATTCCGCGACTTCGTCTCCATCCTGTTCCGCGCCTTCCTGCGCCTGGAGATAGAGGGCATGGAAAACCTCAAGGCCGCCGGCAAGGCACCGATCCTGGCACTCAACCATGTCAGCTTCCTCGACGGTCCGCTGGCGCTGACGCTGACCGACGAGGAGCCGGTCTTCGCCATCGACTACACCATTGCCCAGGCCTGGTGGATGAAGCCGTTCATGAAGCTCGCCCGCGCCTTGCCGCTCAACCCGGCCAAGCCGATGTCGACCCGCACGCTGATCAAGATCGTGCAAGGCGGTGATCCGCTGGTCATCTTCCCCGAAGGCCGCATCACCGTCACCGGCGGGCTGATGAAGGTCTATGACGGCGCCGCCATGGTGGCGGACAAGACCGGCTCGATGGTCGTGCCGATCCGCATCGACGGGCTGGAGAAAAGCCCGTTCTCCCGGCTGACGTCGCAACATGTGCGCCGCCGCCTGTTCCCGAAGGTCAAGGTGACCATACTGGAACCGGTCAAGCTGGAAGTGGCGCCGGAACTGAGGGGCCGCCAGCGGCGTGCCGCGGCGGGCGCTGCCCTCTATCAGGTCATGTCGGATCTCGTCTTCCGCACCCAGGATATCGACAAGACGGTGCTGGAAAAGGTCATCCTGACCGCGAATGAGCGCGGCATGAAACGGCTCGCCGTGCAGGACCCGGTCACCGGCTCGCTGAGCTATGGCAAGCTGCTTACGGCCGCCGCCGTGCTTGGCGAGAAGTTCGAGACCCTTTATGCCGGCCAGCAGACGCTCGGCATCATGCTGCCCAACGCCAACGGCTCGTGCGCCACACTGCTTGGCGTCATGTCGGCCGGCAAGGTGCCGGCGATGATCAACTTCACCGCCGGTGCCGCCAACATCCTCTCCGCCTGCAAGGCGGCCGATGTGCGCACCGTGCTGACCTCGCGAGCCTTTGTCGAACAGGCCAAGCTCGGCGCCGTGGTCGAGGAGATGGGCCGGTCGGTCGACATCGTCTGGCTCGACGACCTGCGCGCAACCATCGGCCTCAAGGACAAGCTGCTTGGCCTGTTGCGCAAGAGCACGCCGCGGGTCGCCCGCAAGGCCACCGACCCGGCGGTGATCCTGTTCACCTCGGGCTCCGAAGGCACGCCGAAGGGCGTCGTGCTCACCCACCGCAACATCCTGGCCAATGCAGCGCAGGCGGCCTCGCGGATCGACTTCCACTCGGGCGACAAGGTGTTCAACGTCTTGCCGATCTTCCATTCCTTCGGCTTGACGGCCGGCACGGTGCTGCCGCTGATCTCGGGCGTTCCGGTCTTTTTCTACCCATCGCCGCTGCACTACCGCATCGTGCCGGAGCTGATTTATGCATCCAATGCGACGATCATCTTCGGCACCGATACGTTCCTCAGCGGCTATGCGCGCTCGGCGCACCCCTACGACTTCCGCTCGATACGCTATTGCTTTGCCGGCGCCGAACCGGTCAAGCCGTCGACCCGCATGACCTATATGGAAAAGTTCGGCCTGCGTATCCTGGAAGGGTATGGTGTCACCGAGACCGCGCCGGTGATCTCCATCAACACGCCGATGTACAACCGGTCCGGCAGTGTCGGCAAAATCATGCCCGGTATGGAGTATCGTCTCGATCCGGTGCCGGGTGTCGACGATGGCGGACGGCTGCATGTGCGCGGCCCCAACGTGATGGCGGGCTACCTTCGCGCCGAGAAGCCGGGCGTGCTCGAACCGCTGCCGGACGGCTGGCATGACACTGGCGACGTCGTCTCGGTGGACGAGGGCGGATTCATCACCATTCGCGGTCGCGCCAAGCGCTTCGCCAAGATCGGCGGCGAGATGATCTCGCTGGCCGCCGTCGAGGCGCTGGCGGGTGAATTGTGGAAAGGTTCGCTATCGGCCGTTGCGGCTGTAGCGGATGCGCGCAAAGGCGAAAAGCTGATCCTGATCACCGAGGCTCCCGGCGCCACACGCGCGGATCTCCTGGCCTTCGCCAAGGCGAACGGTGCCATGGATCTGATGGTGCCCGCCGAAGTACGCGTCGTCCCGAAAGTGCCGGTGCTCGGTTCCGGCAAGCTCGACTTCGCCGGCGTCACCAAGCTTGTGCAGGGAGAGCCGGTCGCCAAGGTCGAGGCCGCCTGATCCGGGCGGCACGCGCGACGTGCGCTGAAGCTCTAGTTAGCGAGCTTCAGCGGATTGGAGCGGCACAAGCGAATGCAGTGGCGCGGCCTGTGGGAAAAGATGCAGCAGGCCTGAATCGACGCGCCGCCGCAGATGCGCATCCACCGCCGCCCGATCGCTGCAGCCATGGAAGCTGCCGCCGCAATGGTCGCGCAGGCGCACCAGATCGGCCATGACGGGCGACATCGGCAGGCCGGCGGCATCGAGCAGGCTGGCGCCGAGGAAGCCGACATCGAGCGGTGCCATCCCGGGCATCGGACGCTTGAGCGGATGGTTGAAGGTGGTGAGCGTGTAGAAGGTGCGGTAGGCAATCGAATCCGGCCTGGCCAGTGCGTCGCCGCCAGCGATCGCGTCGACGAACGGCTTGGTCGCCGACGACTGGTGATCGCCGAATTCGAGCACCACGGCGCCACGCTCCCCGACATCCGCCTCGCGGCCGGCGAGGAAGTCCTGGAAATCGCCGCGCGCCACCGCCATCCGGCGCAGATATTCGCTGACCTGGACATCGTCCGAGAAAGGTTCTCCGGCGACTTTCAGCTCGGGCTCCAGTCGCCCCTCATAGGGCGAGTGCGGAAACATGGTCTGGATTTCGAGGAACAGCGGCCGCCCGTCCTCCTTGCGGTGGCGGGCGATGAACGCCTCGGCCGCGTGGTAGTAGAAGTTGTCGCGCAGGTGATAGAAGGGCGCGGCGATGGCCTTGATGTCGAGGACGGTTTCGAAACCGATCGATTTCAGGAATGGCCCTTCATTGACGAAGCTGAAGTCCATCGGCGTCATCACGGCGGTTCGATAGCCGCAGCGCGCCAGCACTTCCGGCAAGGCGCCGGCAACCTTGTCCTGCAGCGTGATCGTCAAATAAGGGCTTCGCCAGCCGAAATCGGTGGCTGAAAGGCCGGTCATCAGCGACAGATTGGTGATCCATGTGCCACCGCCAAAGGTCTCGACCTGCATTGGATGCGGCGTGCCGGCTCCGGGGGCGAACCTCTGCAGGAATCCCCCACCATTGCCGACCTGCGGAAAGTTGCCGGGATCGGACTGGCTTTCGCTGAGCACGAAGAAGACATCGGGAAGATCAGCCCGGTCGCCGCAATCGACGGTGTCGCCGAAAGGCGTTTGCGGCGCAACCGCCTGCAGCCGTTTCTCGAAGGCCGGCTCGGCGACCAGATTGCGCAGATCGAGCAGCGAGACAAAGAAGGCCGACATGTGCCGGCCCTGCATATAGTAGAAATAGCGGTTCTTCGAGGCTTCGGCCGGAAAGGTCAGCGGCACCAGGACGACGAGCGCCGCCATGATCAGCACGCGCACGGATACCGGCCAGCCAATTTTCCGGTCGAACCGGAACAGCACGATCGCCGCCGCGATGCCGAGCGCCAGCGCAATGACGACCGGCACGATGAGATGCAGGTAGGAGCCGAGCAGGAAGCGATACACTTCCGCATCCCTCGACACGAAGACCGCGTCGTAGAAGTGCAGCGAAAATCCCTTCATGCGGAATTTGATCGCCGAAACCACGGTGATGAAGGCAACGCTCATCCAGGCGAGATAGACGGAGAAGGCAAGACGCCCGCAAGCCAGCAACAGAAGCCCGGCAAGGGCCGCCACCAGCGCCAGCGAGAACGGCACCGACAGCCATTCATGCTCAGCCCGGCCGGCGGCGAAAATCCCGGCAAGGCTGACCAGGACCAGCGCCAGCGGGTGGCAGAATAGCCGGACAAGTCGTTGAAGCTGAACCACAGATTTTCCCATCGATATGCCTCAGCATGGTTTGGGAAACTCTTCGAATATTTGCGCGGGCAGAACAAATGTATAGTGAATTTAACCTTAATCCTGGATGGCAGGGTTTCGGGAGCGGCACCCGCTTCAGGCGATGAGATCCCGCATCGGCTTCACCGCGGCGGACTCCGGAAACACCTTGTCGCCAAGTATCGCGGCGGAAAGGCCGAACTGGTCGGCGAGCAGGCCCTTCAGCACCGCCCTGACGTCGCTGGTCGGCGCCAGGTCGCGTTGCTCGAAGAGTTGAGACGGCTTCAATCCGGGCCAGTCGGCGATGACGCGGCCGCCCTTGATCGCGCCTCCGGCCAACAGCACCACGGTGCCGGTGCCGTGGTCGGTGCCGACCGTGCCGTTGATCTGCGCCGTGCGCCCGAACTCGGTGATGGCGACGATCGCGGTGTCCTTCCAGCGTTCGCCGAGGCCCTTTTCGAATTCCTCGAAGGCGCCGTCGAGGCCACCGAGCAAAGTGGCGAGCCGGCCGGTCGCGCCGCCTTCGTTGACATGCGTGTCCCAGCCGTCGAAGGTCAGTGCCGCGACGCGCGGCCCGTCATCGGCCGCGATCAGCCTGGCGGAGCCTTGTGCCGCCTGCCGCATGCCGGCGGCGCTGTCGAGGCCGCCTTTAGGCTTCATCGTCTTCGCTCCCATCTGGTCGTCGAGCGCCATCTTGTCAGCGTCGAGCCCTTTTCGCAGGGCCACCGCCAGCACCGGGTCGCGATGCTGATAGAGATCGAGAACCCGTGCCGCGAGGTCGCCGGCCGGCGCCGGCAGCGATTGCGGCGCCCAGCCGAGCACAGGGGCTGCGCCGCGGATCACCAACGGTGTCGACGGGCCGACGGCCAGTCCGCCAAGCGTCGCCACGCGATCGCCCGCCGGCAGGTTTTCCAGCGCCCGGTTGAGCCAGCCGGTGGCGACATGGCCGGGGCCAGCAAAGCCGCTTTCCAGCACATCCTGGCCATCGAAATGCGAGCGCTCGCGATAGCCTGTCGCGGCCGCATGCACCACCGCTGCCTGGCCGTCCTTGAACAGCCTGGCGAATACCGGCATCGCCGGATTGACCGCGAAGAAACCGTCGAGCGGCAGCGCCGCGTGCGGGCCGGCGAGCGACAAAGCGATGTCACCGTGCAGGCCGGCATAGTCCGGATCGCCCACCGGACCGACCGCCGAGAGGCCGTCGAGTGCGCCTCGCAGGACGATGACGATCAGGCGCGGGTCGCGATTGTCGGCGGCACGCGCGAAGCGGGGCAGGTAGGCCCAGGCAAACAGCGCGCCGCCGGTCATCAGCATGGCGCGGCGCGAAGGGTTGGGGACCTCACACAGCAGGCTCATGGCATCATCTCCATGGGAATTGTTCGCACCAAAACGATCTTCGCTCGCGCTATCGTCGCTGGAATTCCGGCGCCATCATGAGCAGCGCCAGGCCTTGTTGCTTGGACTCGGCGCGGGCCACCGCTTGCCGCGTCTCCGGTGACGCGGAGGAACCGATGACGGCGTCGAGCATGTCGCTGGGATTGCCGATATCCCTGGCCTGCCGGGCCGCCTGCCAGGCGATATCGAGGCGGACCTTCATGCCTTCCGCCGACGCCCAGCTGGCGGTCAGGTCGGAAAACCCATTCGGTCCCGGCGGCTGCCAGAGCGGCTCGCCCAGCGCGTTGAGCCAGGCGAGCGACTGGCCGGGATCGTTCGGACCCGGGCCGGCCGCTCTTCGGATGGCGGCGACATAGTCGACTGGCGAGCGCATCTTGGCCAATGGCGTCGACCAGGCCTCCGGCATGTCGATGAGCGCCGCCGCCAACGCCCTGAGATTGCCGTCGCTCTTGGCGAAAACCTTGGCGAGACGCGCGACCGCCGCCGCTGGCGGGTCGTCCGATATGAAATGGCGGGCGAACTTCGTGGCGATGTGCCGTGCCGTCGCCGGATGGCGGGCGATATCGTCGAGCGCGGCCTCGGCCTGGCCCATGCCGCCGGCCGGATAGGTCTTGCCGAGCAGCACCGCGTCGCCCGGCTCATGCGCATTGGCATTGAAGACGGAACTGCCGGGTTCGCCCAGCCGTCCTTCCCGTCCGGCCATCGTCCAGCCGGTCAGGATGCGGGCGAAGCTGGTGACGTCGGCTTGGGTATAGCCGCTGCCGACGCCGAGCGTATGCAGTTCCAGGGTTTCACGGGCGAGGTTCTCGTTGAGGCCGCGCTTTCGGTTCTTGCCGGCACGGGAGTCCGGGCCGATCGATTGCTGGTTGTCGAGATAGAACAGCATCGCAGGATGCCGCTCCACCGCCATCAGCATGTCGGCGAAGCGGCCGAGCACGAAGGGCCTGATCGCTTCCCGTTCGAAGGCACCGGCGCTCGCCCGCACGATGTTGTCTTTCGCCACGGAGACACAGAAATGGTTCGACCAGAAATAGACCAGGCGTTCGACAAAGCCGCCTTGCGCCCGCAGCGCCTTGTCGAAGCGCGCCTGTGCTTCGGCCCGAAACAGCGTGGCCTCGACCGGCGGTACGGGTTTGGTCGGAGCTGCGGGAGGCGGTACGGGTGGGGCAGGCATAATCGGAGCCGGCGTGGTCTGGGCGCGCATGTTCTGGGCCGGCATGTTTTGGGCGTTCGCCGTCGCCGGTTGCCCCACGGCGGCAGCCATACGCTCGCGGTCGAGCTTGCGCTGGAAATTTGCCGCCATGCTGGCCTGGATGGCTGACGTGCTGCCCGGCAGGTTCGGATAGGCTGGATCGTCAAGTGAAATCATGGCGATGTCGGGCTGCCGCAGTTCCGACTTCAGGTAGCCGCGCGGGTCGCCGGCAATCCTGTCGCGGTCGCCAGGCCTTGCCCCTAGCCCGAAACGGTTGAACACGACGAGGACTGGATCTGGGACTGGATCTGGCGGGGAATTGGAGGCCGGGATAGCCAAGTCAGCTCTCCATTGCTTGGGCTCGCGCGCGAGGCGCGAGAGCCCGTTCGAGCCGTTTCATGCTGTTCAACTGGGGGCCGACGCGGGTGGCCGGCCCCGAGGCTCTTACCAACGATGCCAGCGGTGCCAGTGGCGGTGCGGATGCCAGCCGTAGTAGGCCGGTCCATGCCAGTAGCGATAGCGCGGGTAGACCACCACGCGATTGGGGACGCAGCGACCCCAGGGATTGGGATGCCAGCCGGGTCCGCAACCCCAGGCGACGTGCTCGACCAGCGCGGCTGGCTGGGCAAGCGACACAATTGGCATTGCCGAGGATGCCGCAACCGTCGCGACCGTTCCGGTCACGGCAAGGGCGGCGGTGATGGCGTATTTTCTCAGTTGGTTCATGATCGTACTCCGAATGGTCCCAAGTTGAGAATCTGCCCGCACCGCTCGGGGTCGGCAGATCCCGCCCTTCGCTTCGTTAAACGGCGGCTTCGGCATTTTCCGTCGGTCGTCACGGCGATTTTTTTGGCGTGGCGGATGGTTGCTGCCCGGCGCGTCTTGTCAGCCCTTCGGCCAGCACGCTGCGCTCATCGGCGGAGCCTGCCGCCGCGAATTCGATGATGCGTTGTTCCAGCCGCGTGCGCACGGTGACGTCGGCATTGCGGGCGCGCTCCAGTGCCGCCGACAGGGCCGCGGTGTCGAGGACGGGCTGCCGCAACAGGTCCGCCGCCTCGCGCCGAGCCTGCTGGCCGTCGAGGATGATGTCGCGCGACTCGCGGCGGACTTCGCGCAGTGCCTTGCGGAACAGCATGCGCTCCTGGTCGGGAAGCCGGCCGCCGGCCGCTTCCAGCGAATAGCCCAGGGCCGGTTTGCCGCTTCTTATCCAGACGGCTCCGCCGGCAAGCGCGCCGGCCAGGAAGACATTCAGCACCACCGACGCGATGAGGAAATTGCGGCCTGTGCTCATAGGTCCTCCTCGATCGTGTCGTCGGGCCCGGCATCGCCGAACGCCGTCGCGTTGGCATCGAGTACATAGTGGTCGGGCTGAACCTCCGGCGTGACGACGGTCACCAGCGCCAGCCCCGCGACGGCGCCGGCAAGACCGATGCCCGCAAGTCCCATTCCCAGCCACCAGAACCGCCGGCGCCGACGCCGGGTGAGATGTTGGCCGGCAGTCCGTAGGATGGCGTCGTGCAGTGCCTTGCCTGGGTGCGGGACGCTGTAGCGGTCGAGCAGGGCATCGAGCCTGCCGGCGTGCCCCGAAATGGCCTGGCCCGTCTCGCTTGAAGCGAACGCGGTCGCCGCCTCGCGTTCGGCTTGCGGCCATCGGCGCAGGTCGCTGCCATAGGCCGCGGCCAGTGCCGCGAAGCGTTTGGCGTCCATCGCCCGACTGTTCTCTTCGGTCATCTGTTTTCCCCTTGCCCAAAGGTGCCGCGTGCCCCGCGCGGTGTCGCAACGATGGAACCCGGTGCCCAGCCGGCAAGGCGCGACGGAAGCCGCGCATTCGTGGTCGTGCGGCTCTCGGTCATGCCTTTCTCAGTCATGCCCTTCATGGACACCATCCCTGGCCAGGATCGTCTGCAAGGCCCGCCGGCCGCGCGAAAGCAGGCTTTCCAAGGCATCGACGCTGATCTCCAGGGTCGCGGCCGCCTCTATGTTCGACATCTCCTGATAGTAGACCAGGACGATCGCCTCGCGCTGGCGCGGCGCGATCGCCTGCAGGGCCTGCTCGACGCGAAACGCGTCTTCCCGCGGATGAGCGTCGGGAAGCGGCGCCGGGTCGGCCACGTCCGGCACAGCGTCGGTCACCCATTCGCGGCGCCGGCGCAGCCGGTCGTAGCACAGGTTGAGCGTCACCCGGTGGATCCAGGTGTCGAAGCGTGCATTGCCGCGCCGCCAGCTCGATGCATGACGCCAGATGCGCACGAAGGTTTCCTGCGCGACATCCTCGGCCTCCGCCGCGTCGCCCAGCATCCGCGCGGCCAGCGACAGGATGCGCGGCAGCTTGCGCGCGACGAGCGTCTGCACCGCCGCGGGATCGCCAGCACCGACCCGACGAACCAACTCCTCGTCCGGATCGGCGCTCATCGGCTGGCGCGCTCCCGATATTCATCACGCTTCATGGCCTCTTGGTCATTGCTCCGGCTTGGGAGCGGATTTGTGGCCTGGCCTCTCGTCGGCCGTCAGAACGCCATCGCCATTCTTGTCCAGTTTGGCGAAGCGCTTGGCGAAGAAGGCATCGAGTTCGGCGCGATCGATGAAGCCGTCATGGTTCGAATCGATGCGCGCGAAGGATTTGGCGGGATCGCCCTTGCCGTTGTGCTTGGCCTGAAACGCTCCCCACTCCGGCTGGCTGATCTTGCCGTCGCCGTCCGTGTCGGCGGCCATGATCGCCTTCTCCCGCCGCTTTTGGAACTTGGCCAGGGTGAGGTCGGGCTTGGCCTTCGGCGCGGCGGGGGCGGCAGCCGGCGGCGTGGCGGCAGGGGGCGTAACGGCAGGGGGTGTGTCGGCCGGGGACTGCGTCGCCGTCTGGGCGAAAGCGGCCACGGTCAGCAGGCTCAAGGCAGCGGCAAGGATCGAACTGCGTATCATGGTTCGGCGTCTCCGGTTGGCGCGTTGGCCACGGCCCGTGCCGAGGTCACGCTTCAACCGTTAAACGCCGCGACGGCGGAAATCCGTCGGTCGCCCTGTGCCGATCATGCCGATTGTCGGCGACACCGCGACAGCGCTGGTTCCGAGAGCCGTGGAGTGCCCTGATCCGGCCCCTTCTGGGACAGGAATTATGTCGATTGGTCGGCGGCCACCAACTGGTCCGATTTGAAACCCGCATGTTGCGGGGTCCACACGTCGCCTTCCTTGTTGAACCAATGGCACAGATACACGCCGGAAGCGGCACCGTCGCTGACCGTCATCTTCGGGCCTCCCGACTTCAGCTTGACGACGTCTCCGGTCTTGAAAGTGTTGGGCATTTCGACCTCCCATGCTGACGCCCGGGAGTTTCCCACCAAACCCGAGTCGCGACAATGGCGGATGTGCTCGGCCGGGAGCGATCCACCGCATAGGTGCTGGTTGCGGCACGTGGGAGGACGACATGAGCGGAGAGGAATTGGTGCCGCTTGCGTGACTCGAACACGCGACCCCCGCATTACGAATGCGGTGCTCTACCAACTGAGCTAAAGCGGCCCGGGAGGCCGAGGCCATCCAAGATGGGCTGGGTGATAGACGCAACCGGCCGCGAATTCAAGATGCGACTTAGCAAATCATTGAGGAGCGTCCATGGTGATGGAAACCGGGTTCACGCGTCCGCAAGCGTGAAAATCGCCGCGATATTCCGATTTTGTTTGCCGGAATATCGCGAAGATGGACTTTGGACAGCCCGTCGAGGCAGAATGCGGCTGCCCGCCCGTTGATTGATTGGTCGCCTGCGGCTAACCATCACGCCAGGTTAGGCGATTTGCAGAGGGATTTCGCTTGGACGCGATCGAAAAAGCGATCCGGAACGCCTTGGAAAAGGGCAATGCCGAGGACCGCGCGTTCCGCGAGCGGGTCTACCGGTCGGCCTTTGCCGCGCTCGACCGTGCGCTCCAAGCCAATCCCGGCGTGACCGTGGAAATGGCCATCAAGCGCCGCAAGTCGATCCAGGCGACAATCACCGAAATCGAATCCGAGTTCCTGCCGGCGGTGCCGGATGTTGGCCTGGAGGTCGACGCACCGGCGGCCGAGCCCGCGCCCGTTGCGGCGCCCGCGATCGAGATCGGCGACAAGTCGCCATCGCCCGCTGCCGTCGTCGACAGCCCTGCGCAGCCCGCGTCCGACGCGCCGCGCTCGCGTGTGCTGCCGGTCGTTCCCGACATCATGCCGGACGCGACGCTCCCCGGTGCGCCGGCCATCGACATGTCCGCCCCCGCCACGTCCGGTGCCGCGACGGAAGTGGCGCCCGACCGCGACGAGCGGCGCATTCGCGGGCGCCGCCTGCCACTGACCGCCATCTTCCTCACGGTGACCGTGCTTGCGGCCGTAGGCATCGGCTTGTTTTTCGCCATGCAGACCGGCGTGTTCAAGACGGCGGCGCAGCTCGATACGGCGCCGCCTGAAGCGCCACCAACGGTCGAGGACGATGATTTCACCCCGGCCGACGGTGCCAACGCACCCGCAAAGCCGGGGTCCGCGGACCAGTCGCGCGACTGGATCAATGTTTTCTCGCCGACCGACCCGACGCATGTCGCCGCTCCGTCGGATGCCAAGGCCGAGGTGATGAAGGACGACAGCGGGCCATTCCTGCGCATCCAGTCCGGCGCCTCCGGTTCGGCGGTTGCCTTCGACGTCGGGCAAGGCGTGCTGGAGAAACTCGCCGGCAAGCACGCCGTGTTCGACATCCTCGCCCGCGCCGAGGACGGCAAGGACACGCAGATATCCGTCGACTGCAATTTCGGCGAGCTTGGCGACTGCGGCCGCAAACGCTACGCGGTCGGCCAGCAGCGCAACGAATATCTGTTCGACGTGAAATTCCCCGACAAGCGTCCAGGCTCGGCCGGAACCATCGCCATCAATTCCGATTTCGACAAGCAGGGCAAGGCGGTCGATATCTACGAGATCCGCGTCTCGATCGAGCCCTGAACGGAAGCTTCTGCCGTAAAGTGATCTATCGGTCGAGCAGCGCCTGCAGCGTCTCGATTCGGTCGGCCTCGTTGGCCGGCTTGTCCCAGCGCAGCCGCGAAATGCGGGGAAAGCGCATGGCCACGCCGGATTTGTGCCGGGTCGAGCGGTTGAGCCCTTCGAAGGCGACTTCCAGCACCAGCCCGTTGTCGCGGTCGGCCCGCACCGAGCGCACCGGCCCGAAACGCTCGACCGTGTTGTCGCGGACATATTTGTCGATCTGCCTCAGCTCCTCGTCGGTGAAGCCGAAATAGGCCTTGCCGACCGGCACCAGTTCCTCCTCGCCCTCGGCTCCGGACCAGACGCCGAACGTGTAGTCCGAGTAGAAGCTCGACCGCTTGCCATGGCCGCGCTGGGCATACATCAGCACCGCGTCCACCGTGTGCGGATCGCGCTTCCATTTGAACCATGGGCCTTTCGGCCGGCCGGCGACATAGGCCGAATCCCAGCGCTTGAGCATCACCCCTTCGATGATCGGGTGCGGCGGCGCCCGGCGCAAATCCTCAAGCGCCTGCCAGTCGGTAAAGTCGACGAAGGGCGACAGATCGAAGCGGCTCGGGTCGAGCGTCCCTATGAAGGCTTCGAGGCGGGTACGCCGTTCGCGGAACGACAATCCGCGCAGATCCTCGCCGCCGATCTGCAGCAGGTCGTAGCAGCGCATGAAGGCCGGGTATTGCTGCTGCATCTTCGGGGTCACCGTCTTGCGGTTCAGCCGCTGCTGCAGGTCCGAGAAGGTTCCTGTCGCCTCTCTGGGATCGCCGACCAGCAGCTCGCCATCGAGCGTCGCGGAGAAATTCATGGCGTCCGCGAGGTCGGGAAAGGCGCCGGAGACATCGTCTCCGGTGCGCGAATAGAGCCGGCGGACGCCGCCTTCGGCCACCGCCTGGACGCGGATGCCGTCCCATTTCCATTCCGCCGCATAGTCGGCGGGATCAAGCTTTTCGAGATCGCCGTCACCGATCGGGTTCGACAGCATCACCGGGCGGAACAGCGCCAATGCGGTGTTGCGCGGTTTGTCGGCCTTGCCCTCGAGCCAGGCGAACAGCGCCGTGTAAGGCGGCGACAATCCGTGCCAGAGCTCCTCGATCTCGGCGATATCGACTTTGCCGAAATCCGCCAGCGCCTGTTTGGCGAGCCGCGCCGACACACCGATGCGCAGGCCGCCGGTGACCAACTTGATGATGGCAAAACGCGCCGAAATGCCGGCGCTGTCGAGCAGCCCCGCGAGTATCTTCGGGCCGTCGGAGCGGCTCGCCGCCTGCAGTTTCGCCACGACCTCGCCAAGCGTCGGCTCGCGGTTCGGGATGTGCCCCGGTGTCTGCGGCCAGACCAGCGACACCGTTTCGGCGAGATCGCCGACATAGTCATAGGAATAGCCGAACAGCACCGGGTCCATGCGTTCCGTGACCAGGGTGCGCAGCATTGCCGGCTTGATCGCCGCTATGTTGAGGTCGCCTGTGATGGCGGCCAGCGCCAGGCCGCGGTCCGGGTCCTCGACGCTGCGGAAATAGTCGGTCAGCAAGGTCAGCTTGCCATTGCGCGACGGCGTCAGCACCAGGCGGTCGAGAAGCTCGGCGAAGCGGTTCATGGTGACACCGGGCGAGCATGGCGCTTCGGCACACCCCCCTCTGTCCTGCCGGACATCTCCCCCGCAAGGGAGGAGATTGGCAGCTTCGATGCCGGCACTTTCCTTGCGCCGTTGGCGATTGGCGAAAGCGGTGGTGACATCCGATCTCCCCCCTTGCGGGGGAGATGGCCGGCAGGCCAGAGGGGGGTGTGAAGGATCGCGACGCCGGCGATTAGTTGATCAGCAACTAACATCAATCGCCCTCGTCCTCATACCCCACCAGATGCAACGGTCTCGCGGCGATGCCTTCGAGCTCGCACCAGCGCACCAGCGCTTCCTCGCGCCCATGGGTGACCCAGATTTCCTTGGCGCCGGTCTCCTTGATGGTGGCGGTGAGCTCGTCCCAGTCGGCATGGTCAGAGATGATCAGCGGCAGCTCGACGCCGCCTTGCTTGGCGCGCTGGCGGATGCGCATCCAGCCTGACGCGAAGCATGAGATCGGATCGGGAAAACGCCGCGCCCAGCGGTCGGCGAAAGCCGCCGGCGGGCCGACCACGATGGCGCCGGCAAAATCCCCCTTGCCGTCTTCCACCGTCGCCGGTTCGAGCATCCCCAGCTCGATGCCCTGGCTCTGATAATAGTCGCTGAGCTTGGCCAGCGCGCCATGGATGTAGAGCGGCTTGTCGTAGCCGGCGTCGCGCAGCAGCCGCATCACCCGCTGCGCCTTGCCCAGCGCATAGGCGCCGACCAGATGCGTGCGCTCCGGGAATTGCGCGGCCGATTTCAGCAGGCGGGCGATCTCCTCCGTATCGGGCGGATGGCGAAACACCGGCAGGCCGAAAGTCGCCTCGGTGATGAACACGTCGCAGCGGATCGGCTCGAACGGCGCGCAGGTCGCATCCTTCTGCCGCTTGTAGTCGCCGGAGGCGACGATGCGAATGCCCTGATGGTCGACGCATATCTGCGCCGAACCCAGCACATGGCCGGCCGGATGGAAGCTGACGTCGACGCCATTGAGGACGATCGTCTCGCCAAACCGCGCCGCTTGGGTCGTTCCGGCAAAATCCTCGCCATAGCGCAGGCCCATGATGTCGAGCGTCTGCTGCGTCGCCAGCACCGAGCGGTGGCCGGAGCGTGCATGGTCGGAATGGCCGTGCGTGATCAATGCCCGGTTCACCGGCCGCACCGGATCGATGAAGAAATCGCCCGGCGGGCAGTAAAGGCCCTCGGGCCGGGGTTGAAGCAGGTCGCTGGCGCGCATCGCCCCAAGATAGGATATAATTCCGCCACGGGAAGCCTGTTGCCGGAGACTGCTGACTCCCCGTCAAAACATGACTGGCCAGTTCAATTCGGCTCTTGTTTGCTCTACAGAGGCGATGGCTGGCGGTTCTGCCGGCGGAACCCATCATCATGAAGCCGCTTCAGACCTCGTCGGGCGATTTGAACGCTGATCGCCGTGCCGATTATGCCGAAATGCTCTTTGCCTCCGGCGATCACGCCCAGGCGGCCGAACTGCTGCTCGGCGCGCTGGAACTGGCACCGCGATGGGCGATGGGCTGGTTTCGCCTCGGTGAGATGCAGCAGACCTCCGGCCGGGCCGACCTGGCCGCGCAGGCATGGGCGACGTCGCTGAAGCTCGATCCGGCGGACCGCCAGGGCGCATCCCTCAAGCTGCAGCTGATCGGCAAGGGGCCCGCGGCCCCGGCGCCGCCGAGTGCCTTCGTCGAAACGCTGTTCGACCATTATGCCGAAACCTTCGACACGGCACTGGTCGACAGGCTCGGCTACCGGCTGCCCGAGTTTCTTGACCGACAGATTCGCAAGGCAAGGCCGGGTCGCTTCCGCCTGGCGCTCGACCTTGGCTGCGGCACCGGGCTGATGGGCGAGCGGGTGAGGCCGATCGTCGACCGGCTGGAAGGGTTCGACATTTCCGCCGCGATGCTGAGGAAGGCGCGGGCAAAAGGCATCTATGACGCGCTGGTGAAGGCGGATCTGCAGGGATTCTCCTATTCGGGCGACAAGGCCGATCTGGTGACGTCGGCCGATGTGCTCATCTATGTCGGTCGCCTCGAAGCTCTGGTGGAGACGGTCGCGGGCCTGCTTGCCGGCGGCGGCCTGTTTGCCTTCTCCGTCGAAACCATGGCGGAGGCCGGCGACTTCGCGCTGCAGACGTCGCGGCGCTACGCCCATTCGCAAGCCTATGTCAGGCGCACGCTCGAGGCCAACGGGCTTTCGGTCCTGGCGCTGGAGCCGACGACCATCCGGCTGGACCGCCATGAGCCTGTCAAAGGGCTGGCCGTTGTGGCAGGGAAGGCTTACGCCGCCTGAGCTGCACAATCTTGGTGTGGTGATCCTGCTCTCGTGCGTACGGCTGCGAAAAAGTCTGATTTGCGTGCGCGACTGATATTTGCGATCTGGTCGCATCAGGCGGGATATCAGGAGGAGCATTTCAGATGCGCTGGAACATGATGATCTTGGCGTCTTGCCTGGCAACGGCCGGCTGCGTGGGCAATTCGATGTCCGAGCGGCAGGACGCCAACATAGAGTCCTCCCTGCAGTATGACAGCGTGCCATGCGATCAATTGCTGGCGCGGCGCAATGGGTTGGCGCAGCAATACAACCTTCCCACGACGGCAAAACCGACCTTTTACAATCCCGCGATGGGCTTCGGCCCGTTCACGCCCGACATGCGCTCCAAAGCCAAGCGCGACAGCGACAAGGCATCCGGCGAGATCGATGCCATGAACCGGTCGATCGAGCGCCGCGACTGCGGCAAACCGGACAAGCAGAAGAAGTTCGCCCTGCCCAGCTAATCGCAGGCAGCGGACCGCGTCTTCGTAGGGTATCATCGGATGAAACTCTCGGACCTTGGAGACCGCATATGCGTCCTGGGGCCGTCCAACAGCGGCAAGTCGACCCTGGCCGACGCGATTGCCCGCAAGCGTGGCCTGGAGCCCGTTCACCTCGACCTGCTTCATCATCTGCCCGACACCGACTGGGAACCGCGTCCAAAGGCCGAATTCATCGCCTTGCATGACGCCGCGATTGCCGGCGAACGCTGGGTGATGGACGGAAATTACTCGATCTGCATGCCGCAACGCTTTCAGCGGGCGACGGGACTGATCCTGCTGGATATCTCCACGCCGGCAAGCCTGCTGCGTTATTTCAGGCGAACGCTGTTCGAAAAGGAAAGGCGCGGTGCCCTGCAGGGCGGGCGCGACAGCGTCAAATGGGACATGATCCGCCATATCGCCGTGACCACGCCGAAAAACCGCGAACGCTACCAGGCGTTGTTCGAACAGACAGACCTGCCAAAGTTGCAGTTGTCTTCCATCAAGGCGATCAAGCAATGCTTCCGCAAGTGGGATCTGGCCAGATGAGGACGGTCGCCGCCTAATACCCCGCCTTGCGGTCCACCAGGTTATCGAACTTTTCGCCGCGCTCGAAGGCGTCCATCTGGCGCAGCATGATCGGCGCCAGGTGGACCGGGTCCGAGGTTGCCGCGGCGTGCGGTGTCACGAACACCTTTGGGTGTTTCCACAGCGGACTGGTTTTCGGCAGCGGTTCGACCTCGAACACGTCGAGGCTCGCTTCCTTCAGCGTGCCGTCGTCCAGCGCCCGCGCGATGTCGGCGTCCTTCTGCAGGCGGCCGCGTCCGGCATTGATCAGCACCGAGCCGCCGAGACCGTTGCGTTTCCGCAGTTCCTTCAGCACGCCGTAGTTGATGATGCCTTGCGTGTCCGGCGTCAGCGGCAACAGCACCACCAGTATATCGGTCGCCTTGAGGAAGGGGATCAATCCGGCCTCGCCGCAATAGGTCGCCACGCCCGCCATCGGCCGGTCGGTGCGCGACCAGCCATTGACCGCGAAACCGAGCGACAACAGCACCGAGGCCGCGGCGCGGCCGAGATTGCCGAGCCCCATGATGCCGACGGAAATGTCGCTAGCCGCTCTCTGCTGCGGCTCGTGCCAGATCTTCTTCTGCTGCTGCGAACGGTAGAGCATGCCCTGGCGATGATGATCGAGCACCCGCCAGACGACATATTCGGTCATGTGCTGGGTAAGGTTGTCGGCGACGACCCTGACGACAGGCACGTCGGGCAGGCCGGGGTCGGCGAAGACATGGTCGACGCCGGCGCCGATCGAGAAGATGGCGCGCAGATTGGGCAGCGACGACAACAGGTTGGGCCTCTGCTTCCACACCACCGCATAGGTGATCGATGGATCCTTGGCGCCGTCCGGCTCCAGCACCACTTCGCGCTCGGCCGACAACAGGTCGCGCCAGCGCTGTGGATGAAAGCCGGTAACGGCAAGCAGGATGCGGCCTTTTTCCATCGCGGTCTTTCAGTCTCTCTCTATGCAGTCACTGGCTGACAATACCGACCGGAGCGGTCTCTATCTTGAAGGCCGCCGCGATCAGCGCCCGAGTATAGTCGGTTTGCGGATTTCCAAAAATCTGTTCGGAAGGGCCGGCTTCGACGATCTGGCCGTTGCGCATGACGATGACGTCGTTGGCCAGCGCCCGGATGACCTTGAGGTCGTGGCTGATGAAGAGATAGGCGAGGTCGTGCTTGGCCTGCAGGCTGCGCAGGAGGTCGACGACCTGCGCCTGCACGCTCATGTCGAGCGCCGATGTCGGCTCGTCCAGCATGACGAAGCGCGGGTTGAGCACCATGGCGCGCGCGATGGCGACGCGCTGGCGCTGGCCGCCGGAGAACTCGTGCGGATAGCGGTTGCGGGTCGCCGGATCGAGCCCGACCTCCTTCAGCACGGCGGCCACCTTGTCGTCACGCTCGTCGGGCGACAGCTTCGGCTCGTGGATCTTCAGGCCTTCCTCGATGATCTCGGCGATCGACATGCGCGGACTGAGCGAACCGAACGGATCCTGGAAGACGATCTGCAATTCGCGCCTGAGCGGCCGCATGGCGTTGAAGGTGAGCTGGTTGATGTCGCGCCCGTTGAACTGGATGGTTCCCGTCGACGAGATCATGCGCGCCAGCGCCAGGCCGAGCGTCGTCTTGCCGGAGCCGGATTCGCCAACCACGCCCAACGTCTGGCCGGCGCGCACGGTGACATCGATGCCGTCGACCGCCTTCACATGGTCGACGGTGCGCCGGAAGAAGCCTTGCTTGATCGGAAACCAGACCTTGATGTCCTTGCCGGTCATGACCGGCTTGGCGTCGGCATTGGCGGCCGGCGGCTTGCCCTTCGGCTCGGCGGCCAGAAGGTGACGCGTATAGGGGTGCTGCGGGTTGGCGAAGATGTCCTTGGTCGGTCCGGTCTCGACGATCTTGCCCTTGGTCATCACGCAGACCCGGTCGGCGATCTTGCGCACGATGCCGAGATCATGGGTGATGAACAGCATCGACATGCCCTTGCGGCTCTTCAGGCCGGCGAGCAGTTCGAGGATCTGCGCCTGCACGGTGACGTCGAGCGCCGTCGTCGGCTCGTCGGCGATCAGCAGTTCCGGCTCGTTGGCCAGCGCCATGGCGATCATGACGCGCTGGCGCTGGCCGCCCGACAGCTGGTGCGGGTAGGCGTCGAGCCGCTTCTGCGGATCGCGGATGCCGACCTCGTTGAGCAGGGCCAGCGTGCGCGCCTTGGCCGGACGGTCGGCCATGCCCTGGTGCAGCTTCAGGATCTCGACGATCTGCTGCTCGATCGTGTGCAGCGGATTGAGCGAGGTCATCGGCTCCTGGAAGATCATGGTGATCTTGTTGCCGCGCACCTGGCGCAACTGCTTCTCGTTCATGGCCAGGAGGTCGGTGCCCTGGAACAGGATCTTTCCAGAGGGGTGGCTGGCGCTGGGATAGGGCAGCAGCTTCAGCACCGACAGCGCCGACACCGACTTGCCGGAGCCGGATTCGCCGACCAGCGCCACCGTCTCGCCCTTGGCGATGTCGAACGAGATGTGGTCGACGGCGACAGACTGGCCGCCGCCCTGGCTGAAGGCGACGCTGAGGTCCTGGACGCGGAGCAAGGGGGCTTCGCTCATCTGAATGTCTTGCGCGGATCGAAGGCGTCGCGCGTCGCCTCGCCGACGAAGACCAGCAGCGACAGCATCAGCGAGATGACGACGAAGCCGGAAATGCCGAGCCACGGCGCATTGAGGTTGCGCTGCGCCTGCTTGAGCAGTTCGCCGAGCGACGCCGAGCCCGGCGGCAGGCCGAAGCCGAGATAGTCGAGCGAGGTCAGCGTCGAGATCGAGCCTGAGAGCAGGAACGGCAGGAAGGTCAATGTCGCCACCATGGCGTTGGGCAGCAAATGCCGGAACATGATGGTGCGGTTGGGCACGCCGAGCGCGCGAGCCGCGTTGACATATTCGAAGTTGCGGGCGCGGAGGAATTCGGCCCGCACCACGCCGACCAGCGCCACCCAGGAAAACAGCAGCATCAGCCCGAGCAGGATGAAGAAACCCGGCGGCAGGATGGCGGCGACGATGAGCAGGAGATAGAGCACCGGGATCGCCGACCAGATTTCGATGAAGCGCTGGAACAGGAGATCCGTCCAGCCGCCGAAATAGCCCTGCAAGGCGCCGGCGCCGACGCCGATCAGAGCCGAACCGGCGGTCAGGATAAGGCCGAACAGCACCGAGATGCGGAAGCCGTAGATGACCCGTGCCAGCACGTCGCGCGCCTGGTCGTCGGTGCCCAGCCAGTTCCAGTTGCCGACATTGCAGGCCGGATCGGCGGCACCTTGCGGATACTGGTTGCAGCGCGTCTTGGCATCATATTCCCATGACGGCTTGGCGGGTGCCGCTTCGGGAATGGCGTTGTTGACGGTCTGGTAGGAGTAGCGCACCGGCGGCCAGATCATCCAGCCATGGGCGTTGATCTCGTCCTGGATGACCGGGTCGCGATAATCGGTGACGGCATAGAAGCCGCCGAATTTTTCCTCGGGATAGGCGACCAGCACCGGAAACAGGATCTCGCCCTTGTAGGAGGCGATGATCGGCTTGTCGTTGGCGATGAATTCGGCAAACAGCGACAGCACGAACAGGACGAGGAATATCCACAGCGACCAGTAGCCGCGCTTGTTGGCCTTGAAATTCTGCAGGCGGCGCTTGTTGAGCGGCGACAGAAACGGCCGTGGCATCCGCTCCGGCACCACGCCTGCGGTAACGCTTGCCTCCGACATCAGACGTCTCTCCGCTCGAAATCGATGCGCGGATCCACCCAGGTGTAGATAAGGTCGGACAGCAATCCGATGAACAGCCCAAGCAGCGAGAAGATATAGAGGTTGGCGAACACCACCGGATAGTCGCGCTCGACCACCGACCGGAAGCCGAGCAGGCCGAGGCCATCGAGCGAGAAGATGTTCTCGATTAGGAGCGAGCCGGTGAAGAAGGCCGAGATGAAGGCGCCGGGGAAGCCGGCAATGACGATCAGCATGGCGTTGCGGAAGACGTGGCCGTAGAGCACCTGCCGTTCCGACAGGCCCTTGGCGCGTGCGGTCACCACATACTGCTTGCGGATTTCTTCCAGGAACGAGTTCTTGGTCAGCAGCGTCGTCGTGGCGAAAGCCGACAGCACCAGCGCCGTCAGCGGCAGGGTCATGTGCCAGAAATAGTCGACGATCTTGCCCCACCAGGACAACTGGTCCCAATTGTCCGAGGTCAGGCCGCGCAACGGGAACCAATCCCAGAACGAGCCGCCCGCAAACAGCACCATCAGCATGATGCCGAACAGGAAGCCTGGAATGGCATAGCCGACGATGACGACACCGCTGGTCCAGATGTCGAAAGGTGTGCCGTCCTTCACCGCCTTGCGGATGCCGAGCGGGATCGAGATCATGTAGGACAGGAGCGTGATCCAGAGCCCGATCGAGATCGACACTGGCATTTTTTCCAGGATCAGGTCGAGCACCGAGATGTCGCGGAAGTAGCTGTTGCCGAAATCGAAGCGGGCATAATTCCACAGCATCATGCCGAAGCGCTCGAGCGGCGGCTTGTCGAAGCCGAACTGCTTCTCCAGCTTCTTGATGAATTCCGGATCGAGCCCCTGCGCGCCGCGATATTTCGAGCTGACGTCGCCGGCGCCGTCGAGGTTGGAGCCGCCCGCATCGCCGCCACCGCCGCCGAGGCGGTCGCTGCCGCCCTGGTTGGTCAGCTTGGCGATGACCTGCTCGACCGGGCCGCCAGGTGCGAACTGGATGACGGCGAAGGAGATTGCCATGATGCCGAACAGCGTCGGGATCATCAAAAGGATGCGGCGCAGGATATAGGCGCCCATCAGGCTTCCTGCCCTCGTTGGATCTCAGCCTTTGCCAATTTTCGTCGCCTTGCCCTTATCGACCCACCACAGCGCCTCGACCGGAAAGCCGAAATCGGGCTTCTGCTCGGGAAAGCCGAACATATCCCAATAGGCGCTTCGGTGATTCGCCAGAAACCAACTTGGAATCCAATCGCACCGCGCGCGCAAGACCCGGTCGAGCGCGCGCATCGCCACGTTCAGGTCTTCGCGGTTCTTCGCAGCCCCTACCATGTCGATCAATGCGTCGATCGCCGGGTTCGAAATGCCCGGCAGGTTACGAGATCCTGGGAGGTTGGCGGTGCGGGAATGGAAGAAGGCTTCGATGTCGTCTCGGGTCGGCGTTGCGCTGAACGAGAAGGCGGCCGACAGCAGATCGAAATCGAACGTTGCCTGTCTGGACTGGTATTGCGCCGAATCCACCAGCCGGATCGTGGCGTCGATGCCCACCGCCTTCATGTTGGCGACCCAGGGCGAATAGACCTGAACGAAGGTGTCGTCATCGACCATGAACTCGGCCGAAAGCCTGCCGCCCTTGTCGTTGACGACGAAATCGCCCGATCGTTTCCAGCCCGCCGCGTTGAGCAGCTTCACGGCCTGGCCAAGCAGCTTGCGGTCGCGGCCGGAACCGTCGGATGCAGGCTGGACTACGGCCTCGCCGAAGACCTCGGCTGGAAGCTGGCCACGCAGCGGCTCCAGCAGGGCCAGTTCTTGCGGCGATGGCGGTCCTTCGGCGCGAAAGTCCGATTTCTCGAAGCAGGATTGCGAACGCTCGTAGGAACCGTAGAAGAAGTTACGCCGCGTCCACTCGAAGTCGAAGCAGAGCGCGATCGCCTGGCGCACGCGCGCGTCGCGAAACTGGGCGCGTCGCTGGTTGACCGCGGTTCCCTGCATCGTCGGTCGCTTCTCGGCCGGGAATTCGTGTTTGACCACCTTGCCGGCGGTCAGTGCTGGAAAATCGTAGGCGGTCGCCCAGACGCGTGAGGTGAACTCCTCGCGATAGGTGATTTCGCCCTTCTTGAAAGCTTCGAAGCCGGCCGTGCGGTTCTGGTAGAACTCGATGCGGATGCGGTCGAAATTGTTCTGGCCGCGATTGACGGGCAGGTCGCGGCCCCAATAGTCGGGCACGCGGTCATATTCGATCCATGCGCCGGCCGAAAAGCGCCCGACCTTGTAGGCGCCGGAGCCGAGCGGTGGACTCAACTGCGAAGAGTCGAAAGGATTGGCCGTGTAGAAGGCTTTCGACAGGATCGGGAATTCCACGACGTTGAGGACGGTGCGGGCCGATTGCTTGCCGGAAAAAGTAAGTCGCAAGGCGTGGTCGTCGACGGCGGTGGCTTCGACCATGTGCGTAAGCGACAACGACAGGTCGGGGTGCCCTTTTTCCTTGTAGAGCTTGAAGGTGAAGGCCGCGTCCTGCGCAGTCAACGGCGATCCGTCATGGAAACGCGCTTCGGGGCGAAGCGAGAAGGTGAAACTGTTGCGGTCATCCGACAGCGTTACGCCGTCGGCGACCTGGCCATAGACCGCGTCGGGCTCGTCGAGGGCGCGCACCATCAGCCCGTCGAAACACATCTCCATGCGTGGTGGCGCATCGCCCTTGTCGGCGAACGAGTTCAATGTGTTGAAAGTCTGCGTATCCTGGTTATAGCCCCAGTTGGGTGGCGAGAAATTGAAAATCCCGCCGGCCGGCGCATCGACATTGACATAGTCGAAATGGGTGAAATCCGGCTTGTATTTGAGGTCGCCGAAGGCGGAGAGCCCATGCAGTTTCACGCCGGTGGCAATGTCGGCGAAAGCCTTGCCCGGCAGCATCGCGGCGGCAGCGGCGGCAGTGCCAAGGGCGAGAAAATCACGGCGGGGCAGCACCGCCATCAATTGCCGCTCCTGTATTTGGCAGCCAGGGCCTTTTCCTTGTCGAGGTCGATCCACCAGGAATTCTGGTCGGCGCCGATATAAGACGGCTGCTTGGCCGGAATGCCGAATTTGTTCCAGTAAGCCAGCCAGACCACGGCTCGATAGTATTGCGGCACCACGTAGTAGTTCCACAACAGTACCCGGTCGAGTGCATGGGTGGCCGCAACCAGATCGTCGCGGTCGGTGGCGAAGATGATGCCGTCGACCAGGGCATCGACGACCGGGTTCTTGATGCCGGCGTAGTTGCGCGAACCAGGTCTGTCGGCAGCCATGGAACTCCAGAAGTCACGCTGCTCGTTGCCGGGCGATTCGGACTGGCCGAGCTGCCCGATAATGACGTCATAGTCGAAATTGTTGACGCGGTTGATGTACTGCGTCTGATCGATCAGACGCAGCGTGGCGTCGACCCCGATTTTGCGCAGATTCGCGATATAGGGGCTGGCGATGACCTGATCGGTGTCGTTCCAGCCGAGGATTTCAAACTTGAACGGTTCGCCGGTCTTGGCGTTGACCATCTTGCCGCCCTTGATGACCCAGCCCGCCTTGGCGAAGAGATCGACAGCCTGTTTGAGATATTTTCGCTCCGCCTGAGGTGAATCGTAGACCGGCAGCTTGAATTCCTGGCTGAACAGTTCAGGCGGCAGCTTGTCACGATACTTTTCCAGAATCTCCAATTCCTTGCCTTGCGGCAAGCCGCTTGAGGCCAGTTCCGTGCCTTGGAAATAGCTGCTGGTGCGAGTGTTGAAACCGTAGAACAGCGTGCGGTTCATCGTCTCGAAGTCGAACGGGTAGGTCAGAGCTGCGCGCACCAGACGGTCCGCGAACAGCGGTCGCCTCTGGTTCAGCATGAAGGCCTGCATCGGCTCGGGCGAGGTGGTCTTGAATTCCTTTTTGATGACGTCGCCAGCCTTGATGGCTGGGAAATTATAGAATGTCTTCCAGCGCTTCGAACTGTTTTCCGGCTTGACGTCATCAAGTCCGCCCTTGGTGAAGGCTTGCCATGCCGCATTGTCGTCGAGAATGTAGGTGAAGCGCTGTGTGTCGAAGTTCTCGCGGCCGATCTTCACCGGCAGCTTGGCCGCCCAATAGTCCGGCACGCGCTGCCAGACGATTTCCGACCCAGGCTTGAAGCTGACGATCTTGTAGGCGGCCGAGCCGAGCGGGATTTCCAGTGTCGGCTTGGTGACGTCGCGCTTCTTGCCATTGGCATCCGTACCTTCCCACCAGTGCTTCGGCAGCACGGCGAGATCGCCGAGGATCTTCGGCAGTTCCCGGTTGCCCTTCTGACTGAAGTGGAACTCGACCTCGCGGTCGGAGATCGCCACCGCATCGGTGACGTTCTCGAAATAGCGGCTGTATTGCGGGCTGTTCGCCTTCAGCACCTGGAACGACCAGATCACGTCGTCGACCGTGATCGGCTGGCCGTCATGCCATTTTGCGCGCGGGTCGAGCCGGTATGTCGCCGAGGAATAGTCATCGGGATATTTGTAGGCATCGGCGATCAGCGGGTGGCTGACGCTGCCTTCGTCGGTCGCCTGCTCCATCAGCGTGTCGTAGAGCAGGCCGCCGCCGAAGCCGACGAGGCCCGCCGCTGGCGATCCCTGCACGATGTAGGGGTTGAAGCTGTCGAACGTGCCGAGCACCACCGAGTTCAGCGTGCCGCCCTTGGGCGCGTTCGGGTTGACGTAGTCGTAGTGCTGGAAATTGTCGCCATATTTGGATTGGCCGATCAGCGATGAGGTGGTGCGCCATTCGTCGGCACGCGTCGTCTGTAATCCCGCCGCCAGCAGGGCCGCCGCCAGCAGCGATTTGAGAAGCGTTCGGCCAACCGTCATGCCCTGTCCTCTTCGCGCTGCCTGCATCATCGCACTGCCCGTCTTCGCACTGCCCATCTTCGCACTGCTCGTCTTCGTACGGCTTGTCCCAGACCAATCTAGATGATTTGGCGCTGGTGAAAACCGCCATGCGCGGCTTTGTCGCCGCACATGCCGTTTTCCTAACGAAAAAGCCGGGCTGAACCCGGCTTTTTCAAGATCGTCGCGATGATATCTGGTTATTTGGCGGGTGCAGCCGGGGCAGGCGCCGCGGGCGCCGCCGGCTTGGCCGGTGCGGCGCCGTCAGCGGGCTTTGCCGGAGCGGCTCCATCGGCGGGCTTGGCCGGTGCGCCGGCATCGGCGGCGGCACCAGGTGCCGGCAGCGGCTTGGGATTGTCCGACAGCGTGCGCAGATAGGCGATCACGTTGGCGCGGTCCTCGTCCTTGGGCAGGCCGGCGAAGCCCATGGCCGTGCCCTTCACGAATTTCTTCGGCGAAGTGATGAAGTGGTTGATGTTGTCGTAGGTCCACTTCTCGGTGCCGCCCTTGGAAAATTCCTTCATGCCGGCCGAATAGGCAAAGCCTTCATGTTCGGCAACCGGACGGTCGACGAGGTCCCACAGATCGGGGCCGACCTTGTTGGGGCCGCCCTTTTCACCGGAATGGCAAGCCTGGCATTTCTTGAAGACGGCGGCGCCTTGCTCGACATTGGCGGTCGCCAGCAGGTCGGCGATCGGCTTGGCCGCGGCGGCCGGCGCGGCCGGGGGGGGGGGGGGGGGGGGGGGGGGGGGGGGGGG
>NZ_JAIUIU010000035.1:0-53917 GCF_020165775.1 Mesorhizobium sp. B263B2A
GCCGACATCTCTGCTTGCTTCGCGCTTGCCATCAACCTTACCCGATCTCCGCGCCCAGTCCCTTCATCAGCCCCATGAATTCCGGGAAACTCGTCGAGATCATCGCCTGGTCGTCGATCGTCACCGGCTTTTCCGTCGCCAGCCCCATGACCAGGAAACTCATGGCGATGCGGTGGTCGAGATGGGTCTGCACCGTCGTATCCAACCCGTTGGGATGGCCGCCCAGCCCCTTTCCGCCCGGCTTGCCGCGCACGGCAAGCGAAGCCTCGCCCTCGGTGCAGTCGACGCCGTTGAGCTTCAGCCCGTTGGCCACCGCCGACAGCCGGTCGGATTCCTTCACCCGCAGTTCCTCCAGCCCCTGCATCAGCGTCTCGCCCTCGGCGAAGCTCGCCGCGACCGCCAGCACCGGATACTCGTCGATCATCGACGGCGCCCGCTCGGGCGGCACGGTGACGCCCTTGAGCTCGGAATAACGCACCCGCAGGTCGGCGACATCCTCGCCGCCGGCATTGCGCGGGTTGAGGATTTCGATGTTGCCGCCCATCTCCTGCAGCGTCAGCAGAAGGCCGGTGCGGGTCGGGTTCATCAGTACGTTTTCGATTGTGATGTCGGAACCCGGCACGATCAGTGCCGCCACCAGCGGGAAGCCGGCCGAGGACGGGTCGCCCGGCACCGCGATCGTCTGGCCGTGAAGCTTGCCCTGGCCTTCGATGAAGATGTGGCGCACGCCGCGCTCGTCGGTTTCGACCGACAGATTGGCGCCAAACCCCTTCAGCATCTTTTCGGTGTGGTCGCGTGTCATCACCGGCTCGATCACCGTGGTGATGCCGGGCGTGTTGAGGCCGGCGAGCAGCACCGCCGACTTCACCTGCGCCGAGGCCATCGGCACGCGGTAGGTGATCGGGGCGGCGTGCTTGGGCCCATGCAGCGTGATCGGCATGCGGTCGCCCGGCGTTGCCCTCAGCACCTGCACGCCCATCTGCCGCAGCGGCTCAAGCACGCGGCCCATCGGCCGGCCCGACAGCGAGGCATCGCCGATAAAGGTGGTTTCCATGTCATAGGTGCCGACGAGGCCCATGGTCAGCCGCGAGCCGGTGCCGGCATTGCCGAAATCGAGCGGGCCTTCCGGCTGCAGCAGCGCGCCGTTGCCCGTGCCGCGGATCACCCACTCGGTGCCGCGCTTTTCGATATGCGCGCCCATTGCCTTCATGGCCGCACCCGTGCGCATCACGTCTTCGCCTTCGAGCAGGCCGGTGATGCGGGTCTCGCCGGAGGCGAGGCCGCCGAACATGAAGGAGCGGTGCGAAATCGATTTGTCTCCCGGCACCCGTGCGGTGCCGGAAAGGGCTGACGATTTGCGGGCGGTGGCCGGCTTGGCAGCGGCGGCGTGAGACATGGAAATTCCCTGGACGGAGTGCCGGCGGGCCGGCGCTTTTCATTTGTTGCGGCGGTCTCGTATCACGGCGGGGCGAAATGGTCATCCCCATGGCCGTCACTTGGCGCGAGGCCTTTCAGGACTTGGTTTTGTGACGCCGGCTTTTCGCTTTGACAGCGCCCCAAACTGTGGTTAAGGGGACCACTCTTTTATTGACGAGGCTTGCCGTGGCAAAAAACGAACTTGGCACAAAGCGTATCGACCCTGAGACGGGTCGAAAATTCTACGACCTGAACAAGGACCCGATCGTCTCGCCCTATACGGGCAAGACCTATCCGCGTTCCTATTTCGAGGAAGGCAAGATCGCCGCCCTCGAGGAGGAAGAGGAAGTGGCCGAGAAGGAAGTGGACGCCGAGGACGAAGAGGGCGTTGAAGTCGTCTCGCTCGAAGAGGCCGACGAGGACGCCAAGGGCGACGATCTGCCCGATCTCGGCGACGACGAGGATGTCGACCTGGGCGACGACGAGGATGACACATTCCTTGCCGACGAAGAGGAAGAAGACGACGACGTCGCCGACATGATCGGCGTTGGCGACGACGACGACGAGGTCTGATCGGCCCTGGAATGCAAGTGTTTGCAGGCTTTCTCGGCCTGTGAACAAAAAGCCGGTACTCAAGGCTTGATATCTGGGAAAGGCGGGGTTAGAAGCCGCCTGCACTAACGGCGCGGTGTTCCAACCCGCGCCGGATCTCTTCGCCGGCAACGGCGCCGGTTGACTCCGGAAGTGGGGCCATAGCTCAGTTGGGAGAGCGCTTGAATGGCATTCAAGAGGTCGTCGGTTCGATTCCGATTGGCTCCACCAGTCACCTTCTAGGCCGCTGATTTTCCTATCGGTTTTCGATACGGCCAGGATCCTCCCGCGTCGAAATCGATCGCAAATCCAGCGCCGATCGCGCTTCGTGCAATGAGATCGTCAAGTTCCCAATCGGTAAGTTCGCAAAGCGGAAACATTCGCCTCACGGCGCGGTTCACCTCGGATATCGAAATGCTCGTGCTCTCGACATTGTCGATCAGGTGTCGGACGATCGCCAGTCGGACGTCCGACAAGGTAGGCGTCTCCACGGGCGCGGACATCTACGGCCTACGAATGGAGCCGTGGTGCTTTGGCCGTTCTTGCGTCGAAGGCGACGGGCACGCCATGAACGAAGGATGCGGCCGCCACCAGTTCCTCCAACTCGCGGTCGGTGGCCTTGCATGCCGGCATCAGTGTTCGGATGGCGCGGATCGCCTGCGCGATGGAGAGGAACCGGGCCCTTCCCCTGGAAAGGACATAGGCTTCGGCGGCTTTTTCAACAGTGATGGTGCGAAACGAATTGGTCATGAAGAATTCCTCCCTGAAACCCCGACCAATCCGATTTATGGCACGAATTCGACCGCCTTCAAGCCTATGTCCGGTAGCGAACAGTCGCTGCGAGCCGCTCAAAACCGCTGATGCTTTCGGGCGACCTGCTGAGGGGCTAGGGCACGTCGGCCGAACCCGTTTCAACCGGCATGCTTCAGGCTGCGGCCAGGCCGAAATAACGCTGCTCCTCCTCGCCGTAAGCGCCATGTGTGAGCTTTATCAACCCAGCGCGGTCGACGATCGTGATCTCGCCGCGCTTGGCGTGAACCAATCCTCGATATTCAAGCATTTGCAGGGCCGTGGTGACCCCGGGGCGGTGGGCGCCGAGCATGGTCGCCAGAAACTCATGCGTCAGGTAGATCTTGTCTCCTTCGGCGCGGTCATGGACCATCAGCAGCCAGCGGGCCAGGCGTTCCTCGATTTTCGAATGACCATTGACCAGCGCCGTCCGCGACGATTGGACGAGGAACGCGTGGGCATAGTCCAGGAGTGATGCGCGAAGGGACGGGCTTTCCGCAATCGCGGAGCGAAGGGTTTCAACCGGCAGGCGCCACCCATTGCCCGCGACCTGGATATAGGTCTCGGTGGCGGTGCTTTCCTGTCCGAGAATGACGGCAATTCCTGTCATCCCGTCATAGCCGATAATGCCGACTTCACTTTGCCGCCCGCCGGTCATGGTGGCGACCACCGACGCGATGCCCCTCTCGGGAAAATATACGTCCTTGATCGGCTGATGCGCGACCTCCAACTGGTCCTTGATGTCCAGTTCGACATGATGCAGCGATGGCCGCAAAAGCGCGAAGTCCTGCGAGGAGAGGGCCTTCAGCACCTGGTTGCGAAAGAGGGATTGGGGCAAGGCTCTCTCCCATACGGGCAAGAGCACGCACCTCTCACTGTCGGACGCATCCGAAGAACTGGCGGCCGATGCCGAAGCATAGGCCTTAAATGCGCGATTGCAAAGAAATAGCTGACCTGCCGAGACCGGCGATCTATCTCTTCACCACTCGGCGAAGGAGCCGTCCTTATGGCGCCAAATCGGATTGCGCCAGCGATGGCCTTCCTTGGCGCGCTCCTTGACATAGTCTTCGTCGATCTCGACGCCCAGGCCCGGCCCGTCGGGAATGGCGACATAGCCGTCCTCGTAGCAGAAGACGTCCTTGTTGGCGGCATAGTCGAGCAGGTCGTTGCCGGCGTTGTAGTGGATGCCGAGGCTCTGCTCCTGGATGAAGCAATTGTAGCTGACCGCGTCGAGTTGCAGGCAGGCGGCGAGCGCGATCGGCCCCAATGGGCAGTGCGGCGCCACCGCCACGTCATAGGCCTCAGCCATCGCCGCGATCTTGCGGCATTCGGTGATGCCGCCGGCGTGCGACAGGTCTGGCTGGATGATATCGACGACGCCTTGCTCGAATACCGACTTGAAGTCCCAGCGGCTGTAGAGCCGTTCGCCGAGCGCGATCGGGGTCGAGCCGAGGGCGGCGATCTCCTTCAGCGCTTCGCGGTTTTCGCTGAGCACCGGCTCCTCGATGAACATCAGCCGGTAGGGTTCGAGTTCCTTGACCAGGATGCGCGCCATCGGCCGGTGCACGCGGCCATGGAAATCGACGGCGATGCCGATGTTCGGCCCGACCGCCTCGCGCACCATGGCGACGCGCTCGACGGCGGCATCGATCTTGTCGTGGCTGTCGACGATCTGCAGTTCCTCGGTGCCGTTCATCTTCAGCGCCAGGAAGCCGCGCGCCACCACTTCCTTGGCGCCGGCAGCCACTTCCGCCGGCCGGTCGCCGCCGATCCAGGAATAGACCTTGATCGTGTCGCGCAATTTGCCGCCGAGCAGCTCATGCACGGGCACGCCGAGCGCCTTTCCCTTGATGTCCCACAGTGCCTGGTCGATGCCGGCGATCGCGCTCATCAGGATCGGCCCGCCGCGGTAGAACCCGCCGCGATGCATCACCGTCCAATGGTCCTCGATCAGGCGAGGATCCTTGCCGATGAGATAGTCGCCAAGCTCCTTCACGGCGGCCTCGACGGTCAGCGCCCGGCCCTCGACCACCGGCTCGCCCCAGCCAGTGACGCCGGCATCGGTCTCGATCTTCAGGAACAGCCAGCGCGGCGGCACGATGTAGGTGGTGAGCGATATGATTTTCATGCTGGTCTCAGTTGTTCTTGAGTTTCTTGGCGCTGACGAGGTCGCGCGCCGCAAGGTCGAGAATCCGGTTTGCGGCACTGCGTGCCGCCTCGGCGTCGCGCATGCGCAGCGCCTCGACCACCTCGCGGTGCGCGGCCACCGCCTCCATGCGCCGATCGAGCGAAATGGTCGCCGTCGCCTCCAGCGAGAATTTGAGCCCGGTGTCGATCAGATTGCCGATCTGCCGGAAGATCGGGTTGTGGCTCGCCGCATAAAGGATCTGGTGGAAGGCGATGTCGGAGCGCGAGAAGGTACCGAGGTCCTCGCCGGCGCCGGCCATGCCGCGCCACGCGGCTTCGAGATTGGCGATTTCCTGCAGTGTCGCGCGCGTGGCGGCAAGCTCGGCGACCAGCGGTTCGATGGCGCGGCGGGTTTCGAGTATGGCGTCGAACAGCTTGTCGTCGAGCGCATGCGGCGCGTGCCAGGCCAGCACCTGCGGGTCGATGATGTTCCAATCATCCTCGGTGCAGACGACGGTGCCGACACGCGGCCGCGACAGCACCAGCCCCTTGGCGGCCAACACCTTGAGGGCCTCGCGGATGACGGTGCGGCTGACGCCGTATTCGACGCCCAGTTCGTTTTCGGTCGGCAGCGAAGAGCCGGCCGGATAGCGCCCGGAAAAGATGTCGGAGGCAATCGCCTTCGTCACGTCGGGCATGACGCGCGGTCGGCGGGTAGCCGTGTCGCCTGGCGTCTTTTTCAAAATGTCGGTCACCTCAGCCCTCCTCCAAGGCGGCGAACCTGCTGGTTCGCGCAACCGGCCCGGCCTTACCGGATGCGGATGATTTGCGCCAGCGATCCCTGGTCAGAGCATGTAGCTTAATTGTCATACCAGATCAATTGACGAGTATGATAAAAACAATTAGAGACTCCAGCACCCGGGCTGAGCGCCCGGCCTATCGCTGGGAGGTAATCATGCGACTTTTGAAGACCGCGCTCGTCGCGGGCGCGCTTGCCGTGCTGTCCGTCACGACTATCGCTGCGTATGCTCAGGACACCAAGATCGGCTTTATCGTCAAACAGCCCGAGGAGCCTTGGTTCCAGGACGAATGGAAGTTCGCCGACCAGGCCGCCAAGGAAAAGGGTTTCACCCTGGTCAAGATCGGCGCCGAGGATGGTGAGAAGCTGATGTCGGCGATCGACAATCTCGGCGCCCAGGGTGCGCAGGGCTTCATCGTCTGCACCCCGGACGTCAAACTCGGCCCCGGCATCGTCGCCAAGGCCGCCGCCAACAATCTCAAGCTGATGACCGTCGACGACCGCCTCGTCGGTGCCGACGGCAAGGCGCTCGAAGACGTGCCGCATATGGGCATTTCGGCTACCAAGATCGGCGAGGCCGTTGGCCAGGCGATCGTCGACGAGATGAAGGCGCGCGGCTGGAAGGCCGACGAGGTCGGCGCCATCCGCGTCTCCTATGATCAGTTGCCGACCGCCGTCGATCGTGTCGAAGGTGCTATCTCGGTGCTGAAGGCGAACGGCTTCAAGGCCGAGAACATCTTTGACGCCCCGCAGGCCAAGACCGACACCGAGGCCGCGCTTAATGCCGCGACGGTAGTGCTCAATGCTCACGCCGACATCAAGAAATGGGTCTCCTTCGGTCTCAACGACGAGGCCGTGCTTGGCGCCGTGCGTGCCTCCGAAAGCGTCGGCATTCCCGCCGACGGCATGATCGGCGTCGGCATCGGCGGCGCGGATTCGGCGATCAACGAGTTCAAGAAACCGACCGCCACCGGCTTCGTCGGCACGGTGATCATCTCGCCGAAGCGCCACGGCTACGAGACGGCACTCAACATGTACGACTGGGTCGCCAACAACAAGGAACCGGAAAAGCTGATCCTGACCTCCGGTGCGCTGGCCAAGCGCGACGACTACCAGAAGGTCCGCCAGGGCCTCGGCATCGAATAATCCTCACTGTACAAACAGGCGGCGGCGCAACCCGCCGCCTGTTTGCCGTGGTTCAAAAGGATCGACGCCAGTGTCCTTTCTCGACTTCTCGCGCATCACCAAGACCTATCCGGGCGTCAAGGCGCTGTCGGACGTCTCGTTCGGCGTCGACAAGGGCGCCGTGCATGGCCTGATGGGCGAGAATGGCGCCGGTAAATCCACGCTGATCAAGATCCTGTCGGGCGACCAACATGCCGACGAGGGCGAGATCAGCATCGACGGCAAGGCCCAGGCCTACGCCTCGACAAGGGACGCCTTCGACAATGGCGTCATCGTCATCCACCAGGAACTGCAGCTCGTCCCCGAGCTCACCGTTGCCGAAAACCTCAGCCTCGGCCGCTTTCCCGCCAGTGCCGGCATCATCGCCGGCCGCAAGATGCTGGACGATGTCGGCGCCAAGCTGAAATCGGCCGGCATCGATATCGACATGCGCCGCAAGGTCAAGACGCTGTCCATCGGCGAACGCCAGATGGTCGAGATCGCCAAGGCGATCATGCTCGACGCGCGCGTCATCGCACTGGACGAGCCGACCTCGTCGCTGTCCTCGCGCGAAAGCGAAATCCTGTTTGCCCTGATCAACCGCCTGCGCGGCGAGGGCAAGGTCATCATCTATGTCTCGCATCGGCTGGACGAGGTGTTCCGCCTCTGCGACAGCCTGACCGTGCTGCGCGACGGCAAGCTCGCGGCGCATCATCCATCACTGAAAGGCGTCACCCGCGACCAGGTCGTCGCCGAAATGGTCGGCAGGGAAATCTCCGACATCTGGGGTTTTCGGCCGCGCGGATCGGGAGATGTCCGCCTGAAGGTCGAGGGGCTCTCCGGGGCCAAGCTCAAGACGCCGGCCAGCTTCGAGGCCCGTGCCGGCGAGATCGTCGGCTTCTTCGGCCTGATCGGCGCCGGGCGCTCGGAACTGATGCGGCTGGTCTTCGGCGCCGACCCGCGCTCGAGCGGTACTATCAGTGTCGACGGCAAGCTCGTCCGCGCCACCGATCCCCACGGCTCGATCCGGGCCGGCATCGTGCTGTGCTCCGAGGACCGCAAGCATGACGGCATTATCCAGGGTCGGTCGATCGAAGAGAACATCAACATCTCGTCGCGGCGCCATCACACGCGCTTCGGCGTGCTCGACCGCGCCAGCGAGATCGCCACCGCCGAGACCTTCATCAAGAAGCTCAAGGTGCGCACGCCCTCGCGCAGGCAGGACATCATCAACCTCTCCGGCGGCAACCAGCAAAAGGTCATCCTCGGCCGCTGGCTGTCGGAGCAGGGCGTGCGCGTCCTCATCGTCGACGAGCCGACACGCGGCATCGATGTCGGCGCCAAATCGGAAATCTACGAACTGCTCTACCAGCTTGCCGAGGACGGCATGGCGATCATCGTCATCTCGTCCGAACTGCCGGAAGTGATGGGCATTTGCGACCGCATCCTGGTGATGTGCGGCGGACGCATCAGCGCCGAACTTACGCGGGACCAGTTCGCCGAGAGGGCGATCCTGGCCGCGGCACTCCCCGACAAGAAAACCCCCGACGCGATCGCATCCTGAGGACTTTTGCCATGACCGGCCAGTTGAAAAAAATCCTGCTCGGCGAACAGGGCCTCGTCGTCATCTTCGTCGTCGCCTTCGCGTTGGTGTCGCTGCTGGTGCCGAACTTCCTCACCGACCGCAACATGCTCGGCCTTTTGCAGTCGGTAGTCACCGTCGGCATCGTCGCCTGCACTATGATGTTCTGCCTGGCGGCGCGCGACTTCGACCTGTCGGTGGGCTCGATCGTCGCCTTCGCCGGCATGGTCGCGGTGATGGCATCGAACTACACCGGCTCGATCCTGCTTGGCCTGCTGGCGGCAATCGCCTGCGGCGCCTTCGTCGGCTTCATCAATGGCGTCGTCATCGCCAAATTCCGCATCAACGCACTGATCACGACACTTGCCACCATGCAGATCGTGCGCGGCCTTGCGCTGATTGCGTCCGACGGCCGCGCCGTCGGCATCAACAGCCCGGATTTCTACCAGCTCGCGCTGTCGAAACTGCTCGGCATACCGACGCCGATCTGGGTGCTGGCCGTGCTCTTCGGCATCTTCGGCTTCGTCTTGAACCGCACTGTTTTCGGGAAGAACACGCTGGCCATAGGCGGCAATCCGGAGGCGTCACGGCTGGCTGGTGTCAATGTCGACCGGACACGCATCTGGATCTTCGCGCTGCAGGGCGTCGTCTGCGGCATCGCCGGCATCCTCTTGGCCTCGCGCATCACTTCGGGTCAGCCCAATGCGGCGGTCGGCTTGGAGCTTTCGGTCATCTCGGCCTGCGTGCTCGGCGGCGTTTCGCTTGCCGGCGGCCGCGCCACCATGTCGGGCGTTATCGTCGGCGTGCTGATCATGGGCATCGCCGAGAACGCCATGAACCTGCTTAACATCCCGGCCTTCTACCAGTACATCGTGCGCGGTGTGATCCTGCTGCTCGCCGTGCTGCTAGACAATCTGCGTTCGTCGGCACTCGGCCGGCGTTGACCGACTTCACGTGGAGTGACAGCGATGGCTGAGCGCCTGTCCGGCAAACGCATCTTCCTCACCGGTGCCGCGCAAGGCATCGGGCTTGCCATCGCCGAGGCCTGCCTTGCGGAGGGCGCAAGACTGTTCCTGGTCGATCGCGACGGCGCGCTGCTCGACAAGACCGTCGCCGGGCTCGCCGCTTCGCAGGGCCATGTCGGTCATCAAGCTGCCGACATCAGCGACGGGGCGGCGATCGCCGCCGCGGTCGGACAAGCAGGCGACGAGATCGGCCCGATCAACGCGCTGATCAACAATGCCGGGATGAATGTATTCTCCACCCCGCTCGATGCGACCGAGGAAGAGTGGAACCGCAATTTCGATGTCAACGTCAAGGGCGCCTGGAACTGCAGCAAGGCGGTGCTGCCGGGAATGATCGCGAGCGGCGGTGGCGCCATCCTCAACATCGCCTCGACCCACGGCTTCACCATCATTCCGCACACCTTCCCCTATCCCGTCGCCAAGCACGCGCTGCTCGGCCTGACCAAATCGCTGGCGCTGGAATACGCGGCGCAAGGCGTGCGCGTGAACGCGCTGGCGCCCGGCTATGTCGAGACGCAGAAGGCGATCGACTACTGGAACGGTTTTGCCGACCCGGTGGCGGCGCGCGCCAAAACGCTCGCGCTGCATCCCGGTGGCCGCATCGCGTCGGTGCGCGAGATCGCGCTGGCGGCGGTGTTCATGATTTCCGACGAGTGCCCGTTCATGAATGCGGCAACCCTCGTCGTCGATGGCGGGCTCAGCCAGTTGCAGCACCCCGCCTGAACGTCGGGAAAAGCCATGACCAAGAGAAGATCGCAGCACTGGTTCGGCGGTAATGGCAAGGATGCCTTTATCCACCGTAGCTGGATGAAGAACAACGGCCTGCCCGACGACGCTTTCGACGGCCGCCCGGTGATCGGCATCTGCAACACATTCTCTGAATTCACCCCGTGCCATGTCCATTTCCGCGGCCTGATCGAGCACATCAAGGCCGGTGTACTCGAAGCCGGCGGGCTGCCGCTGGAATTTCCCGTCTTCTCCTGCGGCGAATCCAATCTGCGGCCGACGGCGATGCTGTTTCGCAACCTCGCCTCGATGGATGTCGAGGAGGCGATCCGCGGCAATCCGATGGATGGCGTCGTGCTGATGGCCGGCTGCGACAAGACCACGCCGTCGCTGGTGATGGGTGCGGCCTCCTGCGACCTGCCGTCGATCGTCATTTCCGGCGGGCCGATGCTCAACGGCCGCTTCCAGGGCCGCGAGATCGGTTCGGGCACGGATGTGTGGAAATTCTCCGAGGATGTCCGCGCCGGGGTGATGAGCGAACAGGATTTCGCCAATGCCGAAAGCGCCATGTCGCGCTCGCCCGGCCACTGCATGACCATGGGCACCGCCTCCACCATGGCCTCGATGGTCGAGGTGCTCGGCCTGGCGCTGCCCGGCAATGCCGCCTATCCCGCCGTCGACGCGCGCCGCAGCCGCATCGCCCGCATGACCGGGCGACGCATCGTCGAGATGGTCAATGAGGATCTGCGCCCGTCTGCCATCCTGACGAGGCAAGCCTTCGCCAACGCCATCCGCGTCAATGGCGCCATCGGCGGCTCGACCAATGCGGTCGTCCACCTGCTCGCCATCGCCGGCCGCGTCGGTACGGAGCTGACGCTCGACGATTGGGATGCCTTTGGCCGCGACGTGCCGACCATCCTCGACCTGATGCCGTCCGGCCGCTTCCTGATGGAGGATTTCTGCTACGCTGGCGGCATTCCGGCGGTGATGAAAGAGATCGCGGACATGCTCGATCTCGACGCCCTGACAGTCACCGGCAAGTGCGTGCGCGAGAATATCGCAGGCGCCCAAAACCATAATACCGAGGTGATCCGGCCGCGTGACAAGGCGCTGACGCAGCACGGTGGCATCGCCGTGCTGCGCGGCAATCTGGCTCCCGACGGTGCCATCATCAAACCGTCGGCCGCATCGCCGGCCCTGATGAAGCATCGCGGCCGCGCCGTCGTCTTCGAGGACATCGACGACTACAAGGCGCGCGTCGACGATCCCGCGCTCGATATCGACGAGACCTCGATCATGGTGCTCAGGAATTGCGGCCCCAAAGGCTATCCCGGCATGGCCGAGGTCGGCAACATGGCGCTGCCCCAAAAACTCCTGAAGCAGGGCGTCCGCGACATGATCCGCATTTCCGACGCCCGCATGTCCGGCACCGCTTTCGGCACGGTGGTGCTGCATGCGGCGCCCGAAGCCGCCGTCGGTGGCCCGCTGGCGCTGGTCAGGAGCGGCGACATCATCGAGCTCGATGTCGAAGCGCGAAGGTTGCACCTCGACGTGTCGGAACAGGAGCTGGCAAGACGGCGGATAGGCTGGGCTCCCCCGGAGCCAGCAATGCGCGGCGGCTACCAGGGCCTCTATGTCGACCATGTCCTGCAGGCGGACCGTGGTGCCGATCTTGATTTCCTGGTGGGCAGCCGTGGCCATGCCATTCCCCGCGAAAGCCATTGAGGTCGACGAGGATGGCGAATTTCCAGCCGGATGATCTCCATGGCATTCACGCCATCCTCTACGCACTGTTCGACGAGAACGAACGGCTGGACCGCGCGGCGATGCGCAGCCAGGTCGAGATCTGCCTGGCTACCGGCGTGCATGGCATGGCGGCACTCGGCCTCGCTACCGAAGTCGCCAAGCTAACCGAGGCCGAGCGCCGGACGGTCATGGATTGGACGGCTGAAGACACTGCCGGCAAGGTGCCGCTCGCCTTCACCATCTTCGGCGCTTCGGTGGCCGAGCAGATATCGCAGGTTCGCCATGCCGAAAGCGTCGGCGCCGACTGGGTGATCCTGCAGCCGCCGCCTGGCGGATCTTACGGGGCGCTCGAATACATCCGCTTCTTTGGCCGTGTCGCCGAGGCGACCGACCTGCCGGTGGCGATCCAGAACGCGCCCGCCTTTTTCGGCCGTGGTCTGACATCGGATGAAATCCGCGACCTCGTCACGCTGCATCCCAACATCAGGCTGATCAAGGGCGAGGGGCCGGTCACCGACATTGCCGGCCTGATCGAGCGCACCGAGGGCCGGATTCCCGTTTTCAATGGGCGTGGCGGGCTGGAACTGATCGACAATTTCCGCATCGGCTGCCGTGGCATGATCCTGGCGCCGGATTGCGTGGACTATGCCGTACGCGCCTGGAAGGCGTTCCGCGCCGGAAACGAAGCGATAGCCGAGGCTGAGTATGCTAAAATGCTGCCGGCGGCGGTTTTCGTCATGCAGGGCATCGAGAACTTGATCTGCTACGGCAAGCGGCTGTTTGGCGCCCGCACCGGCATCCCGATACATGATCGCGCGCCGGCGATGCGGCCCAATGAGACTGGTCTCGCTATCGTCGAGCGCTTCGCGGCAGGCCTTGGTCGATTGCCGGGCTAGAACGGCCGCCATCGGTAGCGGGGTCGCTGCCGTGATGCTCCGAATAGGCGAAGAACCGGGGTACATCAGCCTGGGTGCGAGCTAGCGCAGAAAATTTCTAATAATCTCGTCGGAATTGGAATAAACTAACTCTACAGAATTTATAGAATAAGCAATCTGTACCGGCGATCTGGCTTTCCCGGACAGGACCACGCCATGCCCACTTCCTTGCGCCCGCTCTCAGCCTGCCGCCGTCGCCCGCGCGTGGGAGGCAGGCCATGACGGCTGATGTCCCCGACCGCATCAAGGTGCTCTGGTTCCTGCCGACACATGGCGACAGCCGCTACCTCGGCACGACGGAAGGCGGCAGGGCTGTCGACCTGCCCTATCTGACGCAAGTGGCCAAGGCCGCCGACACGCTGGGCTATTACGGCGTGCTGTTGCCGACCGGCCGGGCCTGCGAGGATTCCTGGGTGATCGCCTCGGCGCTGGCGCCGCTCACCGAGCGGCTGCGTTTTCTCGTCGCCGTGCGGCCCGGCCTGCAGTCGCCGACGCTCGCCGCGCGCATGACCGCCACGCTCGACCGCATCTCCAGCGGCCGCCTGCTGATCAACGTCGTCACCGGCGGCGACCCGCTGGAGAACAAGGGCGACGGCATCTTTCTCTCGCATGCCGAACGCTACGAGGTGACGCAGGAATTCCTGCGCATCTACAAGCGCGTGCTGAGCGGCGAAACGGTCGAGCATCAGGGCAAGCATTTCCGCATCGAGGATGGCCGCCTGTTGTTCCCGCCGGTGCAAACGCCATATCCGCCGCTCTATTTCGGCGGCTCGTCCGATGCCGGCTCCGTGGTGGCGGCGCAGGAGATCGACAAATATCTGACCTGGGGCGAACCGCCGACCGATGTCGAGCGCAAGCTGGACGCCGTGCGCGAACTGGCCGAAAAGGCCGGCCGCAAGCTCTCCTTCGGCATTCGCCTGCATGTCATTGCCCGCGAGACGACCGAGCAGGCCTGGGCCGCGGCGGACAGCCTGATTAGCCGGCTCGACGACGCCACGATCGCCTCGGCGCAGAAGGTGTTTGCCCGCATGGATTCGGTCGGCCAGGCGCGCATGAGCGCGCTGCATGGCGGCAGCCGCGACAGGCTGGAGATCGCGCCCAATCTCTGGGCCGGCGTCGGCCTGGTGCGCGGCGGTGCCGGAACCGCCCTTGTCGGCGATCCGGACACGATTGCCGAGCGGATCGACGAATATCGGCGCCTCGGCATCGACGCCTTCATCCTGTCCGGCTACCCGCATCTTGAAGAAGCCTATCGTTTCGGCGAACTGGTGCTGCCGAAACTGCCAACCGATCACCCGGTCAAATCGGCCGGCTCATCCGTCAACACCGGGCCATTCGGCGAAACCATTGCCGGCGACCACCGCCCGAAGTCGCTCGCCAGCGCCTCGTGAACGCGCTACCCCAATCCCGCCGGCTACGCGTCGCCATCATCGGCGGCGGCTTTTCCGGCGCTGCGGTCGCCTGGCATCTGGCGCAATTGCCCTGGTTCGAACGTCTGTCGATTTCCGTGATCGAGCCGCGACCGGCGCTTGGCGGAGGCCTCGCCTATTCCGGCGCGGAGCCGGCGCATCGGGTCAATGTCCCGGCGATCAGGATGAGCATGGCTCCGGACGATCCGCAGCACTTCGCACGCTGGTTGACCGACAGTGGCGAACTCGAGCGCGATACCGACGCCGTCTGGAAGAATGGCGACGCCTATCCGCGCCGGCGCGTGTTCGGCCGCTACGTCGCCGAGCATCTGGCGCCCTGGCTCGGTTCGGGCGTGGTCCGTCATGTCCAAGGTCTTGCCACGCGCGTGACCCGTGACGCGGATGGCGCTGGCTGGTCCGTGCACACTTCCGGCGGCCCGGTCGCAGCCGACATTGTCGTTCTGGCGGCGACGCATCTGCCGCCTGGAATTCCGGCCGCGCTGGCCTCCCTGGCCGAAGCGCCGGGTTTCGTCGCCGACCCATACGCCGCTTCCGCTCTTGCCCATATCGGACGGGAAGCGTCGGTGCTGATTGTCGGTTCCGGATTGAGCTCGGCCGACACGGTGGCCGAACTCGATCGCCGCGGCCATCGCGGCCGCATCCTGGCGTTGTCGCGCCGCGGGTTGCGCTCGCGCGGCCATCCTGACGTCAGGGGCGAGCCCTTCGGCGACTTTGCGTCATCGCCGGCCGCAACGGCGCTTGGCCTGCTGAAGACTATTCGCGCCACGCTGGCGGCGGCGCGAGCCGCCAATGTCAACTGGCAGTCGGTCTTCGACCAATTGCGGCTGCAGGGACCCGTGCTGTGGGCAGCGCTTGCACCGCGTGAGCGGGCAAGGCTGGTCCGCCAGTTGCGCGTGTTCTGGGACGTGCATCGCTTCAGGATCGCACCGCAGGTGGCGGCGGTGCTGGATCGCCGTCAGGCCGCCGGCACCTACGAAACCGTTGCCGCCAGGCTTGTCGCCTCGAACCATGAGGATGACGGCCCGGCGGTCAGCTTCCAGCGGCGCGGACGGACGCGGATCGAAACGGTGCGCTTCGATGCCGTCATCAACACGACTGGCCCGGCGCATGGGCAAGCCCTTCGGCTCAACCCGGCGCTGCGCTCCTTGGCCGAAGCCGGGCTGATCAGGGCTGACGCATACGGGCTGGGTATCGAGACCAGCCTCGATAGCCGCGCCATCGGCCGGGACGGCAAGGCGGTCGCCACGCTTTTCGTAGCCGGCCCGCTGGCTCGGGGCACGTTTGGCGAGCTCATGGGCCTGCCGGAGGTGGCCCGTCACGCCCAGACGGTTGCCAGGGAGATCGCAAGGCTGCTGGACACGGTCCCGTCAGCCGAGACGATCGGCGTCGATGCGGACAGCGTTGCCGCGGCCCACTGACGGCCGGAAGCCGGTTTGACCGGGAAAATTGGTATTTCCGTCCCAGGAGGGCTCCAAAAACGGAAAATCCTTCTTTGTATATAAATTCCATAAACATAATAAATATTGGGGAAAGCCGGCGCCGACCGGACCGATCAACGACACTGCCTGAATGGGAGACAGTTCATGGCACACGCAGACACCGACGCGCTCAAATTCGCCTATTGGGTGCCCAATGTTTCGGGCGGCCTGGTGATCTCCAACATCGAGCAGCGCACCAACCATTCGGCCGAATACAACCGCAAGCTGGCGCAGATCGCCGAGAAGGCCGGCTTCGACTATGCGCTCAGCCAGATCCGTTTCACCGCCGGCTACGGCGCCGACGAGCAGCATGAATCGGTAGCCTTCAGCCATGACCTGCTCGCCGCCACCACGACGCTGAAGGTCATCGCCGCGATCCTGCCCGGCCCGTGGAATCCAGCGCTGGCAGCAAAGCAGATCGCCACCATCAGCTATCTGACCAATGGCCGTGTCGCCATCAACCTCGTCTCCGGCTGGTTCCGTGGCGAGTTTCACGCCATTGGCGAGCACTGGCTTGACCATGACGAGCGCTACCGCCGCTCGGAGGAGTTCATCCGCGCGCTGCGCGGAATATGGACCGAAGACAGTTTCACCTTCCGCGGCGATTTCTATCGCTTCAACGAATATTCGCTGAAGCCGAAACCGCCGCGGCCGCTGCCCGAAATCTTCCAGGGCGGTTCATCGCGTGCCGCGCGCGACATGGCATCGCGTGTCTCGGACTGGTACTTCACCAACGGCAACACACCGGCCGAGATCGCCAAGCAGGTCGAAGACCTCAGGACCAAGGCGAAGGCCAACAGCCATTCGGTCAAGGTCGGCGTCAACGCCTTCGCCGTCGTCCGCGAAACCGAGGACGAAGCCAAGGCGGTGCTTGCCGAAATCATCGCCAAGGCCAACCCCGAAGCGGTCAATGCCTTTGGCCACGAGGTCAAGAATGCCGGCAAGGCCTCGCCGGAAGGCGAGGGCAATTGGGCGAAATCCTCCTTCGACGATCTGGTCCAGTACAATGACGGCTTCCGCTCGAACCTGATCGGCACGCCGAGACAGGTCGCGGAGCGCATCGTCGACCTGAAGCGCGCCGGCGCCGATCTCATCCTGCTCGGCTTCCTGCACTTCCAGGAGGAGGTCGAGTATTTCGGCAAGCATGTCATTCCGCTCGTACGCGAGCTGGAAGACGCCGAACAGGCAGCGTCACTGGCAGCAGCAGAATAGTCATCCCGCAAGCTGGCCGGTCAAGCTCCGGCCAGCACACGAATGAAGGTGTTTCAGGTGCGCTCGATCTCCTCGGGCGGCATCGAGAATTCGCGCGCCTAAAGGCGCAATCGAGGACCTTGGAAATGCCATTGGCCAGCTATTCCCTTGGAATGATGGAGGCTTCGGTCTACGCGCCGGAAATCTTCGCGCGCGGCTTGCCGTCGGCGCCCCAGCCGGCGCTGCCTTCCGCGGGCCGTATCGAGCCGGCGGGGTCCGTTTCAGGTGCAGCCGCTCCGCTGCTTTCACTGCAAGCTATCGGACTGTCGTTCGGCGGCGTCGTGGCATTGGCCGATATCGACCTGTCGGTGCAACCCGGCGAGATCCGCGCCATCATCGGGCCGAACGGCGCCGGCAAGAGCTCGCTGATCAACGTCATCAGCGGCGTCTACCGGCCGGATCGCGGCCATGTCCTGCTCGACGGCGTCAGCCATGCCCAGGTGCCGACGCAGCGGCTGGCGCGTCTCGGAGTCGCCAGGACCTTCCAGAACCTGGCCTTGTTCAAAGGCCTCAGCGTCCTCGACAATGTCGCGTCCGGCCTTGCCTACAAGGTCCGCTCCAATTTTGCCGGCCAGGTGCTCGGCATTGGCCGCTCGCGCGGCGAGCAGCGTGAAACACGCGGCCGCGCCGACCAGATTCTAGAATTCCTCGACCTCACCGCCGTTCGCGAACGCCTTGTCGGCACGCTGCCTTACGGGCTGCAGAAGCGCGTCGAACTGGCCCGCGCACTGGTCGCGCAACCGCGCCTGCTTCTGCTCGACGAGCCGATGGCCGGCATGACATCAGGCGAGAAGAGCGAGATGGCGGGTTTCGTCCGCGCCGCGCGCGATCGCTTCGCCACCACCGTGGTGCTGATCGAGCATGATGTCGGCGTCGTCATGGGCCTGTCCGACCGCCTCGCCGTTCTCGACTACGGCCGCAAGATCGCCGACGGCACGCCTGACGAAGTCAGGAACGACCAGCGCGTCATCGATGCCTATCTCGGCGTCGCCTCCGACAATGAGGACGGGGCAGGCATATGATCGCCGACTTCGATTATCAGTTCTGCATCGAAGTGCTCGTCGGCGGCCTGCTCTCCGGCGTCATGTATTCGCTGGTCGCGATCGGCTTCGTGCTGATCTACAAGACCTCGGGCGTGCTCAATTTCGCGCAGGGCGCGCTGCTTTTGTTCGCGGCACTCACCTTCGTCAGCCTCGTCGAACGCGGCGTCCCGTTCGCGCTGGCCCTGGTCGCCACCTTCGCCATCATGGTGGCGATCGGCATCGCCATCGAACGCACGGTGCTCAGGCCGCTCACCAACAAGCCGCCGATCACTTTGTTCATGGCCACGCTCGGCCTGTCCTACATCATCGAGGGTGCCGCCCAATTGATCTGGGGCACGCAAGTCCACGGCCTCGATCTCGGCATCGAGGACGTGCCGCTGGAAGTCGGTGGCGTGCTGATCAGCCAGTTCGATATCTTCGCCGCGGTGGTTGCCGCCGGCATGGTTCTCCTGTTGTCGCTGTTCTTCCGCTACACCCGCATCGGCCTCTCCTTTCGCGCCGTCGCCGACGACCAGTTCGCCGCGCTTGCGGTCGGTCTGCGGCTGCCGCTGATCTGGGCGACCGTCTGGGCGGCCGCCGGCCTGGTCGCATTGGTCGCGGGACTGCTCTGGGGCGCCCGCCTCGGCGTGCAGTTCTCGCTATCGCTTGTGGTGCTCAAGGCGCTGCCTGTGCTGGTGCTCGGCGGCTTCGATTCCATCCTTGGCGCCATCGTCGGCGGACTGTTGATCGGTGCCAGCGAAAAGCTCGCCGAGGTCTATATCGGCGACTATTTCGGCGGCGGCATCGAGAGCTGGTTCGCCTATGTCGTCGCGCTCGTCTTCCTCCTGATCCGCCCTTCCGGCCTGTTCGGCCAGAAGCTCGTCGAAAGGATCTGAGCGATGACCGCGATAGCAAGCGATTTCCCGTCCACGCCGGCGCTGCCGAAATGGTTCGCGCCTGTCCTCCTGCTCGCCTTCGCCTATGGCGTCGTGCCGCTGACCGGCTCGAGCTACCTGTTCGAAGCGATCCTGCTGCCGTTCCTGGCGCTCAGCCTCGCCGGCGTCGGCTTGAACATCCTCACCGGCTATGCCGGCCAGGTGTCGCTTGGCAGTGCTGCCTTCATGGCGGCCGGCGCCTTCGCCGCCTACAATTTCAACTTGCGCGTCGAAGGCCTGCCGTTGATCGGCAGCATTGTTCTGGCCGGCCTCGTCGCGGCCGCGATCGGCATCGTCTTCGGCCTGCCGAGCCTGCGGCTGAAGGGCTTCTATCTGGCCGTCTCGACGCTTGCCGCGCAGTTCTTCGTGCAATGGGCGCTGACCAAGTTCAGCTGGTTCTCCAACAATTCGGCATCGGGCGTCATCGACGCGCCGAGGCTGTCGATTTCAGGCTTCGCACTCGACGGCGCCGTCGGCCGCTATCTCTTTGCGCTGACCATCGTCGCCGTGCTGACCTTCCTCGCTCACCGGCTGGTCTCCTCGCAGACCGGGCGCAACTTTATCGCCATCCGCGACAATGAAACCGCGGCCCGCATCATCGGCATCCCCGTGTTGAAGACCAAGCTTCTGGCCTTTGCCATCTCGTCCTTCATCATCGGCGTCGCCGGCGTCATCTGGGCCTTCGCCTATCTCAGAACCGTCGAGCCGGACGGCTTCGATCTCGACCGCTCGTTCCAGATCCTGTTCATCATCATCATCGGCGGCCTGGCATCGATCCGTGGCGCGTTCTTCGGCGCCGCCCTCATCGTGGTCTTCCCGCTTGGCTTATCGCGCCTCGGCGGCTTCCTGCTTGGCGATGTCTTTGACTCGGGCGTGCTCGACATGAGCCAGCGCATCGTGCTGGGCGCGCTCATCATCCTGTTTCTGATCCTTGAACCCGACGGGTTGGTGGCCCTGTGGGACAGGCTCCGAAGACGGCTCCTGTTCGCCTGGCAGACGAGCTGAGCTCCATCATTCGACATCAATCGCATTTGGAAATGAACCAGAGGCCGAACCAAGGACGGCCCATACCGGGAGTACCCAACCCATGAACTTTCTCAGCACAATCAAGGCGGCGGCGCTGTCCGCGGCGATGATCGTGTCGGTGGCCTTGCCCGCCGCTCACGCCGACGAACAATATTTCCCGCTGCAGAGCTATCGCGTCGGGCCTTACGCGGCTGGCGGCACCGGTTTCTTCGGCGGCTTCATCGACTATCTCAACCTCGTCAACATCCGCGACGGCGGCGTCAACGGCGTCAAGCTGACCTGGGATGAGTGCGAGACCCAGTACGAGGTCGAGCGCGGCGTCGAATGCTACGAGCGGCAGAAGAGCCATGCCGGTGCCGCCGCCTGGAACCCGCTCTCGGTCGGCATCGCCTACGCCATGATCGACCGTATCACCGCCGACAAGGTGCCGCTGATCACCGTCAACCACGGCCGCACCGATTCCACCGACGGGCGTGTGTTTCCTTATGTCTTCCCGCTGCTGCTCAACCCCTACAGCGAGACGTCCGGCATCGTGAACTACATCGCTTCCAAGGAAGGCGGCATCGACAAGCTGAAGGGCAAGAAGATCGTTGTGCTCTATCACGGCTCGCCCTACGGCAAGGAGACCATCCCGATCTATGAACTGCTGGCGCAGAAATACGGCTTCACCGTCCAGCAGATCGAGGTGCCGCATCCCGGCAACGAGCAGCAGTCGCAATGGCTGACCATCCGCCGCGCCAAGCCGGACTTCGTCGTCCTGCGCGGCTGGGGCGTGATGAACCCGGTGGCGCTGAAGACGGCGGTCAAGGTCGGCTATCCCGTCGACCACATCGTCGGCAATGTCTGGTCGAATTCGGAAGAGGATGTCATCCCCGCCGGCGACGCCGCCAAGGGCTACACCGCCATCACCACCCAGGCCTCCGGCAACAGCTACCCGGTGGTGCAGGAGATCGTGAAGACGGTCTACGGCGCCGGCAAGGGCAATCTGGAAGACAAGTCGCGCATCGGCTCGGTCTACCACAATCTCGGCATCGTCAACGGCATCCTGAATGTCGAGGCGATCCGCGTCGCGCAGGAGAAGTTCGGCCACCGCACGCTGACAGGCGACGAGGTCCGCTGGGGCTTCGAACATCTCAAGCTCGATCCGGCCAAGGTCGAGGCGCTCGGCGCCAAGGATCTGTTCCACTCGATCAATGTCAGCTGGGACAACCATGAAGGCGAGGGCTACGTGACCTTCCAGCAGTGGGACGGCAAGAAGTGGAACGTCGTCTCCGACTGGATCGCGCCGGACTGGGCGCTGCTGCGGCCCATCATCGAGAAGTCGGCCGAGGCCTATGCCGCCGAGAAGGGCATCAAGCTGCGCACCGCCGATGATGCCAATGCCGTGACCACCAACTGATCAGCCAGTGCCGGGCGCCGCGGACAGGTTCCGTAGCGCCGGCCGCTTTCGCTCCGCGGACCAGGGAAGAAGAGCCCATGCCGGACAATGACGTCATTCTTGCCGTGAATGCGGTCCACGCGACCTACAACCACGCCATCACGGCGCTGCACGGCGTCAGCTTCGAGATCAGGCGCGGCGAGATCCTGGCGCTGCTCGGCGCCAATGGCGCTGGCAAGACCACGACGCTGAAGGCGGTGTCGAACCTGCTGCCGGCCGTACGCGGCCAGGTCAACGCCGGCACCATCCGCTATGACGGCTCGGATGTCTCGCGCCGCAAGCCGGGCGATCTGGTGCGCGCCGGCCTGGTGCCGGTGCTGGAAGGCCGCCACTGCTTCAAGAGCCTCACCGTCGAGGAAAACCTGGTCGCCGGCGGCATCGGCCGCAGCGGTCGTCGCGCCGAAATCAACGTCGACCTCGAACGCATCTACGGCTATTTCCCCCGCCTCAGGGAAAAGCGCCGGACACTGTCCGGACTGACCTCCGGCGGCGAGCAGCAGATGACCGCGATTGGCCGGGCGCTGATGTCGCGGCCGCGCCTGCTCGTCCTCGACGAACCGTCGATGGGGCTTGCCCCGCTCATCGTCCAGGACATCTTCCAGACTCTGAGAAAACTCAATCGCGAGACCGGCCTGTCGATCCTGGTGGCCGAGCAGAATTCCGCGGTCGCGCTCAGATATGCCGACCATGCCACGGTGCTCGAAAACGGTGTCTCCGTCCTCTCTGGCCCGGCTGCAGAGCTTCGCCAGCGCGAGGATGTGCGCGCCTTCTATCTCGGTCAATCGACCTCCGGGCAACAGCCGTCAGCGGCTACCAAAACAGCCCATCTTCATGCCGTCGCCTGAAACGAAATTCGAAGGAGCAGTGAAATGACCGTCTCGACCGTCAAGACAGACCATGCCTCCGCCGCCGTGCCGCCCGTTGCAAGGCCATCGGCGCCAGCCCACATCATCAAGGATGACGCCGAAGCGATCGCCATCGCCCACGCACTCGCCGCCGAATTCGCCAAGGACTCCTCCAGGCGCGACCGCGAGCGGATCTGGCCGGTTGCCGAACTCGACGCCTTCTCGCAAAGCGGCCTCTGGTCGATCAATGTGCCCAGGGCATTCGGCGGACCGGAACTGTCCTACGCGACGCTGGCCAAGGTGATCGAGATCATCTCGGCGGCGGATTCTTCTATCGGCCAGGTGGCTCAGAACCATCTCGGTGTCATTGCCGCCATCCGCACCGTGTCGGACGCCGAACAGCAGAAACTGCTCTTTGGTGAGGCGTTGAAAGGCACGCGGTTCGGCAACGCCTTCTCCGAGTTCGGTTCCAAGCGTGCCGCCGATTTCGAGACCCGCTTTACCGATGCCGGCGACCATGTCGTGGTCAATGGCCGCAAATTCTATTCCTCCGGCGCGCTGCTCGCCCATCTGGTGCCGATCGTGGCGCTCGATGACGAGGGCCGCGCCTGGTATGCGATTGCCGACCGTGGCGCGCCCGGCCTGACAGTCATCGACGACTGGTCGAGCTTCGGCCAGCGCACGACGCTCTCCGGCACCGTGATCATCGACAACGTCAAGGTGCCGAAGGCTTTTCTGGTGCCCGGCTACAAGGGCTACGACAGGCCGACCGCCGACGGCGCCATCTTCCAGATCATCCAGGTGGCGGTGGACACCGGCATCGCCCAGGCGGCGATCGACGAGACGGTTCACTTCGTCAGGACCAGGAGCCGCGCCTGGATCGACAGCGGCGTCGACAATGCCTGGGACGATCCCTACACCATCCAGGCGATCGGCGACCTGACGCTGCGCCTGCACGCGGCACAGGCGCTGCTCGAAAAGGCCGGCCATGCGATCGACCGCGCCGTGATCGAGCCGACCGCCGAGACGGTCGCGCATGCGCAGATCGTCACCGCCGAGGCCAAGATCCTGTCGACCGAGATCGCCATTGCCGCGACCAACAAGCTGTTCGAACTCGCCGGCACGCGCTCGACGCTGGCCGAGCACAATCTCGACCGGCATTGGCGCAACGCCCGCACGCACACGCTGCACGATCCGGTGCGCTGGAAATATTCGATCCTCGGCAAATATTTTCTCAACGGTGAAAATCCGCCGCTGCACGCCTGGAGCTGATTTCCATCGGCGGGCGAAAGCCCGCCTAGCAAAAACTTCGACCATCAAGAGGCCCACTGCCATGTCAAATCCAACAGTCGTCGGCTTTTCCGGCAACATCACCCGGCCGTCAAAGACACGTGCCTTCGTCGATTTCGTCGCAAGGGACATTGCCGCGCGCCACGGCCTGTCGGCCAGCACCTATGACATCGAGGATGTCGGCCCATCGCTGGGCACGGCAAGGTGGGCACGCGACCTCGACAGCCAGGCGCAACCGATCCTGGCCCAGATCCTCTCCGCGGATGTGCTGGTGGTCGGTTCGCCGACCTACAAGGGCAGCTACACCGGCCTGTTCAAGCACTTCTTCGACCTCATCGATCCAGCCGCGTTGCGCGGCAAGCCCATCCTTTTGACCGCGACCGGCGGCGGCGAGCGCCACGCCTTGATCGTCGAGCATCAGCTGCGGCCGCTGTTCGGCTTCTTCGAGGCCTTCACCCTGCCGACTGCCGTCTACGCCACCGACAAGGATTTCACCGACGGCGTGCTGCGCTCCGAGGCGATCCTGAAGCGCGCCGCGCAGGCGGTGGACGAGGTCGGCTTCGTGCTGGCGAACCGCTCGGCGGGCAGGGTCGCCGCCGAATAGTCTCTCGTCATCGGCTTGCACCGAGGTCGAAATCGGCGTCTCGGGTAACCTCGCTTACCCGCAATTTACGACCGCCGGCTACAACGTTCCTGTCTGATTCGTCTGGGACAGGAACATCATGAGCAAAGCCCTCATATCCTTCGCGCTGGTCGCGGTGCTGACCGCCTTGCTCATGGCGTTGAGCCTGGCGGTGGCCAGGCACGGCTATCCCTATGGGGCGATCGGCGTCAGGCGCCTCGACGGCATTGCCGATGCCGGAACGTTCATTCCGCTGGCCGCCGTCTACTTCTTCAGCGCGCTGCTGATGATGATCCTGCCGATCCGTGCGGCCAGCATCGTGCTGACCCATGCCGCCGACGCGATCTTCTGGACGGTGATCGTGCTGCTTGCCACCATTGTCGGCGGCCTTCTTGCCAGATGGGCCTTCGGGCAGGGCAGCGCCCTGCTGGCATTATTGAACTGGCGGTTCCTGTTTGCCGTCGCCGTCGTCGGCTGTCACTTCGTCATGAACGAGCTGCGCCGCAACGTGCTGCTGCGCAGCCTGTTCTTCGTGGTCTTCGCCGCCGCGACGCTGGCCTGCCTGTTTTGGTCTTTCACGCTCTGAGCGTGATCGAGGCTGTCTGGCTCCCGGCCGCGATGTGGCCGGCAGCCTGCTCCATCCACGTCCACAGATAGGCGGCAAGACCGCGGTCGACGTGGATGCGCAGCTTGCTTCCATGGCGATAGACGATGGCGCTGATGCCGGCGAAGGAAAGCGCCGCACTGGCACTTGGCTGCCTGGGGTCGAGCGTCGTTCCACGGGCCATGAAAGCCTCGAGTTCCACGCCTTCGATTTCGAACACCTGCAGGCCGCCGCTGATCTCCGTCACCGCGAACCCTTCCTTGTGCCAGCCTGCCGCGATGCCAAGCGGGGTGTTCGACACCACGAGCAGCCGGTCGCGGGCCAGCCGCGCGGCATAGCGTTCGCCCTGCGCCGCGCCAAAGGCACCCACGCCATCCGCCTTCACGCCGGACAGACGCGCCCAGGCATCGAGGTCGCCGCTGACCAGTGTCTGGTCGAGGCCCATGACCGTACGCACCGCCAGGCCAGGCGTCATGATCGTTGCCGCCGGCCAGTCCGGCGCGATGGGCCATTTCTCCGCGAGATCACGCATTGAGCCGGTCTCCTGCCGGATCGAAGGCGCAAGCGGCGGCGATCGTCGCCGTCCTGATCTTGCCGAGATGCTGGATTTCGATCGTCTCGCCATGACGCGTTGCGCCACGCTCGATCAGGCCAAGCGCGATGGGGTGGCCAAGCGTCGGACTCTGATAACTTGACGTGACAAAGCCCAGGCTTTTCAGCTTGCCGTCGCGACGGTCGATGCCGTGCGCGCCTGTGGGCAATGGCGCTTCACCAGACGGCACCGACAAGCCGACAAGCTGCAAACGGTTACCGCGCGACGCCTCCTCGGTGAACAGCGAGCGGCGGCCGACATATTCGGTCTTGCGCTTGGCGCGGGGCCCTTCGCTGCCGAGATCATGCGGCAGCGTGGTGCCGTCAGTGTCCTTGCCGATGACGATGAAGCCTTTCTCGGCCCGCAGGATCATCAGCGCTTCGAGGCCGATGAAGACGGCGTCGAGCGCATGGCCGGCCTGACGCAGATGCGCCCATAGCGGTTCGGCACGATCGGCTCGGATCGAGATTTCGTAGCTTCTGTCGCCGGTGAAGCTGACACGGGCGATGCGAACCTGGTCGCCGCCATAGCGGCCATGGCCGACAGCCATATGCGGCAGGTCGGCATCGTCGAACGAGAGGCCGAGATCCAGCTTTTCCAGCAGTTTTCGCGCGTTTGGACCCGAAACGGTCAGCGTCGCCATTTCCGATGTGGCGTTGTGGATGTAGACGGCGTCGCGGCCGAAACGGTCCTGGCGCCATTCCTCCAGCCGGGCGTGCACGGCGGCAACATGCGAGGACGAGCACGAGACGACGAATCGATGCTCGTCCAGCCGCACCAGCACGCCGTCATCGAAGACCACGCCGTTCTCCGACAGCATGAAGCCGTAGCGGCAGCGGCCGGGCTTCAGCGTCGACATGGTGTTGTAATAGAGGAAGTCGACGAACGCGGCCGCCTGCGGTCCGATCACCTCGATCTTGCCGAGCGTCGAACCGTCGAACAATGCCACCGACTGGCGGGCACGCCGCGCCTCATCCTGGATGGCGCGATCCGCATCGGCGTCGCGGCCGCCATAATGGGCCGGGCGCAGCCAGCCGCCATATTCCTGGAAGACGGCGCCGCTGGCACGGTGCGCGTTTTCCAGCGGCAGCCGGCGCACCGGCGCCATCAGCTCGCCAACGCGCGCGCCAGCAAAGCTCGCCAGTGGCACCGGCGTGAACGGTGGGCGATACGTGGTGGTGCCGACCTCCGGCACCGTGCGGCCGGTAATGCCTGCCATCAGCGCCAGGCCCGGCAGGTTGGAGGTCTTGCCCTGGTCCGTCGCCATGCCGAGCGTGGTGTAGCGCTTGAGGTGTTCTACCGAGACGAAGTTTTCGCGTGCCGCCAGTTCGACGTCCTTCACCGTCACGTCGTTCTGGTAGTCGATCCAGATGCGCCCTTTCGAGCCCGGCATCGGCCATGCCGCTACTATGCCGCCAGTCGCCTCTGGTCCGGTGCTGCGCGGTGTTGCAGCACTTCCCTTGCCCGGGAAGGCGTCCGCGACGCCGGCGAACACATCCGACAGGCAAACCGCGCCAGCGGCTGCCCCGACGACGGAAATGCCGTCGACCGGGTCGCCCGGCAGGAAGGCGGCGCGCGCCTCGCTCCAGGCGAGCTTGCCCCTGGCCTGACCGAACAGATGAATGGTCGGCGTCCAGCCGCCCGAGACCAGCACGCAATCGGCATCGAGCCTGCTGCCGTCGTCGAGCGTCACGCCTTCGACGCGAAGCTTGCCGCGTGCCGAGGCAAGCGCCCGCCCTTTGAGCACCCGCGCATTGACGGGCGCGGCGGGCATGCCGTCGCGCCTGATGTCGACAAGCGTGACGTCGGCGCCGGCCTCCGCGACTGCCGCGGCAACCTCGTAGGCGCTATCATTGTTGGTCGCGACAACGATGCGCCGGCCGACCAGCACCGCATGGCGCCTGAGATAGGCGAGCGCCGCATCGGTCGACAGGATGCCCGGCAGGTCATTGTTGGCAAAGGGCAGCGGTCGCTCGATGGCGCCGGTCGCCAGCACGATCCGGCGCGGCCTGACCCGCCACAGCGTGTCCGGCCGGCCGTCGAGATGGCGCTGGTTCAGCCCGACCAGATTGTGGTCGTAAATGCCGAAGGCGGTGGTCCAGGGCAGGATCAGGTGGCCGTTGGCAGCTAGGTTCGCAACCGTCTCGTCGACCCACTCCGTCGCCGATTTCCCGTCGATCTCACCGGTGCGATGGCCGAGCGATCCGCCAGCTCGGTGTTGGTCATCGACAAGCACCACGGACAGGCCCGCAACGGCGGCCAGTCTGGCCGCTGCCAGCCCTGCCGGTCCGGCACCCACCACCAGCACGTCGCAATGGTGGTTGATCTGGTCCGATAGGCCCGGCGAGGCCCAGCCGGCGTCGACCTTGCCCAATCCGGCCATGGCACGGATGCGCGGCTCGAACATGTGCCAGTCCGGCCACATGAAGGTCTTGTAGTAGAATGCGGCCGGAATGAAGCGCGAAAAGCGGTCGAGAAAGGCGTTGCGGTCGGCCAGCGCATTGGGCGTCGCGTTGACGCTTTTCGCCACCAGTCCGTTGCGCGCCGGCTCGGTCGTGGCCCGCGTGTTCGGCGTCGCGCCGCCGACATCGACCAGCGCGTTCGGCTCTTCGACGCCCGCACCCCAGATGCCGCGTGGCCTATGATACTTGAAGCTGCGGCCGACCACCGCGACATCACCGGCCAGCAGCGCCGAGGCGATGGTGTCGCCGGCAAAGCCCTGCACGGTCGTGCCGTCGAAGCTGAAGCGGATCGGGCGCGAGCGGTCGATGGCGCTGCCGCCGGTGGCAAGACGCGAGGCGGTCACGCCGCGTGCTCCCCGCCAAGCGCGGCCGAGGACAGCACCTTGTGGGTGACGGTGTCACGTTCCATGACGAAGAACTCGCCGCAAGTCATGTGAACCCAGATCTCGCGCGCCGTGCCCTTCGGATTGCCGCGCAAATAGAGGTAATCGGCCCAGCGCTCGATCGGCACCTCGGCACCATCCGGCCGGACATTGCCGGCATCGCCGCCATAGTGGAATTCGGTCTCGTCGCGCGGGCCACAGAACGGGCAAGGGAAAAGCTGCATGATTGCCTCTAATGCGCAATGCCGGAGCCGGCCGCCTCGTCGATCAGTCGTCCGCTGGCGAAGCGGTCGAGGTCGAACGGGCGGCTGATGTCGTTGTGCTTGCCGGTCGCCACCAGGTTCGCCAGCAGCGTGCCGCCAGCGGGAATAGCCTTGAAGCCGCCGGTGCCCCAGCCGCAATTGAGGAACAGGCCCGGCAGCGGCGATTCCCCGATGATCGGCGACGAATCCGGCACGACGTCAACGATCCCCGCCCACTGCCGCATCAGCTTCAACTGGCCGAAGATCGGGAACATTTCCAAGACGCCGGCAATCACCGTTTCCAGCGTCGGCAGATTGCCGCGCTGCGCATAGGACGGGATGCGGTCGAGCCCGCCGCCGACGACGATCTCGCCCTTGTCCGACTGGCTGACATAGACGCCGCAGCCGGGTGACAGCACCACAGTGTCGAGGATCGGCTTGACCGGCTCGGAAACGCAGGCCTGCAGCGCATAGGAATTAACAGGCAGCCGGAACCCGGCCTTGGCCGCCAGCACCGAGGAATGCCCGGCCACCGCCATGCCGATGCGCTCGGCACGGATGACGCCACGTGTCGTCTGGACACCGCGGCAGCGGCCGCCTTCGATGATGAAATCGGTGATCTCGCAGTTCTGGATGATATCGACGCCAAGCCGGCTCCCGGCGCGCGCATAGCCCCAGGCAACCGCGTCATGACGCGCCGTGCCGGCCCGGCCTTGCCAGATGCCGCCGAACACGGGGAAACGCGCATCGGCCGAGAAATTGTATATCGGCGCTACGCGCCGGACATCCTTAGGCGAGAACAGCTCGGCATCGATGCCATTGATCTGCATGGCGTTGACGGTGCGCGCGCCGATCTCCATTTCGGCCGTCGAGTGGCAGAGATTGACCATGCCGCGCTGCGACAGCATGACGTTGTAGTTCAAATCCTTCGACAAGCCCTCATAGAGCCGGTGCGCCAGCCCGTAGAGCTCGACGCTTTCGGGATAATAATAGTTGGAGCGCACCACTGTGGTGTTGCGGCCGGTGTTGCCGCCGCCGATCCAGCCTTTTTCCAGCACGGCCACTCGGGTGATGTTGTGGTTCTTGGCCAGGTAATAGGCCGTCGCCAGCCCGTGGCCGCCGCCGCCGATGACGATCGCGTCATAGGCCGGCTTCGGCTCGGGCGAGCGCCAGGCCTGCTTCCAGCCGGTGTGGCCGGCCAGGCCTTCCTTGAAGAGCGATAATGCGGAATAGCGTCTGGTCATGGTGCGGCGGACAAGCCTGATTTCTCAGGGTAGCGTAGTGGCATTGTACATATATGTCTAGTTCGGTATCGCTTTGCGCACGACGGCTGGTGCTAACCTTTGCGTGCCATCGTCTCCACCACATAGCGCGAGAAATCCTCGACATCTGCGGTCGTGGGTTCCTGGCCGGTAAAGCTGCGCAAGTATGAAGCGACGTGAGGCAGGCGGCTGCTCATCGGCTCGTCGAGTTCGAGCGAGTAATAGCCGATCTGCATGAAATAGAGGATGCGGGCACGAACGAATGCGTCCTCCTCGTCATAACCATGGCGCATGAACATGTCGCGGATGGCGTTGACGCGTTCTTCGTCGGCTTCGTCGAGCGCGCGCCGGATTGCGGGCGAACGGCGCGCCCAGGCCCGGATCGCGAAATCCAGCCGGGGATCGAACAGCCTTTCGTCGACCCAGCATTCGAAGATGCTCATCACCCCGCGGACCACGGTGGCGGAAGGCCGCCTGGCGCGCTCGACGATGAATTTTGTGTTGGTCTGCCGCCAGTGGTCCAGCAGCTGGTCGAGAAGATCCTGCCGGCTCTTGAAATACCAGTAGAAGCTCGAGCGCGAGACGTCGAGCTGCTGGCCCAGCGTCAGCACGCGGACGCGCTCGACACCATCAGAGATCAGTGTTTCAAGCGCAAGCTTCAGCCAGTCTTCGCGAGTGGCCTTGACGTTGCCGGTGGCGCCGGTGCGTTGGATCGTCGTTTCGAGTGCTGCCATCGCACGACGCATGACACGCCGCACAGGCCAAATCAAGGTCATGGACACTACTGTACAGGGCGATTCATTCCGGTCTGAATGACGCCGCGTGGATATTAGCCGGATTGGTTTTCGGAATGCACCGCACCATCGGCGCGGAGACAAGCCTGGGCATTTTTGTCGCGGCGTCTCGGCTAGTGCGTGCTTTCGCGCAAAGCAATTGTCTGGCAAATACCAGTTCAGACGGATGCCGCCGCGCGGCCGGCAGCCAAGCCAGCAGCCAAGGCAGGAAGGCAAGATCATGAACGTATTTCGCAAGAACCTCATCGATGGCGAGTGGGTCGGCGACGCCGGCTCCCGTAACATCAATCCCTCGGATACCGGCGACGTCGTCGGCGAGTATGCCTCGGCTGGCGTCGAACAGGCCGGCCAGGCAATCGCCGCGGCCAAGGCGGCGTTTCCGGCATGGTCCCGCTCAGGTCCGCTGGCACGCCATGCGGTGCTGAAGAAGACCGCGGACGAGATCATGGCCCGCAAGGACGAGATCGGCCGCAATCTGGCGCGCGAGGAGGGCAAGACGCTGGCCGAAGGCATTGGCGAGACCATTCGCGCCGCCCAGATATTCGACTTCTTCGCCGGCGAGACATTGCGCCTGTCCGGCGAGATGGTGCCGAGCGTGCGCCCGGGCGTCGGCGTCGAGATCACCCGCGAAGCGGTCGGCGTGGTTGGTATCATCACGCCGTGGAATTTCCCGATCGCCATTCCGGCCTGGAAGATCGCGCCCGCTTTGGCCCACGGCAACACCATCGTCTTCAAGCCGGCGGAACTCGTTCCCGAAAGCGCCTGGTCCATCGTCGACATCCTGCATCGCGCCGGCCTGCCCAAGGGCGTGCTCAACCTCGTCATGGGCAAGGGCTCGGTGGTCGGCCAGGCCATGCTCGACAGCCCCGATGTCAACGCCATCACCTTCACCGGTTCGGTCGGCACGGGCAAACGCGTCGCCGCCGCGAGCGTCGAGCACATGCGCAAGTTCCAGCTCGAAATGGGCGGCAAGAACCCGCTGGTCGTGCTCGACGATGCCGATCTCGCGGTCGCCGTCGATTGCGCGCTCAACGGTGCCTTCTTCTCGACCGGCCAGCGCTGCACGGCCTCGTCCAGGCTGATCGTGACCGACGCCATCCACGACCGTTTCGTCGACGCGCTCAAGGACCGCATGGGCAAGCTGGTCATCGGCGATGCGCTCGACGCGCAGACGCAGATCGGCCCGGTCGTCGACGCCACTCAGTTGAAGCAGGACGAGGACTACATCGCCATCGGTGTCAGGGAAGGCGCGACCCTTGCCTTCGGCGGCGAACGGCTCGACCGCAAGACGCCAGGCTTCTTCCTGCGCCCGGCGCTGCTGACCGAGGCCACCAATGCCATGCGCTCTTCGCGTGAGGAGATCTTTGGCCCTGTCGCCAGCGTCATCCGCGTCAAGGATTATGACGAGGCGCTTGCCGTCGCCAACGACACGCCTTTCGGGTTGACGTCGGGCATCTGCACGTCGAGCCTGAAGCACGCCACCCACTTCAAGCGCAACTCCGAAGCCGGCATGGTGATGGTCAATCTGCCGACGGCGGGCGTCGACTTCCACGTTCCCTTCGGCGGCCGCAAGGGCTCGAGTTTCGGCCCGCGCGAACAGGGCCGCTATGCCATGGAGTTCTACACCACCGTGAAGACTGCCTACACGTTTGCAGGCTGATCGGGCGCAAGGTGGTCGGCGCCGGCCGGTCGGGCCAGCGGTCACGCAGCTCAAGAAACGGATCGGCGCGTCGCCATGGCATTGCAGGACCTGACCTGGCTCAACCCGCCGCCGCACCACGCCATCGACGGCGATACCGTCCATGCACGCACCGGCAAGGGGACCGATTTCTGGCGTGAGACCTTCTACGGTTTCTGGCGCGACAACGGCCATTTCCTGCATCGGCCAGTCGAGGGCGATTTCACCGCCGAAGTCACCGTCAGGGGCGACTACAAGGTGCTCTACGACCAGGCGGGGCTGATGGTCCGGCTGAGCGAAACGCACTGGATCAAGGCCGGCATCGAATACACGGATGGCCTCGCCTATGTCTCGGTCGTCGTCACCAACGACACGTCGGACTGGTCGCTGGTGGCCATTCATGCCGGCCCGGACGGCGTCAGGATCCGCCTGACGCGCCACGCCGAGGCGATCCGCGTCCAGTATCTCGATGCTTCGGACGGGGATTGGAAGCCGGTGCGGCTCGCCTATTTCCCGGTCTCGAAGACGGTCGATGTCGGCATGATGTGCTGTTCGCCGCAGCGCGAGGGTTTCGAGGTTATATTCTCCGGCTATTCTGTCGGTCCGCCGATATCGCGCGAGTTGCATGACTGACGCCTGGCGACATCTGCGGCCATCGTCGATCTGGAACCCTTAGGCAAGAAACTTCGGCGGGCTGCAGGCTCACCACGGCACGTGCAGTATTTCCAGCTTAGGCAGGCCGACCGGCCTGATGCCGAGATCGTTGGCGAGCACGCCAAAAGCTTCGGTCTCGATGAGGTCGCGGTAGGGAATTTCGGGGAAGCGAAGGCCGCCGCGATGCAAGGCGGCATCGACCAGGAGCATGGTTCCGCCGACCGCATCGAGGCCGATCATGTCGAGATGCCTGACATCGCTGAGATGATACCGGTTCGGTGTTTGCGCGGGAGGCTGGTGGAGACCGCCACGGATGTCGCGGTAATAGCGATAATCCCTTGTCTGCCGCCTTACGATGAAGCTGTTGAGGTCGAAACTGCCGCCGCCGGCGATCTTCACGCAGTTGGGCACCGCGATGCGATGTCCCGTGGCGATCAGCCGGTTGAGGGCATCGCCGGGAAAGCGCCAGACGTCGATGTCGATCCACAGTGCCCAGTCGTCGTCCTTGCTCAGCCCGTGATCGATCAGGTAATTTCGCACCTTGGCGATCGCGCCCCGCCTCACGCGTTGCATCCTGGGCCTTGCCCGTTTTGCCCGGTCGAGGCTGGTGCCGACCCGCCTTTGCAGCAGGACGATGTCACGATATTTGCCGGTTAATCCCGCCGTCGCGGCCTGCAGCCGCTCCCAGCTCCCATCCAGGCTGTCACCCTCGCAGAAAACCAGCTTGATCCTCTCCTTGGGATAGTCGAGCCCCTCCAGCGCATCGAGAAATGGCTGGATGAGGTCGGCGGCGTCGCGAAGCGGCACCAGTACGGCGACATTTTTGCCTGAAGGCGGCGGCGCCGACAGGACCGCTTTGTCGACGCCCGCTTTCGCCACGGCCTCATCGAGATACGCGCCACGCGTCAGCTGATACCAAAGCCGGTAGGCTCGATTGCGAAGCTTGGTGGTCCATTTCGGCGGCGGCTCAGGGATCCACCAGGTGCCGGCCCAGTGATGGATCGAAAGTGCTGTCGTGTCGTCGGCGGCCTCGCGCTCGGAGCTGCCGGCCGACGTCACCGGCGTGAACAGGCCGGAAGGATGAATGGCGAAGGCCGCCTGATCGCCGTAATTGCGCTGGGCGGAGGTCAGCAGGCAAGGACCGGTGGCGTCGAGCACATCCTTGGCGCCGACGAGCCCGGGCATCATCGACAGGACATGCAGCCAGAACGGATGACCGGGCGGGCTCGCCATCGTCCCGTTGAACAGGAGATAGGGCAGGCCGCGGAATTCCAGCTGGACGGCCGAATGCGAAGCCGGCTCCTTGCACAGCACGATCCGGGTCTCGTTCATGACCGGATCGAAGGGCGCGACGCATTCGCAGTCGATGTCGGCGTAGACCCCGCCAAAATGATGCAGAAGCATGTAGCGGGCCGCATCCGACCGCTCCACGCCGTTCGGGTACGTGCAGAACACCGGCAGGAAATCCGGGTAGTGCTCGGCAACGATATCGAGCAGCATCCGGTCGCTCCAGAACATCACCGTCCAGTGTGGATTGTGCCGCTTCCAGCTGTCGGCATACGCCTGGAAGCGCGCGGGGACACGGTCGGTCTTCCACGTCTGGTGCAGGATTGCTGGAATCATGCGGCGGGGCCGTTTGGTCCAAGCCCATCACGAACGGCGTCGCGGATCGCTTGCAGGCCGAACCTTGCCCATGCCGCCTGATGCGCGCGAAGGCGTTGCCGCGCCCGGCGTTCGGGATCGAGACAGAGTCCGATGGCCATCTCGGCAAGCGTCTCGTCGGTGTCAGACAGCAGCACCTCGTCGTTCCCGGCCAGGTCCAGGCCCTCGGCCGCGATCGGCGTGGCGATCACCGGCACACCCGCGGCCATTGCTTCCAGGATCTTGATGCGTGTGCCGCCACCCGCCGTCAGCGGGACGACGGTGAGATGCGCGCTGGACAAGAGTGGCGCCACGTCGGCGGGATCTTCGATGAGCTCCACACCAGGCAATCTGGCCAGTGCCTGCACGGCCGGTCTCGGCGTGCGTCCAGCCAGGACAAGCCTGGCATCCGGCAGGGCGTTTCGGATACGGGGCAATATGACACCGGCCAATCGCTGCGCGGCATCGACGTTTGGCGGATAGGCAAGATGGCCGATGAACACGATCACCGGAAAGCCGTTGCCGGTCGACGGCTCGGCAGGCAGGTGCGTGGGAACATCGCCGGTTTGCGGAATTCCGTTCGGAACCACGTGGATCGGAATCTTGTGCCGGGAAAGCCTCATCAGCTTCTGGCGATCCAGGTTCGAGCAGACCCATACCCTGTCGACAAGGGACAGCGCTTTTCTTTCAAGGAACCTGACGCCGAATGCCGCCGCGGTTCGCTTGGCACTGAGACGCCTGATCTGTGCTGCAAGGTCGGACTCGACATTGTGCATGTCGAGAATGATCTGCGCCGCCAGCGGGCGCAGGGGCCGCAGCAGCTTGAACAGGCCGAGGCCCTCGACAATGATGGTGTCAGGGCGGAATTCACGGGCGAGCGCCTCAAGCCGCGTCAGGGCGGAACGCGGTATGCGATTCTCCGCCCTGGTGCGCCACCACCCGACCGAGGCCGTGCGGGGCTCTCCCTGGATCGAAAGGCCCTCGACGCGGATCAATGGATCAGGCGCATTCCCTGCTATCTTCGGCTTCACCGAAACCAGGCACACCGGTCCGAACCTGGCGGCTGCGTCGGCATTGCGGAAGTTTCTCAGATCCGAACCTGAAGTTGGCGGAGAAGCCGGGTCGTACGACACGATCAGCGTGCGTCTTTCCCTGTCCCTCCTGGCATCCAACCGATGACCAGGCCGCTCGACAATGGCCCCGGCATGAATTCGGGTATGATATTGCAATGTCTTCCAACTCCCGCCCAGGGTCTTGTGGGCGCGAACGGCACGCATCATGCGCTTCGCAGCCCTGTATTGCTTGTGCTTGAGGAGCTGCCTGGAAATCCGCTGCGCGATCCAGGCTTTCCTCCATTGCAGAATGTCCTTAGCAAGGCCTAAACCGGCAAGCTTGTCCAGTTCCAGTGCGATCGCGAGAAATGTGGCTCGGGGGGTCTGGACGAATCGCCGCGCCATTCTCGCTTCGTCGTGGTGATAGAGAAGCACCGGCGCGGGGGTCGTCGCCACGTCGGAGCGTGCCAGCAGGGCCGCCCAATAGCAAGTATCCTCATCGAGACCGGTGGTTTCGGGAAAGCTGATGGCGGCCGTCGCCGCGGCTGCGACCAATGCGCTTCCCACGGCGATCGGCCACGCTTCATTGAGAAGGTAGCGTCGGGCGTTCAGGGCCCGATCGCTTGTATATCCATGTGGAGCCTTGAGCTTATCCGGCCGGCCCGCGGTGCGTCGAATGCTGGATCCGATCGACAGGCCGGCTCCGGGATTGCTCACAAGCGCCTCACGCAACAGCCCCAAGCCTCCCGCGATCACCTCGTCGTCGGTGTCGAGGAAGAACAGGAACTCGCCCTTGGCACGCGCCATACCGGCGTTGCGGGCGGCGCCGGCGCTGCCAAGCCGCATGCTGAGGACCTGCAGCGGCAATTCATATTTGCGGGCGCTTTGGATCGAGATAGCCGCGGTCTGATCGTTGGATCCATCGTCGACCAGAAGGATCTCACCGATGAGGTTTCTGTCCGGCACAAGGCTGCGCAGGGTCGCGTCGATCGTCGCGGCCGCATTCCTTGCGGGGATGACGATGCTGATGTCCGGTCGCGCGCCGTCCGGGATACTCATGCGGGCTCGAAGAAGCCACGGTTCAGCATGCGGTCATAGTGGTATTTGAACGGCGAGACCGCGCGAAGCGAGAGACTAGCGAGGCCCTCGATGGGCGACGGATCGACATCGAATGGTGAATGGTCCTTCAGCCAGCTGTAGGACGAGCCATCCTTGAGCATGGAGGGGCTGCCAACGACATAGCCCCCAAGCGCCTTCACGTGGCCGATCCGGCGCATACCGGCATAGAGGCTCGACGAAGCCGTCGGGTCGCGCGTCCTGAGATAGACATGGAACCCGTTCGGCGATCTTGCAATCGGCGTGCGACTTAAAAGGGCCTGGTGCTTGCTCGACCAGCTCAGATAGGTCGCGGCATCATCGAAATCCAAGATAAGAAGGTTGGAGAACCCTCCAAGGATTCCGACATTTCCGGCAAACTTACGGAACCAGCGCCGGATGTCATTACCGGTTGGCGGCTTCTGCGACAGATGAAAGGCAACCGATTGGAACGCCAACTCTTTCAGGTCCTTTCGACGGGCCTGCAAATGTAGGGGGCGATACTCCATTGCCTGGAGATCGAGATGCTTGCCCCCGGCACACAACGGCACGCAGATGTAGCCCTTGGCCAAGAGCCGGATTGCATATTCCGTTTCAGTTGCAGGCTGCATCCCCGAGTGTTCCGCGGTCGCACGGTGCGTCCAATCTTCCTTAGTCGTACTGGGTGCCGTCAAGGGCCGGGCGGGATACTTGGTCGTGTATTTGCGGACATTTCAGCGAAAAAGCTGCTCCATGCGCTGTCATCGCCTCGACCAGGCCAGCCAGCGCGCCGCCAGGCGCCTGCGCAAGGTGGTGAACCGCGTTCGCCGGTAGGCGTCGCCCGCCATCTTGATGCCTTGAGCCTGCGTCGGGAAGGGGTGGATCACGTCGGCCAGGGCATGCAATCCCATGCCTGACCGGATGGCGAGCGTCACCGCATTGATCATCTCGCCGGCGTGGGCGGCGACCACCGTCGCGCCGAGGATGCGGTCGGATCCCTCCCTGACATGGATCTTGACGAACCCCTCTTCCTCGCCGTCCATAACGGCACGGGCGACGTCGTGCATCAGCACCGTATAGGTCTTGACCGGAATGCCGTTCCGGCGTGCCTCCACCGGATAGAGACCGACATGGGCGATCTCCGGATCGGTATAGGTGCACCAGGGAACGACAAGTTCGCTGAGCTTCCCGCGCCCGCGAAACAGCGCGTTGCGCACGACGATGCGGGCGGTCGCTTCCGCCGTATGGGTGAACTTGTATTCCAGGCACACATCGCCCGCCGCGTAGATATGCGGATTTGTGGTCTTGAGATAATCGTCCACCTTGATGCCGTTGGCGTCATACGCGACCCCGGCGTCTTCCAGGCCAAGGCCATCGACATTGGGCGAACGGCCGACACCGGTGATGATCTCGTCGACGGAAATCGTCGTCACGTCGCCGTCCCGCATCAGGTCGGCGAGCTTCTGGCCGCCCTTTGTCCGCACCGCCACCACTTCGGTGTTCAGGCGCACCTCGACCCCCTCGCGCGCCAGCGCATCCGAAAGGATCTGCGCGGCGTCGCGTTCCTCGCCCGGCAGGAACATCGGATCGCTCTGCGCCAGGATGACCTTGGCGCCGAGCAGGCAGAAGGCCTGCGCCGTCTCGCAGCCAAGCGGCCCGCCGCCGATGACCAGCAGCCGTGGCGGGCACTTCGTGAGGTCGAACATGGTCTCGTTGTCGAGATAGCCGGCCTCGGCAAGCCCCGGAATCGCCGGCCCGCTTGGATGCGCACCTGTCGCGATCAAAGCCTTTCTGAACCGCAGCGTCTTGCCGGCGACCACCACCGTGTCCGTGCCGGCGAAGCGTGCCTCACCGAAATAGAGGTCGATGCCTTGCGAAGCGATGGCGGCGGCCGTATCGGTGCGGCTGATCCGCTGCCGGATCTGCCGCATCCGCATCATGGCGCGCTCGAAGTCGACGTGCAGACGCTCCGGCGTGTCGCCGCCGAAATTCTCGGCGTCGCGCATGTCGGCATAGAGCCTGGCCGTGCGGATGATCGACTTCGACGACACTCCGCCGACATTGACGCAGGCACCGCCGATCAGCCCGCGCTCGATCAGCGCGACCTTGGCGCCAAGGCTTGCGGCGTCGCGCGCGGCGGTCAGTCCGGCAGGCCCGGCGCCGACGACGACGAGATTGTAGGGACCGTCCGGCTCCGGGTTCTTCCAGCGCGGTGGATGCGCGCCCCGGATCAGCTCGACATCGTTGCGGTCGACCGGGAAAGCGGCGGCTTTTGTCCGTTCACGCGACATCGCGGCCCCCAGGCTCGGGGCTTGCGAGCTGCGACAGCCATCCGCCAGTGAAACCGGCCTTGTCCAGGCCGCGACGGATGTGAGGATTGGACCGCATCAACTCCCAGATCAGGCGCGAGCGGTGGTTCTCGATCATCATCGCCACGATGCCCTGGTCCAGCCCATAATGGCCTTCCGAGATCCAACCGTTACGGCCGAATTTTCGCCGGCTGGCCAATGTCGGATTGAAGCCGCTCGGCAGCCGGAAATTGTCGATCACCTGCGGATAGCGGTTGCCGAGATGGCGCAAGGCCGCCAGGCAAATGTCAGGCGCGAAGGGCAGCGACGCCGGATAGGACCATGGCGCGATCGTCCCGTCATCCGGCCCGAAAGGCGCCCCGCGCGCGGCGTATCCGGAAAACCGGTGGCGCCGTCGCTCCACGCTGGCGCGGAAGCCGCCCGGTCCGTCCCCGGCCGACAGTCCCCAGAGGTTCTCGCCATAGCCTTCAAAGCCATAGGGATTGTGCCGGGCATAGTCGCGGTGAAGGTAGGTCGAACGGCGGCTGTTTTCGAAATAGTCGGAATTCTTCTCGCGCATGAAGGCATCGCGGATGCCGGCGAAATCGATCCAGGCATGCGAGAATTGGTGCATGAACAGCGGCCCGCCATAGAGCACGTCATGGCCGTAGATGTTTTCCCACTGGTAGGTCGCCGTCCAGCCTTCGTAGCTGTCGTCCGACGTCGGGCTGTCGGGCGAGGCCATCGACAGCACATAGAGGATCGTCGCCTCGTTGTAGCCTTCCCAGCCATAGTGCAGAAAGCCGCTCTTGGGCTTCCAGCCTTGCCGCAAGGTCGGACTGCTGCCTTGCGCCCAGCGCCAGTCGACGCGCCGGTAGAGCGCCTCGGCCAGCTGGCGGATTTCGGTTTCCTTCTCATCCCTGCCGGCGAAATAGGCGCTCGCCACCAGGAAGCCGGCGATCAGCAAGGCGGTATCGACCATCGACAGCTCGCAACGCCAGACGCGCAGCCCGGTCCGCATATCGAGGAAGTGGTAGTAAAAACCCTTGTGGCCGGTGACCTCGTCGCCGCCGCCTTGCGGGCTGGCCGAGAAAAAACGCAGCGCGGCAAGGGTAAGCTCCACCGCCGTCTCGCGCGTCATCCAGCCGCGCTCGACGCCGATCGGATAGCAGGACAACGCGAAACCGACGACCGCGATGCTGGCCGGCGAATTCGGCCGCGACGTGTCGGCGACCAGCCCGTTGTCGGGGTTCACATTCTCCAGGAAATAGCCGAAGGCGGCGCGCTGATAGCGATCCAGAAGTTCGTCATCGGACAGCGTGGCGGGATATGCTTCAGGCAAACGATGCAAACTCCGGCCTGATGGTCGCGGCTCCCGCCGATCGCACGGCATCGGCACGGCGGCCGTGGGCGTTCGCTCCTGCCGGGCTGTCTCGTCGCGTCATGGCTTTCCCGCAAACCCTGTTATGTCATCACCATCCATCCGGACGTCAGCCACTATACGCCTGTCCAGCTCCGTTCGTTGCTCCGTCACGCGGAATTGTAGTTGGATCTGGCAGAGGCGGGAGTCCCCGCCTGGTCAATAGGTAGCGCGGCCGCCGGAGACGTCGAACACCGCGGCCGTCGTGAACGAGCATTCTTCCGAGGCGATCCAGCAGATCAGTGCCGCCACTTCCTCGACCTCGCCGAAGCGCGCCATCGGTATCTTGGACAGCATGAAATCGATGTGCTCCTGGCTCATCTGCTTGAAGATCGCGGTGCGCACGGCCGCCGGCGTCACGCAATTGACCGTAATCTTGGTCTTGGCCAATTCCTTGCCGAGCGACTTGGTCAGGCCGATTACCGCCGCTTTCGAGGTGCTGTATGCGGAGGCGTTGGGATTGCCTTCCTTGCCGGCGATCGAGGCGATGTTGACGATGCGGCCATAGTCGCGTTCGAGCATGTGCGCAACGAGCGCCTTGTTGCAGTAGAAGACGCCGTTGATGTTGATGTCGATGACCTTCTGCCAATCCTCCGTCGAATAGGACCAGGTCGTCATGTTGGGTCCGGTGATGGCCGCACTGGTGACCAGGATGTCGACGCCGCCAAGGGCTTCGATCGTCCGCGCTGTGGCGGCTTCAACACCCTTCGCATCGGCAACGTCCAACGTCACGCCGTGCAGGCCGGGAACAACGGCTTTGGCCTGTTCGATCTGGGCCGGGTCGCGATCCCAGACGCTGACGCGCCCGCCCTCGCCGACGATCCTTTGCGCCACCGCCAGACCGATGCCCGAGGCCCCGCCGGTGATGACCGCCGACCGGCCGGCGAAGCGTCCCGCAAAATGCATAGGCATCTGATTTTCCTCTGTCCGTGACCGATGCAACCGGCCGCCTCGCCCCAGGTGGACTGTGAAGTCGCCGGCAGGCAAGTTCAAGCCGGCATGCGGGGCGATCGTCTGGGCCAATCCCGAAGCAGCGCCGTGCCGCTCCATTTGTCGCCTGATCCCAGGTGGCTGTCGCCGGACAGGCGACCCGTCGATCTCTCGGCAATCGCCCGGCTGTAAGACAAGGTGACCGGATTTGCCCCGGATTTGCCATTGAGCGAGGGGCGCGATAGGTTATATTGCACTGCACAATGGAGACGCTGTTTATTGTACGCCCCTGTTTGCGGATATGCCGGCAGGCTTTCGGCCTGCCGGCCTTGGTGGTCTCTGGCTTGCCGGTCTTGGGTCGCGTCGACGGGACTCTGAGATGAAGATTCCCAAGTCCCTGCTGGTCGATCCCGAAAAGAACTCCGCCTATGGCGCCTTTGCCGTTGCCGTCTCGATCTGGGCGTTCTCCTATTCCGTCATATTCGGCCAGGTGCTGATCCTGGCCTACTACGCCGTCTGGCTTCCGCTCATCCTGGTCGACTACCGGCGCTTCCTGCGTCAGCTGTCCAGCGCCTGGCTGCCGCTGCTGTTCGCGGCCTATGTCTGCTTCTCCGTCTTCTGGTCGCAGGCGCCCGGCACCACCGCAAGGACGGCGATCCAGTACCTTTCCCATATTGCCTGCGCCTATGTCGCGGCGCGCACCGTCAGCGCGCGCACCCTGACGCTGGGCGCCCTGATCGGGATATTCTTCGTCCTGCTCTATTCACTCAAGGTCGGGGGCTATTCCGAGGATGTCCTCGACGGCACCTACAATTTCGTCGGCGCCTTCGCGTCCAAGAACCAGATCGGTTTTGTCGGCTCGCTCGGCATCTATTTCTCGGTTGTGTTCCTCGCCTTCCTGCGGCGTGGCCGGCTCAGCTTCATCCTGACGGTGCCGGTCGTGCTGTTGTCGGCCTATGTGCTGGTCGTCTCGCATTCCGCCACCTCGATGGCCTCGATACCGGCGGTCCTGGCGCTGATTGCACTGCTTGCCATGAGCAAGCTCTTGTCGCGGCGCTATCGCCGCGTGATCTTCCTGGTCGGTGCCGGCATGATCGTCGTGGTGGCTGTTGTGGCGCTCAATCTTGGGCTCATGGACTTCGTGCTTGGCATCTTCGGCAAGGATTCGACGCTCACCGGGCGGACCTATCTCTGGGAACAGGGCTGGGATGCCGCTCAGCGGTCGCCGATCCTCGGCGTCGGTTATGCCGCCTATTGGGTGCAGGGATTCGCCGAGGCCGAACGGCTGTGGAACGAATTCTACATCACCACCCGCACCGGCTTCCATTTCCACAACACCTATATCGAGGCGCTTGTCGAACTCGGCTTCACCGGCGCGACGATGGTGTCGCTGATCATGCTGCGCACGCTTTACGGTCACGTCTCGATGGTGATCTTCAAGGCGTGGCAAGCCGAATCGGTGGTTCTCTTCGGCGTGATGGTGCTGCTGCTGATCCGCTCCTTCGTCGAGGTCGAGATCCTCAACCCCTACATCATGGGCTCCTTCCTGATGTATTTCAGCTATTTCAAGCTGGCACGGCTGCCCGTTACCGGCACGCGGCGGTCGCCGGCCTTCGAGCCGGCGGATGCGAACAGGGGCGAGGCCGAATGGCCGCGGCACGCGGGCCGTCCGGCGACTGCCGATCCTTCGTGAGCCAACGCACCTTGTCCAAAAGGGCGTAGCGATTTTGGGCAACGACATGCATCAAAGACAAAAGCGCGTCGCGTGATTTCCTTCGAAGGCGGCGCGCTTTGATCGTTTCGCCGCCTGAAGATCTCACGGCCCCGAAAATCTCAAGGTCTTGAAAATCTCAAGGTCTTGGACATCGCACTATCAAAGAAAATCGCACCAACAAAAAACCTCCGCCAGGCAGGCCTGACGGAGGTTGGATGTCTTTTTTGCGATTGGGGATCGAAGGCGCCGGATCGCGCCAAAGGCGGCGTGTCTATTGGCTGGCCAGCGGCGCCAGCTTGACCTTGATCACATCGCCGGGCAGCACTTGCGTTTCTTCCTTCGCCGCGATCTCGCTGGTCTTGCCGTCGACATTGCGCACCAGTGAATAAAGCAGGGTGGGCTGCTGGTCGTTGGTGATGGCGGCCGTCGTCGCGGGATCGGTGGCCTGGGCTATCAGGCCTTTCTGCATATTCACCTTCAGCGCGGCCTCGTTCAGATCGGCTTCGGTCTGCTGCCGGTCGGCGGCGAGGCTGGAACTCAACGTGTTCTGGGCATCGATGGCGTCCTGCGTCGCCTTGCTGATCGCCTGCTTGGCGGTGAGGATGGCTGTCTCGTAGTCGAGGATCTTGCCCTGCAGGTCGGTGACGGACTGCTGCGAATCCAGAAGTCTCGCATTGGCGACCAGGCCCTTCTGGGCCAATGGACCGATGCTGGCGAGCTGCTGCTGCGCAAGGTCGACCTGCTTCTGCTGGTTGACGATCTTCTTCTGCAGCGATTCGATTTCGGCCTGCAGGACGCCCTTGAGGTCGTCGAGCGCCTCGAGCTTCAGCTTCAGCGCCTTTTGGTCGGCCGTCAGGATCGTCATCTCGTCGGCGACGATGGTCGGCAGCCGTGGATCGCCCTCGACCTCCTTCGGTGCCTCGAAGCTCGTCTTGCCCGCAAGGTCGGCATCGATGCGGGCACGCCTGACGATCAGCCGGACACGCTGGTCGTCGGAAATGTCGAAATTGCCCTTGGCGGTGACCAGGTCCTTGCCGAGCTGCGGGCCGTAGTCGGCGTTGCGCCGGATGCCGCCGGCGACGCTGATCGCTTTCAGCACCGTCAGATCGGGCACGTAGGGAAACTGGCCGGGGTTCTGCACTTCGCCCGAAATGTAGAACGGCCGGAACTGCGCCATCTCGACCGAGGCTTCGGGTTTGTCCGACAGAGCGAGCTTGCGCTGCAGCGCCTCGCCGATAGCCGCCGCGACTTCCGCCGTGGTCTTGCCTGCCGCCGGCAACTCGCCGACGAAAGGCACCGACAGCGTGCCGCTAGGGCCGACCGTGTATTGGCCATTGACCGCCGTCCAGTCCCTGAACGTGCCTTCGACGGTCTGCCACTCCGCGATGCGGATGGTGAGCTTGTCCTGCGAGCCGAGATGGTATTCGTCGGCGGTTGCGAGCTGGGGAAAAGCGAGGGACAACGCGAGGCATGTGGCCATGAGCCGCGAGCGGCCGGAGAGTGGGCCGCTGCCAAAGGCTTCGAACATGTCTGTCTTCAAGTGAACGTTCCGATCCGTTTTAGCCCCATCGCCCGATGAGCTTGCCGCCGGATGCTTGGTATCGGCCGGCCGGTCAGTAAGAACCGCGTGACATCCACACGGCCGGCACGGTCCTGATGATGATGCGAACGTCTTCGAACAGCGACCAGTTTTCGACATAGTGGCGATCGAACGCGACGCGGCTGTCATAGGAGACGTCGTTGCGGCCGCTGACCTGCCACAGGCCGGTCAGGCCGGGCCGCGACTTCAGATAATAAACCGCGGCGCTGCCGTAGATTTCCAGCTCGTCGCGCACAACGGGGCGAGGCCCGACAAGGCTCATGTCGCCCTGCAGGATGTTGATGATCTGTGGCAATTCATCGAGGCTGAGTTTCCTCAACACCGCTCCGACGCGGGTGACGCGCGGATCGTTCTTCAGCTTGCGGGTCGCAATCCACTCCGCGTTGGCTTCCGGATTGGTGGCCAGATAGGCGGCCAGCACCTTGTCGCCATCCGGAACCATGGTGCGGAACTTCAGGCACGGGAAAACCCGGCCGCCGCGGCCGATTCGCCGGTGGCCGTAGAAAACCGATCCGCCGTCGGAGAATTTGACGAGCAGCGCTATCATCACGAACAGCGGGCTGAGAGCGATTAGTCCCGCCAGCGAACCGACAATATCGAAACTTCGCTTCATGAGTCCGCCGATCGGCGGCGGAAAATCGGTGTCAGCCTGCGAAAAGTCCGCCGTGGCCGACTTGGCAATATCCCTCATGCCGTAACTCCATGCGTTGAACGAATGGTTCACCACACGATACCAAAAAAATGTTGCAGCGCAACACACAATTTCCCAGCCCATTGAAATAGTCACGTCATGAATTGACTAAATAATAAGCTCCCAATGCACATTTTTCAGGATACATAGCACATTTGTGACAATAAATGGGCAAATGAAAAAAATGCGGACCTTTTTGAGGCGAATTTTGGGCGGGACGTTCTCTGTGGCCCAGAGGGATGCATATTAGTGCTTTAGAAAGGTGCGAAGTTCACGACTATTAACATAAAATACTACTCAATATTACAGATTGTACTGAAAAATGCCAGCCGCTTCAGGTTGAGTGAAGTGCGGTCGTGTGCATTGCAGCATGGCAGAGTCGAACGCGAAAGCTCAATCAAAAATATGTGCGGTTGCCCTTGCCGCCTTCTGCTCGCCTTAATAGAATTGCAAATTATACCTGTCAGAGTGGCGACAGGTTGAAAGGCCGGAAGCAACCGGTCGACGGCGGGTGGTTTAACAAGCCCGCATAACAAGGGACGGCGCTCGGGTGGGGCAATCGTTGGATATAACCCGAGCCGGTTTATGGGCTGTTGGGTATGTCGCTTCCAAAATTCATCGTTGGGATGATTTTCGCTCTTGCGATCGTCGTCGGCTGGTCCTGGATTGACGGCGTTTCGCTGGGCACGACCCTGCTACGCGTCATCATTTGCGCCGTGGTCATCCAGGCCGGGTATTTCGCCATCATTTATGTCATGGTTGCCAGGAGCGCGCCGACGCCGGCCGACAGGCTACGCGAAGCCGAAAGAAAGCTGAACTCGCCCGAAGTAGAAGGCGAGAAGCTGGGCAGTGCCCGGCGAGGCCTGCACTAATTCCAACGCGCGGCATCGCCCGGCCTCAGGCCACATGGGCCGGTTCGGTCTCCGACTGCTCTCCCGAGAGCATCCTGGACAAACGGCTCGCCGGCTTCGCCTTCAGGCGCTGATACTGCCCGACTTCCACGACACGGCCGTCTTCCATCGCCACCACCCAGTCGGCGAAGGCGATCATCGACGGACGGTGGGCGATGGTCAGGATCGTCATCGCGCCGCGCAACCCTTCGATCGACCTGGCGATCAGCGACTGGTTCTGCCAGTCGAGCGCGCTGGTCGCCTCGTCGAGGATGAGCAATGACGGCTTGCGCAGCAGCGCCCGCGCCAGTGCGATGCGCTGGCGCTCGCCGCCCGAAAGCCGCACGCCCCGGTCGCCGACCACCGTATCGAGCCGGTGGTCGAGCCGTTCGACGAACTCGCCGGCATGCGCGGCGCGCAGCGCGGTCCACAGATCGTCGTCGCTGGCCTCCGGCGCGGCAAGACGCAGGTTCGCCGCGATCGTATCATGCAGCAGGAACACGTCCTGCGGCACATAGGCCACCTGATCGCGCCATCGGCGTCGATTGGCGGCGTCGATCTCGCCCCCCTCGACCAGGATCTTGCCGGCGGTCGGTTCGAGCAGGCCGAGCAGCATGTCGGCGATCGTGCTCTTGCCCGATCCGGAGGGCCCGATCAGGGCGGTGACCTTGCCGGCCGGAAGGCCGAAGGTGATGTCGCTTACCACCGCCTTGCCGGCGCCGTCGTCATAGGCGAAGGAGACGCCACGGATGTTCAGCCCCGTATCGAGTGCCAGCTTGCTTGCATCTTCGACCTCCGAATGGCCCGGTTCGCGCTCGGCGTCGAAACGTGCCTGCAGGCTGCGCATTGCCGTGTAGGCGGGCAGGTTGATCAGCACCTGCTGGGCCTGCGTCTGCATGTCCATGAAGCGTGGCGCGATGCGCATGAAAACCAGGAGCAGCACGACGATCTCGGCGAGCGAGAGGTTGAAGCGGACCAGCGCCACGTAGATGAACAGGCTCAAGCCGACGACGCTCGCGACCTGGAACACGGCGGTGCCGATCGAGCTGTTGCGGACATAGTCGATGTTGTCGGCCTTCATCTTCTCGAGCGTTGCCTGCAGCTGCGCGAAATAGCTGGCTTCGACGTTCAAGCTCTTGGCCACCTTGATGCCGCCGAGGAATTCCGAGACCGTCCGGTACTGATCCTGGCGATTGCTTGTCAGCACGCGCCCAAAGGCGGTGGCGCGTGAGCGAAAGGGCTGCAACGCCACGAACATCACGATGCCGATAATGATTGCAAACGCCGTCATGACCGGCGAGATGAACATGGAGATCACGAGGTAGCCCACCAGCAGCACGGCGATCTGCACCAGCATCAGCAGCGAGAAAGCGGCCCCCTGGACACGGTCGATGTCGCCGGTCAGGGCGTGGTCGAGGTCCGAGCCGCGCATGCGCGAAAACACGCCCCAGCGCGCCTTGCCGATGCTCTCGAACAGGTTCATGCGCAAGCGGTTGATGAAATCGAACAGAAGCCTGGCCATGTAGACCGATTTGAAGCGGTTGAACGCCGCCTGCGCGGCAACAAGCCCGACCAGCGCAACCAGCACCGTCGTCAGCTGCAACGTCCCGCCTGGCACCAGCCAGCGCACGAAATCGATGTTCGGCAACCGCACCGCGAAATCCTGGTCGGCCCGCCCGACCAGATGCAGCAGCGGCACAAGCAGCAGGATGGAGATGCCTTCGGTCAGGCTGCCGAGCACCAGGAACAGCAGCGCCGTCCAGGTCCGACGTCCGCCGATCTGGGCGATCACGGCGCCGAAGGCGGCGACGTCGCGAAACAGCGACAGACTCAAGACCGATGACCTAGACATCTTCAGCCAGTTCTCTCTCAAGCAGCGCCACAGCCTCGCCGATCCTGTCGAGACCGGCCGGAACTTCCAGCCGGCACACGCCGACATGGTTAGCGATTGCTGAACATTGGCGAAGATGCATCGCCGCGAAATCGCCGGAGAGGGCCGCGCGGCCGAACCGGGTGACGTAGGAGAATTTGATGATGGCCGGCAAGGCTGCGATGGCGGGCAAGGGCGTCATCGCGGCCCTTTGGCCGCGCTCGAGGACATAGATCCGGGCCACCGGCACCACGCTGCCGGAAAAGGCGCCGTGCAGGCGATGTTGCATCTTGTCGATCGCCGGATGGACTTGCGGTCGCACCTCGGCTTGCCCAAGCGGGATGGCGGCCGCGGCGTCGGCCGCCAGCTTGATCTGCGGAAAGCCCGGCACGATCATCGGCCGGTCCGGATTGCTGAGATCGAGCGCCACGACGTCATCGGTAAGCAGTTCATGACCAGCCCGGATCAGCGCGCTTGCCGTCGTCGATTTGCCGGCGCCCTTGTCGCCCATGAAGATGGCGCCCTTGCCGGCCACCGCGATGGCGCTGGCATGCAGGACGAGCAGGCCGCGCCGATGCAGCAGCAGCGCCATCACCGGCCCGAGCAGCGGGAAGGCAAGCAGCGCGTCGTCGACGCCGGGCGCCGGTTCGACATCGATGCGGCGGCCGCCACTGATCAGGAACGCGCCGACGGCATGCCATGCCAGATATTGCCGGTCCGGCTCGAAGCGGAAGGTGGTCGCGGCCTGCGGCGAAGGCTTCGGCATATCGATTGCGCCGACGGCGATCGTTATGTCCGCCGCGGCCGGCTCCACCGGCTCCAGTTCTGGCAACGTCACGTCGGACGCGACCGTCAGCCCATAGGCCCGGTAGAAGTGGCATTGCCTCTCCGGCACTCCCGCCACAGCGGGATAGTGTGGGGCGAGGGGGAGTGGCCCATTGCGAGGCATCATGCGGCACTCCCGCCCTGTTGCACCTGCCGCAGCCACAGCGACAGCGACGCCGAGCGCCAGACATACTGGACGTCGAGCGGTGCCGCCCGATCCGGCTGGCGCAGCAGCCGCGCATAGGCGGCACTCACCTGCGGCAGGTTGACGTAGGGTGCGATGCGATCCGTGTCCGAGACCAGCAACTGCTCCAGGAGATCACGGTGGTTGCGCACCATGCCGTTGACGAGATTGGCGGTGAAATCGATCTTGTCTCGCCGCCACTGGACCGGCGGCGGCAGGATCCCTTCCATGGCGCGGCGCAGCACGGAGCGGCCAAAGCCGTGGCTGAGCTTCTCCTCGCCCGGCAGCCCCAGGCAGAACTCGACCAGTGGCTTGTCCCAGAACGGGTAGCGCGGCTCGACGCCGAAATTGGCGGCGGCTTTGTCGAGAACCTCGAAGGAATGCGGGACATAGCCGTTCGACAGGATCCAGCGGTGGCTCAAGGCGTCGCTGGCCTGGACGCCGCGCGGCATGTACCCGGCCCGGTGAAAACGGTCGATGAGTTCGGTCCGCCTGGCCAGGTCCGGATTGACCAGGTCGCGCCAGCTTCGGCCACGCGTTGGCGTGGGCCGGCGTATCTTGTTCAGGGTCCGGTTTGCCAGCTGCCTCAGTTTGGCGATCCGCCAGGCCGGCCCATAGAGGGTCAGGAACTGGAAATACAGGGCGAGCGTGCTGTCGCCATAGGTGTTGGAAGCGCTGCGGATCTCGCGCCAGAGGTCCAGCCATCTGCCGCCATTGGCCAGCTCGTGCAGGTGGCCATGGCCTTGCGAGACGACCTCGTCGCCGCCATGGCCGTCGAGCAGCACCTTGATGCCCTTGGCGCCAGCCGTCCTGTAGATCCCGCGGGTCAGCGTCAGGCCCGGCGCCAGGAAGGTGCCTTCCTGCTCCTCCAGCACCCGTTCGAATTCAGCGAAGGGCGCATAATCGCCGACCGCGATCAGCGTCGGGTCGACCTTCTGCTGGTCGAGCACGGCGTCGATGAAGGGGCGTTCGTCCATCGACGACCCTTTCTCGAAGATCAGCGAAAAGGTCGGCAGCCTTGGCTTGCGTTCGGCGGCGTTCCGCAGGCCGGCCACGCAGGCGATCGAGGAGGAATCGAGGCCGCCGCTCAGCATCGCGCCGATCGACGATGTCCCCCGCATACGGTTGCGTACCGATTGCGAGAACAGATGGGCGAATTCCTCCGCCGCATCCGACGGCGGCGGCCGCGAAGACGGCTCGATCTGCCAGTACCGCCGCAGCAGCACCTGTTGAGCGCTGACGGTGAGGCTGTGACGGGCCGGCAGGCTGAAAATATCGCTGTAGGGCGTCGATTGCGGGTCGTCGGGAAGCCCGGCCAGGAACCCCGAGATCCGGTGCTCGCTGATGCGCGCGCCGACCCCGTCCAGGCCAAGCATCGGCCCGATCTCGGAGGCGAAGGCAAAGCGCCGGTCCGCCGCGTGGTAGTAGAATGGCTTGACCCCGAAATGGTCACGCGCGCAAAACAACAGCTGCCGCTCGGCATCCCAGATGGCAAAGGCGAAGTCGCCTTGCAGATGCTCGGGGCAGGCTTCGCCCCAGCGCAGATAGGCCCGCATCAGCAACACCGCGTCGGCGACCGAGCTGTCCCGTATGCCGAGCCTGGCGAGCAGTTCGTCGCGGTTGTCCAGCCGGCAATCGGCGGTGATGGCCAGCTTGCCGCCGGCCATGGTCAGCGGGCCGGGGCCGGCCTCATCCAATGTGTTGAGCCAGGCGTGGCCAAGGGCGATGCCGGCGTCCAGCCACCATGAGCTGCCGTCGGGGCCGCGATGGCGCATGCGTGCCAGCATCTGCTGGATATCGGTTGCCGCGTCTGCCGGCGCGGGCCCCTGTCGCAGCACAATTCCGGCCACGCCGCTCATCGGCTGCCGTGGTCGACCAGATGGGCGAAACCATCGACGGATCCGCCGAGCACGATATGGTTGTCGCTGATCAGCCAGGCATGCGCTTTCAACTGCTCGCCCGTGCCGCGTTCGACGCCGATGCGGATATTCGAGGCATTGCCTTGGCGCGCGAGCATATATTGGCCCGAAAGTGCCTGGGTGAGGCACGTGGCGCGGGGCACGAACCGTGCCCGCCGCGGCAACCCCCCAGGCGACAAGCCGCAACTCGCCCATGCTGGCGCACTGGTGCGCGTTGAGCCGGGTCACCATGGCGCGAACACGGTTGTACGAGAACAATGTCAGCCCCAGCCGGACAACCGCGACCACCACCAGGCATTGGCAAAGGAAAAGCGCTTCCGAGCCGCTCAGCGAGAGGATTCCGGTTAGGCTCCGCCTGCCTGACCGACTTTTCGCCTGCCTGGGGCTCTTTTCCGTCGCAGGTCTTTGCCGCGAAACCATGGCCTTTTGCGAAACCTGCCTAGACAAGTGCCTCATGCTGCAGCCTCGCAAGCCCGTTTTCGGCCAGCCCCTTCAGCAATGCGTCGACGTCGGCCTTGCAGCGCTCGGCGTCGACATTATAGGACGCAAGCACGGCGCTACGGATATCGGCGATCGACTTCGGCTCCTGGATCAACTCCCAGATGAACGCGCCGACGCCGTTGAGGCTGTAGTAAATATTGGATTTCAGATTGAGAAGCGCGAGGCCGTCGCCGAATTCGCAAGCCACGGCATCTTTGTTGGCACTTATGCAATCGTGGTCCGATGGGTTCCAGTTCATCCTAAAACCTCGTTTGCAACACACGGTCTACACATCGTCGCTTCAAAAAGCGGAAAAGCTTCAAAAGCGGAAAGTCGGGGATTTTCATCCCCGGCTCCATTTATGGTCTTGAATCCCAGAGGCCCAACGTAATTCCTCCGGGATCAGGCTAGTCTCACGAGAACGTCAGGTCGCCGATCGGGGTGTGCGCGGGAAACGACGCGTCGATCGCCGTGTTGCCCCCGCCGCCCTGAGTGATGGTTTCAATCGAACCATGCACCGTCAAGCTTGGCGTTTCGTACTCATGCTTTTCAACATTCTGTTCCATTTTACTCTCCAATGAGGACTGGAAACGGCCTGTCGAGTGCCGTCAGCACTTGCATGCTGCGATGCAATAGCTGCATAGCAACATTTATGAGTCAAGCCTGATTTACCTCTGGTTAATCAATTACGGGTTGCGGACGTCACCATGTGTGTGTGGGATGCTCAAAATCTCGCCGCATTCGGGGTAAAATCTAGTACGGTCTGGGTTTGTCGCTGACGGTTCTTTAAGCGATTGATTTTGCTTGCATAAAACATCTACGCCACCGCTGCTTTTTTAGGCAATGCTAAAAGATGAATTTAGTTTAACCGATCCAGGTTGATGTCCGGCTGGAACGCTTCGGCATGATCGGAATTTGGACCGAGTATTTCCACCGCTTTCGCGGCGCGCCGGCAAACGTTCTGGTTGCAAAATTCCGCACTGCGAAAGGAAAGGCTTTACGGCGCCGAGGTTTTTGAGGATGCTTTGCTTCGCACCTGCAGCATACCTATCGCGCGAACCGCTTTTTGGAGACTGTGCGCTCAATGGCCTTGCCGGAAAGCTCCTATGAACGACTGCGCGCCGCCGATTGCGCCGACGAGGTCGCCTATGTGCAGGCCTGCCTGCGGTTGTATTTCGCGGGGCCGGCCGCCGGCAAAGTCTCGACGCCCGGTCTTTCCAACGACGCCGTCGCCGACATCGCCAGGCTGAACAAGGTTGCCATCTTCGTCCTGAAGGCGCTGTCGCGGGCCCCGGTCGGCGAAAGGCCGGCTGAGCTCTTCCAGTGGCTCGACACCTATCGCAGGCGCACGGTCTCGATGAACGCCGCCTGCCTGATGGACTCGATGACGATCCATGAGGCGCTGCGCGACAGGCAGATCGATTTCGTCTTTCTGAAGGGGCCGTTCCAGCAGCATCTGCTCTACGACGACCACTTCATGAAGCCTTCGGGCGATGTCGACATCCTGGTTTCTCCCGCCGGCTTTTCCAGGGCGCGCGACGCACTGCGCTCGATCGGCTACGAGGTGTCGGGCAAGTCCCGCTCGGTCTGGTGGGTCCGTTTCCTCGGCGAACAGCACATGATCCGCGGCAACGGGCCGAAATCGTCCACGGTCGATCTTCACTACCGCCTCCAGCAGCCCGGTTCGCCCAGTCCGCGCGACGCCGACGGGTTCCTGCGGCGCAAACGGCTGGTCGAGATTGCCGGCACTGAGGTGCCGTTCACATCGGTCGCCGACACGCTGATGCTGTCCTGCATCAGCGTCGCCAAGGCCCTGTTCAACCGCGAACCCTGTGCCGGCTACGTCTGCGATATCAGGGCCAGCGCCAATCGTCTCGACGAGGCCGATCAGCAGCGTCTGCTCGATGCGGCGATGAGCCAGGGGCTGGACGATACGCTGCTGCTCGGCCTGCGCGCCGCCGACGTTCTGCTGGGTGGTACCGGCACGCTTTTGTCGGAGCGGGCCAAGCCGATCCTGTCGCGCATCGGCAATGAGGATCTGCTCAGCATGGTCATCGCGCCTTGGCTGTCGTCGCTGCGATGGCCGCAACGGCGAACGGTGTTGTGGGAATTATGCGGCCGTGCTCCCGTCCGCTACCTGGCCGAGGCAGGCTGGGCGGCGTCGGCGGATATCAGCCGCCGCATCTTCGAACGGCCGGCCAGTCCGTGATGGTGGTGCTGTCGGAGATTGAATGCGTACAGGGCGAGGGCAGATCGGAACCTGTGCAAGAGGCTAAGCCCATGTCGATGACGAAATCCGAGGTTTGCGTGATCATCGCGGCCAAAAACGCGGCACGCACGATCGCGGTCGCCATCGCGTCCGCGTTGCGCGAACCGGAAGTGGTGGAGGTCGTCGTGGGGGGCTACCGCGGCCCCGCCCCCCCCGGCCCGG
>NZ_JAIUIU010000036.1:0-48862 GCF_020165775.1 Mesorhizobium sp. B263B2A
CCAGCCGATGCCGGGCTCGCGATCGAAGCCGCAGGTGGGGCACCAGTCGCGCGGCACGCCGAGCGTCCCCCACCAGGCGTGGTCGAGGCGCACCCCCTTGGTCTGCGGCAACAGCCTGGTCAGGATCTCGTGCAACTGGTCGATGGTCGCCTGCTGGGTCTGGCCGCGCATGTCGGTGCGCGAGCCGAAACGGTAGGGCACGCCACGGCCTCCCATGGCGATCCGGCCTTCGCGCGTGCGCTGCGCATAGCAATAGGTGTGCGCGGCATCACCCAGCACCTCGTAGCCGCTCCAGCCGATCGTATCCCACAGCTTTTGCGGCAGCGGCTCGGTCACCACGATGGCGCTGTTCAACGGCAGCCAGAGGCGCTTGAGGCCGGAAATGCCGGCCGTGAACCCTTCCGTGGCACGCACGATCTTTTCGGCGCGCACGATGCCGCGATCGGTGGTCACCTTGCCTTTTTCGATCGCCAGAACCTGCGTCTGCTCATAGATCGGAACGCCTGATCGCACGACCGCCGCCGCCAGGCCCTGCACCAGCTTGGCCGGTTGCACGCGGGCGACGTTGCGGACGACGAAGCCGCCCAGCACCTTGTCGATGGCGATGCGCTCGCGCGCCTCCCCGGCGTCGAGGAAGGCCAGCCTCTCCGGTGGCATGTCCCAGTGCAGGAGCTCATCGTATTCCGCCCTGGCGCGCTGCAGCTGCGCGGTGTTGGTGGCCACGGTGATGTTGTCGACGCGGCGGATATCGGCATCGATACCCTCGGCCTGCGTCACCGAGATCACTTCGTCGACGGTGCCGAACATGGCGCGCTGCATGTCGATGACAGCGCCCCGCGACGAGGACGCCGCATATTTCTCGCGTGACCAGCTGAACCCGCCCGACAGCCAGCCGCCATTGCGGCCCGAGGCGCCGAAGCCTGCGAACTCCTTCTCGACGATGGCGATGCGCAGCGAGGGCTGCGCCTTCTTCAGGTAATAGGCCGTCCACAAGCCGGTGTAGCCGGCGCCGACGATGCAGATATCGGCCTCGATGTCGCCGGGCAGCGCAGGGCGATAGGCCGGGACGCCGCCTATATCGGCATACCAGAACGACACGTCGCCATTGTGCTTGGCTTGCATGGGGATGCTCTCGAATGGTTCAGGTGAGCGTGACAGGATTCGAGGCTGCGGTCGCGCCAATCATGACGTGGGTTGGCAAACAAGCTCTCGGTCGAGGGAAAGCCGCCGTCGCGGCGATGCGGGCATGAAAAAACCGACGTCAGCTTGCTTCTGACGTCGGTCATTTAGGTTTTGGGATCGTCGCACCCGGTTTTTCCAAGGAAAAACCGAGGTTGGTTCGATCCGACGCAGACCCGTGGGCGGGGGGCTTGGGGTTTACGAGCCGGTGCCGGACCGAACCGTCTCAGGCAACGCCGGTAAATTCGTCGGACATTGGGGCATGAGCGCGGATAAAAAAAGGCAGAAATGTGGCGAAGCATCACCAATTCCAACATGCGGTTCGCAAATGTGACTGGACGTGACCGAAACGGCGCGTCGCTGGCGCTGCTTCGCCGGCTCTTGCAATTCGATGGCGAAGGGGCCAACTTTGGTTGGCAAAGATTCATTTTCGAAGGATCGAGGCATGACCGATGACAGCGGCGGGATGGGGGATGGGGACGCATCCGCAATATTGATCCCGCTGCACGACGCGCGACGCGAACGCCTCGACCAGCCGGTGCGCTTCGAGCGCCGTGAACTCGACCAGATCCTCAGGCTCTACGGACGCATGGTCGCCGCCAATGAATGGCGCGACTACGCCATCGACCATCTCACGGACCGCGCCGTGTTTTCCGTCTTCCGCCGCGCCAGCGAAGTGCCGCTTTTCCAGATCGTCAAGGACCCGAAACTGGCGCGCAAGCAGGGCGCCTTCGCCGTCATCGCAGCCGGTGGCCGCATCCTCAAGCGAGGCCAGGAACTTGGCCGCGTGCTTGGCGTCTTCGACAGCAAGCTGAAGGTTGTAGAGGCCTGAGGCGGGATTTGGGGAATTGAGGAATTGAGGAATTGAGGAATTGAGGAATTGAGGAATTGAGGAATTGAGGAATTGAGGAGAAACAGATTCGGCGACTGATGTAACTGCCACCTTCTTTTGTTCTCCAGTTCTCCAGTTCCCCAATTCCTCAGTTCCCCCTGCCCTCGCGAAATCTCCGCTCCGGCAGCGAGCCCGGATCCGGCGGGAGCGATGCACCGCCATTCAGCGTCAGTTGCATGAACACCGTGTCGAGCCAGCGGCCGTGCTTGTAGCCGGAGCCCTCGAGGCGGCCCGAATGGCGGAAGCCGAGCCTTTCATGCAACTTGACCGAGGCGCTGTCGGGACGGCCGTCGCCGATGACCGCGATGATCTGGCGGAAGCCCGCCACCTCCACCGCCGCGATCAGGCTTTGCATCAGTCTGAGGCCGACGCCCTGGCCCTTGGCGTCAGGGGCGACATAGACCGAATCCTCGACGATGAAGCGATAGGCCGGGCGCGGGCGGAAGGCGCCGGCATAGGCATAGCCGAGCACGACGCCATCCTTTTCAGCCACCAGATAGGGGAAGCCGCCAGCCGTCAGCGTGTCGAATCGCTTGCCCATTTCGGCGCGGCCGGGCGGCTCCAGTTCGTAGCTCGCCGTGCCGTTCGTCACCGCGTCGGCATAGATTTCGGTGATGGTGTCGAGGTCGGCCGAGGTCGCCGTCCGTATCACGATACTGCTCATTCTTTATGCAAGCCTTTCATTTGCCTTCGATAACAGCAAAGACCGGCGCAAAAGAAAAGGGCGGCCGTTGGGCCGCCCTTTCCAAACTCGATGGTCCAGTCAGGCCATGACGCGTGCCTTAGCGGCGGTCGCCCATGAACTGCAGCAGGAACATGAACAGGTTGATGAAGTCGAGATAGAGCCTCAGCGCGCCCATGATGGCCTTGCGGCCGGCGACATCGGAAGCATCACCCTCGAAATACATCTCCTTGATCTTCTGCGTGTCATAGGCGGTGAGGCCGGCGAAAATCAGCACGCCGATCGCCGAAACGGCGAAGGACAGCGCCGACGACTGCAGGAAGATGTTGATCACCATCGCGATGATCAGGCCGAACACGCCCATGATCAGGAACGAGCCCATCGCGGTCAGGTCGCGCTTGGTCGTGTAGCCGTAGAGCGACAGCGCGCCGAAGCCGGCGGCGGTGGCAAAGAAGGTCTGCGCGATGCTTGCCGTGGTGTAGACCAGGAAGATCGACGACAGCGACAGGCCGACGAGGCCGGCATAGACCCAGAACGTCGTCTGCGCCGCCGAAACGCTCATCGATTGGACGCGGAACGACAGGAACATCACCGCGGCCAGCGGGGCTAGAATCACCACCCAGCGCAACGGCGAGCCGAAGATCGCGTAGCCGAAGGAGGTCAGCATTTCACCGCTCGGCAGCGTTGCGACAGCCGAGGCCGGATCGGTGGTGGTGGCCAGCATGATCGTGCCGACAGCGGCAAGGCCGGTGATGAGGAGGCCAAGCCCCATCAGATTGTAGACCTTGACCATGTAGGCGCGCAGGCCCTGATCGATATCGACGCCGGCGCCGGGCACGGCGCGCGTCTGATAATTGCGAATGGGTTCAGCCATTGTAGTCCTCTATTGCTTCTGCCCCGTCCGGTGTCAGGTCCACCCGGACCCAGGCGCCGCTGGCGGGGCTCCAGCATGCCTGTGGCGAAATATGATGGTTATTCGCGTCGAGAACAAGACCGTAACCGGATGTAACGGTTCGTGAGAGGCCGAAATGCCGATTCCCGGGCTTTCTGGCCGGCATCCTTACCAAGATTTAACCTGGGATAGCCGTTCCGGCCCTGAATTTACAGGTTGCGCAGCACTGGTGCCGCCTTGTGGCCGAGCACCCGCCAGGTGCCGGCAAGACCGATGCCGACCGTGATCACCAGCGCGAAGACGATGGTTGCGACCGCCACTTCCGGCATGAAATGCGATGGCAGGGTCATGATGCGGGCGACGATGTACCAGGCTGCGATGCCCCCGGCCGCCAGCGCGAAGAGTGCCGTGGCCAGTCCGATCAGCATGTACTCAAGCGAGAATGCCGTTATCAGCGTTCTCCTGGTCGCGCCAAGCGTCTTCAGCACCACCGCGTCATGGATGCGCGCCCGGTTGCCGGCGGCAAGCGCGCCGGCCAGCACCAGCACCGAGGCGATCAGCGCCACGCCGGCCGCGGCGCGGATCGCCGTGCCGAGCTGGCCGACCAGCCGGTTGACGACATCGAGCGCATCCTTGACGCGCACCGTCGTCACCGCCGGAAAGGCGCGGGTGACGGCATTGAGGATGCGCGCATCGTCGGCCGTCGTGGCGCTCTTTTCGGTCAGCGTCGCCATCCACCCATGCGGGGCTCCAGTGAATGTGTTGGGCGAGAACACCATGACGAAATTGATGCCCATCGTCTCCCATTCGACCTGGCGAAAACTGGCGATCCTGGCCGTGACGTTGCGGCCGAGAACATTGACGGTGACGGTGTCGCCGAGCTTCAGCCCGATTTCCTTGCCCTCCTGCGCCGAAAACGAGACCAGCGGCTCGCCGGAATAATTGTCCGGCCACCATTTGCCCTCGGTCAGCGTCGCGTTTTCAGGCTGTTTCGCATCATAGGTCAGGCCGCGATCGCCTTTCAGCACCCAGGCGCCTTCGGCCGGCACCTTGACCTTGTCGACATCGACGCCGTTCAGCGCCATCACCCGGCCGCGCAACATCGGCACCTTGGCCAGCGTGCCCAGCGGCGCCTCCTTGCCGATCAGGGCGGAGAACGCATCGACATCACTGCCCTGGATGTCGACGAAGAAGAAGTTCGGCGCCCGCTCGGGCAGGTTGCCGGATATCTGCCGCCGCAGATTGCCGTCGATCAGCGCCAGCGTCACCAATAGCGTCAGCCCGAGCCCCAGCGACAGCACCACCGAGGGAGTCAAGGCGCCGGGCCGGTGGATGTTGCCGACGGCAAGCCGGAGCGCCACGGAGCGCACACGCGGGCTCTTCCTCGCCGCCCACTGCACCAGCGCGCCGACGAGGCGCAGCACCAGGAAGGCGAAGATCGTGGCCCCGACAAAGATCGAGGCGATGCGCTGGTCGCCCGAGAACAGGATCGCCAACGCCGCCAGGAACAGCGCTATGCCAAGCGCCGAAGCGACGTAGACGAGGCGCGGCTGGCCGCGGCCTTCCAGCCCCATCTCCCGGAACAGCGCGGTCGCCGGCACGTCGCGGGCGCGGCCGAGCGGCAGCAGCGCGAAGGCCAGCGTCACCAGCAGCCCGAACAGCGCCGCGATGCCGAGCGCGCCGGGATAGAAGCCGCCTTGCGCCGGCACCGGAATGACGGACTGCAGGGCAGCGCTTGCCGCGAACGGCATCAGCGCCCCGATGACAAGGCCGAGCACGATGCCAAGGGCCGCGATGATCAGGATCTGCACCAGATAGACGGTAAAGACGAAGCCGCCGGAAGCGCCAAGGCTCTTGAAGGTGGCGATGACGCCGCGCTTGCCGTCGAGATAGGCGCGCACCGCATTGGCGACGCCGACGCCGCCGACCACCAGCGCCGTCAGCCCGACCAGCGTCAGAAACTGCGAGAACCGTTCGATGTTGGCCGACAGCGCCGGCGCGGCATTGCCGCGCGTCCGGATCGACCAGCCGGCCTCGGGAAAATCCTTGGCCGCCTGGTCCTGGATGGCTTTCAGCCGCGCCTCGTCGGCGTCAGCGGGCAACCGGATCCTGTAGGCGTTCTCGACCAGGCTGCCCGGCTGCACCAGCCCGGTGGCGGCCAGCGCCTCGGTCGAGATCATCAACCGCGGCGCGAAGCCGAAACCGTCGGACACGGCATCGGGCTCGCTGACCAGCCTGGCGCGCAGTTCGAACGTGGCGGTGCCGAGCTTCAGCCGGTCGCCGAGCTTGACATGCAGCCGTTCGAACAAAAGATCGGGCGCGGCCGCACCGAAAACGCCGAATTGCCTGCCGAACAATTCCTGTTCCGTCAGCGCCGGCTCGGTTTCCAGCGCGCCGTAGAGAGGGTAGGCATCGTCGACGGCCTTGGCCTCGACCAGCGCCTGGTCGGACCCGTCGGCCAGACGCGCCATCGAGCGCATGCTGGCGGTGCGCGAGACCGGACCCAGCCCGTCGAGGAAGCCGCGTTCGGCCGGGCTGGCGTCACGCTGGTTGATCTGGAAGCGAAGGTCGCCGCCAAGCAGCGTCTGGCCTTGGCTGGCGACGCCGGCACTGATCGAGCGCGCCACCGAATTGACGCCGCCGATCGCCGCGACGCCAAGCGCGATGCAGGCGAGGAAGATCAGGAAGCCGGAAAGGCCGCCGCGCATTTCGCGCAGCGAGAAGCGGACGGCAAGCTTTAGCGTCCGCGCCATCGGCATCAGGCGATCACCTTGACCGGCCCAGGCGTCTCGATCAGGCCGGAGCGCATCGAGACCTGGCGCGAGCAGCGCGCCGCAAGAGCCGGATCATGGGTGACCAGCACCAGCGTCATGCCGCGTTCGGCCGCCTTGGCGAACAGGAGATCGGCGATCTGCCGCCCCGTCGCCTGGTCGAGATTGCCGGTCGGCTCGTCGGCGATGAGGATGCGCGGCGACGGCGCCAGCGCCCGGGCGATCGCCACGCGCTGCTGTTCGCCGCCCGAAAGTTCGCCGGGATAATGGGTGACGCGGTCGCTGAGGCCAACCGCGGCCAGTTCCCGCTCCGCCACCGAAAACGGATCGGCGTGGCCGGCCAGCTCCAGCGGCACCGCGACGTTCTCGAGCGCCGTCATGTTGGGAATAAGATGAAAGGATTGGAACACGATGCCAATGTTTCGGCCACGAAACGAAGCAATCTGGTCCTCGCTTTTGCCGTTGAGCAGCTCGCCGGCGATCCGTACCGTGCCCGAATCGATCCGCTCCAGGCCTGCCAGCACCATCAGCAAGGTCGACTTGCCGGAGCCTGACGGGCCGACGATGCCGGTCGCTTCGCCGCGCGCCACCTCGAGGCTGATGCCCTTCAGCACATGGACGGACGAGGCGCCTTCACCGAGCGTCAGGGATACGTCTTTCAACTCGATGACGGCTTCTGTCAAAATGAAAGCGTCCTATATGGGAGGGGAAGGCTCTGCTTGCCGGAAGCCGTCGCCGGAAGAATTCGTTTGCTCATATGGGGCCTGCCGCATGTCTTTCAAACGCCGCATTGCCGCAGGCCTGATCGTTTTCCTTGCCATTTGCGGCGCCATTTCGTCGGCGCGTGCCGAGCCTTTCAAGATCGTCGGCTTCGGTGACAGCCTGATGGCGGGTTTCCGTCTCGGACCCGACGAGGGGTTTACCGACAAATTGCAGGCAGCTCTTCGTGCCAAGGGCCATGATGTGGCCGTCGCCAATGCCGGCGTTTCGGGCGACACCACCAGCGGCGGCCTGGCGCGGCTCGACTGGTCGGTGCCCGACGGCACGCAACTGGTCATCCTCGAACTTGGCGCCAACGACATGCTGCGCGGCGTCGCGCCCGACATCACCAGGAAGAACCTCGACGAGATGCTGGCCAAGCTGAAAGGGCGCAAGATCGCCGTGCTGCTGGCCGGCATGCGCGCCGCGCCCAATCTCGGCGCCGACTATCAGAATGCCTTCGACGCCATTTTCCCGGGCCTGGCGAAGAAATACGACATCGACCTTTATCCATTCTTCCTCGACGGCGTCGCCGGAGAGCCCGGCATGCAGCTCGAGGATGGCTTGCATCCGAGCGTCAAAGGCATCGACCGGATGGTCGAGCGCATCCTGCCGACGATCGAGAAGGCCATCGCGGCTGCCCCGAAAGCTTCGTAAGGACCGAACCGGAACAACTTCCGCTGCGGAAGCTTAGTTAAGGACCTGCGACCAACAAACCACTTGCTCCATTTGATTATCGATGATTCGCTACGGGTGACAGTTTCGATTCGAGGAAGGGAGGCTTTTCATGCCGCGTCTTTTCACCGCCCTCGAAATTCCGCGTGATGCCGCCCTTTCGCTGTCCCTTTTGAGGGGTGGCCTGCCCGGGGCGCGCTGGATCGATGTCGAAAACTATCATCTGACGCTGCGTTTCATCGGCGATGTCGAGGGCCATGTCGCCGACGAGATCGCTAACGCGCTCGACCGCGTCCACCGCCCGTCCTTCTCGCTGACCCTGACCGGCGTCGGCGCTTTCGGCCAGAAAAAACCGCATGCGGTGTGGGCCGGCGTGTCGGCTTCGCCCGATCTGGCGGCACTTCAGGGGGAAATCGATCGCATCTGCCAGCGGCTCGGCATCCCCGCCGATCCGCGCAAGTTCATGCCGCATGTCACACTTGCCAGGCTGCGCAATTCGAGCCCGCTGGACGTCGCCCAATATCTGTCGGCGCGCGGCAATTTCTCGACCCTGCCGTTCCGCATCGGCCGCTTCGTCTTGATGTCGTCGCGCGATTCGGTCGGCGGCGGACCCTATATCGTCGAGGAAGCCTGGCCGCTGTCGAGCACCGACGCCCGCCCGGCCAGCCGCGTCGCCAGCGCTTCCGACGCCTCGCGGATCATGCGGTAGACCTCGGCGAAAGCGTCCTCACCGTCGTAATAGGGATCCGGCACGTCGCGTGGTTTTCCCTCGGCGAAGTCCAGGAACAGGTGCACCCGGTCGCGCATCACCGCCGGCGCCAGCGCCTTCAGGTCGCGAACATTTGATCGGTCCATGCCCAGGATCAGGTCGAAGCGGTGAAAATCCTGTGGCGTGATCCGGCGTGCCCGCAGCGCGGAAATGTCGATGCCGTGATGCACGGCAATCGCCATAGAGCGCGGATCGGGAGCGGAGCCGATCTCCCAGCCGCTTGTGGCGGCCGAATCGAGCAGGATGTCCCGGCCGAGCCCGCGCTCAGCCAAGGCTGTGCGAAGCACGCCCTCGGCCAGTGGCGACCGGCAGATATTGCCGAGGCAAACGAACAGAATGGATTTTATCGGCTTCGCGCTCATCGATCCGGAATTTCCTTGCGCATGTCGTTATCCCAAAACCGCAACGCACTTTTGGGCGAGATGCATTATGGTGACGACTTCAATCGAGATAGCATGGGAAAAGAACATGGCGAGAGAGAAACTGGACAGGCAAGCCGCTGAAGCAGCGCTGACCGGGCTCGATGGCTGGGCACTGGCCGGGGATGCAGGATCCATCAGCCGCACCTTCACCTTCAAGAATTTCTCCGAGGCCTTTGCCTTCATGACCCGCGTCGCCCTTGCCGCGGAGAAGATGGACCATCATCCCGACTGGTCGAACGTCTACAAGACGGTCGAGGTCACGCTCAACACCCATGATGCCGGCGGCCTGACGGCACTCGACATCGAGTTGGCCAAGAAGATGAACCGCTTTGCCGGCGGCTGAACATTGCCTTTCCATGCCCGCAACCGGGCGCGGATCGCCAAATCCGCACCAGCATCTTGCAGCGGGGTTCGGCTTTCACCACATTTTCGCTCGCGAGGCATGCGCTGGGACGCGCATGAGGCCCGCGAGGAGTGATCGATGGCGCAAGAATCCGGTTTTGATTTCTTCGGCTTTGGCGACAAGCTCGCCGGCGAGGGCGAAGTGCGCGAAAAATTCTGGCGCACGGCCAAGAAGGCCGCGCGGCAGATTCCGTTCATGGAAGACGTCGTCGCTGCCTACTACTGCGCCATGGACAAGAACACGCCGCTGCGCGCCAAGGGCATATTGGTGGCGGCGCTTGGCTATTTCGTGCTGCCGGTCGATCTGATCCCCGACTTCATCTTCGGGCTCGGCTTCACCGACGACATTGCCGTGCTGACCGCCGCGATCACCGCCGTCAGCGCCCACATCACGCCGGCGCATCGACAGGCCGCCAGGGATGCCATCGCCGACAAGGGTTGAGCGTCCAGATGCCAGCCAGGCCTCTGGATACAGGCGTTCGGAGGCCCGGCAAAAAAGTCAAACTCTTGCCGCTTTCGTGGCCTCCAAGTCGCCGAAGGGACGTCGCGCCAACCGCTGACAAGGCGGCGGCGCGAAAATGGCGGCGGTTTCCTAGGGTGAGTGTCCTTTTCTCAAGGGAAGTTCACCGTTTGGTAACCCAGATTAAATCAAAATGAAGCGACGGCAGGACGCCATGCGGCCCGCCTCCGCACCATTTGGAATACGGGAAAAACGATGCGCGGATTGATTGCACTAGTCTCGGGTCTGGCCTTGGTGGCCTTTGCAGCGCCGGCGCTGGCGCAGCAGGCGACCAAGATCGGCCAGCACAATGCCTGGGGCACCTACAGCTACCAGGCGTCGGGCGGCAAGGTCTGCTATGTGCTGACCGTACCGACCGACAAGCAGCCGCCGACGCTCGATCATGGCGACATGTTCTTCTTCGTCAGCCAGCGCCCCGGTCAGCAGGTCTCCTACGAGCCCCAATTCATCGCCGGCTACAATTTCCAGGAAGGCTCCAAGGCCACCGTCACCATCGACAAGAAATCCTTCTCGATGTTCACGCGCGGCAAGTCGGCCTGGGTCGAGAATGCCGCCGAGGAACCGGTGCTGATCGCCGCCATGAAGACCGGCAGCGACATGAAGGTTTCGGCGAAGTCCGGCCGCGGCAACCCGACCTCCTATGTCTTCTCGTTGAAGGGCATCTCGGCGGCGCTGTCGTCGATCGCCAAGTGCAAATAGGCACGAACCATATTTGAACCGGAGGCCGGGCCGCAAAGCCCGGCCTTTTGCTTTTTTCGGACCCTGCGCCTCAATCCTGCGGGGCCGGCGTGGCTTCCGCCCGCCGCCGCCGGATCGCCTCGGCGATGAAGACGCGCGACAGCGCGTGATAGAGCGGCTCGTGCGAGATCATGCGCGCCGTGCCGTAGCCGAGCATCGAGGCCAGCATCAGCGCGATGACATTGTCGTGATTGCCGGTCATTTCCAGGATGATGACGAAAGCCGTCATCGGCGCCTGTACGACGCCGGCGAAATAGCCGGCCATGCCGAGCAGCGCCGCAGCGCCGGTGCTGGCGCCGAGGACGAGGCCGAGCGAACTGCCGATGCCGGCGCCAACCGCCAGCGATGGCGCGAAGATGCCGCCGGGAATGCCCGAGACCATCGACAACAGCCCGGCCAGGAACTTTTCGGCGAAGAAGAACCAGGGCAGCGGCGTGCCCTCGACGGCGCCGCGCGCCTGCACATAGCCGGTGCCGAAGGTCAGTCCGCCCGACGCGATGCCGATCGTCGCCACGGCAAGCCCGCAGACGGCGGCCACCAGCAAGGCGCGCTGCAGGGGTTGCCCTGTGTGCCAGCGCCGGATCCGCCGCGTAATCTTCAGCGCCAGCAGCGAGAACAGCGCGCCGAAGCCGCCGCCGATGACGCCGCAGGCAATCACCAGCGGCCAGTCGGCGGCAAACGCGATCGTCTCCTTCGAGACGCCGAAATAGGTGTAGTTGCCAAGCAGGCCGAGTGAGGCGATGCCGGCCAGGATCACCGCCGTCAGCACCAGCCCGTTGGTGCGCGCCTCATAGGTGCGGCCCATCTCCTCGATGGCGAAGACGATGCCGGCCAGCGGCGTGTTGAAGGCGGCGGCGATACCGGCGGCCGAGCCGGCCAGGATCAGGCCGCGCGCCTGCGCCATGCCGCCCCAGCGTGCCGCCTGCAGCATCAGCGACGCGCCGACCTGCACGGTCGGCCCCTCGCGGCCGATCGAAGCGCCGCAGAACAGGCCGACGATGGTGAGCGCGATCTTGCCCGCCACCAGCCTGAGCGACAGGATGTGGCTGCGGTCGTCGTCGTCGCGCAGGTGCCGGGCGGCGATCGCCTGCGGAATGCCGCTGCCTTGCGAGCCGGGGAAGAAGCTGTGGGCCAGCCAGGCGCACAGTACGAAGCCCAGCGGCGTGAGGATGAGCGGCAGATAGAAACGCCAGCCGCCCTTGCTGCCCGTTATCAGATGGAACAGTTCCTGCGCCCTGTCGGCCAGCACCGCGAACAGGACGCTGATTACGCCGATGCCGACGGCGCCGGCCCAAAACACCAGCCGCGGCTGCCAGACGCGCCGCGAGCCCCACATGGCGCGAGAACGCCGCAACAGGGGATATTTTCGCGAAGGGCCGGCCATGTCTGTCCTCGGATGGAGGCTGAGCCCTAGAGCAATTCCAGGAAAAGTGCGACGCGGTTTTTCCGCCCGGAATTGCGTGAATCAAAAAGATAGAGCGGTTTGCCGTTTCGGTGAAACGGTGAAACGCTCTAGCACAGACATCACGCCGATCAAGCCCGCCGGCGCCGGCGCCGACGGGAGCAGTCGCGACGGATTCAGACCTCACATGGCCATTTTTTCACATTCGGCCTGGGCCTTCTTGGTCGACGTATCGATCATGTAGGCTTTGCCCTTGGCGTCGGTCATCATCATCATGCAATGCTTGATCGGCTTTGCCATCTTCATCATCTCGGCACTCATCTTCGCATCCGGCATCATGGTGCCCATGTGCCCATCCGGCATGATCGCCGTCACCTCCCCGCCTTTCATCATGGTCATTTTGCCCATCGCGTCTTCGGCAAGTGCCTGCGAGGCGAAAAGGCCGACGAGCCCTGCAAGGACGGCGATCTTGATCGAGTTCATTGTGCATACTCCCATTTGTCGAGGGCATGGTTGCCCCTTTCAGACTTCGAAGCCGGCATGGGAATCGTTACGCCAACACGACAATGTGATCGGTCCCAGCGCACCGGAAGCTGCCGCAAGGCCGGCGTAGCGGGCGTTGTCGTGCGTCAAACCGGGTGGTCCGTGAATTCTCGGTTCAGCCCCATGCGTTCGTCCGTCGACCAGAACCTTCACGATCGAGACACCGCCCGGCACGAAGACGTTGTGTGCCATCCGGCATGACTCCGCCCTCAACCTGTGCTATGCGCCGCGCTTCACGTCCGGCACGATGTCTGAACATTGGCCGCAAACCGCTTATATCTGTGAAACCATGACCCTTTCATTCGACCTCACCGCTGAAGGCGCACGTGACGCGTTGCGCGCCCGCGCCTCGTCGGCCGAAAAACCGTCGCTGATCGGCCTGACCCGGGCCGAACTCGGCGAAGCGCTGGTCGCTTCGGGCATCGTGCCGGAACGCCAAGCAAAAATGCGCGCCCAGCAGCTCTGGCACTGGATGTATGTGCGCGGCGTTTCCGACTTCGCCGGCATGTTCAACATCTCCAAGGACCTGCGCGCCGAACTCGACAAGCATTTCACCGTGGCGCGGCCCGAAATCGTCGAGGAGCAGATTTCCGCCGACGGCACCCGCAAATGGCTGTTCCGCTTCCCGCCGCGCGGCGCCGGCCGGCCGGTCGAGATCGAGACCGTCTACATCCCCGAGGAAGGCCGTGGCACGCTCTGCATCTCCTCGCAGGTCGGCTGCACGCTGACCTGCTCGTTCTGCCACACCGGTACGCAGAAGCTTGTCCGCAACCTGACTGCCGAGGAAATCCTGGCGCAATTGCTCACCGCCCGCGACCGGCTCGGCGATTTTCCCGACCGCGATACGCCGGACGGCGCCATCGTGCCGGCCGAGGGCCGCAAAGTGTCCAACATTGTCATGATGGGCATGGGCGAGCCGCTCTACAATTTCGAAGCGGTCAAGAAGGCCCTGCTGATCGCCTCCGACGGCGACGGGCTTTCCTTGTCGAAAAGACGTATCACGCTGTCGACCTCCGGCGTGGTGCCCGAGATCTTCCGCACCGGCGAGGAGATCGGCGTCATGCTGGCAATCTCCCTGCACGCCACCAATGACGATCTGCGCGACCTCCTGGTGCCGATCAACAAGAAGTATCCGCTGAAGGATCTGATCGCCGCCTGCCGCGCCTATCCCGGCCTGTCGAACGCCAGGCGCATCACCTTCGAATATGTGATGCTGAAGGACGTCAACGATTCCATCGAGGACGCCAAGGGCCTGATCAAGCTGCTCAAGGGCATTCCGGCCAAGATCAACCTGATCCCGTTCAATCCGTGGCCAGGCACCAATTACCAGTGCTCGGACTGGGAGACGATCGAGAAATTCGCCGACTACATCAACAATGCCGGCTATGCCTCGCCGATCCGCACGCCGCGCGGCCGCGACATCCTTGCCGCCTGCGGCCAGCTGAAGTCGGAATCGGAGCGCATGCGCAAGGTCGACCGGCTGGCGCTGGAAGCCATGATGATCGCGGGGCACGGCGAGGCGTGAACCGTCTCGTCGCCGGGCTCAAGCGTTTCGCCATCATAGCGGTCGGTTACGTCGCCGCCGTGCTGACCTCCATCCTGGTGCCCGTCCTGCTGATCACGCTTCTGGAAGGGATCGAATACGGCAACTGGTCCCTGGTTTTCACCTTCGACTGGCTGGGATCCTTTCCGCTCGCCGTGTTGACCGTGGCGGTCTGCGCGCTGCTGATCGTCGGTCCTGCCATCGTTCTCGCCGAATGGCGGTCGCTTCAAGGATGGTTCTACTTCGCGGCCACGGGTGCGATCACGTCCATCGCCTTTGGTGTTTTGGTCCCGGGCTCGGCCGGAGGGTTTGTTTTCAATCCTGGCTTTCTCGGCTTCCTGGCCACGGCCGGCACCGCTGCCGGTTGGGTCTACTGGCTACTGGCCGGGCGCGGCTCCGGTCAGCTCAAACAGCGAGATCCGTGATGGGCCGCTTCGTCACCTACATCGTGCGCCTTGCCATTATCCTGTTCGGCTATGCCGTCGCCGCGCTGGCGGCGAGCGCTTTTCTCAACGTCCTGTTCCTGGCATCGCTCGGCTACACGCCGGAACAGGCGCATCCGGCGGTGACGGCTTCGCTGTATTTTTCGATTCCCTTCGTCGCTCTGTTCGTCGCCTATTTCGCTTTCATGCCGGCGGCGGTCGTCGTCCTGGTCGCCGAAATCCTCGGCCGGCGCGACTGGCTGTTCTATGCGCTGGCGGGTGCCGTGGTCGCGGCCGTGTTCCTCGGCATTGTCGACCACATCGGTGACACCACCTTCGCGGTGACCGGCACCAGCGCCATCATGGCGGTGATCGGCAGCGGCATGGTCGGCGGCATCTTCTACTGGCTCGCCGCCGGGCGCTGGGCTGGAAGCTGGTGGCAAACGGCCACGCGAAGCTTTCAGGCGCCTGATCTCGATCGGCGCTCTTGACCCCGACCGCTTGCTTTCGCATGACTAGGCCATGCCAAAAATGCCGCAGCAGGGCGCAAGGTCGCCACTCCCACCGCTTGTTACACCTCTTGCGGCACAGCGACTGAAGCCGGTCTTTGTCGACAGGTGGAGCGACAAAGCTCGCATCCGAACGCTCGTGCCGTCCGAGGTCACGCCTGAGATCGCGGAATGGCTGACCGATCCGGCTGTCATGGAAGGGCTGAACGCGCCGCAGAAAGCCATGGGTCTCGACGCTTTCCGCGCCTATGTCGCGAGCTTCGACAATCTGAAGCGAAACCTGATGGCGATCCTGCGACGGCCCGATGACGTGCCGCTAGGCCTGGCCGTGATGGAGGTCGACCTGAGGCACCGCCTCGGCTCGCTCCATCTGATCATCGGCGATCCGGACAACCGCGGCCGCAACATGGCATTCGAGGCGTCCGTCGTATTGCTCCGGCATTTCTTTCGCGAGCGCAAGCTGGAGAAGGTTACATTCCAGCCACTGGCACGAAATCAAGCGGCCATCGCCGTCTGCGAACGATCCGGATTGCGGCTCGAAGGCACCTTGCGGTCGCACCGCATCGATGGCCGCACCGGCAAACGCATCGACCAGATGCTCTATGCGCTGACGCTCGAAGAGTATGAAGAGCGTACAAAGATGGCCGAGGCGGCCGGATTGACCCGACTCTTCGCCGGACCCGGTCTTCCCGCCTAGCTTACCCTTAGAAGCGATACGCTATACCGAATTTCACCGTGTCGAGAGACGGCCGGAAACTCGCGCCGGCCGTACCGCCCGGCCCCGGCTCGATCTCGTCGAATATGTAGTGGAGATATTCCGCCTTCAGCGACCACTTGTCAGCCAGCGCATATTCGGTGCCGAGACCGAACACGCCACCGAACTTCACGCCGGAGAAGTCCGAGGTCGACGCCGAGGAAAACGGAGGAAACGGAACGAAGACGTTTGAATAGGATGTCGCCTGAAAATGCCCAGCCGCCACGCCACCGGTCACATAAGCCAGCAAACCGTCCGTCACCGCATAGCCGGCGCGGCCGCGCGCGGTCGCAACCCAGTCGACGTCGTAGGTGTAGGTCTCGCCCTTGCCTAGAAGGTCAAGCTGGCCGAATTCCGTGTCGTGCATGCCGATGAAATCGAAATCACCGACTACGCCATAGACGAATTGTCCGCTTTGCCAGTCATGCCCGGCGTAGATGCCGCCGAGATAACCATCCTTGTGGTAGGTGTCGTCGAAGCTGGTCGCGTCGGCATTGAAGCGGACCGAAGAGCCGGCATAGCCGCCCTCGACACCGATATAAGACCCCGACCAGTTGTAAGGCGCGTCCTGCGCGCTGGCCTCGCAGACCAGCCCGATCAAGGCGACAGATGCCAAAAGTATGCTTTTCATTGATTTCCCCAAGTGCCCTAGCGGTTCTTAGGCGAGCGCAACGGAGCCTACAATTGCAACAATGCAACAGCGCCGGTAAATTTGCGGTAACGGGAAAGCCTATTTCGCGTGCGCCGTCAGGATCTTGAGCGCGAAGGCGGAGAACACGCCGGCGAAGAGATAGTCGACCACCCGTGTGACCCGCGGGCTGGCTTTCATCGCCGCCGAGAACTTTTCCGCCGCCAGCACCATCGGCGCCGTCACCGGGACCGACAGCACGATGAACATGAGCCCAAGGAAAAACAGTTTTCCGGGCGCGTTCGGGTCGTGCGCGGAGACGAATTGCGGCAGGAAGGTCATGAAGAACAGGATGATCTTCGGGTTGAGCAGGTTGACGCCGAGCCCCGCCGCCCAGCTGCGCAACAGCGAGATCCGCGGGCCCGTCTTCTTTTCCGGCGAGAAGGCCGAGCCCTTGGCGATCGCCTGCCAGGCCAGGAAGACGAGATAGCCGGCGCCAAAGATCTTCAGCACGAAGAAGGCCATCGGCGAAGCGACGATCAGCGCCGAGATGCCGACCACCACCAGCGTGGTGTGGACCAGCGTGCCACACAGCGCGCCGGCCATCGAGGCAAAGCCGGTGGCCCGCCCCTGGCTCAGCGTGCGCGAGACGAACAGCGTCATGTCGGGCCCAGGCGTGATCGCCAGGATCACGGTGGCGATGGCGAACTGGATCAGCGTGGTGGTGTCTGGAATGAAGGACATGGAAGGCTCCGGGAGAACCTGGAGCCTATACAAGGCGCGTCGCGTCGGCGCCAGATGCCTAGTTAGTGCATCTCCGGCGGGCACCCTCGAGCGGCAAGGGCCTTTTTCTTTTAGGCGGCCGGACGCTTCGGAGCTTCCTCACGTGCATCGATCAGGCTGACGATCCATTCCACATCGCGAAGAGTTTCAGAGACGCCAGCCGCCATGCGCTGGATCAGTAGTCTGGCGCCGCGCATGCTTGCTCGCTTTGCCGTTCCTGCTAAAAGGCGCTCCGACAATGCGTGACGCCCAAGTGTCCGCCATCGACGGAGCAGAAATGTCCAAGACCAAAGACGTCAAGAAGGTCGTGCTCGCCTATTCCGGCGGCCTCGACACATCCATCATCCTGAAATGGCTGCAGACCGAGCTCGGCGCGGAGGTCGTCACCTTCACCGCCGATCTCGGCCAGGGCGGCGAACTGGAGCCGGCGCGCAAGAAAGCCGAGATGATGGGCATCAAGGACATCCGCGTCGTCGACGTGCGCGAGGAATTCGTGTCCGACTTCGTCTTCCCGATGTTCCGCGCCAACACCGTCTATGAAGGCACCTACCTGCTCGGCACCTCGATCGCGCGTCCGCTGATCTCCAAGCACCTCGTCGAGATCGCCAGGGAGACCGGCGCCGATGCGATCGCGCATGGCGCCACCGGCAAGGGCAACGACCAGGTTCGCTTCGAGCTTTCGGCTTACGCGCTGAACCCCGACATCAAGGTCATCGCGCCGTGGCGCGACTGGTCGTTCAAGTCGCGCACCGATCTGATGAACTTTGCCGAACAGCACCAGATCCCCGTGCCGAAGGACAAGAAGGGCGAGGCGCCGTTCTCGGTCGACGCCAACCTGCTGCACTCCTCTTCCGAGGGCAAGGTTCTGGAAGACCCATGGAGCGAGCCGCCGGAATTCGTCCACCAGCGCACCGTTTCGCCGATGGATGCGCCCGACAAGGTCACCGAGATCGAGATCGAGTTCCTGAAGGGCGACCCGATCGCGCTCAACGGCAAGAAATTGTCGCCGGCAACCATGCTGGCGGCGCTCAACGATCTCGGCCGCGACAACGGCATCGGCCGGCTCGACCTGGTAGAGAACCGCTTCGTCGGCATGAAGTCGCGCGGGGTCTATGAGACGCCCGGCGGCGCCATCCTGATCGTCGCGCATCGCGCCATCGAATCGATCACGCTCGACCGGGGTGCTGCCCACCTCAAGGACGAGTTCATGCCGCGCTACGCTGAACTCATCTACAACGGCTTCTGGTTCGCGCCCGAGCGCCTGATGCTGCAGGCGATGATCGACAAGAGCCAGGAAGACGTCGAAGGCACGGTGCGGCTGAAGCTCTACAAGGGCAACGTCATGGTCACCGGCCGCAAGTCCAGAAAGACGCTCTATTCCGACGCGCTGGTCACCTTCGAGGACGACCGCGGCGCCTACGACCAGAAGGACGCCGCCGGCTTCATCCGCCTCAATGCGCTGAGACTGCGCACGCTGGCTGCGCGCAACCGCAATAAGTAAGTCGGATGCGCAGGCTCGGCCAATGCCTGGCGCCGCTGGTTCTTCTCGCGACGCCGGCCATGGCCGAGGATTTCGATCCAGCCTCGCTCGACCTCGCCGCGCTGATAGAATGCAGGGCGGACGTCCCGGCCTACAATGGTTTTGCCTTTTGGTTGGCCGGCGAACCCGGCGCGGCGGACAGGCTTGGCTGGAAGGAGGTTCCGTCAGGCAATCCCTTCCTGCGGCAGTACCAGCTCCCCGCCCCGGTGCATGTCTTCGGGCGCGAGACGGGGACGGTCGTCTTTACCGCGACCGGACCGATGGCGGTGCTCGAGGGCATTGCCGCGCCGGATCTCGCCTGGCAGATCGGCGCCCCGGCGACAGTGTCGAGCCCGGACAAATTCCTTGGCGAGAAGGTCGTGGCCGAAAGCACCGAGGACACCGGCGGCGTGAGCCTTGCCACGCGCATCACGCTCAACGTCTCGACCGTCGAGTCCCATCCCGGCAAGACACTGGCCGGCTGCTCCTATGCGCTTGATGTGAAGTAGCCACCCAGACGCTGAAGCCGTGTTTGCCGCTCCCGTCATCAAAAAGCCCGGCGCGTGGCCGGGCTCTTGTCGAATAGAGATTTCAATCAGTCGGCGTCGATCGCCGTGGCGATTTGGGCGATGGCCTGTTGGTAGACGCTCGCGGAATTCCAGCCGGCAATCGCGCCCATATTCGCGTTCGCGCTCGCGCCGGCTCGCCAGCCGTGGCCTTTGAGGAAGTTGGCGGTGGAAGCGAGCGCCGTGGCCTTGTCACGCAGGTTCCCGCTGCCGACTGCATACTTCAGGACATTTCCGGGCAGGAATTGCGTGTGGCCGACCTCGCCATGCATGGCGCCGACCGATGAGGCGCTCAACGCTCCACGGTCGACCAGCTTCAAGGCCGCAATGGCATGCGGGTGGAAATAGTCCGGGCGGCGGCAATCATAGGCCAGCGTCAAAATGGCGGAGACCGTGTTCTGGTTGCCCATGGAAGCACCGAAGCCGGTTTCCATACCCCAGATGGCGAGCAAAACGCCCGGTGACACGCCGTAGTTCCGCTCGATCTGGTTGAACAGCGCGGCGTTCGACTTCTTCAGCGCACGACCCTTGGAAATGATCGCGGACCCGCCACGGCGCTTCATGAAGGCTTCCACCGAGCCGCTGAAAGCTTTGTGGATTGCACGGTCGGCGGAGATCGTCCTTGTTGCGTAGGTGGCGCCGGCCAGGGCGGCCAGACCCCTTGAGCCGACACCTTCGGCCTTGGCGTCCGCGGCAAAATCCTGTTTCCAGGCCTCGAACCCGGCACCGGTCTTGCCGCAGCTGGGCCCTGCCTGCACGCCCGTTGCCAGCGCAAGTACCGCCACTACAGTGGCCGCTAAAATCCTACCCTTGGCAAGAAATGCCATGTTGTTCTCCTGGTTGCCTGATTCACGTCCCGCGCGAATTTGCCAGCGAAACGCGCTCTTGTCACTGTCTCAGACGCGCTCTTTGTCGCGTCTCGGACCTGCTCTTGTCACTGTCTCTACCGCAATGCTGGCGAATGCCGTGGAATCTGCCTACGATCAAGTGATTATTGTGGCGGGTGCGGCCGAAACCTCGCCGATCCTTCCACCATGTTGCTGAATGGTGTCACGGTCGGGAACGACGCCTGATGATCGGCGTTTGAACGACGTCCTTCCCCCTGATCCGACGATTGAGACCGACATGAAACTCTTCGACTGCCCGCATTGCGGCCACCGTCTCTACTTCGAGAACGCCCGGTGCCTGAATTGCGGGAGTCTCGTGCTCTATGATCCCGGCCATGCGCGCTTTGCGTTGTCGGGCGCCGACGGCGCCTTCCAGTGCACCAACGCCGACGAGTGCGCCTGCAACTGGATGACCGAACCCGGACAGGCTTTTTGCCGTGCCTGCGTGCTGAACCAGCTGATCCCCGATCTCTCGGTCGACGGCAATCGCCGCCGCTGGATCCGGGTCGAGGCGGCCAAGAAGCGCGCCATCTATTCGCTGCTCGCCTTCGGCCTGCCGGTCGCGCCCAAGCAGGCCCCCGCCGACGAGATAGGCCTCGCCTTCGACTTCCTCGCCGATCCGATCGGCGGCGGCCCCGGCGGCGAACGGATCCTCACCGGCCACGACAATGGCCTGATCACGCTCAACGTCGCGGAGGCCGATTCCGCCGAGCGCGAGAAGCGCCGCGTCGAGATGGGTGAGAATTATCGCACGCTGCTCGGCCATTTCCGCCATGAACTCGGCCATTATTACTGGGACCGCCTGATCCGCGACGATCCGCAAAGGCTGGAAGCCTTCCGCGCCTTGTTCGGCGATGAACGCGCCGATTACGAACAGGCGCTGAAGACCTACTATGCCAACGGCGCGCCTCCCGACTGGCAGCAAGACCACATCTCGGCCTACGCCACCTCGCATCCGTGGGAGGACTGGGCCGAAACCTGGGCCCACCATCTGCACATCACCGACACGCTGGAGATGGTCCATGCGCTGAACTTCCCGCTCGGCCGGCTGGAGACGGTGGAGGCCAACGACCTGCCGCAAGGCGACACCGGCGGCGGACTGCAGGCAGCACCTTCGGAACCCGCAAACACGCCCGAGCCCTTCGACAAGATCCTTGCCCGCTGGCTGGTGCTGTCGGAGGCCTCCAATTCGATCAACCGCTGCATGGGCCTGCCCGATCTCTACCCCTTCGTCATTTCGGACGCCACGGCGCGGAAACTGGCCCTGGTTCACGACCTTTTGACCGGCTTGCCGAAAGAACCGGGAACAAATCGTGAGTTGGCGCAAGCGCTTTAGCCGGAACGCATGCGCCGCTGCCCCGTTTTCACCGCCGAGGGACCATGAAAACGGAGAGAAACCATGAAATCCGTATTGTTTCCCGCAGTCGCCGGTATGCTGACCGTGATGTCGGGTTCAGCGCTTGCCGATACCGCCGTCTCGGCGGTCACCGATCTCAACGTTCGCGCCGGCCCCGGCCCGCAATATCCGGTCATCGGCGTGCTCGCCGCCGGCCAGTCGGCAACGCTCAATGGCTGCATCGAGAACAGCAAATGGTGCACCATCGCCGAAGCCGGCGGCCAGGGCTGGGTCTATTCCGACTATGTCACGGCCGATTTCGGCGGCAGCCGGGTGGTGCTGACGCAGCGCCCGCACGGCTCCAGCGTCGCCGTCGTCTCGCCGCCGGAAGACATCGGCGACTACTCGACCGATTATACCGGAGCGATCGTCGCCGGCGAGCCGGTCGATGCCATCCCGCGGCCACCGGCCGAAGTCAGGACCTATGTCAGTACACACCGTCTCGACCCCGTCTATCTGGAAGGCGAGGTGGTGACCGGCGCAACGCTGCCCGACACCGTCGAACTGCGCGAAATTCCGGACTATAACTACCGCTATGTCTATGTGAACGGCCAGCCGACGCTGGTCGATCCGCAGACGCGACGCATCATGTACGTGGTGCGCTGATAAAGACCAGCGGTCGCCGAAGCGGCCGCTGCGACTGCTCCCTTCTCCCCGCCTCTATACGGGGAGAAGGTATCGGCAGGCGGATGAGGGGCAGCGCGGACCTGACGCAATTGTAGCCCTTGCCTTGACTCTTCGGCCGATTTCCTGTCTACACCCCTCGAATTCCGCGACGAGTATCCCTCCGAGCAAGCCGACCAGGACGCCGAAGCCTCTTTGAGGCCAAGTGCTGTAAATCGATCCTGGAGGCCAACATCCGGCAGCGCTGAGCGCCCCCGGGTGCTTTTTGGTTTTGGGCTTTGCTTTTGCTTGGACAGTTGGCGCGAACGCATTACCTCTCGGATCGAACCCGAACCGAGATTGAAGGACGATCGATGTTTGAATCGCTACAGGAGCGCACAAGAGGCGTGGAGGGCCATCGGCCCGACAGGGATTGCTATGAATCCAAGGCGCTCTCGCGCGGCGAGTTGACCAATGTTTGAGTCCCTGCAGGAGCGTCTTGGCTCCATCCTGAACGGCCTGACCGGCCGCGGCGCGCTGTCGGAGGCTGATGTCTCGGCGGCGCTGCGCGAGGTGCGCCGTGCGCTGCTCGAGGCCGACGTGGCGCTCGAAGTGGTGCGCACCTTCACCGACAAGGTGCGCGAGAAGGCCGTCGGCGCCGCCGTGCTGAAGTCGATCAAGCCCGGCCAAATGGTCGTCAAGATCGTCCATGACGAGCTGGTCGACATGCTGGGCGCCGAAGGCGTGGCCATCGACCTCAATGCGCCGGCGCCCGTCGTCGTCATGATGGTCGGCCTGCAGGGCTCCGGCAAGACGACCACTTCGGCCAAGATCGCCAAGCGCCTGACCGAGCGCCAGAACAAGAAAGTCCTGATGGCCTCGCTCGACACGCGGCGGCCCGCCGCGCAAGAGCAGCTGCGCCAGCTCGGCGAGCAGGTCAAGGTGGCGACGCTGCCGGTCATTGCCGGCCAGAACCCGGTCGACATCGCCAAGCGCGCCGTCCAGGCGGCCAAGCTCGGCGGCCATGACGTCGTCATCCTCGACACTGCCGGCCGCACCCATATCGACGAGCCGTTGATGGTCGAGATGGCCGACATCAAGAAGGTGTCGAGCCCGCACGAGATCCTGCTGGTCGCGGATTCGCTGACCGGCCAGGACGCCGTCAACCTGGCGAAAAGCTTCGACGAACGCGTCGGCATCACCGGCCTTGTGCTGACCCGCATGGACGGCGACGGCCGCGGCGGCGCCGCACTTTCGATGCGCGCCGTCACCGGCAAGCCGATCAAGCTGATCGGCACCGGCGAAAAGATGGACGGGCTGGAGGAATTCCACCCCAAGCGCATCGCCGACCGTATCCTCGGCATGGGCGACATCGTCAGCCTGGTCGAGAAGGCCGCCGAGAACATCGACGCCGAGCAGGCGGCGGCGATGGCCAAGAAGATGCAGTCGGGCAAGTTCGACCTGAACGACCTCGCCCAGCAGCTTCAGCAGATGTCGAAGATGGGTGGCATGGGCGGCATCATGGGCATGATGCCGGGCATGGGCAAGATGAAGGACCAGATGGCCGCCGCCGGTCTCGACGACAAGATGTTCGGTCGCCAGCTCGCCATCATCTCCTCGATGACCAAGGCCGAGCGCGCCAATCCCGATATGCTCAAGCACTCGCGCAAGAAGCGCATCGCCGCCGGCTCCGGCACCGACGCGGCCGAGATCAACAAGCTCCTGAAGATGCATCGCGGCATGGCCGACATGATGAAGGCGATGGGCGGCAAGGGCAAAGGCGGCGGCCTGATGCGCGGCATGATGGGTGGCCTTGCCTCCAAGATGGGCCTTGGCGGCATGATGCCCGGCGGCCCCGGGGGGATGATGGGCGGCATGCCCGACCTTTCCAAGATGGACCCCAAGCAGCTTGAAGCCTTGCAGAAGCAGGCGCAGGCCGCGGGCCTTGGCGGCATGAAGGGCCTTCCCGGCGGTCTTCCTGGCGGTAGTGGCCTGCCCGGCCTGCCCGGCGGCATGAAGCTTCCGGGGCTTCCGGGCCTCGGCGGCGGCGGGCTGCCCGGCCTCGGCAAGAAGAAGTGAGGGCGCTATGAACGAAGAAAAAGACATGGCCGACGCACGCACCATCCTGGCCGGCTACCGCGCCTCGATCGACAACATCGATGCCGCCCTCATCCACATGCTGGCCGAGCGCTTCCGCTGCACCAAGGCGGTCGGCGTGCTGAAGGCCGAGCATGGCTTGCCGCCGGCCGATCCGGCGCGCGAGCAGCAGCAGATCGCCCGTCTTCGCCAGCTGGCGCATGACGCACATCTCGACCCCGATTTCGCGGAGAAATTCCTCAACTTCGTCGTCCGCGAAGTGATCCGACACCACGAACAGATCGCCGCTTCGAGCAGCGGCGGGACAAAAAATCCGCTGCCAACGGCGTGACGAAAACCGGCTGAGAAATCTCAGTTGAAATCCAATCAAACGAAATCAGAGCTTTTAGGAGAAAAGAAATGGCACTGAAGATCCGACTGGCCCGTGCGGGCTCGAAGAAGCGTCCTTACTACCACGTTGTCGTCGCCGACGCCCGTTCGCCGCGCGACGGCCGGTTCATCGAGTCGCTCGGCTCGTGGAACCCGCTGCTGCCCAAGGACGGCGAGCGCGTCAAGGTCGACGCCGACCGCGTCAAGCATTGGCTGTCGCACGGCGCCCAGCCGACCGACCGCGTGCTGCGCTTCCTCGACGAGGCCGGCCTTGCCAAGCGCGACGCCCGCTCCAACCCGAAGAAGGCCGAGCCGGGCAAGAAGGCGCAGGAGCGCGCCGCCCTGCTGAAGAAGGCGCAGGAAGACGCCGCGGCCGCCGTCGCGGCTGCTGCCGCCGCTCCGGCCGAGGCGGAAGCCGCCACCGCCGAGTAAAATATTGCTTCATCGCATCGACGAAACGGCGGGCCTGTGCCCGCCGTTTTGCTATTATCCGGCAATGCCACGGTGGCATTCAATGCATGTCGCCCAAAGTGATCTCGGCTTTGGGGGGACGACATGCATAGAAACAAGGACCTGAAGCGCGTCGCATGAATCCGGCTCGACGCGACACGCTTTAGGCCGATGGAGCGGATGGGCGAACGGGCAATCACGGAAGACATCCTGTCCGGTGGCGTTGCCGGAAAGCTGTTGCGATGCGCCGATGCCACGACGGGCGTCGTTGTCTTGAGCGGATCCAGCGGCCGCGTCGACGTCGCTCGCGCGCGGCTGTTTGCCAGGCAAGGGGCGTCGGCGCTCGCTCTCCGCTGGTTTGGCGGCGAAGGCCAGGTTCCCGGCATCTGCGAGGTCCCTCTCGAGACGTTTTTCGCCGCAACCGCCCATCTCGCCGGACTGGGATGCCGGCGCATCGTCTATGTCGGCACGTCCAAGGGTGCCGAAGCATCCTTGCTCGCGGCGGCCCATGATCCGCGCATCGATGCCGTGGTGGCGATCAGCCCGACATCGGTGGTTTGGGGAAACATCGGGCCGGGCCGCGACGGCATCGCCTGGCCTGAACGATCGTCGTGGACCCTGGAGGGGCTTCCATTGCCGTTCGTTCCAACCGACCCGAACTGGAACGCAAGCCATGTCGACGGCCTGGTGTCCTACCGAGAACTCTTCAAGCACTGCCTGACAAATTTCTGGGAGGAAGCGGCCAGGGCCGCCATTCCGGTCGAGGCAATCCCGGCCGAGATCGTGCTGGTCGCGGGCGGCGACGATGCGCTGTGGCCATCGCTGGATTTCGCCGAAGCGATCGTTCAGCGCCGAAAGGATGCCGGAAAGGCCACACGCCTGGTTTCAGCGCCCGACGCTGGCCACCGCATCCTCTTGCCGGGGGAAACCACCTCACGTTCGATATCCCACGCGCATGGCGGCAACGATCGCGCCGATGCGGATCTCGGCCGGGAAGCCTGGGAATACATCCGAAAACTGCTCTGACTCTTTGTTCTGCCGCAATTCCCAAGGGAAAGCGCTATGCGCTTTTCCCCGAAAAACCGTCTCACGCTTTTCCTGGAATTGCTCCGATTTATCCATCTTATGAAAACGGCGGGCCCGGGCCCGCCGTTTTGATCTCAGCCCGGAGGCAATCAATAGCCGCTCGGACAGCGGTCGACATAGACCCGACCATAGCGGTCGCGGTATCGGCACTTGCCGCTTTCGCTGGCATGGCCGATCAGCGCGCCGGCCACGGCACCGACTGCGCCCCCGACAACCGCGCCCTGCACCGGATCGCCCGCAACCGCGGCACCGACCGCGGCACCGCCAAGGCCACCCACGGCAGCGCCTTTTTCCGTCTGCGAACATGCGCCGAGCGCCGTCGCCAACACCAGAATGGTCAAGATTTTCGTCATCTTTTCGTTCCTCTCACACGCGGATCGCCGTCTCGCCGCCTGGTTCTTAACTCTCAGACGGCTAATTTGATCCCGAGGAGAACAAAGATCGCGATGCCGCCGGCTCGACAAGCGGTAGCGTGCCGTGCCGGTCATGCGTCGGTTTCGCGCTTCAGATTGGCGAGGCCGACCCCAAAATCCCCGCCGATCAACGAAATTGGCTATTGGCGAAAGCGGAAGCGACATCCGGGGTGCTGTCCCTCCAGCTTCACATCGCGACTATCGGCATTCATCGCTCGCGGCTATGGATGCATCCGGTGAGGAACAAATGACTGGCGAAACCGACCTGAAGACATTGCTGGCATCGATGACGCCGGAATTGCTGGATGGCATTTATGTCTTCGCCACGCTGGCGCCTGGAATTCCCCAGCCGGAAGGCCTCGAACCGCTCATGATATTCCGCGAGCGCGAGGGCACGACACTGATCGTGCCCGAGGCGGCGGCCCATGCCGCCGGGCTGGCCGCCTCGTTCCGCTGCCGGATGATCACGCTGAACATCCATTCGTCACTGGAAGCAGTCGGCTTCCTCGCCGCCATCACCACGCGGCTGGCAACCGCCGGCATGGGCGTCAATCCGGTCTCGGCTTTCTACCACGATCACCTGTTCGTCCCCGCCGGACGGGCCGAGGAGGCAATGGAGCTGCTGCGGAAACTGGCCAAGGAGAACAGAGTTTAGCGCGGCGGCCATTGGCGCGACTGACGTCGATTGAGAGGAAAGAGGGACAGCGCCCCCCTCTGTCCTGCCGGACATCTCCCCCACGAGGGGGGAGATTGGCTAACGGCCGCAGGCCGAGCCCGCGACCGCGGGCCGCCGGTCGTCCGGCGCCCTCGCGGAGGGCCAGCCGCGCAAGCGGCGGTGCGGCCCGTGAGCGATAACAAAGACCCGTCAGGCCGCCTTCTTCTTCGGCTGGATCAGGCCGCGCTCGACCAGCAGCTCGGCGATCTGCACCGCGTTGAGCGCCGCGCCCTTGCGCAAATTGTCGGAGACGATCCACATCGACAGGCCGTTGTCGACGGTCGAATCCTCGCGGATGCGCGAGATGAAGGTGGCGTCTTCGCCGGCCGATTCCAGCGGCGTGATGTAGCCGCCGTCCTCGCGCTTGTCCAAAACCTGGCAGCCGGGAGCATCGCGCAGGATATCGCGCGCCTCGTCGGCGGTGATCGGCTTCTCGAACTCGATGTTGACCGCTTCCGAATGGCCGATGAACACCGGCACGCGCACGCAGGTCGCCGTCAGCTTGATCTTGGGGTCGAGCATCTTCTTGGTCTCGGCCACCATCTTCCACTCTTCCTTCGTGAAGCCGTCGTCGAGGAAGACGTCGATATGCGGGATGACGTTGAAGGCGATGCGCTTGGTGAACTTCTTGACGTCGACCTGGTCGGCGACAAATACCGCGCGCGTCTGCGTGAACAGCTCGTCCATGCCTTCCTTGCCGGCACCGGACACCGATTGGTAGGTCGCGACGACGACGCGCTTGATGGTGGCGGCATCGTGCAGCGGCTTCAACGCCACGACCAGCTGCGCCGTCGAGCAGTTCGGGTTGGCGATGATGTTCTTGCGCGTGAACAGCGAGATCGCGTCCGGGTTTACTTCCGGCACGATCAGCGGCACGTCCTGGTCGTAGCGGAAAGCCGACGAATTATCGATGACCACGCAGCCCTGCTTGCCGATCTTCGGCGACCATTCCTTGGAGACGTTGCCGCCGGCTGACATGATGCAGATGTCGGTGTCGGAAAAATCATACTGGTCGAGCGTCCTGACCTTCAGCGTGCGGTCGCCGAACGACACTTCCGTGCCCTGGCTGCGCCGCGAGGCGAGCGCCACCACTTCGCTTACCGGAAAGCCGCGCTCTTCCAGTATGTTGAGCATTTCCCGACCCACATTGCCCGTGGCGCCGACGACTGCAACCTTGAAACTCATCGAAATCTCCTGTCCCTCTCCGCTTGGTTTTTGGAGAAAACCCGCCGGCCAATGCGGGTTCCGTCCCCCGGGCCGGACCCGGGAGAGGGTGGTTAGGCCAAGGGAATCACACCGTTTTGGTGGTGGTTTTGGCCATGGTTTTAGGGGAGCGGTAAGACGCGCGAACGCGCCCAGCCAGATGATTGTGGCCAGGGAGGTCGAATGCAATAAAAGCCATCAAAAGGCCGCGCATCGAAATGATCCCGTTCAGTGGCGGCTTTTACGCGGTTTGGTAAAAGAGTCAATTGCGTGTGCTGCTCTGCCTTCTCCCCCTGTGGGAGAAGGTGGATCGGCGCGACAGCGCCGAGACGGATGAGGGGTGCTCCAGCGGAGTGAGGCGTTGGTGTTCCCTGGAGCACCCCTCATCCGTCGCCTTCGGCGACACCTTCTCCCACAAGGGGAGAAGGAAGGCCGGTGCCGCTTGCCCTGTACAAGAGCGGCGGCAGGAAGTACGAACGGCCAAGATTGTTTGGCTGGCGATGCCGGCCCCGGCTCGTGCTCCCATGATGAGCGCAGAACCCCGAATTCCGAAAGAGCAAGATGTCCAACTTCGAAGCACTTGTTCCCGCGCTTGCAAAGGCGCTGGAAAAACGCGGCTATTCCGACCTGACCCCGGTTCAGAAGGCCGTCCTGGAGCTCGGCCAGGCCGATGCGCTGGTCTCGGCGCAGACCGGCTCCGGCAAGACCGTCGCCTTCGGCCTTGCCATGGCGCCGACGCTGCTCGACGGTGCGGACCGCTTTGCCCCAGCCACAGCGCCGCTGGCACTGGCCGTCGCGCCGACGCGCGAACTGGCGCTGCAGGTGACGCGCGAACTGGAATGGCTCTATGAGCTGACCGGCGCCACGGTGGCGTCCTGCGTCGGCGGCATGGACATGCGCACAGAGCGGCGCGCGCTGGAGCGCGGCGCCCACATCGTCGTCGGCACGCCCGGCCGGCTGCGCGACCACATAACCCGAAACTCGCTCGACATGTCGGCGCTGAAAGCCGTCGTGCTCGACGAGGCCGACGAGATGCTCGATCTCGGTTTTCGCGAGGATCTCGAATTCATCCTCGACGCAGCCCCCGCCGAGCGCCGCACGTTGATGTTCTCGGCCACCGTGCCGCGCTCGATCGCCACGCTCGCCCAGGGCTATCAGCGCGACGCCGTGCGCATCTCGGCCGCCGGTGAGGAAAAACAGCATCTCGACATCGAGTACCGGGCGCTCAGCGTCGCCCCGGCCGACCGCGAGAACGCTATCATCAACGTACTGCGTTTTTATGAGGCGAAGAACGCGCTGGTGTTCTGCAACACGCGCGCCGCCGTCAATCATCTCACCGCGCGCTTCAACAACCGCAACTTTTCGGTCGTGGCGCTGTCGGGCGAGCTCAGCCAGAACGAGCGCAGCCATGCGCTGCAGGCGATGCGCGACGGCCGCGCCAAGGTCTGCATCGCCACCGATGTCGCGGCGCGCGGCATCGACCTGCCCAATCTCGAACTGGTCATCCACGCCGACCTGCCGACCAACCCGGAAACGCTGCTGCACCGCAGCGGCCGCACCGGGCGCGCGGGGCGCAAGGGCGTCAGCGCGCTGATCGTGCCGGGCAGCGCCCGCCGGCGCACCGAACGCCTGCTGCAGAGCGCCAAGCTGACCGCGACATGGGCAAGCCCGCCATCGGCCGACGACGTGATGCGGCGCGACGACGAGCGCATCCTTGCCGATCCGGCCTTCGACGAGCCGGTCAAGGACGACGAGCGCGCCTTCATCGACGCGCTTCTCAGCCAGCATGGCGCCGAGCAGGTGGCCGCCGCCTTCGTGCGCCAGTGCCGCGCCAGCCGCTCGGCGCCCGAGGATCTGATGGATGTGGCACCCTTCACGCCCTCGCGTGAAAGACCGGCGGGCGAAGGTTTCGCGCGCCGCGACGAAGCGCCCAGCCGGCGCGACGATTTCGGCGCCAGCGTCTGGTTTTCGCTGTCGATCGGACGCCGGCAGAATGCCGAGCCGCGCTGGCTGATCCCGATGCTGTGCCGTACCGGCAGCATCTCGAAGCGCGAGATCGGCGCCATCAAGATGCAGCCGGAAGAGACCTTCGTGCAGATCGCCGCCGACTGGGCCGATCGTTTCCTGACGGCGATCGGTCCCGACCGCAAACTGCAGGGCAACATCGTGGTCAAGCGGCTGGACGGCACACCGGACCTGTCGCGGGCCGGCTACCAGCCGCCAAGCCCCGACAAGAAGCCGCATCGCGGCAAGGCGCCGTTCGACCCCAACGCACCGAAGCGCAAATTCGAGAAGCGCGCACCGGCAGCCGAACGCCCCGCCGCCGCGCATGAGGCGAAGCCGGGGGCGAAGAAGCCGGGCAAGCCGAAATTCGACAATGCCGGCCCGCCGAAGCACAAGAAGGCGAAGAAGCGGCCAGGTTGAGCATGATGCCGAAAAGTATGTGAAACGGGTTCCCGTCCGGAATCGCATCAAAGCCAAGAGATAGAGTGGGTTGCCGTTTCCGTGAAACGGTGAACCGCACTCGCGCTGTCATTTGGATGTCGCCGCCTTGTGCTGCCGCGATGGCATCCATCATGCGGCCTCCGCCTTTCACCAGCGCACAACGCGATTGTGGCTGATCGTGCGCGAGCCGTAGCGCGCTGGCAGACCGCGCCATGGCGTCCAGGCCCTGTTGATCCATGCCAAAATCGCAAGATCGGTCGAGCGCGACATATCCGGAAAGGCCTAGTTGGTGTCGCCACGGAGGAAGAGCGTTGAAGGCAGCACTTGAAAACTACCAAGCCCGAATGCAGCGGGTGCTGGACCACATCGACCAGCATCTGGATGACGATCTGGGCCTGGAGGCGTTGAGCGGTGTCGCGGCGTTCTCGAAATACCATTTCCATCGGCAGTTCACGTCCACCTTCGGGTTGTCCGTGCATCGCTATGTCCAGCTCGCCCGCATGAAGCGCGCTTCATACAGGCTTGCCGAAAGTGACACCCAAAGCGTCACCGATATCGCGATGGATGCCGGCTACGACGCGCCGGATGCCTTCGCACGCGCCTTTCGGCAACGGTTCGGACAATCGCCCTCGTCGTTCCGGAAATCTCCCGACTGGGGGTCGTGGCTTATGGCCTTCGGGCCCCTCGAAAAAGCAAGGAACACGCTCATGCAGATAATTTTTGATCACACCGACGTGACGATCCGCGATGTGCCCCCGACGCCGGTGGCGATCATGGAGCATCGCGGAGACCGGGCGACGCTCCAGGACACCATCCAGCGGTTCATCGCCTGGCGTAAGGCCGCGGGCTTGTCGCCCGAGACAAGCCCGACCTTCAACGTCTTTCGTTCCGAAAGGGAACCTGCGGTTCCGGCTGACTATAGCATGGACATCTGTGCCGGGACCGACCAACCGATCGAGGCGAATGACGCGCAGATGAAGGCTGGCGTGATCCCGGGCGGACGCTGTGCGGTGCTGCGCTACCCCGGCAATACCAACAATCTCGAACCCGCAGCACTTTACCTTTATCGTGAGTGGCTTCCTGCCAGCGGCGAGGAAGCACGCGACTTTCCAATCTATTGTCAACGACATCTGTCCCACTTCCCGGAGGGGCCGCTACGCGAAGTGGTCGTTGAACTCTTTCTGCCTCTGAAATAGCTCGGCAGGGCAAGCGGCCTGTCCCTTCCGATGGCAAGAAACGGACAGGCCGCTGTCACTCCCATCTCGGCCATTCCGCATTATGAGTTCACGATCTGGATCATTTGCTGGCGTTCTTCATTCAAGCGCATGTTTTGCTTGACCACCTGGCTGTCGACTGTCGTCGAGCGGCCGTCTTCATCGAAACATGTCTTGAAATCGAAGGCAAAAGCGCTGGCCTTGTGGTCGTGAAGAAATTCGTGCCTGACCACGGCTTCCGTCCAGGTGGGCGTATAATCCCGCTCGACCCACCACAGCACATAGGGCGGCCAGGCGGGTTTGAGAAACCATTCTCGTCCGCGCCTCATCGCCTCCCTATGAATTCCGGCATAGGAGAATGCCATCGGCGATGCCAGGTCTTTCCACAGCGACAACGTCGATGGCGACCAACCGTCTCCACGTTCACTATAGAAGCGCGGAAAGACCTGCACGCCCCAGCTTTCGGGGCCGGGCTCTTCATCATAACCCGATCTGGCGATGAACCCTTCGCTCGTCTCGGCAATCAGAAAATTGCGATCGTTGCGGTCATGAAAGCCCTGGTTCACGGGATCACTGGCTGGAGCACGGAATATGCCGAAAGTATACAGGGCAAGTCTTTTGGTCTTCATTTTACCTCCGCCAAACAGCCCTGTTGCACTCGTTTTTCTCCATTGTTCCAGGCCAGTAACGGATCGAACCCGGCCGGTTCGGTCAGGCGTTCGAAGCCCGGGAGACCGACGCATGCAGACCGGCCTTGATGGCGGCCCAGCTTGCCGATGCAGGCGTCGGGCGGTGCTGCTTGGCGATGCGCTCGGCCAGCGACGAACGCCAGGCGTGGTCCTCCGCCATCCTGCGGGTGGCGGCATACCAGCCTTGCACATCTTCGGAATCGATCGCCGGCATCAGCCCGCCGGTCGCTTCGATCAGCGACGGCGCCGTCGACACGATGACCGGAACGCCGAAATCGAGGCATTCCGAGGCGCCGTAGCCCCAGCCCTCTATATGTGAGGGAAAGACGCCGAACGTGGCGCTGCGATAATACTGGATCAGCTGCTCGTCGCTGACCAGCCCGGTGAAGGTGATCGACTGGAGCAGTTCGGGATGCGCCTTGAGAAAGGCGCGCAGCGGCTCGATCATCCAGCCCCAGCGCCCGGCGCAGACAAGCCTTGGCAGCTTGACCCCTTCTTCCAGCGCCTGCTGCCAGATCCGAGCCAGCAGGATGTGGTTCTTGCGCACTTCGATGGTCGAGCAGTAGATCACGAATGGTTCGCTGGTCTCGATCCGCGACGTCGCGCCCATGCGCGATGCCGTCTCGTGCAGGATCGAGGGCATCGGAAAGCGGTACACGACCGGCGCGGCGATGCCGGCCTTGCGCATGTGGTCGGTCAGCGTGACGCCGACCGCGTCGGAGGCGCAGAATGCCGGCGCGCCCAAACGCACGAGCTGTTCGAGATAAGACCCGAAACGGCGCTCGCCGACGCCCGCGCCAAGCAGGTCGGGGCGCAATGTCGGGATAAGATCGTGGCACAGGAAGGCAAGCCTGCCGGCGGCACCAGAGACTGCGGACCGGTCCTCCTGGGTCAGGATGTGATGGCTGATCAGTACAAGGCCCGGCTCCGCCTCGGCGGTCTGACTCGCCGCGTCAGGCCGTGCTCCCATCCAGATCCGCGCCTGCTGGTAGAGACGGCAAATGCGGATCAGCAGCCTCGTTGCCTGGTAGACAATTCCCTTGCGGCCATTGGTCACCGTTTTGGCCAGATGACGGTCCGCTTCGCGCTTGCCCCACGGATGCCGCCTCACCGCTTCGAAAGCCTGCGCCAGTGCCGTGCGTTTTCCCGGCCACCGTTTGCGCCGATGCGATGAAATCTCGCCCGCCGCGACATGATCCTGTTCGAAGGGCGCAAGCGGCCGGAAGCGGCCTTGCCCGGGCCTGAACGCCACCACCTCGACGCCAGGGTCGGGATCGGCCAGCGCCGCGTTGATGAGAAAGCTTTCCACCCGTGGAATGCCGGCCAGCCCCTTGCCGGGTGGCCAGAACATCAGGCCGGTGGCGTCGATCGCCAATACCGGGGGGACCAATACAGAGGGGTCCGGCCTCGCAGGCCTCTCGGCCTCGCCATCTTCGGTCGCGACACTGGCATCGGGGCACTCGGCTGTCATTGTCTGCTTTGGGCGAGGATGGCTGCTTCTGATGTCTTATGCTTCATTTGCCGCTGATATGGTAGCCATGGCGCATGGCTTGCCCATGGGCGCGGCCCCATGCGACACCTTGGCAGGGACATTGGCGACAGGGGTGGCGCATGCGCGGCGAAGTTCTTCACTATGACGAGGATCAGGGCTTCGGCTTCATCACCGGAGCCGACGGCAACCGCTACACCTTCACCCGCGAGAACCTGCGCCGGCAAACCGCGCTAACCATGGGGACGGCGGTCGAGTTCCAGCCGGGCGGCGGCCAGGCGCGCGATGTTTTTTCGATCGCCGCCGCAAGCCCTGTTGCCGACGCCGCTTTGAGCGCCGCACCGGCTCATGCTGCCGCAGCACCCGCAGCCGCCCCATCGCAGGCACGGCATTTCGGCCGTTCCTCCGAGCCGGCCGAACCCAGCGACCTCTGGGGTTATTTCTGGCGGGGCCTGACCCAGAACTATTTCAATTTCGCCGGCCGCGCCCGCCGCAAGGAATATTGGGGCTATTGCCTGTTCTGGACGATCGCGTTGCTGGTGGTCGTCGGCATCGGCGTCTTCGCCGATTTCGAGATGGGCAATTTCGATAACGCCGAAATCCCGGCGGTGACGGTCGGGCTCTTTGGCGTTTTCCTGCTGGCCACGTTCTTGCCCGGTCTCGGTATGATCGTGCGCCGCCTGCACGACCTCGGCCTGACCGGCTGGCTCTGCCTGCTGATCCTCATCCCGACCTTCGGCAGCCTGATCATCCTGGTCTTCGCCCTGATCCCGACGCAGGGACGCGAAAACCAATGGGGACCGGTGCCGGCGGGTGTCAGCACATAGCTTGGCGTGCATATTGCAATCATGAACAACCTTGGGTAGTATGCGCATCGCAGCATGGCGGGAGCAAGGTATGCGTGGCGCGGTCTATCACTACGACCAGGACCAGGATTTCGGTTACATCAAAGGGGTCGACGGTAAGCGCTATATGTTTGCCCGTAATGATCTGAACCACGGTGTGGCCCTCGTGAGAGGCACTCTCGTCGAGTTCCAGCCGGATGACGGGGCGGCCCACAATATAGTCGCCGTTGCCTCAACCACGCCCTCGTCAGGCACCGGTCAACCACCTGAGCCTAGCCGGTTTGCCGAAAAGCGGCCTGCCGGCTCTACAGGACTGTGGGCCTATTTCAGGCAGACGGTGAGCGTGAATTATCTTAATTTCAACGGACGCGCACGCCGCAAGGAATTCTGGGCCTTTTGGCTGTGCTTTATCCTGGTGCAGTTAGCACTTGTTGGCTTCGGGATACTGGTGAATCTGGCCATTAATGGCTTTGGCATCAACGCGGGCCGGAGCTCGATAGGGTTTATACCCGCTCTTATCTTCACATTGGCATTCGGCCTGTCGTGGATCGCGCTTGTCGTCCGGCGTCTTCACGACATCGGCCTGAGTGGCTGGCTTGTCTTGATCTGCTTCATCCCGGTCATCGGCGAAGCGGCTTTTCTGGTCTTCGGACTTATACCGTCTCAGGGGGGCGAAAACCCTTGGGGGCCGGTGCCGGCAGGCGTCAGGGTCTAGAAGACCAGTCCCGATAAAAAAGAAACTTTCCCGCTCGAAGAACAAAGTCGTCGCGCTGAAGATTCTTCTTGCAATTTAATCCGCGCACAGATAGTCTGTGCACAGATTGAATGGAGGCAAGACAATGTGGACCAATGAATACACCGCCATTTCCCCTCTCCCGGCGCAAGCCATCTGGAACGCACTGAAGGCGTTGCACGAGGGCCGTCTCGCCTATGAAGGGTCCGACACCTTCGTGCTGCACGGGCCGTTCGCCAAGGGTACCCGCGTCTCCGTGACGCCGGTGGGGCAGGACACGTTCGAATCGACCATCGTCGATCTCGTCGACAACGTCACCTATGCCGACGAGACGTCGTTTGGTGACACGAAACTGCTGTTCCGGCATACGTTGGTCCCGGTCGCGGGCGGCACGCAAGTCACCCACCGGCTTGAGATTTCCGGCCCCTCGGCCGCCGAGGTTGGACCCGAGCTTGGGCCGCAGATCAGCGGCGATTTCGACACCTCGATGGCTAGGCTTTTCGAGCAGGCAGAGGAGCTGGCAAGCCGTGGCTGATGGGCAGGATTTGAACACACGCTTCAGCGGACCATCGGAGAGCCCCGGCTTGTTGCTCTGGCGAACCACCATGCGCTGGCAGCGCATCATGACGGCGGCGCTGGCACCGCTCGACCTGACACATGTCCAGTTCGTGTTGCTGGCCTCGGCGATGTGGCTCGGCCGCAATGGCGAGCCGCCCAACCAGGTTCAGCTCGCCGCCCAGGCCGGCACCGAGGTGAAGATGACTTCGGATGTCGTCGCCCGGCTCGAGGCAAAGGAATTGATCGTGCGGGAGGCCGACCCCAGGGATTCCCGCGCCAAGGTGATCCGCATCACCCCAGCCGGAGCCGCCGCTGCCCAGCGCGCCATCATCGCTGTCGAGGCCGCCGACGTGGCCTTTTTCGAGCCGGTGGACGAAGCTCAGCTCGTTACTATGCTGCGGCAGCTGGCCGGCGATATTCGTTGAGGCAGGGCCCTGCGGCTTAAGCCAGGAACTTGGCGATGATCGCGTCGCCCATCTCGACGGTCCCGACCTCGGTCATGCCCGGCGAGAAGATATCCTTGGTGCGCAGACCCTGGTCGAGCACGGCGGCGATCGCGCCTTCCAGCCTGTCGGCTTCATCGACCATGCCGAAAGAATAGCGCAGGCACATGGCGAAGGAAGCGATCATGGCGATCGGGTTGGCGATGCCCTTGCCGGCAATGTCCGGAGCCGAGCCATGCACCGGCTCGTAGAGCGCCTTGCGCTTCTTGGTCTTGGCGTCGGGCGCGCCGAGTGAGGCCGACGGCAGCATGCCGATCGAGCCGGTCAGCATGGCGGCGATGTCGGACAGCATGTCGCCGAACAGATTGTCGGTGACGATGACGTCGAACTGCTTGGGCCAGCGCACCAGCTGCATGCCGCCGGCATCGGCCAGCATGTGGTCGAGCTTGACGTCGGAATAGCGCGCCTTATGGGTCTGGGTGACAACCTCGTTCCACAGCACGCCCGACTTCATGACGTTGCGCTTTTCCATCGAGGTGACGTGGTTCTTGCGCGTGCGCGCCAGCTCGAAGGCGACGCCCGAAATGCGTTCGATCTCGAACGTATCGTAGACCTGGGTGTCGATGCCGCGCTTCTGGCCGTTGCCGAGGTCGATGATCTGCTTGGGCTCGCCGAAATAGACGCCGCCGGTCAATTCACGCACGATCAGGATGTCGAGGCCTTCGACCACTTCCTGCTTGAGCGAGGAGGATGCCGCCAGCGCCGGATAGCAGATGGCCGGGCGCAGGTTGGCGAACAGCTCCATGTCCTTGCGCAGCCGCAGCAGGCCGGCTTCGGGGCGCACCTCGTAGGGCACGGCATCCCATTTCGGCCCGCCAACGGCGCCGAACAGCACCGCATCCGCCGCCATGGCCTTTGCCATATCGGCATCCGAAATCGCGGCACCATGCGCATCATAGGCGCAACCGCCGACCAGGCCTTCGTCGGTGGCGAAGTCGCTGCCGAGCTTTTCATTCATGGCAGCGATCAGTTTCTTGACCTCGGCCATGGCCTCGGGGCCGATGCCGTCGCCGGGGAGCAGGAAAAGATGCTTCGTTGCCATGAAAACCGTCCCAGAAAGATTTGAACCGGCGCTTTGCTAAACGCCAAGCGGGCTGGGCGCAAGCAGGAACGCAGCGATCAAGGACAACCTCGTTAGTTTGCGATCCTTCACGCCCCCCTCTGCCCTGCCGGGCATCTCCCCCTCAAGGGGGGAGATTGGATGTCACCTCGGCCTTCGCCAATCTCCTATGCCGAAAGCGAGGCGAGACGGCGAGGCTGCCAATCTCCCCCCTTGAGGGGGAGATGTCCGGCAGGACAAAGGGGGGCGCTGTCCCGCCGCCATCTCGCAAATTGCAGCGCCTGGCCTTCACCGATGCGAGAGAATATTCACCAGCTGGCCGAAGGGATCGCGCACATAGAAGCGGCGCACGCCCCAGGGCTCGTCGGCCGGCCCGTATTCGATGGCAAAGCCTGCCGTCTTCATGCCTTCGAGCGCCGCCTCGACATCGTCGACCTCGATCGAGAGATCCGGCACCGGCGTGCCGGAGCCGCCTTGGGCCATGAAGGAGACCTGCACCTGCATCTCCGCCTCGGAACCGTAGGTGGCGATCCAGCCAAGGTCCATCAGGACGTCGAGGCCGAGCACGTCCTGATAGAAGCACTTCGCAGCCGCGATGTCTTGCGTGGCAATATTGGCGACGATGCGCCGGACCTTCATGGCCTTGGCCTCAACTACCTGGAGCAATTCCAGGAAAAGTGTGAACGGTTTTCCGTCCGGAATTGCGTCAAAACAAAGAGATAGAGCGGTTCGCCGTTTCGTGAAACGGTGAACTGCTCTAGGCCGAGCGCCGCAGCGCCGTCACCTCGATCTCGATCTTCATCTCCGGCTTGTTGAGCTGGCAGACGATCATCGTCGCCGCCGGCCGGATGTCGCCGAACGTCTCGCCCAGGATCGGGAACACCACGTCCACGAAAGCCTGGTCGGTGATGTAGTAATGCGCCCGCACCACATCGGCCATGGCAAAACCGCCGTCCTCCAGCGCCTTGCCGATCGTCGCCAGGCAATTACGCGTCTGCGCCTCGACGCTGTCCGGCATCGTCATGGTGGCATAGTCGTACCCGGTCGTGCCGGACACGAAGCACCAGTCGCCCTGCACCACCGCGCGCGAATAGCCTGCGGTTTTTTCGAACGGCGAGCCGGTGGAGATGAGTTTGCGCATGGTGAGGCCTCGCGGATGTTAGTGGCATTTTGCAGGGAAAGGGCTGGGGTGACCATGGGCCAAAGCAGGTGGATCAGCGGTGCAAACGCTTGTTGACGTCAGCGGGACAGCCACCCCCTCTGGCCTGCCGGCCATCTCCTCCGCAAGGAGGGAGATTGGCAGCTTTGGCGGACCGCCATTCTTTCAATGTTGAAGATTAGCGAAAGTCGTGGTGACGGCCGATCTCCCCCCTTGCGGGGGAGATGCCCGGCAGGGCAGAGGGGGGTGTGAAGGATCGCGGCGAAATGGTTTTGTTCACCGCCACATCCCTAATTCGCTTCGCCCAGCGCCTTGTCCAGCGCCGCCTTCACATCGGCCGGCCAGGTCTTCACGTCAGGCCAAGCGTTCGGCTGGCCATTGTCGCCGCGGCGGGCGAAGTAGAGCTTGTGCTGGGCCGGGTCGACGGCCATGAAGCCGTCATTGCCGCCGCAATCATGCGGCACGCAGCCGCTGGCGTAGAAGGCGCCGGACGCGGTCTTTTCCGTGCCGCCGCCGACCAGCAAGCTGGTCGCCATATCGGGCATGTCCTTGCCGAGCAGCGTCTCGGCTTGCTTGTAGACGGCCTCGTTGTGGAAGGCGTCGATGATGTTCTGGTACTTTTCCGGATCGATGTCTTTCCAGTCCGTGCCAGGTTCGGGCATGTAGGTCAGATTGCCTGAAATCGTCAGCCCGTCCGTCGGCGACCATTGCAAAGCCGGCTTCTGATCGCCCGGCAGCAGATAGGGCACGAAATAGATGGCGTTGTCGGACACCGCCGAGGGCGGCGCGCCGCACTCGTCCTGCTCGACCTTCGTGCTCTGGATGGCGCCGCCTTCCGGCTTCCAGACGATCACCGTCGCCGGCCCGCATTGATTGCCGCCGTCGCCGACATCGAACAGCGCCACCTTGACGCCGCCGACCTCGACTATTCTGTCGAAGAAGACGTCGTAGTTACTGGCCAGCTGCTTGCCGTCATAGGCGAGCACCTTCTCGCCATCTTGCTCCGGCTGCGTGATGGTCAACTGGCCGCCCTCGAACGGCACCGGTGCTTGGCTGTCGTCATCGGCAGCATCGGCGGCGCCCGTCCCCTGGTCGGTGGCCGGCTTTTCGGCCGACGGCGCCGGTTGCGCGGCCGGTGTCTCAGTCTGGGCAAACGCGCTCGCGGCGGGCATCAGCAACAAGGCCAACCCGCAAACGCCGGCGAGAGCAATTCCCCTGGGAATTGCGTCGAAACAAGGAGGTAGAGCGGTTCGGCGTTTCCGGGAAACGGTGAACCGCTCAAGAAGCGAACGTGTCATGACTGTCCTCCCCTCAGTCGCCGCAAACCCGGCCTGGGCGGCCGGGTTATATCTTCAGCAGGGTACCGCTCAGGCCCAGGGGCGCTGTTCGGCGTTCTTCTTCTCGAACGAGGCGATGGCGCCGGCCTTCTCCATGGTCAGGCCGATATCGTCGAGGCCGTTCAAGAGGCAGTGGCGCTTGAAATCGTCGAGGTCGAAGGTGACGACGCCGCCGTCCGGGCCACGGATTTCCTTGGCTTCGAGATCGATCGACAGCGTCGCATTGGAGCCGCGCGAGGCATCGTCCATCAGCTTCTCCAGATCTTCCGGGCTGACGGTGATCGGCAGGATGCCGTTCTTGAAGCAGTTGTTGTAGAAGATGTCGGCGAACGAGGTCGAGATCACGCAACGGATGCCGAAATCGAGCAGCGCCCACGGGGCGTGCTCGCGCGACGAGCCGCAGCCGAAATTGTCGCCGGCGACCAGGATCTGCGCCTTGCGGTACGCCGGCTTGTTGAGCACGAAATCCGGGTTTTCCGAGCCGTCGTCCTTGTAGCGCATTTCGGCGAACAGGCCGGTGCCGAGCCCGGTGCGCTTGATCGTCTTGAGATAATCCTTCGGGATGATCATGTCGGTGTCGACATTGACGATCGGCATCGGCGCGGCGACGCCGGTGAGCTTGGTGAATTTTTCCATGGCTTTGGCCCGTTTTTTCGTTGCGGGGGAATTTGCTGAGGCACGGTTTACACAAAGCCGCGGGCAAATAAAAGGCAATCGTTTATATGTGGAAGCCCACGCCGGCCGCGCAAAAACGGCTTCGAATTCGCCGGCCGATGATGCAGTCTGGCGGTCATGGCTCAAAGCCCCCTCGTCCTTTACGCGTGCGAAGCAGCGCTCGACATCGCCGAATTCCGCCGCGTGCTGGTGGAATCCGGCCTTGGCGAGACACGGCCGATCGATGACACCGCCAGACTGCAAGCCATGCTGTCAGGTGCCAATCTGGTGCTGACCGCGCGTCTCGACGTGGAGGGCAAGCCGCTGGTCGGCGTTGTCAGGGCCGTCACCGATTTCTCCTGGGTCTGTTACATATCGGAGCTCGCCGTCTCCCGGTCGGCACAGGGGCTCGGCATCGGCAAGGGCCTGATGGACGAGGCACGGCGGCAGCTCGGGCCAACCGTCGGCATCAGCCTGATCTCGTTACCCGACGCCGTCGGCTTCTACGAGCGCATCGGCATGAAGCGCATGCCCGATGCTTTCTGGTTCTCCCGCAAGCGCTGACTTCTTCTCCGCTGACCGCATCCAGACGTCAGATGGCGCGCGGTCTTGCGGCTTGACATGCAACCAAATGGTTGCATATTAGAGCCATGAGCATGGATGCCGTTTTTCGCGCCCTGGCCGACCCGACACGCCGGCAATTGCTGGACAGCCTCCATGCCAGGAACGGGCAGACCTTGAATACGCTGTGCGCGGAAATGGCCATGACACGCCAGGCAGTGACCAAGCACCTGGCGATCCTGGAAGAGGCAAACCTCGTCTCCACCATCCGTCGGGGCCGTGAGAAGGAGCACTACCTCAACCCGGTTCCGATCAACGAGATCGCCGAGCGCTGGATCGGCAAATTCGAGAGGGGGCGGCTGGCCGCCCTCAGCGACTTGAAGAAACGCCTCGAAAGGGAAGACTGATGAGCAACAGCTTTGTTTATGTGACCTACATCCGCACCACGCCTGAGAAGCTTTGGCAGGCGCTGACCGACCCGGAGTTCAACCGGCAGTTCTTCCTCTGCTCTTATCAGGAGAGCGAGTGGAAAGTCGGCTCAAGCTGGAAGCTGATATTCCCGGACGGCCGCGTCGCCGACAGCGGCGAGATCCTCGAGATCGACCCGCCCAAGCGCCTGGTCATCAAATGGCGAAACGAATGGATGCCGGAAGTGAAGGCCGACGGCTACACGCGCTGCACCTTCACCATCGAGCAGGACGGCGAGTTGATGAAGCTTGCTGTCACCCATGAGGCGGATGGGCCGCATAGCCTGATCGGCAACGTCGCCAAAGGCTGGCCGCTGGTGTTGGCCAGCCTGAAGAGCCTGCTCGAAACCGGCAAGGGTTTTGAGCGTCCGCCCTCCAAGTTATAAAGGATCGTTCCGGTTATGAACGAATTTCGGACGGAGGCATCCATGACGTATGTTCCCATGGTGCATAGCATAACCAATGGCGAGACGATCATGGCATCGGCCGACATTGGCGCAGCCCCGGAACGCATCTTTCGTGCCCTGGTGACGGATGAGATCGAGCAATGGTGGGGGTCTTCCGGTACTTATCGTATGATCGATTGGTCGGCCGACCTTCGCGTCGGCGGCCGCTGGACGGTAGTCGTCAGGACGGCCGACGGCAGAAGCCGGCCGGCCGGCGGCGAATTCCTCGACATCGAGGCGCCGCGCCGGATCGTGCAGACGCGGGCCTATGCGTGGGACCACCCGACACTTGGCCGGCGAGAGACCAAAGTGGCGTATCTGCTGGAACCGATCGCGATCGGCACCCGCATTACGATCTGCCATGGCGGCTTTGCCGGCTTAAGTGAAGCGGCGGCTGAACATGCCGAGGGCTGGGCACGGGTGCTGAGCTGGCTGCAGGCATATTTGGATGCGGGAAACCGGGTGGCGGCTTGGACGCGCCTCTTTCCTTCTCCCCCTGCGGGAGAAGGTGGATCGGCGCGTCAGCGCCGAGACAGATGAGGGGTCCAGCGGAGTGAGAGGTTGACGGGTTCTGTTCCCAGACCACCAACCTTGATGAGGGTACCGCCAAGCTGGAACACCCCTCATCCGACCTCGCTTCGCGAGGCCACCTTCTCCCGCAAGGGGAGAAGGAAGAAGCGCGCCTCAAATCACATTCAATTCCCGGAACGCCCGACCCTCCGCCACGCGCTCATAGCCAAACGCCGAGCAATCCACCGTCCGGTAATCGCCATGCACGATCAGCTCAGCCAGCGCCTTGCCGACCGCCGGCGCCTGCTGCAGGCCGTGGCCTGAGAACCCATTGGCGAAGATGAAATTGCCGACCTCGGGATGCGGGCCGATCACCGCGTTCTGGTCGAGCGTGTTATAGTCGTAGTGGCCGGCCCAGGCGCGGGTCGACTTGATTGCCTCGAAGGCTGGAATGCGGGCCGCCAGCACGGGCCAGATCACCTCTTCGAACAGCGGCCAGTCGACCTCGAAATCGCCGGGGGCGGCCGGGCCGTCATCCTCTTCCGGTTCGGCGCCGCCGGTGAGGTAGACCGAGCCTTCCGGGCGGACATAGATGCCGGAGGGATCGACCAGCAGCGGCATGTCGGCATACTTCTCGCGCGCCTCGAAAACGAAGACGTTGCGCTTGCGCGGCTCGACCGGCAGTGCCAACCCGGCCATCGCAGCGACCTTGCCGGCATTCGGCCCGGCGGCGTTGACGACGATGCCGGCCTCCAGCGCCTGGTCGTTGTCGAGCCTGACGCCGGTGACGCGGTTGCCGTCGCGCGCGATGCCGGTGACATCGGCGGTGATGAAATCGATCTTCTTGTCGCGCAGCGCCTTGCGGAACAGCGTCAGCATCGCATGCGCGTCGAACCAGCCTTCGCCGGTGCGGCCATAGGCGCCGGCGGAAATGCCTTCGGTCGACAGCCAGGCGAAGCGCCGCGTCAGCTGCTCGGCGTCCTCCAACACGATGTCGGCGCCCTCGGCGATCTGCGCCTCGTGATTGGCCTTCAGGATCGGCAGCCCGGCTTCTCCGGCAAGGATGAGATAACCGCCCTCGCGGAAACCGATATCGGCATCAGTGCCAAACTCTTCCTTCAGCCGCCGAAACAGTTTCAGCGTGAACTGCGACAGCCGGATGTTTTCCGGGATCGAGAATTGCTGGCGGATCGAGGCCATGGACAGCGTCGTTGCCGCCTGCGCGAATTGCGGATCGCGCTCGATCAGCGCGATCGAGCCGGAAAACCCTTCCTCGCGCAGGTAATAGGCGATCGAGGACCCGACGATGGCCCCGCCGATGATGACGATGTCGTAGCGCACGCTTTATGCCTCTCCAAGCCTAGAGCATGATCCCGAAAAGTGGCGCCGGTTTTCGGAAAAGATCATGCTCACTCTCATACTACCGGCAGAATGATCTCGAAGCGCGTGCCGGGCTCGCTGTCAACCAGCCGGATCATACCATCATGCGCTTTCAGGAGGGCCAGCACGATGCCGAGGCCCATGCCGGTGCCGCCGGTAGAGCGCCGCGTGGTGAAGAACGGTTCGAAGATGCGCGCCCGGTTGCTCGGCGAAATGCCGGCGCCGTCATCCCCGACCAGCACCGTCGCCTTGCCGCCGGCGCTTGCGGCGATGATCGAAACCTGCGTCGCGCCGTGCCGGGCCGAATTATCGATGAGATTGCCCAGCACGATCGCCGCGTTCTCCGCCGATATGCGCAAGGCCAGATCGCCGCCGACTTCGACGCGAACCGCCAGCCTGGTGTCGACCGGGAGCAGGGCGAGCGCTGCATCGATCGAGGTGCTTTGGCCGCTGGGCGCGAGATTTTCCGCCCGTGCCAGGTCGAGCAGCTTCCGCACCAGCAGGTTGAGCCGACCGGCATCGGTGACGATGTTGTCGGAAAAGCGCCGGCGCTCGGCATCGTCCATCGCCGAGCCGGAATCGCGCAGCAGCTCGGCCGCGCCCTGGATCGCCGTCAGCGGCGATTTGAGTTCATGCGAGACATGGGTGGCGAACGTCTGGATCGAGTCCGATCGCGCCTGCAGTTTTTCAGCCATGTCGAGGAAGGCGGCGGAAAGCTCGGCCATCTCGTATGTGCCGTGGTGGTCGAGCGGCCGGATCGCGTCGCGGTCGCCGGCGGCGATGCGTTCGGTGCGGTCGATCAGCGCATAGATCGGCCGGCTGACGGTACGCAGGAAGACCAGGCCGATGAGCAGCGTGCCGCCGAGGATGGCGATCGCCGCCAGGGTCACCTTGCCGCGCTCGCCATAGAGATGCTTGACGATGTTGTTGGGCGTCCGCGACACATAGACCACGCCGGCGACCTTGCCATCGACGGCCACTGGCAAAGCGACGAAGACACGCACCTTGGTGCCGCGGCTGACCGAATAGAGCGGCGGCGTCGGCTGGTCGGGAATGCGCAGCCGGAGCGCGCTGGCATAGCGGCCGCCAAGCGCGGCGCGCACCTCTTCGACCGCGCCGAGCGACTGCCCGACCTCGCCGCGACCGGCGATGACGACACCCCGGGGGTCGAGCAGCCGGAAACCGGCCAGCGTGGTTTTCTGCGTGGCGTCGAGAATGCCCGACAGCCGCGTTCCGATCGTGGCGAAAGCGGGATCGGCGATTGCGGGCGTCGCCGCCGGCCGGGTCGGAAGCACATAATCCGAGGCGAGATCGAGGCGCGGCTCGATCGGCAGGTAGGGGCCGTCGGGATTGGTGCTTCGGCTTGAGATCCCATTTGTCCCAAGTGTCGGCGCGCCAAGCTTTTCCGGCGCAATGCCGGCGTCGCGAACGTCCTGCGCGTAGATGGCGGCGATGGCCGCACCTTGCGCGATCAGTTCCGCCTCGGTCTGGCGGATCAGCTGGTTCTCGTAGAGCCGGAAGAAGAACAGGCCGACCAGCGGCAGCGCCATCACCATCACCAGGATGGCGACGACGACGGTGGCAAGCCGTGGCCGCCATTTACGGCCGATCCATTTGCGCGAAGTGGTCAGCCGCATCGGCCGAGCCGGAAGCCGACGCCATGCACCGTCTCGATGGCGTCAAGGCAACCCGCCGCCGCCAGCTTGGCGCGGATGTTGCGGATATGGCTGTCGACGGTGCGATCGGCGACATGGACCTTGCCGGCATAGGCATTGGCCATCACCGCGTCGCGGTCGAGCACATGCGCCGGCCGCGCCAGAAACCCTTTCAGGATCGAGAATTCTATACCCGTCAGAGACAGCGGCTTGCCATCGAAGGCGGCGCCGTGGCTGGCCGGCACCAGAATAAGCTTACCATGCGCGAACTGCCTGTCGTCGGCCGGTTCGGGCGCCGCCGGGCGGGCGCGCCGCAGGATGACGTTGACGCGGGCGACCAGTTCGCGCGGGGAAAACGGCTTCGTCACATAATCGTCGCCACCCATTTCGAGCCCGAGGATGCGGTCGATCTCCTCGTCCCGCGCGGACAGGAACAGCACCGGCACATCGGATGTGTGCCTGAGCCGCCGGCAGACCTCCAGCCCGTCCATCTCCGGCATGCCGATGTCGAGCACGACCAGGTCGGGTGTGTGCCGTTCGATCGCTCGCAGAGCGGCCGCACCGTCGGAAACGGCAGCCGTCTTCATGCCGGCTTTTTCCAACGCAAAGCAGATCACCTCGCGGATATGCGGGTCATCGTCGGCGACGAGGATGTGATGCGGCATGGATCAGCGGTCCCGCGCGGTAGGTTGCGAGGGCTGAGGAAGCACGAGCGACCCCTTGCTGTCGAGATCGCGCAGCAGGCGCCAGTCTCGAAAGCTCCAGGCCCGCCAGTTGTTCTGGACGCTGCGATACCAGCTTTCGTCGCTGTCGCGCACACGCTCCAGCTCGCGGACAGCGCCGGCGGCAGGCGTCTTGTCCTGGTGATCGAAGAACCGGTCGAGCGCCGGAAACGCGCCCGGGCCAAGCGAGCGGAGATACCAGGCGTCGAGGGGAATGCCCTGGCCGGTCATTTCAAGGGAATGGTCGACATTGTAATTGGCGATCGTTGCCGCGAAGTTGATGAAGCAACAGCCATAAAGCGCCAAGGATAACGTCAGAAGATTGGCGGCGAATAGCCATTCGTTGGATTTTTGCAGGGCGATGCGGGCGATGATCAGCGCAAGGCCCGCCGCCACCAGACCCATCCAGACGAAAGCCGCGATGCGCCAGTAGGTCAGCGCATAGATGCCGACATAGAGGTCAAGCCGCAGGATCGACGAGATGACCAGCATGATGTTCTGCGCCACCCAGGCATAGACCAGCCGGCGGATGACCGGATCGGCCGAGGTCGCGCTGCCGGGCCGCAGCGCCGCGAGGACGAAACCGGCGGCGAGCAGCGCGGTTACGATAAGCGGATAGGCGCCGCGATGCGCATAGGCGGCGTAGCTCAAGCCGTCGGGAAGGCCCACCCCGCCCCACAGATAGGTGAAGTCGAGCCCGGTCTGCAGCGCGAACAGCACGTTGAAGACAACAAGCGCGCGCAGGATGGCCGCCTTGCCGAAAACGATGTCCTCGATGACGTGAATTTGCGGATTGGTCGCCGGCTGAGCAGTCGGGACATGGTTTGGCCGGAAGACGCGCTGACGAAATCGCGGCAGGCGTGGCCGCAAAAAGGCCCAGACGCCGGCGAGCACGAAGAGCCAGAAGGCAATGCGCGCCAGCTGGATGAGATCGAGCAGCTTCAGAAGGTCGATCAGCGACAGCCAGTAGCCGATGACCGGATTGGCGGTGCCGAACAGCGCCAGGAAGACGGCGCCCAGTGTCAGCGGCATCACCCAGACGGCGATCGCCGCCAGCCGGACGCGGCGCCGGCCGAACCGGCGCGCTGCCCTGCGCCAGCGGATGAAATCGCCAACGAACCGGAACGGCGCCGCGAGCCAAAACAGGGCGATCTGCCGGGCAATGCGGGCGACGCCGTGCCGCAGGCGTCCGCTCAGCGAAAGCGCGAACACAGCCAGGGCCGCAAGCGCGATCGAGACGGACAAGGCGCTGGCATTTTCGGCGAGCGGCAGCAGCGCGACCAGCAGCGCGGCGGGCTTCAGCCAGACCCTGCTATCGCTGAAGGCCGCGGGATGCACGGCCACGACCGCGGCGGCGATCAGGATGGCGAACAGCAAAACCGTGATGCCGACCGGCTGGCCGTAGAACAGGAAATCCGCCAGCACGACCAGCAGCACGGCAATGCCGAAGCGGCTGCAATAGCCTGGTGCCGCTGTGAAAAACGACGTCATGATCTGACCTTCTTGGCAGCATCTGGCCTGATCGCATCCGGCCGCATTGGCGGCAGGCTCTTGCGGACAAAGGGAATGAGCATGGCGGTGGGATCCGCGCGCGGCGGATCGGCCAGCCACCATCCGTCGCTGCGCAACCGGTAGGGCAGACGGGGGCTTGCTCGCTTTTGCATGCCGCCTGTCTCGCAGGCCGACGGGGAAACCGTGCGGCGGATGCAAGGAGGTTTCCCGCAGTCGCGTGCAGTTTTCGTGCAGAGGCCGCGCCTGAGGGTGCCGCTCCAGCCAGGCTCCTTTCCTCTCCCTCCGGAGGGGGGAGAGGTGGCTCGGCGAAGCCGAGACGGAGTGGGGGAACCAC
>NZ_JAIUIU010000037.1:0-48525 GCF_020165775.1 Mesorhizobium sp. B263B2A
GGAGCACCCCTCATCCGTCTCGGCGCTATCGCGCCGATCCACCTTCTCCCACAAGGGGAGAAGGGAAAGATGCGTCGCGCCAACTCTATCGCGAGCCACCCCATGAGCGCCACCGCACTCACCCCCGTCCCCTTCGGCCGCCGCCTAAAACGCTTCATGGCCGACCGGCCGCTGATCCCGCTGATCATCTTGCTCGTCATCCTGGTGGTGATCCTGCAGATCCTGCGCCCCGGCATCGTCAACGAGCGCTGGATCGCCAACACCATCAAATTCGCCATTCCGCTGGCGATCCTCGCCGGCTGCCAGACCATGACCATGCTGACCGGCGGCATCGACCTGTCGGTCGGCACGGTGGCGACGATGAGCGCCTTCATCATGGCGACGCAGGTCGTCAACCAGGATCCGGCGGTGGCCTTTCTGCTGGCGATGATGCCGGCGGTGCTGATCGGGTTGGTCAACGGCATCGGCGTCGGCGTCTTCCGCGTCCACCCGCTGATCATGACGCTCGGCACCAGCCTGATCGGCACCGGTTGCCTGCAGGTCTACCAGCGCACGGTGATCGCATCCGGCGCCAAAATCCCCGACTTCCTCGCCTGGCTCGGCACCGGCGTCACCTCGGGCTTTCCCAACGCCCTGCTGTTGTTCGTGCCGCTCGCCGCGCTGATCGTCTTCACGCTCGCCCGCACCGGCTTCGGCCGCCTGCTCTACGCCGTCGGCGACAATGAGCGCGCAACGCGGCTGTCGGGCGTGCAATACTGGCAGGTCATCACCGCGCTCTACATCACCTCCAGCGTGCTCGCCGGCATCACCGGCCTGCTCTACATCGGCCTTATCAAGGCTCCGTCGCTCTCCCTCGCCGAACCCCTGGTGCTGCCCTCGGTCGCCGCCCCCGTCATCGGCGGCACCTCCATCTTCGGCGGCCGCGGCGGCTATACCGGCACCATCATCGGCGCGCTCATCCTGACCGTGTTGACGACGCTCTTGACCATCCTGCAGATGCCGGAGGGGGCGAGACGGATCTTGTTCGGGCTGATCGTGCTGTTCGTGACCGCGGCTTATTTGCGGATAGTGGAGGAGCGGTAGTTCCCGACCGCCTGGCCTTCGCTGGAACCGCCTCAGTCTTTCTTCCAGGCCGTCAGCAACGGCCCCTCGCTTCCATAGACAGGGTCCTTTCGCGGACGGCCTACCCTGGGGATCGTCACGATCGCCTTGGCGTGGTCGGCGGCGGTCGTGCATTCGTCGTAGGTGCCGGATGCGGGATAGGCGCCAACCACGAGGAAGTCGCCGGACGCCGAGATCCGCTGGTGTCCGGTGCCGGCCGGGAGAACCGCGACATCGCCCGCCTTCAGCGCCAGTGTTCGTCCCTTCTTGCCGCCAAACTGGACTTTGGCTGTGCCGCGCGCGACGCCGAGCACTTCGTGGATGCGCGAATGGTAATGAACGTAGTCATAGATGCCGTCGCGCCAGCTGTCGCCCCAGCCATTGGCGCCGAAAAGCTCCTCCATGACCGCCGCGGGATCGAATTCTTGCGGCAGCCGCACGGCGCCGCGATAGACGACAAGCGGCCAGGATGGATGGTTGGGCACCAGGCCATCGTCCCTGAACCTGAATTCATTCGGTTTTCGCGGCCTTACGAGATCGGCGGCCTGTCGCTTGTCTGGTCTTGCAACGCCGGTAACCTGTTCGGCTGCTTTCTTCATGCTTTGCAGGATGCTCATGACATGGCCTCGCATCAGGGAACCGACGCCGGTTCAACCTGCGTGCCGTCGCTTGGTTCCATCAAGGCTGTGCCCGCCGCCTGGCGCGAAAGCCGGGCGGCGGCCGTATGGTCAACCCGCGAGTTCGCCCGCGCGCGGCGCATCGCCCAGCGCTGCGGCCGGCGCAACCATGTCCTGCACCAGTATGTCGTTGCGCCTTGCGAAGGTGACCAGCGTCGCCCGCACGGTTTCGGGGTCGATCTCGCCGGCAATGCCGGCCTTGCAGGCGTTGAGCGCAATGGCGTGCGCGCCGTTGCGGCCGGCGGCCGGCCAATCCTGCAACAGCGCGTAGGCTTCCATCACATTCTCGATCGCAACCGGAAAGCCCATTCCGACCAGAACGGTGACCGGTTCTTCAAACTGCCCGCGATTCATGGCTTTTGCCTCCTCTCGATTATGCGGCACCTGCGGCGGACCTGACACAGGAGAGCGCGGCCCGCCGCCGACAGGGTGCATGGATGTCTTGTATGGAAGATTGAGCCGCCGGTTGGGCACCGCCGATCGCGCCCGGCTCGACCTGGGCAGTTCGATCCTGGCCGGCCCGATGTTGGCCGGCCCGATGTTGGCTGAGTCCAGCGCCGGCGTGCCCCTGCCTGGCGCCGGCAACATCCTGTGTGCCTTCACCAGCGCCTCGAGCCAGGCGGCGACGGCAAATGGAGATCGGCTGCGGCCGTCAAGCCAGGCCGCAATCTCTCCTTGCGGACGGCCGAGTTCGGCGGCGAGGTCGGCCGCCTCCCATCTCAGTATTCTCAGGCATTCACGCAACCGGCCCGCGATCACGTCTCCACCTCCAAACAACAACGCCCTTCATCTTCTGTGCGACGAACATCGCTCGCCGGTTCAACCGCCGGCAGCCGCCGCCGACACCTGCTGCGCCGCCAGGAACATCAGCGCCGAGGCCGCGGTGCGCCGGCTCCAGCCGGCGGCTTCGGCCATGTCGAGCAGCCCTGCCAGTCGCGGCTGCAGCACGCTGCGGCATTCTTTTTCGTAGGCCAGGAACTCCTTTGCCTCATGTGTCGGCGCCGGCAGGGGTCCAAGGCCAGCCATCGCATCCATGTTTACCTCCGCTCGATTTCATCCTGATGCCCGCTCCCCAGCCGGGGAGCGGGCGGTCATGCATGGGCTCAGAAATCCATGCCGGCACCGGCGGGCATCGCCGGGGTGGCGGCTTCCTTCTTCGGTTTCTCGGCCACCATCGCCTCGGTGGTCACCAGCAGGCCGGCGACGGAGGCTGCGTCCTGCAGCGCCGTGCGCACCACCTTGGCCGGGTCGATCACGCCCTGGCCATAGAGATCGCCGAACTCATTGGTCTGGGCGTTCCAGCCCCAGCCGAACTCGCTCTTCTCGCGCAGCTTGCCGACGATGATCGAGCCTTCGGCGCCAGCATTCTCGGCGATCTGGCGCACCGGCGTTTCGATCGCACGGCGCACGATCTCGACACCGGTCTTCTGGTCGGGATTGTCGGTCTGGACGGCATCGAGCGCCCTGGCGGCTCGAAGCAGCGCGACGCCGCCGCCGGGCAGCACGCCTTCCTCGACTGCCGCGCGCGTGGCATGGAGCGCATCGTCGACGCGGTCCTTGCGTTCCTTGACTTCGACCTCGGTCGAGCCGCCGACGCGGATCACCGCGACGCCGCCCGCAAGCTTGGCTAGCCGCTCCTGCAGCTTCTCGCGGTCATAGTCCGAGGTGGTCTCCTCGATCTGCGCCTTGATCTGCGCGACGCGGCCCTGAATCTCTTCCTTGCGGCCGACACCATCGACGATGGTGGTGTTCTCCTTCTCGACCACCACCTTCTTGGCGCGGCCCAGCATCTCCAGCGTCACATTCTCGAGTTTGATGCCGAGATCTTCCGAGATCGCCGTGCCGCCGGTGAGGATGGCGATGTCCTCCAGCATGGCCTTGCGGCGGTCGCCGAAGCCGGGCGCCTTGACGGCAGCAACCTTGAGGCCGCCGCGCAGCTTGTTGACCACCAGCGTGGCGAGCGCCTCACCCTCGACATCCTCGGCGATGATCAGCAGCGGCTTGCCCGACTGCACCACCGCCTCCAGCGCCGGAAGCAGCGCCTGCAGGTTGGAGAGCTTCTTCTCGTGGATCAACACATAGGGCTCGTCGAGTTCGACGCGCATCTTGTCCTGATTGGTGATGAAGTAAGGGCTGAGATAGCCGCGGTCGAACTGCATGCCCTCAACGACTTCGAGCTCGGTCTCGGCGGTCTTGGCCTCCTCGACCGTGATCACGCCTTCATTGCCGACCTTCTCCATCGCCTCGGCGAGGAAGCGGCCGATCTCGGCATCGCCATTGGCCGAGATGGTGCCGACCTGCGCGATCTCGTCGTTCCTTGTCACATTGCGGGCATTGGCCTTCAACTCGGCCACCACCGCCTCCACGGCCTTGTCGATGCCGCGCTTCAGGTCCATCGGGTTCATGCCCGAGGCAACCGCCTTGGCGCCTTCCTTGACGATGGCCTGGGCAAGAACGGTCGCGGTCGTCGTGCCGTCGCCGGCGATGTCGTTGGTCTTCGAAGCGACTTCGCGGACCATCTGCGCGCCCATGTTCTCGAACTTGTCTTCAAGTTCGATTTCCTTGGCGACAGTGACGCCGTCCTTGGTGATGCGCGGGGCGCCGAACGATTTGTCGATCACCACGTTGCGCCCCTTGGGGCCGAGCGTCACCTTCACCGCATTGGCGAGGATGTCGACGCCGCGCAGCATCTTCTCGCGCGCTTCGGTATGGAATTTAACCTCTTTGGCAGCCATTGGATCACTCCTTCATCTAGGCAGCATTCGTTGACTGGTTGAATTTCCAAGAAGCCGTCAGGCGGCCTTCTTGATCTGCGCGGCCTCTTCGATCACGCCCATCACGTCACTTTCCTTCATGACGAGCAGATCCTGGCCGTCGAGCCGGATTTCGGTGCCGGACCACTTGCCGAACAGGATGCGGTCGCCGACCTTGACGTCGAGCTCGACCAGCTTGCCGCCGTCGTCGCGCGCGCCGGGACCGACAGCGAGTACCTCGCCTTCCTGCGGCTTCTCCTTGGCGGTGTCGGGAATGATGATGCCGCCCGCGGTCTTTTCCTCGGCGTCGATGCGGCGGACCAGGATACGGTCATGCAATGGACGGAACGCCATTTCGTTCTCCTTCTGGACAAACATGTTTTTCGCGGTTCCTCCGCAACCGGACCGGCAAAATCGGCCGGCGCGGAACGCAGCGACCCTTGCTCAGGCATCGCGCGCGCATATCGAGCTAGTTTTGCCGTTTTTCGGTTTCAAGAGCCCCGCCAAAAAATTTTGGCACTCATGCGCCACGAGTGCCAAGAGCCTGTTATCGCGACCTTATCCAGGTCGGACGCCGGCTTGAATCTTCGATCCTTGTTCAACAGATTATAGGCGGCCGGCGCATCCCGGGCGCCGGAACCGCGATCCGCTCAAGGAGTTGTTTGCAGACGGAGCACATCGATGGACCAACAGATTTTTTCACCGCTCAAATCCACCCCTGCCGCCGAAAGCTCCAACCGCGCGCTTGACCGCCTGCTCCAGGCTACCGTCTCGGCACTACGCCAGCCGAGCGGCGATTCCATCACCCTTTTGACAGGCTGGATGCCTAATACCTGACAGGAAGGAGAAACGAATGATCGCAAGCGTCAGCAAGGAATTCCGTCTCCAGATGGAAGGCTACGGCCTGACCACGGCGGAGATTCACTATCACCTGCCCGATCATCCGAGCCTGCTCCAGCTCTATGTCTGGCAGGACTACGACCTTGCGCCCGAGTTCCCCGAACTTCACGGGTTCCTATCCTATTGGGAGCGCGAACTCGAAGGCCCGCTGCACTCGGTCCGCGTCGCCCACCACCGGCTGATCCAGCCTTCGGAATGGCGGGCCATCGACGGCATCATCGCTATCCAGTAGCGCAGTTGGCCAAGTCATGGCCCCCTCACAGCGCCAGGCTCCCTTGCTCCGCCTCCTCGGCGTTGGGGTCGCCGGGCGCCGTTGCCCAGGCGAGTTCGACCAGCGTCACGGTGCGCTTTCCCGTGCCGTCGAGCTGGCAAACGATGAGCCCCTGCTCCTCGATATAGGTCAGGAGGCGCCGGGCGCGGCGCAGCGAGTGCGAGCCATAGGCGCGCGCGATCGCGGCGTCGCTCGGGCACGGCCAGCCCTCCTTCGCCGCGCGAGCGATCATCATGAACACGCCCTGCATGTCGTCGGGCAGCAGCGAGGCGCGGACGGAAACGTCCCTCCATGCGTCATCCTGCGTCGTCTCGGAGCCGAGGCCGGCGCGAGCTCGCGTCAGCATGCGGCGGAACGCGGGCAGGTCCGGCACGACCGAGGCGAGGCCCTCGATGCGGCAGCGAACCACGAACTCCTGATAGAGCACGCCGATGACGCGGAACCCCGCATCGGGCTCGGCCAGCACGGCGCGCAGCACGCGGTCGACACGCTCGCGCCGCTCCGCCAGATCCTCCGCGCTGATCAGCGGCTCGGCTGGTTCGGGGCGGATTTCCAGGGCCGCCGACTTCGCCGCCATCAGTTGGTCGAGCAGGTCCGGCGACGCCGTCCGGCGCGGCGCGCGCGCCGTTTCGGGCGGCGGGGCGGCCAGGATGACGGCGCGGGCATCCTCGAGCGCGGATTCCGGCAGCGGCATCAACCGTGGCGTGCCGTTGCGGGGGCTGGTATCGGTCGGGCCGATGCTCAGGCCGAGCGGCCGGCGCGACAGTGCCGGACCCAACGCCATGAACTGCCCGCGTTCCAGGTCGCGGAAAGCCTCGGCCTGCCGCCGCTCCATGCCCAGAAGGTCGGCGGCGCGCGCCATGTCGATGTCGAGGAAGGTGCGGCCCATGAGGAAATTGGAGGCTTCCGCCGCGACGTTCTTGGCGAGCTTGGCCAGCCGCTGCGTGGCGATGATGCCGGCCAGCCCGCGCTTGCGGCCACGGCACATCAGGTTGGTCATGGCGCCGAGCGACAGTTTGCGCGCTTCGTCCGAAACCTCGCCGGCCACGGCCGGCGCGAACAACTGCGCCTCGTCCACCACCACCAGCATCGGATACCAGTGGTCGCGGGCGACCTCGAACAGCCCGCCGAGGAAGGCGGCGGCGCGCCGCATCTGGTTCTCGGCATCGAGCCCTTCGAGATTGAGCACGGTCGAGACGCGGTGGATGCGCGCCCGCTCCCCGGCGGCCTGCAAGCCGCGCTCGGTATGCTCCTCGGCATCGATCACCAGATGGCCGTAGCGGTCGCCCAGCGACACGAAGTCGCCTTCCGGGTCGACGATGGTCTGCTGCACCCAGGGTGCGCTCTGCTCCAGCAGCCGGCGCAGCAGATGCGACTTGCCGGAGCCCGAATTGCCCTGCACCAGAAGCCGGGTCGCCAGCAGCTCCTCGAGATCGAGCGTCGCCGGGGCGCCCGCCGTCGTGTTTCCCATCTCGATCGCAACGGTCATGCCAGACTCATCAGCTCCTTCGCAGACGGGCTTATCAACCGGAGCATGGCCCGTCGAGCACCGATGGCCGGCAGGCCGACGTTGCGCACAGCCACGAGAGATGCCGTTTGCCGGATGGAGCCTGTGGATAGTAACCGGTTGTTCACCATGGGCCGGCGTTCGAATTGAAGATGCCGGACATCCGCGTAGCCTGACTTTGCATCGCGCCCCAACGTGGTGCGTCCCAACCCCCGCCCGGCGACCGGCGTTTTCAAGTTTCCTTTGTGTATACGCCGGTCGTCAGCTCCCCCCATCGCCCTGCCGCGGCACCGGCGGCAAGGGCGGTGCATCCAGCCCATTGAACGGGTCACGCCAGGCCTCGATCGCTTCGAGCCGGCGATACCAGCCGGCAAGCACGGGATAATCACCGAGCGGCAGGCCGCCGACATCGTTGAACGGCAGGAACGTCGCCATGCGGAAATCTGCATAGGAGACCCGGTCCCCGACCAGCCATTGCCGCCCGGCTAGCCCCGCCTGCAGGATCGCCGCCATCGTGTGAAACAGCTTCAGCCCCTCCTCGACCGGTTGGCGATCGATCGGGCCCAAATGATAGCGCTGCTTGGTGCCACGCTCGAAATGCACCATGTCGCAGGCCCTGGCGAAGTTCTCCTTGCCCCAGCTTAGCCAGCGGATCATCTCGGGCTCGTCATTGCCGGTGCGCCAGAAATCCGATCCGACGTCGCGCGACAGCCGGCAAGCGATGGCGTCCGCTTCCCACAGGCTGCCGCCCGGCCACGCCAGTATCGGCAGGGAAAGATTGGGATTGAGCGGCCGAAATCGCTCCGCTTGCCCCGGCGCGAAGGGTGAGGCGAATTCGAAGGTCACATCAGCCTTGAGGTAACGCGCAACCGCGACCGCCAGGCGCGGATTGGGATTGCGGCTGAAGTAGAGTTTCATTTCGCCTCCGGCCGGCATCGGCTCGATCTCGTCACTCATATGCTCTCCTTGCCCTGGCGAGTATCGCCAGACCCAGGACGGCTGTGGCCGGTATAATCCTACAAAGTTTGGGTTGACCGCCTCCGATGGCGAGGCGACACTTCATCTCGTACCAAGGCAGGAGGAAATGCGATGGACGAGCCCGAACGGTGGCGCCACATGTCGACGGCGCCAAAGGACGGCAGCCGGATCCTGGTCACGGTCCGCCCGTCCGAACAGGGGCCGGCTGAAGTCGACCTCGCCTACTGGGCACGCGGCGACCAGTTCGCCGGCGAAGGCTGGCGCGCATCGGATTCCTCGCCGGGCCGCGTCGTCGAATACGCCGAGCCGGAGCTGAAATGCTGGATGCCCCTGCCCTCCGCCAATCTCAGCCGTGGCGGCTCGATGCCGGCGCCCTGGGAAGGCGAAGACGCGCAGCAATTGGATGGGTCCGGGATTTAGCACAAAGGGCGAAGCTGCCAATCTCCCTCCTCGTGGGGGAGATGTCCGGCAGGACAGAGGGGGGCGCCGTAGGGCGCAAACTTCAAGGTCCATGCGTCTGGAACAGGACGGCTGGAGCGTGCCGCGGTTCTGCAACGACGATGTGATTCGCGACATCGACAATGTCTGCCAACATATTGTCATCGCTGCTGGTTTGGGCGGCACAAACTGATATGCCGGCGGGACAGCGCCCTCTGCCCTGCCGGGCATCTCCCCCACTTGGGGGGAGATTGGCCGCTTCGCCGCCGGCTCCTTCAGGTCAAACTTTTAAAACAAAAACGCCGCCGTGGCGGGGTTCGGTCCGTTGCGGCCGTCAGCCGAATCCATGCCCCGGATCGTCTCCAGGTCCTGCGCGTCCAGCTCGAAATCGAAGACATCGAAATTCGCCGCGACGCGGTCCTGGTGGATAGACTTCGGGATCACGATCAGCCCCTCCTGAAGGTGCCAGCGGATCATCGTCTGCGCGGCGGATTTGCCGTGCTTTTTGGCGATGCCCGCGATGGTCGGATCGCTGAGCAGACGGCCGCTGCCCAGCGGGCTCCAACTTTCGGTGTGGATGTTGTGCCCGGCATGGAAATCCCTGAGCGCGCGCTGCTGGAAGCGCGGATGCAATTCGATCTGGTTGACGACGGGCGTCACGCCCGTCTCGCCGATGATGCGCTCCAGATGGTCCTGGTTGAAATTCGAAACGCCGATCGACTTGATGCGGCCGGCCTTTTTGAGTTCGATGAGGGTCTTCCACGCCTCGACATATTTGTCCTGGCTGGGCACCGGCCAGTGGATCAGGAACAGGTCGAGCTGCTCGATGCCGAGCTTCTTCATCGTGTCGTCGAAGGCCGTGAGAGCCGCGTCGCGCTGGTGGGCGCCGTTGCGCAGCTTCGAGGTGATGAACAGCTTGCTTCTCTCCACATCGGAAGCGCGGATCGCCTCGCCGACCCCCTCCTCGTTCTGGTAGCCCTCGGCGGTGTCGATCAGCCGGTAACCCGCCTTGATTGCCCAACCGACCACTTGCGCGGTGATGTCGGCGTCGACCTGCCAGACGCCAAGGCCAAGCTGTGGAATGGCGGCGCCGTCGTTCAATGTGATCTGTTCGGGCATGGTCAGGTCCTTTGCGAAGAAATGTCCGGGCGGTCGCCCAACGCAGCCTATCTAGGGACCTCCCTGGACAACGGCCAGTCGTCGGCGGACAAAATTCCCGGCACTGACCTGGCGGTGCCGATTGTCTCCGTCAGAGCACCCGGCTCATTTTGGCCGGCGCACCGCCCGCACCACGCCGGCGGATGTGCTGCCGCAGAACAGGCGGTCGCCGCCATCGGATTCCAGCCCCGAGACACCCATGCCCGCCGGCATGCCGAGCGTCTCCAGAACCTTGCCGGTTTGCGGGTCGACACGGCGCAAATCGCTCTCGTCGCCTTCCCAGGTGGCGTGCCACAGCTCGCCATCCACCCAGGTTACCCCGGTGACGAAGCGGTTGGATTCGATGGTGCGCAGGATCGTCCCGGTCTCCGGGTCGATCTGGTGGATCTTGCGCTCGCGGTACTGCCCCACCCAGAGCGTCCCTTCGGCCCAGGTCAGCCCGGAGTCGCGGCCGCCGCCGGGCGCGGGAATGGTGGCCAGAACCGCCCCGGTATCCGGGTCGATCTTATGGATGCTATCATTGGCGAGCTGGAAGAAGTGCTTGCCGTCATAGGCAGTGCCGGCATGGGCCGCGACATCGATCGAACGCAACGCCTGCCCGCTCTGCGGATCGAAGGCATTCAGCCTGTCGCCCGAGGCAAACCAGACATTGTTGCCGTCAAAACTCACGCCATGCACGCTGTTCACCCCCGGAAAGGGTCCGTATTCGCGCAGGATTTCGGCCGCTGAATGTTTCATGTCTTTGTCCTCGATTGTGGTCGTCATCCCTTCCTACCCTTGCGGGAGCGGTGCCGGGAGTAACAAGGTGGTCGTGAAACCCGCCACCGGCGGCGTCATCCAGCGGCGCGCCCTGCCGTGGCCGAAAGACTGCACCTTGCCGGTCTCGGCGAGCGGCTCCAGCGCCCGCTGCACGCTGCGCTGGCCGGTTCCGAGCGCCAGCGCCAGGGCCGAGCTCGACCAGGCCTCGCCATCGGCGAGCAAGGCCAGCACGGCCGCGTGCCGCTCCTCGATCGGCCGCGCCAGAACCATCACGGCACGCGCCTGGCGCGGGGCCAGCGTGAAGCCGCGCTTGGTGGCGCTGATCTCCGCCAGTCCGCGCAGCTCGGCGCGCAGCCGCCCGACCTCAACGCGCAGGCGCGCGCGGTGCGATTCATCCGCATGCTTGCCGCCGAAGGCCCTGGCCACCAGCTCCTCGCGCGACACGTCGCCGGGCCAGGCCTCGGCGAGCGCACGCGCCAACGCGAACAGCACCTGCCGGCTCGCCAGCGTGACCGTGGCATCCGCGGCACGCACGGCATAGCGAAAGGCATCGACGACAAACGCCGGCGACCCCTGCAGCGCCTCGACCTCTTCGAGCAGCAGCGGCCGCTCCGTGCCTTGCGCGATCAGCCGCGCAGCGGGTGTTTCAAGCGCCAGGGACGCGCTGTCGACCTCAGCCATAAGGCCTGGAATGCCAGCCCGCTGGGCAGCGTGGCGTGCCCATTCCAGCGCCGCGCGCGCCGGCCTGGTCCGCAGGCGACGCATGGCGATGCCGGCAACGGCAAGCTCATGCGCGGCTCTTGCCGCCGGCGGGAGCGGCGTCGGGTCGAGCCCGGCCAACACATGCTCGGCCTCGTCGAGGCGGCCGATCAAGAGCAGCCGCCGCACCTTGAGGTGGCCGGCATGCGCCGCGTTCAGGCCGTCACCGTGCTTCTCCAGCGTCGTGCGCGCCGCATCGAGCGCCTTGGCCGGCCAGCCGAGGTCGCGCGAGACCAGCGCGATCTCGGCCTCGGCGACAACGCATCTGGCGCGCGCCACGGCCTCTCTCGGGCCGAAGGCGCGCGCGGCCCGCCGCAGCAGCAGCTTGGCGCGTTCGAAGTCGCCGAGCTGCGCCATGGCGATGCCGCGTAGCGCCAGCGCGGGCGCGTCCTCGCGCAAGGCGACGCGGTCCAGCGCGCCGAGCGGATCGCCGGCCGCCAAGGCCAGTCCTGCCGCGGTGATCAGCGAGTCCATTCAAATCCCGTCACACTTGTAACTCCCACCCCAACGCCACGCCGCCCTAACTTAAATCACCACCGCCGGTCAGCAAGCCGCATCGGCCAAACCTGGCCACATGGCTGAGGGCATCACGGCCACCGTTGATGTCAATACCGGCGTCGCCAACCTGAGCATCTCAGGTACGAACAATAAGCATCTTAATAGGGAAATTGAAAATGCCTGCAACCGACGACCTCGAGCACACCGCACGGCCCCGCCACCCCTGCTGCGCCGGGCCGGACGATTCAGATCCCGCCACTTTTGTAACTCCCAGCGCTCCGCTTCACCGTTCTACGCTGGTTCCGGATCCCCACACGACAACACGCCGCGATGGCGCCACTGGCAAAGGAGAAGACCAATGACCAAGCACATGACGATGAAGACCCCACCGATCGTTTCAAGACAGGAATGGGATGCCGCGTACGAAAAGATGCTGGTCAAGGAAAAGGCCACCATGCGTGCCAAGGACGCGCTGTCCGCCGAGCGTCGCCGCATGCCTTGGCTGGAAGTCGACAAGGCCTATGTGTTCGAGGGCCCGAATGGCAAGGCCAGCCTGCTCGACCTGTTCGAAGGCCGCCGCCAGTTGATCGTCTACCGCGCCTTCTTCGAGCCTGGCGTCTATGGCTGGCCCGACCACGCCTGCCGCGGCTGCTCGCTCGGCGCCGACCAGGTCGGCCACCTCGCCCATCTCAACGCCCGCGACACCACGCTTGCCTACATCTCGCGCGCGCCGCAGCCCGACATCGTCAGGCTGAAGCAGCGGATGGAGTGGAAGATGCCCTGGTATACGATCACCGATAGCTTCGACAAGGATTTCGGCGTCGACGAATGGCACGGCCACAACGTGTTCATCCATGATGGCGACCGCGTCTTCCGAACCTATTTCATCAACACCCGCGGCGACGAGGCCTTGGGCACGGTGTGGAGCTATCTCGACGCCACCCCTCTCGGCCGCCAGGAGATCTGGGAAGATTCGCCCGAAGGCTATCCCCAGACCCAGCTCTACAGCTGGTGGAACTGGCACGACAATTACGAAGCCGGGGCCGACAAGAAGTGGGCCGAGGTGTCGGCGGCCGGCGAAGCCGCCTTCCGCGAAAAGAGCGATCAGTAGCGTCTGGCCGGAAAGGCCGAAAGTTTCCTCTCCCTCATGAAATGGGGAGAGGAAACCAAACCCTGCAGGCCAGGACACCAAGGAAAAGACCATGAACGACATCCATTCTGGCATCGGCAGCGCGACTTCCGAACACATCGCCGCCCCTGGCATCGCCGACTGGCTGTGCCTCGCGGCAGCACCCACCTTCGCCGTGATGGCCCTGCTCTCCTGCGTTCAGGGCGGCGAAGCGGCCATGCTGTGCATGGGCAGCTCGCCGCTGACCGGCCCGTCTTTAACCAGCGCGTCTTTAACCGGGATGCCGGCCATGTATCTGTTGATGAGCGCCTTCCATCTGGCGCCCTGGTTGCGCGTGATTTCCGGCCGGCAGGCCCGCTAGATCCGGCTCGCCGCATATCAAAATATCGCACACGTCGGAGAAAGACTATGCGGCTGGTCAGGCTAAGAGCGCCCGGTGGCTCGGACAGGCTCGACCTGGTCGAGGAAGATCCGCCCCGGCCAGGGCCGGATGACGCGCTGGTCAGGATCCGCGCCTGCGCGCTCAACCTGCGCGACGATTTCGCGGTGTGCGGCAAGATGCCGATGGCTGACGTTCCGCTCTCCGACGGCGCCGGAGAGGTGGCCAGCACTTCAAGTCGCGATATCATTCACCGGCAACAATGGCTTGGGCAGCTCAACCTCGCCAAGTCCCGCGCGCAGTTCGATCTCGATGTCGCGGCAGATCTGCGAGATCGGAACGTCGTTGGCATTGCCCTCGAACGGGTTGGCGCTGCTCTCGCCGACCTGGTCGAGAGACATATAGGCCCAGCCCAGCAGCGTGCTGAATGGGATCGTCAGCCAGATGCCGACCGTGCTCAGCACGCCGCCAAGCTTGCCCATCTCCGCAAAGACCGGAACGACGCCGAACGGCAGCAGCGTGCAGAAGATCATGACGAACATGGAACTGACGATGGCGTATTGGCGCGGATAGGGGTTGTTCTTGATGCGGTCGCAGCGCGCCTGCTGGTCGTGGAGGTCGCGGATCAGCTTCGTCAGTTCGACGTAAATCTGCGGGGGAAGCTTGGCGTCCTTGAACAGCGCGTTGACCTGGACCGATTGCATCTCGAGCAGGGCCAACGCCGGCTGCGACGATTTCAGCACCTTGTCGGCCTGCTCGGCCAGCAACGGGCGCAACTCGTCGGCGATGGAGCCCTTGTCCTCCCGGATGCGGTAGCGCCGCATGTACTCGATGTTGGCCGCCTTCCCCATGGATTCCCACGGCATCGGCCGCCGCAGGGAAAAGCGCAGCGCCGTCATCCAGGCGATGTGGCGGTAGATGAGTTGCTTCGCCGTCGGTGCATCGAGGAAGTCGCGGCAGAAATTGGACCACACCCGGCTGCTGGCGGTGATTTGCGTGAACGCCTGCAGCGCCTCGCCGCTGCGGGTGAAGACCTGCGAATTCTTGAAGCCGGCGACGAGCGACACCGTGGTGCCGAGCACGAGCACCACCGACCATGGCACCGAGAAGCCAGCGATACCGGGAAGGCGGTAGGCCGCGACGGCCAGGCCGCTCACCACCACCATGTAGATGACGCTACGCCGCGACCACAGCGCGAAATCGATCAGTTTGTAGGAACGGCCTACATACATCGCATGCCCTCGAAAGCGTGGATAACAGACAAATCAAGCTGTTGTGACGCCTAGCATACCGCGTGCCCGCGATGAATGGCCGTTCTGGCCCATGGGCGCGGGATTTCTCCCGCGCCCATGGCGCTACCTCAGTTGCATTTCGGCTTGGCGCTGTTGCAGGCGTCGACCAGTTCGGCCGGCGGATCCTTGTGGAAGACGGTTTTGAAGGATTCCAGAACGTTGGACTGCACCACCGGCAGCGACTGCACACCGACCCAGGCGGGTGTGGGCTGCCCGATCAGCGCCTTCATCATGGCCAGCGCCTCGGCGACGCCCTGGTCATAAGGGCGCTGCGAGCCGGTCGCCTTGAGCGGCCCGCCCTTGGCGATCTCGATCGCCGACTGCAGGCCGAGATCGACCGTGGTGATCGGAATGTCGATGCCTTGCGCACGCATCGAGGACAGCGTGTCGAGCGCCGGCTGGTCCCACACCGCGTACAGGCCCTTCACATCGGGATTGCCGGTGAGGAAGTCGCCGGCGATCTGCGATACTTTCGAGGGATCGGTGAAGTCGACCTGCTTCATGACGATGTCGGGACGGTTCTTCTTCATCCACTCGCTGACGCCCTTTGTGCGCTCGTTGGTGCTAAAATAGTCGACGCCGAAATTCACCAGTCCGATCGTGCCGCCCTTGGGCATGCAGGACGCCAGGATCGTTGCCGCGATTTGGCCATTGCCCTGGCTGTCGGCCGAGATCATCGAGGCAAAATCCTTCGGAGATTCGAGGCCGACCGGAATGCTGTCCATGAACACCAGCTTGATACCGGCCTCGCCCACCTTCTTGTAGGTCGGCGCCGTCGCGGTGAAATCGACGGGGATGGAAATGATGCCGTCTGGATGCTGCTGGATGGTGTTTTCGATATCGGCGATCTGCTTGTCGACCTGATATTCGGCCGATGCCACGCCGGTGACAGTGACGCCATATTTGGCAAGCGTTTCACTGATGCCTTGCACCTGCAACTGCGACCAGTCGAGGTTCACCGTCTGCATGGAAATGCCGACCTTGAACTTGCCGGCCTTGACCTTGGCGGCTTCGTCGTCGGTCAATTTCAGCTCGTCGGGCGAGGCTGCCTTTTCGCCGTGCGGGCCCTGCCCCACAATACCCTTGGGGCCGAGCGTGGCCATGTCGACACCGGTGACGCAAGTCTCCGGCGTCTGCGCCAGTCCAAGCGACGTCGACAGCGCGAAGGCGCTGGCGGCGAGGCTCAATGTACATAAAAGCGAGTGGATTCGTGCCTGTTGTTTCATGACTTTCCTCCGTTGATCGTTGACGTTCCTGTCGCCGTTTGGAGCCGGCGATTTTCTGCTGGTGAGCGGGACGCGCCTTACCTCCTCGTGAACGCGACCGCGGCGACGATGATTGCTCCCTTGATGACGAGTTGCAGCGACGAACTGACGCCGAGCAGCACCAGCCCATTGTTGAGTGTGCCGATGATCAGACTGCCGAGCAGCGTACCGAGCACGAAGCCGCGGCCGCCGAACAGGCTGCAGCCGCCAAGGATGACCGAAGCGATGACATCGAGCTCCATGCCTTGCACGACATCTGGCCGCGCCGCGTGCGAGCGCGCCGACAGGATCAGCGATGCCAGTCCGGCGAGCGTTCCGGTCAGCACGAAGGCCAGCGTGGTGACTTGCTTGATGTGGACCCCGGAATAGAGTGCGGCCGTCGGATTGCCGCCCGCCGCGTAGATGCGCCGCCCGTAGACGCTGTAGTGCAAGAGCAGGATGCCGGCCACGGTGACGCCAAGCGTCCACAGGATCGGCGCCGGGATACCAAGCACCGAGCCTTCACCGAAGATCGCGAAATAGTATTCGTTGGTGATGATGACCGGCTTGGTGTTGGTGACCATCAGCGCCAGGCCGCGCGCAGCGCTCAACGTGCCCAACGTCACCAGGAAGGACGGGATTTCGAGGCGGGTGGTCAAGACACCGTTGATCAGTCCGATCAGCGCGCCGGTGCCCAGCCCCGCGACGGCGCCGACGACCCAATTGTTGGCCAGGAAAGCCATGGCCAGCGACGCGCTCATGCCCGAAAGCGCCAGCGTCGAGGCGACCGACAGGTCGATCTGCCGGGAGATGATGACGAATGTCATGCCCACCGCGATGATCGAGACCAGCGTCGTCTGCCGGCCGATGTTGAGAAAATTGTCGATCGACAGGAACCAGGGCGATGCCAGGCTGAAGACGATCAGCATGACGGCGAAGGCGACGTAGAGCATGTAGGGACGCTCGCCCTGAAGCAGATGCTGCAGCGCCGAGCGACCGCCCGCTTGGTTGGAGGCGCCCCTTGCCATTGGTGCCTTTGCCGGGCTTTGGGTATCGATCATGCCGCGTGCTCTTCCGATGGCTGCGAAAGTTGAATGAGGTGATGGAGATCCTCGGCGCTGCCGAATTCCTGCCGCCCAATCGTCCTGGCGATGTGGCCATCGACGACGATCGAGATGCGGTCGCAAAGCTGCAGCAGTTCCGAGAGATCCGAAGACACCAAAAGAACGCCACTGCCCGCGGCGGCCGCGGCACGAATGACGCCATAAATCTCCTCGCGCGCGCCGACATCGACACCGACCGTCGGCTCGTCGAGCAACAGCACCCGCGGCCGCGGCTCGTTCCATTTGCCGAACACGACCTTCTGCTGGTTGCCGCCGGACAGGTTCTTCACCGTGGTCGATGCGTTGGGGGCCTTGACGGCCAGCCGGCGCATCGCGGCATTGGCGCGCTCACTGGAGGACCGGCGCTGCAGCCAACCGAGGCGGGAGAACTCCCGCAGCCTTGGCAGCACGAGGTTGCGCTCGATCGAATGTTCGAGCACAAGGCCCTGGACATGCCGGTCCTCCGGCACCAGCGCGATGCCTCGCCTTATTGCCGCCGCCGGATCGGTTCCAGCAAGCGAAACACCCTCCAGCCTGGCTTCGCCGGACTGAATGGACCGCAGGCCGAAGATGGTCTGCAGGATTTCGGTGCGTCCGCTGCCGATCAGGCCGGCGAGGCCGTGAATCTCGCCACCGCGCAGCTCGAGATCGACGCGGTCCAGCCGGTCGTTGCTGACGTCGGTCAATTCGAGCACGGGCTTTTGAGATGGACCGGCCGATGACGGCACGCTTTGCGCTGATGCCGTGCCCTCAGCCTTCAGGACGGCGTGATCGGGCCCGACAATCGCACCGACCAATTGCCGCATAGTGGTTTGCGCCGTGACGAAGGTTCCGGCGTTCTGTCCGTCACGGAAGACCGTCACCCGGCTCGAAATCCGGAACACTTCGTTGAGGCGATGCGTGACATAGATCACCCCGACGCCGCGCGCCGCTACCGCCCGGATCGCCTCGAAAAGGATCTTCTCTTCATCGTCGGTCAGCGCCGAGGTCGGCTCGTCCAGAATGAGCAGGCGGACATCGCCCATCAGCGCCTTGGCGATCTCGGTCATCTGGCGATAGGCAAAGGGCAGCGAGCCGACCATGGCGCGGGCGTCGAGCGGGATGTTCTGCGATTTGAGGAAGGCTTCGGCCTGCGCCACCAGCTGCCGCTTCTTCAGGAAGCCAAGCCGCGTCTTCGGCTCTCGTCCCAAGAGCAGATTGTCGGCAACCGACAGCGACTCGACCAGGCTCAGATCCTGGTAGACGACCGCCACGCCGGCATCGCGCGACTGGGCGGGCGAAGCGAACGAGACAGGCTTGCCGTCGATTTCGATCGAACCGCCATCATGCACGTGCACACCGCTCAGGATCTTGATCAGCGTCGATTTGCCGGCCCCGTTTTCGCCGAGCAGGGCGTGCACTTCACCGGACCGGATTTCCAGACTGACGCCGCGCAGCGCATTGACGCCGCCGAACCGCTTCCTGACGCCCTCGACGCGCAGCAAGGGGATTTCGGACATCATCGCAGTCGAACCCGGTTCGATCATGACGCCCGCACTTCCTCCCTTTGAAGCGTCCCCTACCCCGACGATATCTCTTTTGAGACTTATCTTACTTTTTTTGTGACTTTTCCATCAGCTTGGGGAAATGTCAAACGGAGTCAGGCTGAAATGAATCCGGTCCGACTTCGCCATGCTCGGTGACTATGGCGTCGAAGCCGTCCATGGCTGAGAAGAAGGCGCGCTTGAGCTTGCCGATCTTGCTCGAGTCGATGACGAGATAGTTCTCGCGCGCAAGGCTCATCACCTTCTGCTTCACCACCGCCTCGTGGAAATGCTCGCAAGTGGCGCCGCGCTTGGCATCGACGCCGGCGGCCGACAGGAAGGCTGCGTTGATACCGACGCTCTTCAAAATGTCGAAATCATGCGTGCCCGAGAAAGATGCCGACGCGGGGTGATAAACACCGCCCAGCATGATGATCGTCACATTGGGCTTGCGGCTCAGGCGCTCCGCGATATTCATCGCGTAACATATTGCCGTTATTTGATAATTGTCGGGAATGAGGTCGATCAGGTGGATCAGCGTCGTGCCGCAGTCGATGAAGATCGTCTCGTCGGGCCGTATCTTGCGCACCGCGTGCAGGCAGGCTTCGCGCTTCGCCGCCGCATGGCTGTCGGCCGCGGTCGCCAGTTCGTAGGGAATATCGGCCTCGATCTCGGCCGCGGCCAATATGTGCCCGCCGAGATAGGCGATCTGCCCCTGGTTGTTGGCGATGTCGCGCCGCACTGTCATTTCGGAGACGCCGAGGAGCGTTGCCGCTTCGCTCAGATGGATGACCCGCCGTTCCGACAAAAGGTGGATCAGCCGGGCCGTCCTTTGCGCTTTGCGAGCAGTCATGCGTTGGGCCTGTTGGTCGCCTGAAATGTGAGGATTTTAACAACCGCTCGCACTCAGATGCAAGCGCGGTGCGCGACTTGGTCCTGCAATGGCTGACGGGCATGCCCGGCTTGGCTTTACCGGTCGCCGGGCCAATCGTTCGACCATCAGGCTTTGGCGGATTTCCCCGCCCCGAACCGCAAGCCGTCCATCAGCAGTTTGACCAGCCGCCACGAGCGGTCGCGCCACTCCGGTGTATCGGGTGCGGAATAGATGCCACCCAGCGCGTGCAGGACGTCGGAGGCATCGACGTCGCCGCGGATAGTGCCGTCGGCCACCGCCGCCTCGACCAGTTGCCGCAAGGCCTGCGATATCCGCCCCGACGTGTCGGAAAACAATGTTGAATTGGTGGTGAAGAGGATGCGCAGGCTGGTCGCCAGGCCGCGCTTGGTCGCGATGTAGTCGACGAAGCGCCGCATCCATTCTTCCAGCGCGACATCGGACGGATATCTTGCCGCAAGCTCCCCGGCAGCGGCACAAAGCGCCTCCGCTTCACGACGGTAGACCACCTCGACCAGGTGTTCGCGCGTTGGGAAATGCCGGTAGAGCGTGCCGATGCCGACCCCGGCGCGGCGTGCGATCTCCTCCAGCGAGGCATCGATGCCGCGCTCGGCAAACAGCGCCGCCGCCGTCTCGACCAGCCGGTCGCGGTTTCGCTGGGCATCCGCGCGCAGCGGCTTGGCCTCCGCGGCGGTCTTCGTTTCGGCGAGTGCTGACGGCTCGACGGCCAATTTTTTCTCCACGGATCAAATATGGGGGCTTGAACCCGGCCGGGCCAGCCCCCACGTAATAAACGGAGGCACCTCCGTTTTAGTGGAGTACCTTTATCATATAATCAGGGGAATGGGTATGTCACGTCTTTCCAGCCTGCAAGCCGACATCTCCCCTGCGTGCGAGAGAACCGTCTTCGTCTCTGCTTTCATCACCAGCATCTGACCACGAGGTACCTTGCCCTTCCCGGCAAGGCGCCAGTTCAATTCCCGACCTAAGCACTGGAGCCAGAGGTCAATGACCAGCCTTCCCATCACGCTCACCATCAACGGACACCGACACGAACTGGAGGTCGATCCACGCGTAACGCTGCTCGACCTGTTGCGGGAGCGGCTTGACCTCACCGGCACCAAGAAGGGTTGCGACCGCGGCCAGTGCGGCGCCTGCACGGTGCTGGTCGACGGCAAGCGCATAAACTCCTGCCTGGCGCTGGCGGTCAGCCATGACGGCGCCGACGTCTTGACGATCGAAGGCGTCGCGAACGGTGAAGAACTGCATCCGGTGCAGGCCGCCTTCATCGCCCATGATGGCTTCCAGTGTGGGTTCTGCACGCCCGGCCAGATCATGAGCACGCTCGGCCTGATCGCCGAAGGACAGGCAGGCGACGATCCCGAGCGCATCCGCGAGGGGCTGAGCGGCAACATCTGCCGCTGCGCGGCGTATGGCGGCATCGTGGAGGCCGTCCTGGAAGCCCAGGAGCAACTTGCCAGAACCAACCGGAGGACCGCGGCATGAGAGACTTCGACTATATCAGGCCCGCCACCATTTCCGACGCCATCGCGGCGGCGGCCGAGCCAGGTTCGTCCTATCTCGCCGGCGGCACCAATCTGCTCGACCTGATGAAGGGCGGCATCACCAGCCCCGAGCGCATCGTCGACATCACCCGACTGCCGGAACTCAATCGCATCGAACGGCTGGACGATGGCGGCCTGCGCATCGGCGCGCTGATCCGCAATGCCGATCTGGCCCATGACGCGGCGTTCGCCAGCGCCTATCCCGCGGTGGCCGAAGCGCTGCTTTCGGGGGCCTCGGCGCAGCTTCGCAATGCCGCCACCGTCGGCGGCAATCTGCTGCAACGGACGCGCTGCAGCTATTTTTATGACACTGCCAGTGCCTGCAACAAGCGCGAGCCGGGCGCCGGCTGCGATGCGTTGGGCGGTGAGAACCGCCTGCACGCAGTGCTTGGCTGGAGCGATGCCTGCATCGCCACGCACCCGTCGGACTTCTGCGTGCCGCTGGTGGCACTCGACGCCGTGGTCGAGATCGAGGGCAAGGCGGGCCGGCGCCACGTCACGCTGGAGGAATTCCACCGGCTTCCCGGCGAGACGCCGCAGTTGGAGAATCCGCTGGAGCCCGGCGATCTGGTCGTGGCGGTGCGGCTGCCGGCGGAGGCCGCCTCCTTCCGCGCCAATGCGCGCTACCTGAAAGTGCGTGAACGAACCTCCTATGCCTTCGCCGTCGTCTCGGCCGCCGCGGCGCTCGTCATCGACGGCGGCAAGATCCGCGGTGCAAGGCTGGCGCTGGGCGGTGTGGCCGCCAAACCGTGGCGGGCGCGTTCGGCTGAAGCCGCCCTGCTCGGCGCCGATGCCGACGAGGCGAGCTTCGTTCGCGCCGCCGATGCCGCGTTGGCCGACGCCAGCCCGTCCGGCGACAATGCGTTCAAGATCGAACTTGCCCGGCGCATTGTCGTCCGGGCGCTGACGTCGGCACGGGCAGGAACGCCCGAACGGCTGCCGGCCCTGCCTGCCTCCCCTTTTTCCTCCATCCCCGGAGCGCGCCATGACGCTTGAACTCAACCTCAACCAGCAACCCGCCCATACCCGGCACGGCTCCAGCATCGGCCAGCCGCTGACCCGCCGCGACGGATTTCTGAAAGTCACCGGCACCGCGCGCTATGCCGCCGACAACCATCCGCCCGGCATGCTCTATGCAGTGCTGGCCGTCAGCAGCATCGCGCGCGGCCGCGTCGTCGCGCTGGATATCGAGGCGGCCAAGGCGCATTCGGGCGTGGTCGAGGTGATGACGCCACGCAACCGCCCGGCCCTCGCCATCGATCCGGATGCCAAGGACAACCCCTTCATGTTCCGGCTCGATCTGCTGCAGAACGACCAGGTCCGCTATCCCAACCAGAGCATTGCCGTGGTGATCGCCGAAACCCTTGAAGCAGCGACCGAAGGAGCCGCGCTGCTGTCGCCGCGCTATGAAGCGCTGCCCGCGCGCGTCGGTCTCGACGGCGCTGAAAGCTTCGTACCCCGCGGTGTCGGCGTCGGCGGCCCGGCGGTGCAGCAGAAGGGCGATGTCGATGCCGGCCTCAAATCGGCAACGACGCGGATCGAGGCGACCTACGAGACACCGGCTCAATACCACAACGCCATGGAGCCGCACGCGATCGTGGCCGCCTGGGATGGCGACCGCCTGTCGATAGACACGCCGAGCCAGGGCCTTGCCATGGCGCAGGGCCGCATCGCCGGCCTGTTCGGCATCGCGCCGCAAAATATCCATATCCGCAGCCCTTTCCTTGGTGGCGGCTTCGGCTCCAAAGGCATGATTTCCGGGCCTCAGGTGCTCGGCATCCTGGCGGCACGCCTCGTCGGCCGTCCGGTCAAGCTGGTGCTGCGGCGCGAGCAGATGTACGGCCCCGTCGGCCATCGCGCCCCGACCCGCCAAACCTTGCGTATGGGCATCGACGGCGACGGCCAACTGACCGCGATCTCCCATCACGCCAGGACCACATCGAGCACGTTTGACGATTTCTTCGAACCGGCCGCCGACGCTTCGCATACACTCTATGCCAGTCCGGCCATCGCCACCTCGCACGATGCCGTGCGGCTCGACACCGGCACGCCGCTGTTCATGCGGGCTCCCGGCGAAGCCACCGGTTCGATCGCGCTGGAGAGCGCCATCGACGAGGCCGCGCATGCCTGCGGCATGGACCCGCTGGAATTCCGGCTCAAGAACTATGCCGAAATCGAGCCGATGACGGGCAAGCCGTTCTCCTCCAAAGCGCTGCGCGAATGCTATCAACAGGCGGCCGAGGCGTTCGGCTGGGCGAGTCGCCCGCTTCAACCGCGCCGGATGCGCGACGCGGACGGTTTCCTCGTCGGCTGGGGTATGGGCACAGCCACATTTCCCGCCATCATGTTCCAGGCCGAGGCCCGCGCCGTGCTGAGAAGCGACGGCAGCGGCCTGATGGAGACCGGCGCCCAGGATATGGGGCAAGGCGCATGGACCGCCTTTGCCCAGATCGCCGCCGACGGATTGGGGCTCGACATCGACCGGGTCGAGTTCAAGGCCGGCAGCTCCGATCTTCCCAATGCCGGCATTGCCGGCGGCTCCGGCCACACGGCGACAGCCGGGATGGCGATCCACAATGCGGGCGCCGCCGTCATCGCAAGGCTTGCCGATCTTGCCACCGGTGACGAGCGCTCGCCGCTGTTCGGCGCCGGCAATGAAGGTTTGCTGGCGCGCGGCGGACGGCTTTATCGGCGCGAGGACGAAAGCCGCAGCGAGACCTATGCCGAGATCCTTACCCGCGCGGGCCTCTCCGAGGTTGAAGGCCATGGCAAGGGTGTTCCGGATCCGGCTTCGCAGGAGGCCTATGCCAAGCACGCACATGGCGCGGTGTTCGCCGAGGTCAAAATCGACCCCGATTTCGGCCAGATCCGCGTCACCCGGCTGGTCGGTGCATTCGCCGCCGGACGGGTCATCAACCCGCGGCTGGTGCGCAGTCAGTATTACGGCGGCATGATCTGGGGCGTTTCCTTCGCGCTGCATGAGGAAGCCGTTACCGACAGGCGCTCGGGCCGGATCCAGAATGCCAACCTCGCCGAATATCATGTGCCGGTGAATGCCGACGTACCGTCGGTCGAGGCACTGCTGGTCCATGAGCACGATCCCCACGTCAATGCGCTCGGCATCAAGGGCGTCGGCGAAATCGGCATCACCGGCACGGCCGGTGCCGTCGCCAATGCGGTCTGGCATGCGACTGGCGTGCGGGCCCGGCGCTTTCCGATCCGGCTGGAGGACCTGCTCTGAGGTGACGAGCGTGGGGGGCGTTCGGAAGCCGATCCCCTTCCGAACGACGCGCACCAGAAACGACAGCGCAGCGACAGGGCTGGAAGCCGTCCGGCCCTCACCTGCCCTATCCCAATCCCATCCGCGTCAAGCAACTGGAGCCAGACGCCCATGACAAAAATCCCCGTCCATCTCGATATCAACGGCCATCGGCACGAGTTGCAGCTCGAACCGCGCGTGACGCTGCTCGACGCCTTGCGCGACCGCCTTGGCCTGACCGGCACCAAGAAAGGCTGCGACCACGGCCAGTGCGGCGCCTGCACCGTGCACATCGACGGCGAGCGCGTGCTGGCCTGCCTCACATTGGCAGCCCAGGCCGAGGGCCGCACCGTCACCACCATAGAGGGGCTTGCACGGGAGGGCGAACTGCATCCCGTGCAAGCTGCCTTCCTCGAACAGGATGCCTTCCAGTGCGGTTATTGCACGCCAGGCCAGATCATGTCGGCGGTGGCCTGCATCCGCGAAGGCCATGCCGGCTCGGATGAAGAGATCCGCGAATACATGGCCGGCAATCTCTGCCGCTGCGGCGCCTACCCGCACATTGTCGCCGCCGTGCGCCAGGCAGCCCTGGAGGCCGCGTCATGAGGGACTTTTCCTATCTCCGCGCCGCTTCGGCTGACGCCGCACGCCAGGCGGCCGCCCTGCCCGGCGCCATGCTGCTGGCCGGCGGCACCACGGTGATCGACCTCGCCAAATGCGGCGTTGCCGAGCCGGACATGCTGGTCGACATCACCCATCTCAAGGGACTGGACCGGATCGAAGTCGACGAGCGCGGCGCCACCATCGGGGCGCTGGCCCGCATGGGCCATGCCGCCGACCATGCCGGGATCAAAAGCCGCTTCCCGGCCATCTCCGAAGCGCTATGGCAGGCAGCCTCGGCGCAGATCCGCAACATGGCGACCATTGGCGGCAATCTGATGCAGCGCACGCGCTGCCCCTATTTCCGCGATCCCGCCAATTTTCGGGCCTGCAACAAGCGGCAACCCGGCAGCGGCTGTTCGGCGATCGGCGGCGTCACCAGGGGACACGCCGTGCTCGGCACCAGCGACGCCTGCATCGCCATGTACCCCGGCGATCTTGCCGTCGCGTTGATCGCGTTCGACGCGACGGTCCATCTCGGCGATCGACGCATCCCCGTCGACGACTTTTTCCTGCTGCCTGGCAGCACGCCGGATAGGGAACATCCGATCGAACCGGGCGAGATGATCACCGCCATCGAGATCCCCGGTTTCGCCGCCGCCCGCCGCTCGACCTACCTGAAGATCCGCGACCGGCAATCCTATGAATTCGCCGCCGCGAGCGCCGCTGTCGGCATCGAGTTCGAGGCGGATGGCCGTACCATCCGTGACCTGCGCGTCGCGCTCGGCGGTGTCGCCACCAAACCATGGCGGGCGCGGGCCGTCGAAGACGTATTGAAAGGCAAGGCGCTGGAGCCGGACGCCGTCCGCGCCGCCAGCCGGCTCGCCGTTGACGGCGCCGTCGACCATGGCGCCAACCACTACAAGATCGAGCTCGCGCCGCGTGTCGTCGCGCGCGCTATTCTCAAGTTGGGAGAGACGGCATGACCGTTCACGACATCAGACATGGTGACGCCTCGGACGGAACGCTGGCGCAAGCCGTTGGCGGCCGGCTGTCGCGTGTCGACGGCCCGGCCAAGATCACCGGTGCGGCCAAATACGCCGTCGAGCAGCAGCTCGAAGGCCTCGCATATGCCGCGCTGGTCGAAAGCACGATTGCTTCCGGCAAGGTGCGTTCGATCGAGACAGCGGAGGCCGAGGCAGCGCCGGGCGTGCTCAAGGTGCTGACGCCGGACACCATTATCAGCCTCAGGACCGCGTCCGACTGGTTCGGCACGCCGCCGCCCGACAAGCCCTATTGCCCGCTGGCGCGCGACATCACCTTTTCGGGCCAGCATGTCGCCGCCGTGGTGGCTGAAACCTTCGAGCAGGCGGTTGCGGCAGCGGCCCTGGTCAAGGTCAGCTATGACGAGACGCCTTCCATTGTCGACCTCAGCGACGGCAAGGCCGGGGACGGCATTCCGATCGATGCCATGACCAAGGAATGGGGCGATGCGCCTGCCGCCTTCGCCTCGGCGCCGGTGCGGATCTGCGCCGCCTACAACACGCCGCGCGAATATCAGGCGCCGATGGAACCGCACGGCCTGATCGCGCGCTGGGAGGGCGATCATCTCACCGTGTGGGAGCCGAGCCAGTGGCTGGACGGCATGGCCCGCACCTATGCCGAATGGTTCGGCGTGCCGTTCCAGAATGTGCGGCTGGTCTCGCCCTATGTTGGCGGCGGCTTCGGTTCGAAGGCGCTGGCGCTCGGCCACGGCGCGATTGCCGCGAGTGCCGCCAAGATGCTCGGCCGGCCGGTGCGGCTGGTGATGACCCGGCCGCAGACCTTCACCGGCTATGGCGGCCGCGCCGCGACGCGACAGACGGTGACGATAGGCGCCGGCCATGACGGCGTCATCCAGTCCATCGTGCATCGCGGCGTCAACGAAACATCGATCGACGGCATGTGGGTCGAGCCGCTGGGTTCGGTCACCTCGATCATGTACGCGACGCCGAATTTCTCTTCGAAGCAGAATGTCGTGCGGGTCAACAGCGTGGTGCCGGGCGCCATGCGCGCGCCAGGCGAGAACCCCGGCGCCTTCGGCATAGAAAGCGCCATCGATGAACTCGCCTACGAGGTCGGCATCGACCCGATGGAGATCCGGCTGCGCAACTACGCCGAACAGGATCCACACGTCAAAAAAGCCTGGTCGACAAGGCAGTTGCGCGAGGCTTTTGCCGCAGGCGCGGAGCGCTTCGGCTGGGCAAGGCGCACGCCGCAGCCGCGCTCGATGCGCGACGGCAACCAGTTGATCGGCTGGGGCGTCGCCGCCGGCACATATCCGGTGCGGCGCGCTTATGGCGAGGCGATCGTGCGCATCCTGGCCAACGGTTCGGTCGAGGTCGAAAGCTCCTCGATCGACATGGGTCAGGGCACCTACACCATCCTGGCGCAGACCGCTGCCGAGACGGTTGGCGTGCCGGCCGACGACGTGGTGGTGAAGCTCGGCGATTCCCGCTTCCCCCGCGCCGGCGTCACCGGCGGCTCGCGGCTGGCCGGCGTGATGACCGGTGCGGTCCATAAGGCCGCCACCTCGGCGCTCGACCAGTTGGTGGGCTTGGCGATCAGCGATCCGCGATCGCCCTTCCATGCGCTGCAGGCCAACACGCTGGTGGTGAGCAACGGCCGCATCGGTTCGCCGCGCGGTGATGGCCCCGATGTCTCGATCGCCGAATTGCTCAAGAGCGTTGGCCGCGACCATATCGAGGCGACCGGCGACACCATGCCGGCCAATTCGAGCGCCGAGGATCGCTACAAGAACTACACCACCATCGCCATGGCGCTGCCGCACACCGAAGGCGACTATTCCCGCTACTCCTGGTGCGCGCATTTCGTCGAAGTGCGCGTTGACGAGGATTTCGGCACGGTGCGCGTCTCGCGTGTGGTGTCGGCGCTGGATTCGGGCCGGCTCTACAATCCGAAACTGGCCGAAAGCCAGTGGAAGGGCGGCATCATCATGGGGATCGGCCAGGCGCTGCTGGAGGAAGGCATCGTCGACCGCCGCCACGGCCGCATCGTCAACGACAACCTCGCCGATTACCTCGTGCCGACTAACGCCGACATTCCCGATATCGAGGTGATCTCGGTCGGCATCCCCGATCTGCATTCCTCGGCCCTTGGCGGCAAGGGCGTCGGCGAAGTGGCCATCGTCGGCGTCGCGCCGGCTATAGCAAATGCGGTGTTCCATGCGACGGGGAAACGGATCAGGGATTTGCCGATCACGCTGGAGAAGCTGATTTAGGTAGAGGGCATGGTGCGAGGCGCCCCCTCTGCCCTGCCGGGCATCTCCCCCTCAAGGGGGAGATTGGCAGTTTCGGCTTTCCAGCGTTGATCATTGGTGAGGACGATGAAGTGAATAATCTCCCCCCTTGAGGGTCCCTTGAGGGGGAGATGGCCGGCAGGCCAGAGGGGGGCGGCCAGGCGCAAGCCTCATCCTCCCCTCACCACTCCAACCCAAACACCAATTTCCCGAAATGCAGGCCGCCGGCGGCCATGTGGGTGTAGGCTTCGGCTGCTTCGTCAGGTGAAAACACCTTGTCGACGACCGGCTCGATCCCGGCTGCACCGATCGCGCGGGCCGCGTCACGGAGGTCGGACACCGATCCGGTGTTGTTGCCGACCACCTTCAGCGCCTTGATGATGATCGGCAGCAGATTGACCGTGACCTCGGCGCCCGTGAGAAAACCGATGGTGAACAGCGTGCCGCCGGGCGCGGTGGCGTTGACCGCACGGGCAAAGGTGGCGGCGCCGCCGGTCTCGACGACGAGGTCCGCGCCGAGGCCGCCGGTCAGCTCCAGCACCTTGTCGTCCCAGTCTGACGTCGCTCGGTAGTTGATCAAATGATCGGCGCCGAGTGCCTTCGCCCGCTCCAGTTTCTCATCCGACGAGGAGGTGATGATGACGGTGGCGCCGAAGGCTTTCGCCAGTTGCAACGTGAAGATCGAGACGCCGCCGGTACCAAGCAGCACGACGACCGAGCCCGGCCCGACATTGGCGGCGCGGATCGCGTTCCAGGCGGTGGTGCCGGCGATCGGCAGTGTCGATGCCGCCTCGAAGGAGAGGTGCGCCGGAACCGGCACCAGCGCATTGGCCGGCAGCGCGACATATTCGGACAGCGACCCCGGCAGCGAGATGCCTCGCATCTGCCTCATCTCGTAAGGCCGCGGCGGACCGCCGATCCAGTGCGGCTTGGCATGCGCGATCACGCGATCGCCCGTGCTGAATGTCGTGACGCCCTCGCCCAGCGCGACGATCTCGCCGGCGCCGTCGGCGACCGGGATGAGCGGAAAGGTCGGTCCGGGATAATTGCCGCTCGCCACCGCGACATCGACGAAGTTGAGGCTCGCCGCGCGCTGGCGGATCAGCACCTCGCCGCGCTGCGGTTCGGGGGTGGCGACGGTCGTGGCGTGGAAGGCGTCCAGCCTGGCCTGGCTGAGTTCGATGGCTTTCATGGTTTCACTCCTGTGTGACGATGGATGGGTTGAGTGAACCTAGCTGCTGCGCTATCCATAGATAATCCTCGTCATCTACATTTGAGTATTGCGGATCATGCAGCAATCACACGAGCCGGCAGCCCTTGCCGAAATGGCGGCCTTCGCGGCCATCGCCGAGGCGCGCTCCTTCACCAGGGCGGCGGCGCGCGTCGGGCGCGACGCGACCATCCTGTCGCGGCGCCTGCAATCGCTGGAGGAGCGGCTGGGGGTAAGGCTGCTCCATCGCACGACGCGCAGCGTGTCGCTGACCGAAGCGGGCGCCGAATTCCTGGTGCGCGTGCGCGCCATCCTCGCGTCGGTCGACGAGGCCGAGGCAGCGGCTTCCGCCCATGCCGGCGGCGGCCCGCGCGGCCTGCTCAGGCTGGCGCTGCCCGGCACCTTCGGGCGCATGTGGATCGGCCCGCTGCTGCCGCAATTCCTGGCCGATTTTCCCGATGTCCGCATCGAGGCCGAATTCTCCAACCGCTTCGCCGATCTGGTCGCCGAGAATTTCGACGTCGCCGTGCGGCTCGGCGCGCTGGAGGATTCACGTCTGGTGGCACGCAAAGTGGCGACGCGGCGCCGGCTGCTGTGCGCCGCTCCCACCTATCTCGCCCGAAGCGGCACGCCGGAGACACCGCAGGCGTTGCTAGAACATTCCTGCCTGGGCTTCTCCGGCTTCCAGACCTTTCCGGCCTGGGAGATGACCAACCGCGAAGGCCGGCGCGTGCGCGTCGAGGTTTCCGGGCCGCTGGTCAGCGACGATGCCGAGGTGCTGGTCGAGGCCGCCGTGCAAGGCGTCGGCCTGATGATGAGCACTGATTGGCTGGTCGGCCGCGAGCTCGCTGACGGACGGCTGGTGCCCGTCCTTGAGGACTGGACGCTGGCCGACGAAGGCGCGGTCTATGTCGTCATGCCCTCGGCCAAGGGACAAGCCGCCAAGACCCGCGCCTTCGCCGACTGGATCGCCAAGCGCTTTTCGCCGGAGCCGCCGTGGCGGGGATGAAGGGTGCCGCAACGCCCTTACTTCCCCTGCCCCTTCAAAAACTGCCCGAGCAGATCGACCGGCAGCGGGAACACCACCGTGGACGAACGCTCCCCGGCAATGTCGTGCAGCGCCTCGAAATAGCGCAGTTGCATGGCTTGCGGCTCGGCCGCCAGCATCCGCCCCGCTTCGACCAGCTTCGCCGCCGCCTGCTGCTCACCCTCGGCGTTGATCACCTTGGCACGCCGCAGCCGCTCGGCTTCGGCCTGCTTGGCGATGGCGCGGATCATGTTCTCGTTGAGGTCGACATGCTTGATCTCGACATTGGACACCTTGATGCCCCAGGCATCCGTGCGCTGGTCGAGGATCTCCTGGATGTCGCTGTTGAGCTTGTCGCGCTCGGCCAGCATTTCGTCGAGCTCGTGCTTGCCGAGCACCGAGCGCAGCGTGGTCTGCGCCAGCTGGTTCGTGGCCGCCATGAAGTCCTCGACCTGGATGACCGCCCGCTCGGCGTCGACGATGCGGAAATAGAGCACCGCGTTGACCTTCACCGAGACGTTGTCGCGCGAAATCACGTCCTGTGGCGGCACGTCCTGCACCACCACCCGCAGATCGACCTTCACCATCTGCTGGACGAAGGGAACGAGGATGATGAGACCGGGCCCCTTGACCCCGGTGAAGCGGCCGAGCGTGAAGACCACGCCGCGCTGATATTCCCTGAGGATGCGGATGGCCGCGGACAGGAACATGATCACCACCAGCGCGACGACCAGATAGGCCACATAACCAATCATCATTGTCTTGCTCCATTGCCTCCCGCATCGCGCCGCCGAACCGTCAGCACCAGGTCGCTGATGTCGGTGACCTCGACGCTGTCGCCCGCCTCGATCGGCTCATCGGCCTTCGCCCGCCAGCGCTCGCCCAAGGCAAGCACATGGCCCTCGCCGCCCTGCCAGTCGAGGATCTCGGCCGGCACGCCGCGCATGGCCTCGCCACCGACGCGCGGCGGGTTCCGGCGCACCGCCCAGACGTAGGTGCCGGTCAGCAGCGCCAGCCCAAGCGTCAGTGCGGCGGCGGGACCGATGACGGCCCATGACATGGCAAAGCCTGGCCCTTCGACCCTCATCAGCATGGCGGCACCGAACACGAAGGCGGCCACGCCGCTGAGCCCAAGCACGACGGTGGGATTGAACGCCTCGATGACCAGAAAAGTGATGCCCAGCAGCATCAGGGCAAGGCCGGTATAGTTGATCGGCAAGAGATCGAGCGCATAAAGCCCGAGCACGAGGCAGATGGTGCCGACGACGCCGGGCGCCACCGCGCCTGGGCTGGTGAACTCGAAGACGATGCCGTAGACGCCGACCAGCATCAGGATGACGGCGGTGTTGGGGTCGGTGATGACGGCGAGCAGCCGGATGAACCAGCCGGGCTCCAGCGTCTCTACCGGCAGCCCGCTGGTTGCCAGAAGCACTTTCCTGCCGGCCACATCGACCGTGCGGCCATCGGCCTGCTGCAACAGCTCGGTGGTGTCACGGGCGACGAGGTCGATCACATGCTCCTGCAGCGCCGCATTGGCCGACAGGCTCGCCGCCTCGCGCACCGCCTTCTCGCCCCAATCGCCATTGCGCCCGCGCAATTCGGCGAGCGAGCGGATCAGGGCGACGGCGTCATTGGTCACCTTGGCCATCATCGCATCGCCGGCCGGCCGGCCGTTGGCATCCTTCTGGTCCTTAGCCGGGCCGTTGTCCTTCTCGCCGCCGGGAAGCGACGGCAGCCCGCCCATCTCGACCGGTGTTGCAGCTCCGAGATTGGTGCCGGGCGCCATCGCCGCGACATGGGTGGCGTAGAGTATATAGGTGCCGGCGCTCGCCGCGTGGCCGCCGGCCGGCGCGACATAGCCGATGACCGGCACCGGCGAGGCCAGGATGTCGGCGATCATCTCGCGCATCGAAGTAACCAGCCCGCCGGGCGTGTCGAGCTTCAGGATGAGTGCCGCGGCGTCCCGCCGGGCGGCGACGTCAAGCGCTTCCTCGAGCTGCCTGGTGCTTGCCGGCCCGATGGCGCCGTCGATGGCGACGCTCAACGCAACCCTCTCGCCCCCGGCCGAAGGGAAGGGAGAAACGACAGCCGCGACGACAAGGGTCACGGCAAGAAGGGCCACCCGCGCGAAGGACACGCTCAACGCTCCATGAACTCAATATGGGTTCCATTTCAGCGAAGTCCATGAGGGGAATGGTGGCAATGATTGGCGAAGCGGCTGAGCGCAATTTCCCCGCTCTAGGGGAGATTGGCGGCTTCGGCGGTCAGAATTTATAGGCCACGCCGATCCGCAGATCATGCGTCGTCAGGTCGACCGCATCCGGGTTTAGAGGAGCACCATTAACCAAGGAGTGGCGCACAGAAGTGTGGCGGCCGAAATCGGCGAACCGGTATTCGCCGCGAACCAGCCAATTGTCGGTAACCGCGTATTCGGCGCCGGCGCCAAGTGTATAGCCTGCGACTGTGCCCTTGACGTCGGCACAAGGTGTGCTGCCGGGAAGGTTCACGGTGGTGTGCTTGTAGCTTGCCACCGCCAGGCCACCGGTGACAAAGGGAAGCCACCGATCCACCGCATAGCCGGCTCTCAGGCGTAGCGAGCCGACCGTATCCAGTTTGAGTTCACCGCCAAAGGCCGGGTCATCGACACCAAGCGCTCGATAATGCGTCGTGTCCTTCACGCCAGCAAAGCTGTAGTCAGCCTCGATGCCAAGAACAAGCCCGCTATCGAACTGATGATTGACGCCGGCATACAGGCCGCCGAACCCACCCGACGGATTGTATCCCCAGCCGTAATCGTCGAAGCTGCCCGGGGCAAAGGTCTGGCCGACCCTTGCATTTGCCCATGCATATCCGGCCTGTGCGCCGATATAGGCCCCGGACCAGTTGTAGGTGGTGTCACCCGGCAGAACCACGTTGGTGTCCGCTGCCGACGCCATACCGACAGGCGTGATGACCGCCATGGCAAGAAGAATGGTTTTCATCGTTTGTATGTTGCCCCGAAATATTGCGTTGCCCGCGCCGAAAAAGCCGGCGCGGGGTATTGTTCGGCCTTGTGGATCAGAACTTGTAGCTGAGGCCGACCCGGACATCGTGCGTCTGGAGATCGACGCTCGTCACCGTCGGAAGACCGGCTGCCAACGAGAGGTCCTGGCTGCCGAAATCGGAGTAGCGGTATTCGGCCCGCGCGATCCATCTGTCGGTGAAGGCATGCTCGATTCCGGCGCCAACCGTCCAGCCGACATGGCTCTCGTCGTGGAACGGTATTTCACCGCCGGGGCCGGCGCTGATCGCGGTCACTTCATATTTGGCCGCGGCCACGCCGGCGGTAATGTAGGGCAAGGTCCGGTCGAACGCGTAGCCCGCCCGCAGCCGCGCCGATCCCTGCCATTTGAGTTCGCTCTTGAGCAATGTGGTGACGCCACCGCCGCCGGTGTCGACAGGTGTCAGTCCATCGGCATTGCTGTAGGCGATATCAGCCTCGGCGCCGATCACGAAGTTGTTCGCCATCTGGTAGTTGGTGCCGATATGGATGCCGCCGACAAAACCGTCCGGATCAAGCGGCACGTTGAGGTCGGATCCGCCGCCGAAGCCGCCGCCGGCGATGAAGAGATTGGATTTTCCGGCCGCGTAACCGGCATCGACGCCGGCATAGAGGCCGGACCAGTCGTAGCCGGCAACAGGCGAAACCTCATTGATGTCGGCCGCGCAGGCCATGCCGACAGGCCCGAGAATGAAGACTGTCGCGAGAAGAAGGGTTTTCATTTGTTTGTCTGCCGCCCCAAGGGTTATGGTCCCGCGCGAAATGCGTCGCGGAGATCCAGCTGTTGTCGCGTCCCCGGTGTTGCATTGTCCGCCGGTCCCGTCTTGGGCTGGGCCGCACCTGAATTGTCCTGGAGAGCACTGCAATGCTTTCTCGGTCGGTGTGGCCATTCGGCCTCAGTCGATCGGTGGCCTGTGTTCGGCGGCGAGCGGCTTTAGCCTATTGAGGCCTGAACCGCCAGCGGCGTACCTATGTCCGAGACGAGTTTGACGAGATCGGCTTGGCGTCTCGTACCGGTTTTGGCGAAGATACGATTGAGATGCGTTTTCAGCGTGTTTTCGCCGATGCCGAGAGACGATGCGCTCTTCGAGGCGGACAATCCGCTGCCGATGCGCAACAGGACCCGCGCCTCCGCCGGCGTAAGGTCGAACAAGGTGGTGAGAACGGCCTCGGGGAGCGGGGAAGAGGACGTCGTCGTCGACACGAAGACGGCGGCACATGCGGGCTGGAAAGCGGCGCGAGCCGTTCCTTCGCTCAACGGCAGCACATAGGCCACGGCGGGCGGCTGGCCCGGGGCCGAAATGGGCAGGCCAATGCCGCGGGAGCCAAGCAGAAAATCCGCGCTCGCCGCGCTGGCGATCGCTTCCAGCAGGGCGCGGGCCACCGCCGGATTTTGAACCTGGAGCACGCCGTTCCTCGAAAGAATGGGGCCTTGCGCGGAAAACATCCGTTCGGCGGCGCCATTGGCGTGGAGGATCGCTCCACTGGCTCCGGTCAGGACAACAGGCACCGCCAGATGGTCGAGTGCCTGGCGGTAGAGATTGGCGGTGACGCGGCTCTGATCGAGCAGATCTCCGATCAGCGACGCACGGCGCAGATGCGGCGAGAGCAACGCCAGGAAACGCTGATCCTCGGCTGATATGGCCTCCCTGCTGGCCCGCGTGGTGCAACCCATCAGCCCGATCCGGTCCGGCGTATGGACGAATTTGGTGATGCAGCCTTCGCGCAGTCCCTGCGGTTTGGCCCAATTCTGAAAAAACGGAGTCTGCTGGAGCTCGGCTTCGCTCATCTGCGACAGCGTCGCGACAGGACTGTCGACGTCGCCGACGACCGCAGCCTTCAGCCCGGGAATCGTGTCAAAATCATAGTCCTCCTGGAGCACGCGCATCTGTTCGGGATCCCAGGGCGATTGGGCCGCGAAGCGGCCTTGATTGCCGGCGGTGCTGGCAAGCGCGATGGTGGTATAGGCCGCATCGACAGCCCCGGTGATCCGGATCATCACCCCGGCCCAACCGTCGGGGTCCAGGACGCAATCATAGATATCGCCAATGATCGAACAGAGAACTTCACTGCTCAGTCTCTCCACACGCCCCCCATTTTGCTCCGATCTCGCCTCGAAGGAATTTGTAGCGTCATACTTTCAGGTGACGCCACGCGCGGTTGATCTCGATTAAGGATTTGAATTCGATCAGTTGATACTGGCGGCTATTGTCGCTGGTTATTCTTGGAATGGGAAGCATCGCGCTCAATATATTAGAGTTAGCGAATACATATCGGGTTGCACCATTGTCACAAAAGACGGTCTTTTCATCGGCTCAGTTGCCATCGCATCTCAGCGAACGAGATCGGTTTTCCCTCTGGCAGGACATCCATGTCGCGGAGATATGGTCGGTCGAATATGGCACATCGGAAAACCTGCCCTTCCAAGCCTCGATCGAAGCCACGACCGTGGGAGAACTGGTTCTTGGCCAGATGTCCGGAACAATCAAGCATGCGACGAGGAAGGCGAGCAACATTGCCGATGACGACAATGACGGATACCTGCTGCTGATCAACAAGGCCGACACCCTGTTGTCCGGGACCCAGGCCGGCCGCGAATACGGCGTCGGTCGGGGCGAAGCGGTCCTGGTCACGGCAGCGGAAGCGCTGAAAATGGGCGGTGCCGACTGGAACGTCTGGACGAACGTGGTCGTTCCGCGCGCCATCCTCACACAGGCCTTCCCGCAGATCGACGACAGGCTGGCATTAAAGATAGGCGCCGAAAACGAAGCGCTCGATCTCCTCAAGCGTTATTGCCAGCTGCTTGAAGCCGGCCGCCCCCTCGCCTCGCCAGATCTCATAGCACACGCGACGGAAACGATCGTCGATTTGATCGGCCTGGTGACCGGCGCGAAAGGCCAGCGCGCCGAACTGGCCGGCCTCCGGGGCCTGCGCGCCGCCCGCCTGCAGGCGATCATGGCCAAGATCGCCGACAATTTCGCCGACCCCGGCATCTCCGCCCAAGGCGTCGCACAAGAACTTGGCCTGTCGGCGCGCTACGTCCACGATCTCCTTCAGGAGACCGGCACCAGCTTCACCGAGCGCGTCCTCGAATTGCGCTTGCAGCGGGCCCACAAGATGCTCTCGCAAAGACACAATGACGACATGCGGGTCAGCGACATCGCCATGATAAGCGGGTTCAGCGATGTGTCCTATTTCAATCGCTGTTTTCGCCGCCGGTTTGGCCATACGCCGACGAGCGCCAGATAGGGGATGGGCTCCTGCTGTAGTCCGCAGGCCCACCTGCGCGATCGCACCGAACTGCCACAGTGGGCACAAAATGGACTGCTGTTCACCCCAGTCCAATTCCAGTGCGGCCCAGCCCAAGACAATCTCTATCCGCGATGCGATGTCAGCCTCAGGGCGAAACGACCGTAATGTGAGGGGACTGAATGCCGCAGAATGGTTTGGGGTGCCGCAAGGCGAAGGCGTTAAAATGTCTGGCGCTGGCATCGACGGCGCTGATCGGTGTTGGCCAGCCGATCGCCGCCACGGCTGCCGAGATCTGGACCGGCGCTGCTTCGACGGACTGGTTTACCGCGGGAAACTGGAACCCTGGGTCGGTGCCGACAGCGGCAGACGACGTTTCTCTCGATCCGACATTCCCCCACCCGGCCGTGATCAATGCGCCAAATGCGGCCGCACACTACCTGTTTGTCGGCACCATTGCGAGCTACTCGGGCTCGCTGACCATCACGAGCGGCGGCACGCTCGCCGACACCGCCGGCTTTCTCGGCTACGCTTCTGACGCGAACGGCAGCGTGAGCGTCGTTGGCGCGGATGCGGTCTGGAGCAACAGTTCGGACCTCTTCCTTGCCTTGGGCACCAACAGCACCGGCACCTTGACGATCTCAAAAGGCGGCGCTGTGAGCGACACCGTGGGTCATGTCGGCTTCGGTTATGGCACCGGCACCGTGACCGTCGATGGGGCCGGCTCGACCTGGACCAACAGTGGAGACCTGTATGTCGCCGAATTCGGTGTCGGCACGCTTGATATCACCAAGGGCGGCGTGGTCAGCAATGCCGTGGGCACCATCGGTTGGCATCCGGGCTCCAGCGGTACGGTGACGGTCGATGGTACGGACTCCACCTGGACAAACAGTTCCAACCTGTTCGTCGGCGACCAGGGCAAGGGTGCGCTGATGGTCACGAACGGCGGCGCGGTCAGCAACCTGAGCGGCATCGTGGGCAACCTGGCGGGCTCGACCGGCACGGTGACCGTCGATGGTGCCGGCTCGACCTGGGCCAACGGAGCCCTCGCGGTCGGCAACGCGGGCTTTGGCGTGCTGACGGTCACGAATGGCGGCGCGATCACCAGTTCGGTGGGTTATGCGGGCTATGCCGCAGGCTCCAGCGGCATGGTGACGGTCGATGGCTCGACCTGGACAAACAGTTCCAATCTGTTCATCGGCGATCAGGGCAAGGGTGCGCTGACGGTCACGAACGGCGGCGCGGTAAGCAACGCCCTGGGCTATGTTGGCGACTTCGCGGGCTCGACCGGCACGGTGTTCGTCGATGGGGCCGGCTCGACCTGGAGCAATGCCTCCGATCTTTATGTTGGCAATCTCGGCGCGGGCACTCTGGCAATCACCCACGGCGGCGCGGTAAGCAACGCCTCGGGGACTGTTGGCGCGAAGGCGGGCTCGACCGGCATGGTGTTCGTCGACGGAAAGAAGTCGACCTGGACAAACAGCGGCACGCTGATTGTCGGCGGTCTCGGCGCCGGCACGCTGTCAATCTCGGGCGGCGGCACGGTCGACAGCGGTTCGAGCTATATTGGCTACAGTGCTGCCTCGAACGGCGCCGCGATTGTCGACGGCATGGGCTCTAAATGGACCAGCAGCGGGAATCTTTTCGTTGTCGGCCAGAGCGGGACTGGCACGTTGACCATTTCGAACGGGGGCGCTGTCGACGGCGTCTTGAGCTATGTCGGCAACTACTCCGTCGGCACCGCTTTGGTCACCGGGGCGGGTTCTACATGGAACAGCAGTTCGGCTCTCTATGTCGGCGTCAGCGGCGGCGGTGTCGGCACGCTGACGATCCAGGGCGGCACGGTGAAAAACACTGTCGGCCACCTGGGGAACTCGGTCGGCTCCACCGGTACGGTGATCGTCGACGGCGGGGGCTCGAGCTGGATCAACAGCTCGGCCCTGTCCGTCGGCACCGCGGGTACCGGCACGCTGGCCATCTCAAATGGGGGAAGCGTCAAGAGCGCTGCCGCAACGGTTGGCGGCGTCGCTACAGGAACGGGTCTGGTGACCGTGGCTGGTGCGAATTCGATTTGGGCCAACAGCGGCGACCTCTATCTCGGCAACCTCGGAACCGGCACACTGAATGTCTTGAATGGCGGCACGGTCACCAATGCCTGGGGCTATGTCGGCTACAATCCAGGCTCGACCGGCACGGCGACGGTCAACGGAGCTGGCGCGACCTGGACCAGCAGCGCCGGCCTTACGGTTGGCCTCGACGGTGCGGGCACATTGACGATTTCGAACGGCGGCATCGTTTCAGCCGCGGGTATCGTCACCATTGCCAGCCATGTCGGCTCCGTCGGCACGCTCAACATCGGTGGCGCGACCGGTGCGGCTGCGCTGGCGCCGGGCTTGCTCAATGCCGCGAGCGTGCAATTCGGATCGGGCGACGGCACAATCAACTTCAATCATACCGACACGAACTACGCCTTCGCCCTGGCGATCGGCGGCGCCGGCAGGATCAACCAGATCGCCGGCACGACGAACCTGACGGCGGATTCGAGCGGCTTCACCGGCGCCACCTACGTGGTCGGCGGACGGCTGGCCGTGAACGGTTCGCTGGCCAGCTCGCTGGTGACGGTCTCCGGCGGCATATTGAGCGGCAACGGCACAGTCGGCGGCATCCTGGCACAGTCGGGCGGCATCATCGCGCCGGGCAATTCGATCGGCACGCTCCATGTCGCGGGCAATGTCGACCAGGCGGCGGGCTCGATCTACCAGGTCGAGCTGACCTCGACCGGCCAGTCCGATCTCATCATGGCGACGGGAACGGCGACGATCGCCGACGGCGCTGTCCTCGACGTGGTCAAGACGGACGCAGCGCCTTATGTGTTGGGCACGCACTACACCGTGCTGCAAGCCGATACGGGCGTCACCGGCACCTATACGCTGACCGGAGCCGGCCCCTTCGTCGGCCTTGTCGCCAATTACGACCCGAAGCATGTCTATCTCGATGTGGTGCAGGCAAAGACCTTCGCCGCCGTCGGCCTGACGCCCAACCAGATCGCCACCGGCGGCGGCGCGGAAAGTCTTGGCAGCGGCAATACGCTGTTCGATGCCATCTTTGCATTGCCGAGCGAAGCCGCCGCCCAGGACGCTTTCGACCAGCTTTCCGGCGAGATCCACGCTTCGGCCAAGGGCATGCTGGTCGAGGACAGCCGCTTCGTGCGCGACGCCGCGACTTCCCGAATCCGTGCGGCCTTCGGCGATGCCGGCACGGCTGCCCTCCCCGTCATGGCCTATGGCGAAGGCGGGCCTGAAATGGTCGCCGCCGACACCGATCGTTTCGCCGTCTGGGGCCAGGCCTTCGGCTCCTGGGGCAAGACCGACAGCGACGGCAATGCCGCCGCCTTCGATCGATCGACCGGCGGCCTGCTGGCCGGCGCCGACACGCTGGCCGGCGGCTGGCGCGTCGGCGTTCTCGGCGGCTACAGCCATTCCTCATTCGATGCCGACGCGCGCCAATCCTCCGGCAAGAGCGACAGCTACCATCTCGGTCTCTATGGCGGCACCAACTGGGGTGCCATCGCTTTCCGCACCGGCGCCGCCTACTCTTGGAGCAGCCTTTCGACGCATCGCTCCGTCACCTTCAACGGTTTTGCCGATGGGCTGTCGGCCGACTACGATGCCAGCACCGCGCAAATCTTCGGCGAACTCGCCTACAAAGCCGAGACCGGCGGCAGCTTCAAGTTCGAGCCGTTCGCCAACTTTGCCTATGTCAGCGTCCACACCGACGGTTTCACCGAGACGGGCGGCCCAGCCGCACTCACCAGCCAGGGCCGCACCGCCGACGCCACCTTCACCACGCTCGGCTTGCGCGGTTCCACCGACTTCATGCTTGGCGGCATCGGCGCCACCGCGCGCGGCATGCTTGGCTGGCGCCATGCCTTCGGCGATGTCACGCCGACCTCCAATTTCGCCTTCGCCGGCGGCGACGCCTTCACCATCGCTGGCGTGCCGATCGCCAAGGACAGCGCGCTAGTCGAGGCAGGGGTCGATCTGCCGCTTGCCTCCAACGCCACGCTCGGCCTGTCCTACACCGGCCGGTTCGGCGGCGGAGCGGTCGACAATGGCGCCAAGGCAAACCTCAGCGTAAAATTCTGACGAGAAAAACAGCGAACGTATTTCGGCCGGATCGAGGCAATGCTCGCTGACGGCGGGGGCGAACGCTGAACCACTTTTCGCGCGTTCGCCTGCCCGATACCCCTACTCCGGCGACGGCACCGGCGGCTTCGAGGTCAGCGCCGTGCCGGCGGCCGCGACGATGACGGCGGCGATACCGGCCAGTTGCGGTGCGGTCAGGCTCTCGTGCAGGAACAGGAAACCGGCCAGCGCGCCCAGCCCCGGCTCCAGGCAGGTCAGCGTGCCGTAGATGCGGGCCGGCATCCGGGTCAGCGCCACCATCTCCAGCCAGAACGGCAGCGCGCTGGAGAACAGGCCGACGAGCAATGCGCTGACCAGGATCGATGGCGAAAGCAGTCCCATGCCGGCCTGGGCCACGCCGAAGGGCAACACCAGAACGGCGGCGATCGCCATGCCGTAGGCGGTTGTGCGCGAGCCGAGTTCCGCGCCGGCCTTCTGGGCAAGCACGATGTAGAGCGCCCAGAAGCCGCCGGCCGCCAGTGCCAGCACCACCCCCACCGGATCAAGCGGCTGCAGCGAACGGATGAACGGCGACAACAGCACGATGCCGGCGACCGCAAGCGCGATCCAGGCAAAATCGCTGGCGCGCCGCGAGGTCAGCGTCGCCACCAGCAGCGGGCCGGAGAATTCCAGCGCCACGGCGACGCCGAGCGGAATCCTGGCAAGTGCCGCGTAGAACAAGAGGTTGAGTGCTGCGAGCGTCACCCCATAGGCGATGAGCCACGGCAAGGTGGCGCGCGAAGGCCGCATCTGCCAGGGCCGCAGCACCGCGATCAGCATCAACGCGCCGACGACGAGCCTGAGCGTCGTCGTGCCCTGTGCGCCGATCACCGGGAACAAGGTCTTGGCGAAGGTGGCACCGATCTGGATCGACACCATGGCGCCCATCAGCGCCGCGACAGGCAAAGGCGCCGCTTCGCGACTGGCAACCGGCGTCGATGTCAATTGACTTCATCCTCCCATGCCGCCCGGCGAAAACCTTCCCGGAGCATGGCAATAGGGTGAACCGGCCCGCCTGTCGTGAGGCAGCGCGGAGGCGTTGATAAGGGCACAGCCAGCCTGGCGGGCCGCCCGTTTTCATCAGCGCGCCCGTCTTGATGCCAAGTTCAGACGACAATCACGGTTCAGCATGGTCCTCCTTTGGTCACTGCGCCGCCGCCTTCGACGCCAGCCGTGGCCCGGTCTTGACGTCGACGATTTCGGGCCTGCCGCTGTCGACCGTGCCGTCCCAACCGCCGCCGAGCGCCTTGTTGAGGGCGATGTAATTGGTCGCCAGGAGGACGCGGCTTTGCAGCAGCGAGTCTTCGGCGGAATAGAGCGAGCGCTGCGCGTCGAGCACATCGAGAAGGCTGGTCTCGCCGGCCTTGTACAGCGTGCCTTCGAGGCTCGCCGCCTCGCCGTAGGATTTCGCCGACGAGGCAAGCTTGCCGATCCGGATGCGCTCCTGCGCCATCAGCACCAGCGCATTCTCCACATCTTCCAGCGCGGTCAGCACAGAAGCCCGGTAGGCGATGAAATACTGGTCGCGCTGCGCCCGGGCGACGTCGGCCGCCGCCTGCAACTGGCCGGCGTTGAACAGCGGCACGCTCAGCGTCGGCCCGAAGGACCAGCCGATCGACCAATTCTTGCCGAGATCGCCGAGATTGAGGGCCGCCGTGCTGATGTTTCCCGTCAGGCTGACCGACGGATAACGCGCCGCTTCTGCTTGGCCGACCTTGGCGGTGTATTGCGCATATTGCCGTTCGGCCATGCGCACGTCCGGGCGCGAGAGCAGGATGTCGGCCGGAATCCCGGTCGGCATCGGCAGGCGCGGCGACGGGATCGGCCTGCTGCGCTTCAGCCGCTCGCTGAGTGCCGCCGGCGGGCGGCCGGTGAGTACAGACAGGCGGTGCACAGCCTCGGCATAGCTTGCTTCCAGCGTCGGCCCCGCGGCCTCGGTGCTGGCCGCCTGCCCCATCGCCTTGGCGACGTCAGCGGCCGTTGCCGACCCTGCCAGCGCCATGGTGCGGGTGAGTTCGGCGGTCTGCCGCTGCGACACGGCCGAGCGCCGGGCGAGCGCGATCCGGGCCTGGTAACCGCGCGCCTGGGTGTAAGTGGATGCCACATCGCCGACCAGTGTCAGAAGGGTCGAGCGCAATTCCTGCTCGGACGCATCGACACCATAGCGTGCGGCCTCGACGCCCCTGCGGTTGGCGCCGAACAGGTCAAGTTCCCAGCTCGCGTCGAAGCCGGCCTGATACTCGGTGTAGGTGGCATTGCTGCCGGTCGTCGTATCGGCCGACTTGTTGCGGGTGACCGATCCGGATCCGTCCACGGATGGCAGCAATGTGGCGGCGGTCTGGCGATAGCTGGCGCGCGCCTCGCGGATCTTGGCCTTGGCGGTGGCGACGTCGAGATTGCCGGCGACCGCTTCCTCGACAAGCGTGTCGAGCTGCGGATCGCGCAGCCGCTGCCACCATCGCGACAGTTGCGCCGGCTGGACGGATTTCGTCGGCCTCTCACCGCTCCAGTTCGCCGGCATCGCCAGGATGGGCGTCCGATAGTCCGGGCCGACGACGCATCCTGCGAGCAAAACTGCCGTTATCATGGGCACGAAGAGCCGCCCCGCGGCCACCGGGCCACGTTCCAAACCTCTCATGTAAAGTTTCCTATTGCTGGTTGGCCGTCACCGGCGCCTCGCCCGTACCTTGTCCGGTATCTGGCCCAGTACTTGGCCCAGTACTTGGTTTGGCCGCCCTGCCCTTGAAGATGCGCCGCACCGTGACGAACAGCAGCGGCACCAGGAAGACGCCGATCACCGTCGCCGCGATCATGCCGCCCATGACGCCGATACCGACCGAGTTCTGCGCCCCCGAGCCGGCGCCGCGGGCGATGGCGAGCGGGGTGACGCCGAGGATGAAAGCCAGCGACGTCATCAGGATCGGCCGCAACCGTTGTCGCGCCGCCTCCAGCGTCGCCTCGACCAGCCCCATGCCGGCTGTCTGTCGCTCGATGGCGAACTCGACGATCAGGATGGCGTTCTTGGCGGCAAGGCCGATCGTGGTCAGCAGGCCGACCTTGAAATAGACGTCGTTGGTCTGGCCGAACAGCGTGGCCGCCAACAGCGCGCCGAAGATGCCGATCGGCACCGAGAGCATGACCGCGAACGGGATCGACCAGCTTTCATAGAGGGCGGCCAGGCACAGGAACACGACCAGCGCCGAGATCGCGTAGAGCGACAGCGCCTGGTTGCCGGAAAGCCGCTCCTGGTGCGACAGCCCGGTCCATTCGTGGGAATATCCGGCGGGCAGTTGCGCCATCAGCCTGTCGATCTCGTCCATCGCCGCGCCGGAGCTGATGCCCGTGGCCGCCGCACCCTGGATCTCGACCGCCGCCGAGCCATTGTAGCGCTCGAGCCGGGGCGAGCCGAATGTCCAGTGGCTGGAGGCGAAGGCCGAGAACGGCACCATGGCGCCGCTGGCATTGCGGACCTGCCATTTGTCGAGGTCTTCCGGCTGCATGCGGAAGTTCGCATCCGACTGCATATAGACCGGCTTCACCCGCCCACGATCGATGAAATCGTTGACGTAGTCGCTGCCCCAGGCGCTCGACAGCGTGTTGTTGATGTCGGCGAGGCTGACGCCCAGCGCACTTGCCTTTTCCTGGTCGATGTCGACCGAGAATTGCGGCTGGTCCTCCTGGCCATTGGGCCGAGTGTTGGCGAGCAGCTTGCTTTGCCCGGCCAAGGCCAGGAGCTGGTTGCGCGTCTGGATCAACGCGTCATGGCCGGCGCCGTTGACGTCCTGCAGGTAGAAGTCGAAGCCGTTGGTGTTGCCAAAACCCTGGATGGCGGGAGGGGCAAGCGCGAAGACCTGCGCGTCCCTGATCTTGGAGAAGGCGCCCATGGCGCGGCCGGCGATCGCCTGCGCCGCCGAGGCTGCCGTTTTGCGCTGGCTGAAATCCTTCAGCCGCACGAAACCGATGCCGACATTCTGCCCGGCGCCGCCGAAGCCGAAGCCGGAGGCGGTGAAGACGCCTTCGACGGCATCCTTTTCGTCACTGAGATAATGGTCGGTCACTTGCTTCAGCACACGCTCGGTGCGGTCCTGCGTGGCGCCGACCGGCAGTTGCACGCTGGTGATCAGGATGCCCTGGTCCTCTTCCGGCAGGAACGAGCTCGGCAGCCGGGCGAACATCCAGCCCATGGCGACGACGATGGCGAGGAAAACGGCAAGAAAGCGCCAAGACCGGTTGATGATGCCGTGCGAGCCGTCGCGATAGGCCGTCGTGCCGCGGTCGAAGGTGCGGTTGAACCAGCCGAACGGGCCGGTCTGCGTCGCATGGTCCTTGGGCGGCCGCAGGATCGTGGCGCAAAGTGCCGGCGTCAGCACCAGTGCCACCAGCACCGAGAGCACCATGGCCGAGACGATGGTCACCGAGAACTGACGGTAGATGATGCCGGTCGAGCCGCCGAAGAAGGCCATCGGCACGAACACGGCCGACAGCACGGTGGCGATGCCGATCAGCGCGCCGGTGATCTCGTGCATCGATTTTCGCGTCGCCTCTTTGGGCGGCAGTCCTTCCTCCGCCATGACGCGCTCGACATTCTCGACGACGACGATGGCGTCGTCGACCAGGAGGCCGATGGCCAGCACCATCGCGAACATGGTCAACGTGTTGACCGAATAGCCGAACAGGGAAAGCACGCCGAACGTGCCGAGCAGCACCACCGGCACGGCGATGGTCGGGATGATGGTGGCGCGCAAATTCTGCAGGAAGATGAACATCACCAGGAACACCAGCACGATCGCCTCGGCCAGCGTCTTGACCACCTCCTCGATCGACAGCCGCACGAAGGGCGACGTGTCGTAGGGGTAGACGACCTCGACGCCTTGCGGGAAGGTCGAGCTCAGCCGGTTGATCGTCGTGCGCACCGCTTCCGCCGTGCTGATGGCGTTGGCGCCCGTCGCCAGGTTGACGGCGACACCCGCCGCCGGCTTGCCGTTGTAATTGGCCTGCGTCGTGTAGCTTTCGGCGCCGAGTTCGACGGTGGCGACGTCATTGAGGCGCACCAGCGAGCCGTCGGTCTGGCTCTTTAGGATAATGTTGCGAAACTGTTCGGCGGTCTGCAGCCGGCTCTTGGCCGTCACCGTGGCGTTGAGCTGCTGGCCCTTGCGCGCTGGCAGGCCGCCGAGCTGGCCGGCCGACACCTGCGTGTTCTGCGCCTCGATGGCGGTCGCCACGTCGTTCGGCATCAGCGCGTATTTGGCGAGCTTGTCGGGGTCGAGCCAGATGCGCATGGCATAGCCGGAGCCGAAAAGCTGCGTCGAGCCGACGCCTTCGACGCGCTTCAGCGTGTCGTTGACGGTGGCGTCGACATAGTCGGCGAGATCGGTCGAGTTCATCTTGCCGTCGCTGGAGACGAAGCCGATGACCATCAGGAAGCCGGTCGAGGATTTGGAGACGGTGATGCCGTTGCTCTGCACCACTTGCGGCAGCTGCGACTGCACCAGCTGCAGCTTGTTCTGCGTCTGCACCTGTGCGGTGTCGGGATCGGCGGAGCTGGTGAAGGTCAGCGTGATCGAGGCCGAGCCGGTCGAGGTCGAGGTCGCCGTCATGTAGTCGAGATTGTCGATGCCGGTCATGCCTTGCTCGATGACCTTGGTCACCGAATTCTCCACCGTCTGCGCATCGGCGCCCGGATAGGTGGCGCTGATGTTGACCGTGGTCGGCGCGATCTGCGGATATTGCGAGATCGGCAGCGTGGTGAGCGCCAGAAGGCCGCCCAGCATGATCACGATGGCGATCACCCATGCGAAGATCGGCCGGTTGATGAAGAATAGTGACATCGCTCAGTTCCCGGTCGACTGGTTACTGGCGGTCTTGGATGCGGCGGGCACGGCCGATGTTTGCCCGCGGTCCTTGATCTCGCCGGTCGCCTCGTCGATCGTCACCTCGACGCCCGTGGCATCGCCGCCGGGGCGTACCAGTTGCATGCCCTCGACGATGACACGGTCGCCGTCGCCGACGCCGGAATCCACCAGCCAGTTGTTGCCGACGCTGTTGCGCACCGCGAGCACACGTGTCTCGACCTTGCCCGCCGCGTTGATGACCATTGCGGTCGCCTCGCCCTTGGTGTTGCGGCTGACGCCGCGCTGCGGCACCAGGAAACTGTTCTGGGCAACGCCCTCCTCGACCAGCGCGCGCACATACATGCCCGGCAGAAGCAGGCGGTCCGGGTTGGGGAACTCGGCGCGCAGCGCGAAGGTGCCGGTGGTCTGGTCGACATTGGCACCGGCGAATTCCAGCTTGCCGGTCTGCTGATAGATGGTGCCGTTCTCGAGCTTCAGCTTGACGCTGACATTGGGGCCGCTGAACTTCAGCCGCCCTTCCGAGATCGCCTGGCGCAAATTGAGCAGATTGGTGCTCGACTGCGTGACGTCGACATTGATCGGATCGAGCGAACGGATCGTGGTCAGCACCGTTTCCTGGTTGGCGGTGACCAAGGCGCCCGGCGTCAGCGTCGACTTGTCGATGCGGCCGGCGATCGGCGCCGTGATCGAGGTGCGGTCGAGGCTGATGCGCGCGGTCTCCGCACTGGCCTTCGCCGACGCCACATCGGCCTGGGCCTGCGCCAGCGTGGCGGCGGCATCGTCATAATCCTGTTTGGAAACAACGTTCTGCTTCAAAAGGCCGGCATAGCGGTCGAACTTGGCCTGCGCGGTCGGCACTGCCGCTTCCGCCTTCTGCTGCGACGCCACCGCGCTGTCATAAGCTGCCTTGTAGCTGGCCGGGTCGATGAGGTAGAGCGGTTGCCCCACCACCACTTCGGCGCCTTCCTTGAACAGACGCTGCTGGATGATGCCGTCAACTTGCGGGCGCACCTCGGCGATCAGCGAAGCGGCCGTGCGCCCCGGCAATTCGGCGGTGATGGCAACCGACTGCGGATGCAGCGTGACGACGCCGACTTCCGGTTTGCCGACGCCGCCAATGCCGGCAGGGGTCTTGCTCTGCTCCTGCGAACAGGCCGCCAGGACAAGGGTGACGGCGAGCGCCGCCGTCCACGGCGCGAGCCGGCGGGTCTTGGCCGACAAAGCGGACTGGCTAGGCTTGAGATGCATGGCCTCGATCTTTCGCTGGAGTTGCTGTCGCTTGAAGCCCGGGTAGCGGGAGTGGCGGAGAGTGCCTGCCGGCATGGGCAAGGTTGGTCGCCCGGTCATGGCGGTCGAGACGATGGGCCACGCCGGGCCTGCGGGCGCATCGAGCGTGCTTCGAAGCGGCCCATGTCGCGCTCCTTCTCCGCGGCCGCAGCGCCCGATGATCGGGGGGCCGGCCGAGATGCCCATCGCCTCATTATGCCCATCGATGAGGGTATGCCAACCCTCGCCCATGTCTTACGCGATCTTGCGGTCATGATGTCCGTGGCTATTGGGCTGCTGCGAAAGCGGAAGCGACAGTCGCCAGGCTGCGAAGCTCAGGCGGATCGCGCCCTTCAGCGTATCGACCGGCAGGGCTGGCGGCATGGCATGGTCGGCGCGCTGGCCGAGCGAGAATCGCGGGCTCATCGATGCCATCAGCCGCAGCATCATCATGGCTTCCCACATTGCCGTGCTTCCATTTTTTGCTTTGAAACGGTGGGATGGTGCGGCCGCCATCCCTTGAAAAAACCGGCCGGCCCGAGAACGGGTTGGGTACCGGGCCGGCCGGCGCAGCCGGTCAGGGTTCAGCCATTCCCGGGCTGGGGTGGCGGAAG
>NZ_JAIUIU010000038.1:0-47531 GCF_020165775.1 Mesorhizobium sp. B263B2A
CACCTGCGCCTCGCTCTGTTTGGCGAGTATTCTGAGCCGTTTGCACTCTTCGGCTAATGTCGCGGCATGGATCCTAGAGTCTGCGCAAGCCGCTTCGCGCTTGCTTCGCCCTAGGATGACGAAGGCGCGCTGGGCCGCTCGCTCTTCGGAGCCCTCAATCATCATAGCTGTGCCCTGCCCTCAAGCCATCGCGGACGCGCGCGGCAATCGCCAGGAATTCCGGCGTCTCGCGGATGTCGAGCGGCCGCTCCTTCGGCAGCGTCGATTCGATGATGTCGCTGACCCGGCCCGGTCGCGGCGACATGACGACGATCCGTGTCGACAGGTAGACGGCTTCAGGAATGGAGTGGGTGACGAAGCAGATGGTCTTGTCGGTGCGCGCCCATAGCTCCAGCAATTGCTCGTTGAGGTGGTCGCGCACGATCTCGTCCAGCGCGCCGAACGGCTCGTCCATCAAGAGCAGGTCGGCGTCGAAGGCCAGCGCGCGGGCGATCGAGGCGCGCTGCTGCATGCCGCCGGACAGCTGCCAGGGATATTTCTTCTCGAAACCCGCGAGGTTGACGAGGTCGAGCGTGCGCTTGATCCGTTCGCCCTGCTCGGCCTTGGACAGACCCATGATCTCGAGCGGCAGCGCGACGTTGCGCTCGATGGTGCGCCAGGGAAACAGGGCGGCGGCCTGGAAGACGTAGCCATAGGCGCGTTTCTCGCGCGCCTGTTCTGCTGTCATGCCGTTGACCGAGATCGTTCCCGAGGTCGGCTTCTCCAGGTCCGCGATGACGCGCAGCAAGGTGGTCTTGCCGCAGCCCGACGGCCCGATGAAGGAGACGAACTCGCCCTTGCCGATGGTCAGGTCGACATTGGACAGCGCCTGGACCGGCCCGTCATTGGTCTGGAACGTGAGGCCAAGTTTGCTTGCCGCGACGACGGCTGGCGAAATCCCTGTCATCGGCCGCGGCCTGCCTGTTCCCGCCACAGGGGCGCCGGCCGGATTCCGATTGCTTTTATCGCGATGTTGTTTTCCACTCGCCCTGTCCCATTGGCCCTGTTTCGCTCAATCGACGCCCGGAGTTTCCCCGATGTCGCCCAAACCCACTTGTCATCTTATCCGCCCTGAAAGCACTTATGAAGGCAAGCAGGGTTTGACCTATTTCGCCGGTATTGCAACGGAGTCGGTAGGCTCCTCCGGCATCTGCATGCATGTGCTCACCATGCCGCCCGGCGCTCGCGCCAAGGCGCATCTGCACGAGAACCATGAAACGGCGATCTACGTGCTCTCCGGCGAGGTCCATACCTGGTACGGCGACAGGCTCGAACATCACATCGTCGTCAAGGCCGGCGATCTCTTCTACATTCCGGCCGGCGTGCCGCATCTTCCGGCCAATCTGAGCAACGCCCCGTCTTCGGCCGTCATCGCCCGCACCGATCCCAATGAACAGGAAAGCGTCGTCCTGCTGCCGGAACTGGATGCGCTGGTCGCCTGACGCTGACGGGAGCGCGGTCATTTGCACCGCGCGACTTCCCCCATCACATTGCCGTCCTCATCGGCGACCGTCAGCTTCTTGGCGTTCTTGGCGCTGCGCTTGATGGTGAATTTGGTCGGCTCCTGCCCTTCTTCGCCTTCCGCCTCACATGTCGCGGTCACCACGAGCGATCCGTCAGCCAGCGTTTGCGTCTTCGTGAACGTGCAGGCGCTGGCGGCGGTGATCAATTCCTTGTCGGTCAAAAGCAGCATCTGATCGGCGGCGACTTCCTGGCCGTTGCGGTTGATGCAGCCATATTTGTCGCCATAGGGTTTCGACAGGTCGATGCCTGCCGCGAAAGCCTGGCCAGCGGCCAGAACGGCAACCATCGCAACAGACAGACCAAAACCACGCATGCCCGTTCCCCCATGGCCCAACGTTAAGAACATGATTGCAGCGGCCCCAGTTCTTCCAGGCCGGGAATGGTGACGAAGAAGCCAGCCTCTCCCTTGTTGGTGACCAGGATGGTTTCGACCGTCGTTCCCGCCTCGCCCTCGGCGGAACAGGTCGAACGCAGCGATTGCGTACCGAGCGCCGACGTCAGTCGCTGGTCGAACCGGCAACCACTGCCATAGGTCTCAATGCCTTCCGCGGTCAGCAGGATATAGATATCGCTGTCCTGGTAGCCGGCCTTTACGCCGGCACAACCGACATCGTTGCCCCAGGAGCCAGGCAGCACGCCGGCCGCGCTTGCCGGACCACCGGCAACAGCCGCCAAGACCACCGAGAGAAGCGCGGCCGAACGCGCCAAGCTCAGACCCCCGTCGCCGGGATGCCTGACCGTTCCACCTTGCGCGGCGCGGTGATGTCCTTCCACGTCGACAGCGCCCGGTTGACCGCCGCGTTGGGCTCACGGCCGACGAACTGGCCATGGCCGGGCTTGGCCTTGACCTCGGCCTCCTCGATCGACAGTTCGCCGCGCGAGAACACGAAGCGCGGCAGGCCGGTCACTTCGACGCCCTCGAACACGTTGTAGTCGATGACGGACTGCTGCTTCTTCGAGGAAATCGTCTTCTTCCGATTCGGATCCCAGATGATGATGTCGGCATCCGCGCCTTCGACGATGGCGCCCTTCTTCGGGTACATGTTGAGGATCTTGGCGATGTTGGTCGAGGTCACCGCGACGAACTCGTTCATCGTCAGCCGCCCGGTGTTGACGCCCTTGGTCCACAGCACCGGCATGCGATCCTCGAGGCCGCCGGTGCCGTTGGGAATCTTGGTGAAATCGCCGACGCCGTTGCGTTTCTGCTTGGTGGTGAAAGCGCAATGGTCGGTCGCCACCACCTGCAGAGAGCCTGCCTGCAGGCCGGCCCACAGCGAATCCTGGTGCAGTTTGTTGCGGAAGGGCGGGCTCATCACGCGGCGCGCCGCGTGATCCCAGTCCTTGTTGAAATACTCGCTCTCGTCCAGCGTCAGGTGCTGGATCAGCGGTTCGCCGAACACCCGCATGCCCTTCTGGCGCGCCCGGCGGATCGCCTCGTGGCTCTGCTCGCACGAGACATGCACGACATAAAGCGGCACGCCAGCCATGTCGGCGATCATGATGGCACGGTTGGTCGCCTCGCCTTCCACTTCCGGCGGACGCGAATAGGCGTGACCCTCGGGGCCATTGTTGCCGGCAGCCAGCAGCTTCTGCGAAAGGGCCGCGACCACATCGCCATTCTCGGCGTGCACCAGCGGCAGCGCGCCAAGGTCGGCGCAGCGCTGGAACGACGCATACATCTCGTCGTCATCCACCATCAGCGCGCCCTTGTAGGCCATGAAGTGCTTGAACGAGGTGATGCCCTTGTCGACAACGGTTGCCATCTCGTCGAACACCTGCTTGCTCCACCAGGTGACCGCCATGTGGAAGGAGTAGTCGCAGGCAGCCTTCGAGGTCTTGTTGTCCCACATCTGCAGGGCTTCGAGCAGCGATTGCTGCGGCGCCGGCAGGCAGAAATCGACCACCATCGTGGTCCCGCCGGCAAGGGCGGCCCGCGTGCCGGATTCGAAATCGTCGGCCGAATAGGTGCCCATGAACGGCATCTCGAGATGGGTGTGCGGATCGATGCCGCCCGGCATGATGTAACAGCCGGTGGCGTCATACTCGTGGTCGCCATGCAGATCCGAGCCGATCGCGACGATCTTGCCGTGGCTGAACAGCACGTCGGCCTTCCAGGTGCGGTCGGCGGTGACGACGGTGCCGTTCTTGATGACTTTGGTCATTTTCTTGTTCCCTTGTTCTCTTCGCGCTTCTTTGCGAGCGGCGTTTGGAAGGTAAATCTCTAAAGCTCACTCCACGATGACAGCCGTCTCCACCACCGCATGGAACAGCACGTCGGCACCCGCCGAGGCCCATTCCTTGGTGATCTCCTCGGCCTCGTTGTGGCTCAACCCATCAACGCAGGGGCACATCACCATGGCGGTCGGAGCGACGCGGTTGATCCAGCAGGCGTCGTGGCCGGCGCCGGAGACGATGTTGCGGTGCGTATAGCCGAGCCGGTCGGCGGCATCGCGGATTGCCTTGACGCAGCCGGCATCGAAGGTCACCGGATCGAAATGGCCGACCTGCTCGATCTTGTACTGGATGTCGAGCGCATCGCAGATCGTCTCGATGCCTTCGCGGATACGGCCATCCATGGCGTCGAGCACTTCCTTCTCCGGCGAGCGGACATCGATGGTGAAAACGGTGCGTCCGGCGATGATGTTGCGCGAATTGGGATAGACTTCCATATGGCCGACCGCGCCGACGGCGTCGGGCTGGTAGTCCATGGCGATCTCGTGCACCAGTTCGATCACCCGGGCCATGCCGAGCCCGGCATTGCGGCGCTTGGGCATCGGCGTCGAGCCGGTATGCGCCTCCTTGCCGGTCAGCGTCACCTGCAGCCATTTCAGCCCCTGACCGTGGGTGACGACGCCGATGTCGATATCCTCGTCTTCGAGGATCGGGCCTTGCTCGATGTGCAATTCGAAAAAGGCGTGGATCTTGCGATCGCCAGCCTTCTCCGAACCCTTCCAGCCGATGCGCTCCAGCTCCTCGCCGAATTTCTTGCCGTTCTTGTCCGTGTGCTCGTAGACGTCGGCCTGGTCGAGCACGCCGGCGAACACGCCGGATGCCATCATCGCCGGCGCGAAGCGAGCGCCTTCCTCGTTGGTCCAGTTGGTGACGACGATCGGATGTTTGGTCTTGATGCCGAGATCGTTGAGCGAACGCACGATCTCCAGGCCGCCGAGCACGCCGAGCACGCCGTCATACTTGCCACCGGTCGGCTGCGTGTCGAGATGGCTGCCGACATAGACCGGCGGCAGGCTGGGGTCGGTGCCTTCGCGGCGGGCAAACATCGTGCCCATCTCGTCGACGCCCATGTCGAGCCCGGCCGCATCGCACCAGCGCTTGAACAGGTGCCGGCCCTCGCCGTCCTCGTCGGTCACGGTCTGGCGATTATTGCCGCCGGCAATGCCGGGACCGATCTTCGCCATCTCCATGATCGAATCCCACAAACGGTCTGAATTGATTCGCAGATTCTCGCCGGGTGCGGCCATGCTCTAAAACCCTATCGATTGCGGGGCGCCAACGTCCCCCTCCCCCTCGAGGGGAGGGTGGCCGCGAAGCGGTCGGGTGGGGTCGCCTGACATAGACTCGACCTTCCCCTTGACCACCTGCGCGACATGCCACGCGCTATTTATGACATCGGGCTCGTCAACACGGAAGACATCAAAGCCGAGCGAACGCAGAGACGCATCACGAACGGCATCGTGGCGTTTGCCCTTCTCATGCTCGTGCATATCACCGTCGACCTCCACGATCAGCTTTACCCCGAGGCAAGCAAAGTCGACGATATAGGGGCCGATCGGGCACTGGCGGCGAAACTTGATGCCAGCCGCTTTCAGCTCGCGCAGCTCGTACCACAACAGCGATTCGCCCTTGGTCGCGTGAACTCGAAGCGCACGCGCTTTCTGGCGCATTTCGAAGCTCACGCGGGTACGGGGCATCAGAGGCAGCCTCGCGGCAAAAGATCAGGTCGGCGCCCGGTCGCACGGACCCCACCCGACCGCTTCGCGGCCACCCCACCCTCGAGGGGGAGGGATATCCGCGCCCAGATCTTCAATCTATCGACCTCAGCACTTCGCGCACATGGTCGATCAGTTCGTTGATCTGGCCCTTGGTGATGATCAGCGGCGGCGACAGTGCGATGATATCGCCGGTGGTGCGGATCAGCGCGCCGCGCTCGAACGCCTTGACGAAGGCCGAGAAGGCCCGCTTGGTCGGGCTGCCGGCGATGGGCGCCAACTCGATCGCGCCGATCAGGCCGATATTCCTGATGTCGATGACATGCGGCTCGCCCTTCAGCGAATGCAGCGCATCTTCCCAATAGGGTGCCAGTTCCTCGCCGCGGGTCAGCAGCCCCTCTTCCTTGTAGGTGTCGAGCGTGCCGAGTGCGGCGGCGCAGGCGACCGGATTGCCCGAATAGGTGTAGCCGTGGAAGAACTCGATCATGTGCTCCGGGCCGGTCATGAAGGCGTCGTGGATTTCCTTCTTCACGAACACCGCGCCCATCGGGATGACGCCGTTGGAGACGCCCTTGGCAGTGGTCATGATGTCGGGCGTGACGCCGAAATAATCGGCGGCGAACGGCGCGCCGAGACGGCCGAAACCGGTGATGACCTCGTCGAAGATCAACAGGATGCCGTGCTTGGTGCAGATTTCGCGAAGCTTCTCGAGGTAGCCCTTGGGCGGCAGGATGACGCCGGTGGAACCGGCAACCGGCTCGACGATGACGGCGGCGATGGTCGAAGCGTCATGCAGCGTAACGATGCGCTCCAGTTCGTTGGCGAGCTCCGCGCCATATTCCGGCACACCCTTCGAGAAGGCGTTCTTCTCCGGCAAATGGGTGTGCGGCATGTGGTCGACGCCACCGAGCAGCGTGCCGAACATCTTGCGGTTGGTGACGATCCCGCCGACCGAAATGCCGCCGAAATTGACGCCGTGATAGCCGCGTTCGCGGCCGATCAGGCGGGTGCGCGAGCCCTCGCCCTTCACCCGGTGATAGGCGATCGCCATTTTCAGCGCGGTCTCGACCGATTCCGAACCGGAATTGGTGAAGAACACATGATCCATGCCCTTGGGCGCGATGTCGACGAGCCGGTTGGCCAGTTCGAACACGATCGGATGGCCCATCTGGAAGGCCGGCGCATAATCGAGCTCGGCGGCCTGATGCTGGATCGCCTCGGTGATCTTCGGCCGGCAGTGGCCGGCATTGACGCACCAGAGGCCCGCGGTGCCGTCCAGCACCTTGCGGCCATCGCTGGTCGTATAGTGCATGTCCTTGGCGGACACGAACATGCGTGGCGCCTGCTTGAACTGCCGGTTTGCCGTGAACGGCATCCAGAATGCGCTGAGATCGTTCGGCGTGACTTTCAGCCGGTTGGACATGACCAAGACTTCCCCTTGTAACCTGTTTCGGTGCGTCCAACGCTTGGTCTTTGCCGCGCTTTCGTGCTACGCAAATTTTTGACCGATTGGACAAACGTTAGCACCGCCCTGTCGGCGGTCAAGGGATTACTAGCGGAAATGCGGCTCCTGAAGTGCGTTCCACAGCCTAGGGAAAAACTGGTCCAGAGAATTGGTCCAGATGACCCTGAACACGAGGTGTTGCAACGGTGAACACCGGCACGGAAGCCCCTCGCCGCACCCGCATACAGCAGGAAAAGCGCGAACTTATCCTCGAGGCAGCCCTCGAGGTGTTCTCCACCAACGGTTTCCGTGGCTCGACCATCGACCAGATCGCTGAAGCCGCGGGCATGTCGAAGCCCAACCTGCTCTATTATTTCCGCCGCAAGGAAGACATTCACGAGACGCTGATGCAGCGCCTGCTCGACACATGGCTGGCGCCGCTCAGGGAACTCGACGACATCGGCGATCCGATGACGGAACTCAGGAGCTACATCAGGCGCAAACTGGAGATGGCGCGCGATTTTCCGCGCGAGAGCCGGCTATTCGCCAACGAGATCCTGCAAGGCGCGCCGCGCATCATGCCGCTGCTGGCCGGCGAGCTGAAGACGCTGGTCGACGAGAAGGCCGCCGTCATCAAGGGCTGGATGCGCGCCGGCAAGATCGCCAGGACCGATCCCTGGCACCTGATTTTCTCGATCTGGGCAACCACGCAGCACTACGCCGATTTCGACGTCCAGGTCCGTGCCGTGCTCGGCCCGAACCGTGGCGGCGACGGCCGCTTCGAGGATGCGGCGAGGTTCCTGGAGCAATTGTTTCTCGAAGGACTGAAGCCGAAGGGCTGACCTCGGCCTCGCCGCGACCGCTCAGGCGCTGCGCCGCTCCGCCGGCAGCGCGTCCAGCAATGTCTGCAGCTTGGCGACCGAGTTCTGCTCGGCGAGCGGCGTGTAGACGACCAGCCGCATGTCGGAACCATCGTCGATCGACAGGCTCATATGCTCGAAGGCCATCGCGCCGGCCGTGGGGTGCCGGACGTGCTTCAGGCCGGTCAGCCTTCGCGCCACGTCCCGCCGAGGCCACCAGTCGCGGAACTCCGGGCTCGATCGCATCATCAGCGCGATCAGCCGATCGAAGTCCGGGTCGCCGACATATTTGGCGCTTTCGGCGCGAAACGATGCGAGCACCACGCGGGCAAGCTCCTCCCAGTCGACCAGCAAGCGGCGGTGGTGTGGATTTGTGAACACCATATGGACGATGTTGCGGGCATCTCCCTCGAGCAGACCATAATCGCCGAATACCGCGACCGCCGCCGGGTTCCAGGCAAGCACGTCCCAGCGCCGGCCGACGACATAGGCGGGTTGCAGGACAAGGCTCTGCAGCATGTGCAGCAAGGCGGCATCGACCTTTTCCGGTGCGGCCACGCGGCGCTCCGGCTGTTGGCGGCCGGCAAGGATGAACAGATGGCGCTTCTCGATGGCGTCGAGGCGCAACGCCTCGCTCAGCGCGGTCAGCACCTCGACCGAGGGCCTGACGTCCCTGCCCTGTTCCAGCCAGGTGTACCAGGTCGTGCCGACGCCGGCGATCATCGCCACCTCCTCGCGACGCAGGCCCGGCGTGCGACGCCTGAGGCCCGTGGCGATGCCCGTTGCCGACGGCGTCAGCCTTTCTCGGCGCGAACGCAGGAAGGCGCCAAGCTCGCGCCGGCGGCTGTCTTCAGCGGAATGTAAGGGAGCATCCATGCACTTATTATAGCAGTATTGATACCAGGATAAAGTTTGAACTGTTTGAGATCCGCCCGATGTCCCATCTTGCGACGGGAGCAGCAGACAGGAGGCTCCAAACATGGACCTGCCAAACATGGATCTGAAAGATAAGACTATCCTCATCACCGGCTCGACCGACGGCGTCGGCCGCGTCGTCGCGCAAAGGCTGGGCGGGGCCGGCGCCCGCATACTGGTGCACGGCCGCGATGCTGGGCGTGGCAAGGCAACGGTCGCCGACATCGAAGCCGCTGGCGGCAAGGCCGAGTTTTTCGCCGCCGACCTCGCCTCGCTGGCGCAGGTTCGCCGCCTCGCCGAGGCCGTGCGTGCCCGAACAGACCGGCTCGACATCCTCATCAACAATGCCGGCGTCGGTACGGCCGGCGCCAAACGGCAGATCAGCGCCGACGGCCATGAACTGCGTTTCGCGGTCAATTATCTCGCCGGCTTCCTGCTGACCTCGGAGCTTCTGCCACTGCTGAAGGCGAGTGCTCCAGCGCGCATCGTCAATGTCGCCTCCGCCGGCCAACAGGCGATCGACTTCGGCGATGTCATGCTGACCCATGGCTATAGCGGCGTGCGCGCCTATTGCCAGAGCAAACTGGCGCAGATCCTGTTCACCGTCGATCTGGCCGAGCAGTTGAAGGGCACCGGGGTTACCGTCAACGCCCTGCATCCGGCGAGCTACATGAACACCACCATGGTCCGGCAGGCAGGGGTCACACCATGGAGCTCGGTCGAGACCGGCGCCGACGCCATCGTCAATCTCGCCACCTCGCCAGCACTCGAAGGCCGCAGCGGCCTCTATTTCGATGGCCTGCGAGAAGCGCGCGCCGACGCCCAGGCCTACGACGCCGGAGCACGACAACAATTGCGAAGCCTCAGCCTCGACCTTGTCGGCCAGGCTTCCACAAAATCGAAGGAACAGCATTCATGAGCGACAGAACTGAACACACAGTCATTATCGGCGGCTCATCCGGCATCGGCCTGGCAACGGCGCGAAAACTGCTTGGCCCGGGCATGAAGGTGACCATCACCGGGCGCAACCAGGATAAGCTCAACGGCGCCTGGAAGAGCCTTGGCGGCGCCGCCGACAAGGCAGCATTCGATGCCTCAAAGCCGGACGAGGTCCGCCAATTCTTCGAGCGCCTCGGCCCGTTCGACCACCTCGTTCTGGCGGCGAGCGGCGGCAAAGGCCTTGGCCCGTTCCACGCCCTCGACCTTGCCGACATCGGCAGCGGCGTCGAGGAGAAGGTGCGGCCGCAATTGTCCTGCCTGCAGGCCGCCTTGCCGACGCTGAACAAATCGGGCTCCGTCACCTTCATCTCTGCGGTCTCGGCCCAGCTCGCCACGCCTGGTGTCGCTGGCATCGGCGCCATCAATGGCATGCTGTTGACCGTAGCACCCATCCTGGCCGTCGAGCTGAAGCCGCTTCGCGTCAATGTCGTGGCGCCAGGCGTCATCGACACGCCGTGGTGGGACTTTTTGCCGGACGAACAGCGGCAGGCGGTCTTTGCCGAATATGCCGGCAAGACGCCGGTCGGCAGGATCGGCCACGCCGACGACGTCGCCTCGGCGATAGCCTTCCTCGTCTCCAACGGCTTCATGACCGGCCAGGTGCTGACCTGCGATGGTGGCCTGCGGTTCGCGGCCTAGCTTTGGCCTTCAGAGCGACTGCGCGATCAGCGTCAGAAAACCGCCGCCCAGCGCGACATTGCCGACGAAGCCGTTGATGCGCACCGCGCGGTCCGGACCCTGGTGATCCCAGAAATTGTGGAACATCGGCGTGGCGGCGACCAGGAACAGCAAGAGCACCGCGCAGGCAAGCGCGGTCCACAGACCCGCCATCACCAGCGCGCCGGCGATGATCTGCAGGACGATGCCGGCCCACAGCGCCAACCGCGCCCGCGGCACACCGCGCGCGGCCATGAGCCCTGTGAGGAAGGCCGCGTTCTGGATGTTGCGCAGGCCGGCGAGGACAAAAGCGCCGCCGAGCAACAGGCGGCCGAGGAACAACAAGGTCGAAGGCAAATCGGCAGGCATGAAACGCTCCCTTTGAAATCAATCGGGAGCGCCACCTCCCTGCGGCGCTCCCCAACACAATCGGATCATCAGGCAGCCTTGGCGGCGGGCATCGGATGAATGGCGTGGAACGGGATGCACAACCGGTTCCAGGTGTTGATCATGCCGAGCGCGACAGAGAGCTTTACCAGTTCCTCTTCCGAGAAATGCTCGAGCGTGCGGGCATAGAGCTCATCCGAAACACCGTCATTGGCGATCAGGGTCACAGCCTCAGTCCAGGCCAAGGCGGCGCGTTCGCGCTCGGAAAACAGCGGCGATTCCTTCCAGGCCGCGACCAGATAGAGCCGCTGCTCGGTCTCGCCGTCGCGCCGCGCCTCGCGGCTGTGCATCTCGACGCAGTAGGAGCAACCGTTGATCTGCGAGGCTCTGAGCTTGATCAGGTGCAGCAGGCTCACCTCGAGCCCGCATTCGTCGACCGCCTTGTTGAGCGCCGACACCGCCTTCATGATTTCGGGCGCCTTGGCGAAAAATTGCAGTCTCTGTTTCATCGTCTTTCCTTTCACAGCTTGGGGGGTTTAGGTTTGCGTTGTTGAACCGGGTTTCTGCGGCCGCTGGTGGCGCTCCACGAAAGCGCAGCTCGCGGCAAGCGATCTCCGATCGCCTTCCGCCTGGTAAGTGGCCACGATGTCGGACAGCCTGGTTTCGGCGAGTGCGGCGCGATAGGCGCGCTCGGCCTTCAGCATCGCGGCGTTGATGCCGCAGGGTTTGACATAGGCGGAGGCATCGAGCTTGACCGGGCCGTTGCGGCGGATCTCGCCACACCGAAACGCCGGCTCGCGTCCTTCGACGGCCAGCACGATGTCGAGCAGCGTGATGCGCTCTGCAGGCTTTGCCAGCCTGTAGCCGCCAGCCGGTCCCGGCACCGATTCCAGGATGCGCGCCGCCGTCAGCATGTTGAGATGTTTCAAGAGATAGCTCGGCGACAGCCCGAACGACTCCGCGAGCGCGGCGCCCGGCATGGTGCTGTTGCCCTCGACGCTGGCCAACGTGGCCGCGCAGTGGATGGCCGCTTCAACGCCCTCGCCCAGCTTCATGGGATTGATCTCCTATTCATGGATATCCACTATCGTGGATATTTTTTATCTGCAATAGGGAAGTGCGAGTTTCATATCGTCACGAAGCTTCACAGGACTTGCGTTCCTCGCACCCCGCTTTGCACTACGGCATGCACACATTTCCGGGCAGCTGATCTTTGGCGATAGCGTGCTGAGCTGGTCGACCCCCACTCCGTCTCGGCTTCGCCGAGCCACCTCTCCCCCGATCGACGGGGTAGAGGAAAGGCGCCAAAGCTTTTTGCCGTCAACGCTCGTCCGGAACCGCTCCCTTCCTTTCCCTCCGGAGGGGGGAAAGGTGGCGCTGCGAAGCAGCGACGGATTGGGGGAACCACGTGGCAATCAAGCCGAAGCCCGATTAGTCACGCCAGTCACAGAAGATGTGTGCATGACGTAGACGTCGATCGGGGCGAGGGACCCAAATTCTGCGAAGGCAGCCCCTACTCTGCCGCCACCTTGGCCATCGGGTTGTTCGGATGCGTGGTCCAGTTGGCGTAGACCGGCGACACCGGCCTGCCGGTACGCTCATCCAGAGCGCCGGCGGCCAGCGGTTCCATGGTGATGCAATTCTCGACGGGGCAGACATTGACGCACAGATTGCAGCCGACGCATTCGGCCTCGATCACTTCAAAGTGCCTGACGCCGTCGACCATGCTGGTGATCGCCTGGTGCGAGGTGTCCTCGCAGGCGATGTGGCAGCGGCCGCATTTGATGCAGGCGTCCTGGTCGATACGCGCCTTGGCGACATAGTTGAGGTTGAGATACTGCCAGTCGGTGACGTTGGGGGTGGCACGGCCGACGATGTCGTCGAGCGAGGCATGGCCTTTCTCGTCCATCCAGTTTTCGAGACCGGCGATCATCTCCTGCACGATCTTGAAGCCGTAGGTCATCGCCGCCGTGCAGACCTGCACATTGCCGGCGCCGAGCGCCATGAACTCGGCCGCATCGCGCCAGGTGGTGATGCCGCCAATGCCGGAGATCGGCAGGCCGCGGGTTTCGGTATCGCGCGCGATTTCGGCCACCATGTTCATGGCGATCGGCTTCACCGCCGGGCCGCAATAGCCGCCATGCGAACCCTTGCCGTCGATGGTCGGCTGCGGCGCGAAACTGTCGAGATCGACACCGGTGATCGAATTGATGGTGTTGATCAGCGACACCGCGTCGGTGCCGCCGGCAAGCGCGGCCCTCGCCGGCTTGCGCACATCGGTGATGTTGGGCGTCAGCTTGGTGATGACCGGCATGCGCGTGTTCTGCTTGCACCAGCGCACCACCATTTCGATATATTCCGGCACCTGGCCGACGGCCGCGCCCATGCCGCGCTCCGACATGCCGTGCGGACAGCCGAAATTGAGTTCGATGCCGTCGGCTTCCGTCTCCTCGACCACCGGCAGGATCGCCTTCCAGCTCTCCTCGACGCAGGGCACCATCAGCGAGACGACGATGGCGCGGTCGGGCCAGTCCTTCTTGACCTGCTTGATTTCGCGCAGATTGACCTGCAGGTCGCGGTCGGTGATCAGTTCGATGTTGTTGAGGCCCAGCAGGCGGCGGTCGGCACCCCAGATCGCGCCATAGCGCGGGCCATTGACGTTGACGACCGGGGGGCCTTCCTCGCCCAGCGTCTTCCACACCACGCCGCCCCAGCCGGCCTTGAAGGCGCGGATGACGTTGTAGGCCTTGTCGGTCGGCGGCGCCGAGGCCAGCCAGAACGGATTCGGCGATTTGATGCCGACGAAATTGTTGCGGATGTCAGCCATGACAGGTCCCTTTCAACCGAGACGAAGGAGCATTTCCACGGGTGCAAGAATGCCGCCTTCAAGCGCGGCGGTGATATTGGCGATCTTGGTACGGGCATCCCCGCCCATGATCAGGCCAACGCCAGGCGGCGGCTTTCTGCCGTCGGCCTGGGCGGCAGCCATCCGGGCGCGCATCGTGGCAAAGAATTCGACGGCAAAGGCGCCGCGTGGCCGTTCCGTCGTCACCGAGAAACCCGCGGCGGTGGCGGCCGATCGATAGTCGTCCGGCGTGGCGACAAAGGACATGGTTTCGTCCGATGCCCATGGCAGCGGAAAGGTCAGCGCGCCGGCCTTGAGCCGCATTACATCGTAGACGGCAAAGACACCGCCCGGCCGCAGCACGCGCGCGGCCTCGCTCATCAGCTTCGCCTTGTCGGGAAGGTTCATGCCGACATGCAGGATCATTGCCGCATCGAAACTGGCATTGCCGAACGGCATGTCCAATGCGCTGCCCTGGACGAAGTGCGTCCTGTCCGCCATTCCCGTGCGCTTCGACAGGCTGGTCGCGACGTCGACATAGCTCTGCGTCAGGTCGATGCCGGTGACATCGGCGTCGGCACTGTTGGCGACAAAGCGGGCCGGACCACCTATACCCGATCCGATGTCAAGCAGCCTGCCAGCCGGCTTCAAACCCATCTGATCGACGAGTTCCCTGGTGGCTGCCACACCACCAATGTGGAATTCGTCGACCGCTTCGAGATCGCTGACCCTCAGATGGGCAACGTCCACGCCTATATCGGCGAGGCCGGCAAGGATCCGCTGCTCCAGGCCTGATATCTCGTAGTGACGGGCGATGCCCGGTTCCACCGTGGCCATGATCCCTATCCCTGCGTCAGGCTCCTGTTGATGCTTTCCGCCGCATCGCGGCCTTGCGCCACGGCTGAGACAGTCAGGTCGTCGCCGCCAAAAATGCAGTCGCCGCCGGCCCAGACCTTGGCCAGCGAGGTCCGCCCTTCCGCATCGACCTTGATGCGGCCGGCTTCGAGCTCGATCGATGCACCGCTGCCGTTGAGAGCGGTCGGGACAAAGCTCTGGCCGATCGCCTTGAATACCTGGTCGGCAACGAGCGTCAGCGTCTCGCCGGTGCCGGCAAGCCTGTCGCCGTTCATGGCCGTGTATTCGAGTTCGATGGCACTGACCTTGCCGGCCTCGGCAACCACCCGCTTCGGCTGCAGCCAGTGGCGGATGGTAACGCCGTTGGCGGCGGCCAGATCCTGCTCGAACTCGGAGGCATTCATGTGCTCCTGGCCGCGCCGGTAGCAGATCGTCACCTCCTCGGCGCCGAGCAGCTTCGACTGCACGGCGGCATCGATCGCCGTCATGCCGCCGCCGATGACGACCACCCGCCGGCCGACCGGCAGGCTCGAGAGATCGCTAGCCTGGCGCAGTTCGGAGATGAATTCCACCGCATTGGTGACGCCGTCGGCGTCCTCGCCATCGGCGCGCAATGCATTGACGCCGCCCAACCCCATACCGAGGAACACCGCGTCGTAATTGCGGATCAGGTCGGAGAGCTGATAGTCGCGGCCGAGCGCCTTGCCGTTCTGGATGTCGATACCGCCGATCGAAGTGACATAGTCGACCTCGGCCTGGGCGAAATTGTCGACGCTCTTGTAGGCGGCGATGCCGTATTCGTTGAGGCCGCCGGCCTTCGGCCGTGCCTCCAGGATGGTCACGTCATGGCCATGACGGGCGAGCCGGTGCGCGGCGGCGAGGCCGGCAGGCCCGGCGCCGACCACGGCGATGGTCTTGCCCGTCGGCGTGGGGCGCGGATAGAACTGCTTGTTCTCGGCCATCGCGACATCGGTGGCGTAGCGTTGCAGGCGGCCGATCTGCACCGGCTTGCCTTCCGCCACCTCGCGTACGCAGACCTCCTCGCACAGCGTCTCGGTCGGGCAGACGCGGGCGCACATGCCGCCCAAAATGTTCTGGTCGAAGATGGTCTTGGCCGAGCCTATCGGATTGCCGGTCGATATCTGGCGGATGAACAGCGGGATGTCGATCGAGGTTGGACACGCGTTCATGCACGGCGCGTCGTAGCAGAAATAGCAGCGGTCGGATTCGACCAGCGCCTCGTGGTGATCGAGCGGTGGATGCAGGTCGGAAAAATTGTCCGCATACTGGTCGGGCTGAAGCCGGCCGCCGGCAATACCCTCTTTGAACTGGCCTTCTGGCATCGTCAGTTCCCCATATTTTCGTTTTGGGGAAGGCTAGCACGTTTTATTTTTTTATCAATTGGTCAATTTTCGGCGCAAAGCACTGAAAAGACTGAGTAATAATATGATTTTTTTACTCATGTTATGGCTTTGAGCAGTTGCTCTTGCGGGATGGCCGAGTGAACTGGATCGAGGGCCCGAGCATGGATGGTCCGGATCTCGTCCGCGACCAGTTTCTGCAATCGCCACAGATTGCGGTCATGAATACCGAACGCTTCGAGATGGCTGACGGTATTGTAGAGATATTCGGCCCCGGAGCCGATATGCCCGCAGGCCCTGGCCAGCACGCTTGCCACCCTGTCCAGCGGCTGGCTCAGCGACGTGCCCCTGCCCTTCACGCCAACCCAGAAGCCGAGCGCCCGCAACGCACCTTGCGCCGTATGCACGGGCAGCCACCTGACAGAGCTGACACTCTCATGATCATTGATCTCGCGCCGCAGCAGTCTTTCGATCTGAGCCGGTTTCTCGCCTTCCGGCAAGCGGCAGATCACGCCGTTGCAGCGTCCGCCCCGTTCGAGCGCCATCATCAGGCCCGGCTGCGCGGCGCTGCCGCGCCAACGCACCATGTCGAGACAGAACGAGCGGTGCCAGCCATAGGCCGTGGCGAGCCGTTGTTCGACGGATTCGAATTCCGGTTTCCAGATCAGCGACCCATAGGCGAACACCCACAGCGGTCCCTCGTCGGCTTCGTCGGAGAGCCGCAAGGCAAGGGTCCGGAAGTCACCGTCGTTCATCTCGGTCCAGCTCGGGTCGGGGCCCGGATCGGCCTCTTCCCGATGGCACAGCGCGACAAGCTCGGGCGTAAGCGACATAAGGCGCATGGACGACAACCCCCTCGTCACCGCAGAGAAATCGAAAACCGCCGGATGCGCAACGGGGGAACGCCTGGGATCTAAAGACATTGTTGTTCGGGCGGGTGTCGGATTTCCGTCGTGAAGATCGTCCTAGGATGGATCGGACGACGATCGATGCAAAGGTGAGGAGACCCAAAATGCCCAAATCCCCGATGCCCTTCTTCTGGTACGAGTTGATGACATCAGACCTCGATGCAGCCGAGGCCTTCTACACCAAGGTTGTCGGCTGGACGGCGCAGCCCTTCGACGCGGCTCCCGGCATGCCGCGCTACATCGTCATGAATGTCGGCGAGCGTGGCGTCGGCGGCCTGATGACGCTGCCCGAGGATGCGGCCAAGATGGGCATGCCGCCGGCCTGGCTCGGCTATATCCATACAAAGGATGTCGATGCCTCCACGGCATCGCTGGAGAAAGCGGGCGGCTCCGTTCATCGCCAGCCCGCCGACATTCCAGGCGTTGGCCGCTTTGCCGTCGTTGCCGATCCGCAGGGCGCGACCTTCATGTTCTTGCAGCCGAACGGCCCCGACCAGCCTGTCGTGCCGGCCAGCACGCCGGGCCATATCGGCTGGCACGAGCTCTACACCAGCGACTGGAAGGCCGCGTTCGATTTCTATTCCGACCAGTTCGGCTGGGCCAATGCCGGCGACTTCGACATGGGTCCGATGGGCACCTACCAGACCTTCACGGCCGGCCCCGAATCCGGCGGCGGTATCATGAACAAGCCGCAGCAGATCCCGGTGCCGGTCTGGCAGTTCTATTTCAACGTCACCGGCATCGACGCGGCGGCCAAACGCGTCACCGACAATGGCGGCAAGATCCTGATGGGGCCGATGGAGGTCCCCGGCGGCAGCTGGATCGTGCAATGCCAGGATCCGCAAGGCGCGCATTTCGCACTGATGGCGCCGGTGCGGTAAGCGCTGCATACGGAAACTTGCCAACTTCTGAAGGCTAGCCCCCCTTGTTGCCCCCTCTGTCCTGCAGGACAGAGGGGGCTGTCCCGCAGACTCCGGCTATTGTTGAACGACCTTTCGTAAGGTTACTCCGGCGTCAGAACCGCGACCTTCAGCTCAGCCTTTTTCGCTCCGCTGAACTGCACGGTGGCCGGGCCGGGCGTAAGCTTGAAGCGCACGCTCTTGCGGATGGCGGGGCAGGTTTTCACCCCGCTATAGCCAGCCGACTTGATGGCGTGGCCGTCCTGAATGACATCGACCCAGGCCTCGCCCGACAGACTTATCTGTATGACCCCGTCCGGCGGCACCTCCACGCTGGCGACAGCGCCGAACGTGCCTTGTGCCGGGGCACGTTCGGGCGGCAGCGTAAAGCCGGCCTTCTCGACCGGCACCAGCCCCAGGTCCGCCGCGGCACCGACCGCCAGGGGCGCGCCTGAGGGTGTCGCAGGTGGCGCGGCAAACAGCGCCTGTTCCCGCGTCACCGGCCATTTGAAGGCCTCGCAGCCGGCGTCCTCGGCCATGGCGAAGCTGGTTCCTGCGAGGAGAGCGAAGAGGCTGACGACGACTTTTTTCATGGCAAAGGGAACCCTCATTTTTAGACTGCTTATGCTAATACAACCATGACGATAGGAATGCAACCCTTGCGGGAACAATATGAAGGACCAAACTGGGGAACATTACCAGTCACCCATTGTTGATGGCGTGCCATGGGAAATGAATGGTTCATCGCCGGCTGATAATCTATGGCCGGGCGGACTGAAAAATGGAGTCATCATGAAGCTTTTCGAAAGCCTCTCCAGATACCAGCCGCAGGCGCTCGGCGTGTTGCGCATCATGACCGCCCTGCAGTTCATCGAGCATGGCAGCCAGAAACTGTTCAACTTCCCCGTCAGTGCCGATCCCCACGCCCTCTCCGGGCTGACCACGACCGCCGCCATCCTCGAATTCGCCGGCGGCATCCTGTTGGCACTCGGCCTGCTCACTCGGCCCGTTGCCTTCCTCCTGGCGGGCGAGATGGCGATCGCCTATTTCATGGCGCACATGCCGCGCGATTTCTTCCCGGTCAACAATGGCGGCGATGCGGCGATCTCCTTCTGCTTCATCTTCCTCTATCTGTTCTTTGCCGGCCCCGGCGCCTTCGCACTGGACAACCGCCGCAACGCTTGATGCGCGACAAGGGGGTGGCTTTCACCCCCGCATCCGCTCGAAATTCGCATCGAACAGCGGCGTGGCCTGTATGCGCGCAGCGTGGCGCTTGCCCAACAGCTCGATCTCGAAGCCGTCACTCTCCTCGGCGATCTCCTTCGGCACATAGCCGACGGCGACCGACTTTTTCGAGTGATGCGCATAGCCGCCCGACGTCACCCAGCCGCGTACGGCACCGCCAAACCAGATCGGCTCGTCGCCGATGACATCGGCGTCGTCGGCATCGACGATGAAGGCGCGCAGCCGCAACTTGCCGCCTTGCTTGCGCTCGGCCAGCGCCGCCGCCTTGCCGATGAAGTCCGCCTCCTTGCCGTAGGCGACGAAGCGGTCGAGCCCGGCTTCCAGCGGTCCGTAGATCGGCCGGTATTCGCGCCCCCATGAGCCGTAATTCTTCTCCAGCCGCAGGGCGTTCAGCGCCCGCGAGCCGAACAGGCCGATACCGAATTCCTCGCCGGCCGCCATCAACGCGTTGAACGCGGCACGCTGGTATTCCGGCACCACCCAGATCTCATAGCCGAGATCGCCGGTATAGCTGACGCGGCCGACCAGGCACGGCGCCATGCCGATATCCATTTTTGCGACGGCCATGAAGGGAAACGCGGTGTTGGACACATCGGCCCGGCTGACCTTGGCCAGCACATCCCTCGCCTTCGGCCCGGCGATCGCAAGGCCGGTGAGTTTCGCTCCCTGCGCCTCGATGCGAACCGAACCATCCCCGGGCAGATGCGCCTCGAACCAGCGCATGTGATACTGCTCGGCAATGCCGGAGCCGGCGAGGAACCAGCCTTCGGAACCGAGATTGGCCAGCGTGAAATCGCCGATCAGCCTACCGTCTTGCTTTAGCATCGGCGCCAGCGTCATGCGGCCGGGTTTGGGCAGTTTGCAGGCAAGCATGCGGTCGAGCCATGCGGCCGCCCCCTCGCCGGTCACCGTGTATTTGGCGAAGCTCGAAATCTCCGACAGGCCAACCCCGTCGCGAACCGCGGCGACTTCGCCGGCGACATGGGTAAAATCGCTGGAACGCCGCCAGGAGAACTCGTCCTTGACGCCTTCAGGCGCATACCACAGCGGCACCTCCAACCCATAGGCAACGCCAAACTGCGCGCCCTTGGCCGACAGAAGGTCGTAGACCGGCGCCGTCTTCAGCGGCCGCCCGGCCGGCAATTCCTCATTGGGAAAGCGGATCGAGAAGCGCCTGGAATAGTTTTCGCGCACCTTGGCGTTGGTGTAGGCCATCGTCGCCCAGTCGCCGTAGCGCGCGACATCCATCGCCCAGATATCGGCGCCGGGGTCGCCCTCGATCATCCAGTTCGACAGCGCCAGGCCGACGCCGCCACCCTGTGAGAAGCCCGCCATGACACCGCAGGCGACCCAGAAACCGGGCAGGCCGCGCACCGGCCCGACCAGCGGGTTGCCGTCCGGCGCGAAGGTGAAGGGGCCGTTGATGATCTGTTTGATGCCAGTGTTCTGGAAGGCCGGGAAATGCCGGAAGCCGACTTCCAGCGACGGCGCGATACGATCGATATCCGGTTCCAGCAGCTCGTGGCCGAAGTTCCACGGCGTCTGGTATTCGGACCAAGGCTTGTTGGCCTTCTCGTAGGTGCCCATCAGCATGCCGCCACGCTCCTGGCGCAGATAGAGCTCGCCGTCGAAATCCACTGCATGGATGATTTCGGTGCCGGTTTTCTGGTTCCATGCGGCGACCTCCGGCATGTCCTCGGTGATCAGGTACATGTGCTCCATGGCCAGCACCGGCAGCTCCAGCCCGACCATGCGGCCGACCTCGCGCGCCCACAGGCCACCGGCATTGACGACATGCTCGGTCACCACCTCGCCCTTGTTGGTGATGACGCGCCACATCCCGTCGGGCCGCCGCACGATGTCCTCGACCTTGGTGAAGCGCTCGACCTCGGCGCCGAGCTTGCGCGCGGCCTTGGCATAGGCATGGGTGACGCCCGAGGGGTCGAGATGGCCGTCCTCCTTGTTGCGGACGGCGCCGACGAACTGCTTGGGGTCGAGCAGCGGCATCAGTTCGGCCGCCTCTTTCGGCGAGATCTCCTCGAGATCGATGCCGAGATAGCGACCCTTGGCAACGACGCCGCGCAGCCAGTCGAGCCGCGCCTCGGTCGCCGCCAGAAGCACACCGCCGGTCAGGTGCACGCCGGTCGCCTGGCCGGAAAGTTCCTCGATCTCCTTGTAGAGGTTGATCGTGTATTTCTGCAGCTTGGCGACGTTGGGATCGCCATTGATGGTGTGCATGCCGCCCGCCGCATGCCAGGTCGAGCCCGAAGTCAGTTCGTCGCGCTCAAGCAGCACGACATCCGTCCAGCCGTGGCGGGCCAGATGGAACAACACCGAGCAGCCGACGACGCCACCGCCAATGACCACGACCTTTGCATGCGATTTCATGGATTTCTTCTCTGTTATCAACGAGTTGGATGGGTGAAATGAATCAAGACGGGAGGAGCCAAGCGGGGGTCCACGCACGCAAACCTGTGACTATCACGGCTCGCCCTGCCCGATCGCTTCCTTGCGCCTGGCCACATAGGCCTCCAGCGCCTCGCGCACGGCGATATCCATCGCCGGCTCGACATAATCCTCCAGCGCCTTCTTCCACAGCCGCGTCGCGCGCGCGGTGGCGTCGAGCCCGCCGGCCTCCTGCCAGGCTTCGAAATTCTGCCAGTTGGACAGCATCGGCTGGTAGAAGGCCGTCGCATAGCGCTCCAGCGTGTGCGGCTCGCCGAAGAAATGGCCGCCGGTCGGCACCGCGCCCAGCGCCTCGATGGCAAGCTCGGCCTCGTCGACCACGATCGGGCGCAGGAACTCCATCATGTGCTGGATCATCTCGACATCGATGATGAACTTTTCGAACGACGCCGTCAGCCCGCCCTCCTGCCAGCCAGCGGCGTGGTAGACGAGATTGCCGTGGCCGAGCACCGCGCCCCACAGCGCCATCAGCGTCTCGTAGGCGCCTTGCGCGTCGGCGGCGTTGGAGGCTGAGCCCGGTGTGGTGCGGTAGGGCAGCCCATAGCGCCGCGCCAACTGTCCCGAGGCGATGTTGGCCTTGGTATTCTCCGGCGTGCCGAAGGCCGGCGCACCCGACTTCATGTCGACATTGGAAGTAAAGGCACCATACATGACCGGCGCGCCGGGACGCACGAGCTGCGTCAGGACGACACCGAACAGCGCCTCGGCATTCTGCTGCGCCAGCGCGCCGGCCAGCGTCACCGGGCTCATCGCCCCCATCAGCGTGAATGGCGTCACCGCCACCGACTGGCCGAACTCGGCCATCGTCATCAGCCCCTCGGCCATCATCTCGTCGAAGCGCCGCGGCGAGTTGACCGAGATGATGGTGGCGATGCCCGGGTCGTCAGCCATCTGGTCCAGCGTCAGCCCGCGCGCGATCGCCATCATCTCGATGCCGTCCAGCGCCCTGCCCCGGCCGATCGCCGAGACATGAAAACTCTTGTCGGTCAGCGTCAGATTGGTGAAATAAGTGTCGAGATGACGCGAATTCGCCGGCAGATCGACCGGCGCGCAGACCTGGTTGCCGAGCATGTGGACACAGTTGAAATGCTGCGCCAGCCGCGTGAGATCCGCATAGTCGCGAAGATTGCCCGCCCGGCGGCCACGCTCCATGTCATGCACATTGGGCGGCCCCGCGACGAGTGTGAAATTGATGGTGTTGCCGCCAAGATGGATGGTGTTGGCCGGATTGCGCGGTGTCAGTGTGTAGTTGGACCGCGTCGTCTTCAGCGCCTCGTCGACCATGCCGCGATCGATGCGGGCATTGGCCGAGGCGTGGTCGACCCTGGCGCCGGCCTTCTCGAAAAGCGCCAGCGCCCGCGGGCTCATCACCTCGATGCCGAAATTCTCCAGTATGTGCATCGAGGCCTGATGGATCGCCTCGATCTGGTCTGGAGACAGCAAGGCCATCGGCGGATAGGGATTGACGACGCGCCTGAGCGGCAACTGTGGAATGGGCGCTGGTCCACGATTGCTGGTGCGCTCGGCGCCGCGTTTGCGTCTTGGTTCGTTCATGCCGGCATCAAAGCCTCGGCAAACCGGCCAAGCTGTCAGAAATACGCCGTTTGCGGGCGTGATTTTAGCCAAGGCGGCATTTCCGCAGTAGGAATCTAGAAAAAGCGACAGAACAAGTCGGATTTTCAATATGGCATTTTCTGAAGCGCTCGCGCCGGCGAGCGGTTAACGCGGGCAGCAAGATTCCCTTTATGATTTCGGCCTATTGGTCTGCCGATGCGTAGGTCGAGTTTTAGTAAAATCGTAGCGATTGGCGTGCTGCTGGCGCTTTCGGCCTGCGCGACGGCGCCCAGCCACATCAACAATGTCTGCGCCGTCTTCGACCAGAATGACGGCTGGTTCGACAATTGGCAGTCGGCGGCCGAGCGCACGCAGCGGAAATACGGCGTACCCGTGCCCGTGCTGATGGCGACGGTGCGCAAGGAATCCGGCTTCAAGAGCAACGCCCGGCCGCCACGCACCAAGCTGCTCGGCTTCATCCCGTGGAAGCACGTCTCGTCCGCCACCGGCTTCTCGCAGGCGCTGGACGGCACCTGGTCGCAATATCAGAGCGAAACCGGCAACTGGGCGGCACGGCGGACGAAATTCGCCGACGCCGTCGATTTCGTCGGCTGGTACCATTCCAAGACCGCCGACACGTTCGGCGTCGCGCGCAACGACACCTACAATCTCTATCTCGCCTATTATCTCGGCTGGACCGCCTATGGCCGCGGCAACCGTGGCGACGCCGGCGTCCAGGGCTATGCCCGGGCAACCGACAAGATGGCTCGCGATTATGCGCAGCAACTGAGCGAGTGCGCCAATTGACCTCGCTGCCGCGCTGACTTCACTCCGTCAGCTCGGCTTCTTGCCGCGCGGACGCTTCGGCGGCGTGCCGGCAAATCCTGGACCCTCGCCATGCGGCGCGTCGTCCGGCACGCCCTCATGGGCGGCATGCTCCTTGTCGAACTTGATCACCGGTTCCATCGTCGCCAGCACCTCGTCGGAGAGCCAGCACAGGCTCATATGGCCATCGCCCAGATTCTTGACCGGCGGCACCTTGGTCTCGCACAAATTGTCCGGCACCAGCTTCTTGTAGCCGCAGCGTGTCTGGAACGGGCAGCCGGATGGCGGGTTCATCGCCGACGGGATGTCGCCTTCGAGCACGATGTGCTTCTTGATCACGCTTGTGTCGGCGATCGGGATCGCCGACAGCAGCGCCTCGGTATAGGGGTGATAGGGCGGCGCGAAGATCTGGTCGGTCGTGCCTTGCTCGACGATATAGCCCAGATACATGACGACGACGCGGTCGGCGATGTAGCGCACCACGGAAAGATCGTGGCTGATGAACAGCATCGTGGTCTTGTTCTTGCGCTGGATGTCCATCAAGAGTTCGGTCACAGCTGCCTGCACCGATACGTCGAGCGCCGACACCGGCTCGTCCGCCACCACCACCTTGGCGTCGCCGGCAAAGGCACGCGCCACGCCGATGCGCTGCTTCTGGCCGCCTGAAAGCTGGCGCGGCTTGCGCGTCTCGAAGGCACGCGGCAGCTTGACCAGGTCGAGCAGTTCCAGCATGCGCTTGCGCCGGTCGGCGACCGTCTTGCCGACATTGAATTTTTCCAGCGTGCGGATGATCTGAGAACCGACCGAATGGCTGGGGTTCAGCGTATCGAACGGGTTCTGGAACACCATCTGGATCGACGACACGGTGTCGACGCTGCGGCTCTCGATGCCGGTCGACTGGATTTCCTTGTTGCCCAGCGTCACGCTGCCGGAACTCGCCGTCTCCAGCCCGAGCAGCACCTTGGCCAGCGTCGACTTTCCGCAGCCGGATTCGCCGACGATGGCGACGGTTTCGGATTCGCGCGCCATGAACGAGATCGTCTCGTTGGCCTTGACGACACGGCCCTCGCTCGAGCCGAACACCTCGCTGCCGCCAACCTTGTAGTATTTCCTGAGATCCTCGATCTTGAGCACCGGCGCGCCGGGCACGACGCGCTCGTTGACCTTCTTGGCGCCGGGCGGCAGGGCTTCCCAGTCGATCTCGTTGAAGCGCACGCAGCGCGAGAAATGGCCTTCGTGGCCCGCGACCTCGACCATCGGGATTTCAGCCGCGTTGCAGACGCCCTCGACGAAATGGTGGCAGCGCGGGCCGAAATTGCAGCCCTTCGGCCGCTCATGCGGCAGCGGCAATTGCCCGGGGATCGAAATCAGCGGCCGCGAATTCTTGTCCGCGCCCGGCAGCGGGATCGAGCGGAACAGCCCTTGCGTATAGGGATGGCGCATCCGGTCGAACACATCCTTGATCTTGCCGGTCTCAACCGCCTCGCCCGAATACATCACAGTGATGCGGTCGCAGGTTTCCAGGATCAGGCCAAGATTGTGCGACACGAAGATCATCGAGGTGCCGAACTTCTCGCCCAGCCCCTTGACCAGATCGACGATGCCCGCTTCCACCGTCACGTCGAGCGCCGTGGTCGGCTCGTCGAGCAAAAGCAGCGCCGGCTTCGACAGCAGCGCCATAGCGATGACGATGCGCTGTTGCTGGCCGCCCGAGAGTTGGTGCGGATAGGAGCGCATCATGCGCTCGGGATCGGGAAGCTTGACCGAGCGCACCATTTCCAGCGCGCGTTTATAGGCCTCTTCCTTCGACACCTTGTCGTGGATCAGCGGCACTTCCATCAACTGCTGGCCGACCTTCATCGCCGGATTGAGGCTCGCCATCGGCTCCTGGTAGATCATGGCGATCTTGTTGCCGCGGATGGCGCGCAGCTCCTCATCGGAGAGCTCGCCCATGTCCTTGCCCTGGAACTTGATCTTGCCGCCGACGATCTTCCCGATGTTGGAGAGGTCGCGCATGATGCCGAGCGACACCGTCGACTTGCCGCAGCCGGATTCACCGACGATGCCCATCGCCTCGCCGGGCATGACCGTGCAGGAAAAATCCATGACGGCCGGTATCTCGCCCTTGCGGGTGAAGAAGGAGATCGACAGATTCTCGATCTCGATGATCGGCCCGTTGGTCGGATTAGCCGGATTTCGAACTGCCTCGTTCATGGGTCGCTCCAATCCTAGTTCTTAGCCAAGTGAGATCTGGGATCCCACCGTCAATCCTTCATCGATTGCTCGCGCAGGGAATCGGCGAGCAGGTTGAGCCCCAGCACGAAGCTCATCAGCGCGATCGTCGGCGGCAGCGCCGGGTGGATAAAGGAGCGCAGCAGCCGGCTGGCATCCTTGATCGCCGTGCCCCAGTCCGGGCTCTCGGGTGCAAGACCGAGGCCAAAATACCCCAACGTGCCGAGCAGGATCGTGGTGTAGCCGATGCGCAGGCAGGCATCGACGATCAGTGGTCCGCGCGCATTGGGCAGGATTTCCCACAGCATGATGTACCAGGGCGATTCACCGCGCGTCTGCGCCGCCGCCACATAGTCGCGCGTCTTGATGTCCATCACCAGGCCGCGCACGATACGGAACACGCCTGGACTGGAGGCGAACACCACAGCCACGAAGATGTTGAGCTGGTTGGGATCGATATGGACGATCTTCAGCGGATCCCGGTCGAAGACAAGACCGACATAGATCCAGCCGCCCACGATGAGCGTCAGGCCGAGCAGGATGTAGATCCGGTCCGGCCGGTTCTTGTAGCGCGTCCAGAACAGCACGCTGAAGAAGATGATCGGAAACAGGAAGAAGACACCTGCCAGACCGTAGGGGATCGGCGTGTCCATGATACCTGGCGTCACCAGGAGGTAGAACAGCAGGATCACCGGGAAAGCCAGCACGAGGTTGGCCAGGAACGACAGGATGGAATCGATCTTGCCACCATAATAGCCGGCCGGCAGGCCGAGCGTGATGCCGACCATGAGCGCGAAACCGGTCGCCGCGGGTGCGATGATCAGCACGATCTGGCTGCCATAGACCATGCGCGAAAACACGTCGCGCGCCAGCTTGTCGCCGCCGAACAGATAGACGAGCCCCGACTGCGGTTCGATGGCGCCGGGCAGCGTGTCCTTCATGATCGGGATCTGGCCGAGCGGATCGAAAGGCGAGACGGTCGAGGCGAAGATCGCGGTGAACAGCCAGAACAGGCAGATGAAGACACCCGCGATGCCGACGCCGCTGTCGAACAGCTGGCCGTAAAGGGCCAGCTTCTTCTTGTAGAGGAAGCTCGCACCCATGACGATGGCGAGCGCGACCCAGACCGGCCAGAAGCGCCAGAGCACTTCGAGGATGATGGTGGAGGCGCCGATATATTGAGCTTGCATGCGCCTTCTCCCTACTGAACCCGGATGCGCGGATTGAGGAACGCGTAGCCGACATCGGAAATGAGCTGCGTGATCAGGACGATGAACACCGAGACCAGCGAACAGCCGAGCAAAAGGTCGATGTCGTTGTTGCCGGCGGCCTCGACCAGCGTGTAGCCGAAGCCCTGGTAGCGGAACATCACCTCGACGATCACGACGCCGGTGAGCAGCCAGGGAAACTGCAGCATGATGACGGTGAAGGGCGCGATCAGCGCGTTGCGCAGCGCATGCTTGACCACCACGTTGCCGAACGACAGGCCCTTGAGCCGGGCGGTGCGGATATATTGCTGCGTCATCACCTCGACCATGGAGGCACGCGTCATGCGCGCGATGTAGCCGATGCCATAGATCGCCAGTGTGATCACCGGCAGCGTGAAATTGTAGAAGGTGATGCCCTGGCTTGCCGATGCCGCCGAACCGTTCAGCCAGCCGAGCCACGAGGCGAAGACGACGGTGAAGATGACGCCCGACACATATTCAGGCGTTGCCGTCGAGGCGATCGAGGCGACCGAGAGTACACGATCGGTGCGCGAACCCTCGCGCATGCCGGCGAGAATCCCGATCAGCAGCGAGACCGGCACCATCACGACCAGGACCCAGAACATCAGGATGCCGGTGGCCCCTAGCGCTGGAAACAACTTGGCCGCGACCGTGGTCTTGAACTTGGTCGAGCAGCCGAAATCGCCCTCGATCACGCCCGAGAATGTCGGCACGGCCGGGTCGTTGCAGAAGGAGAAACGCTGCGTCGTTTTGCCGGTCGCCGGGTCCGTGATCGGCTGCTTGGGCAGCACGCCCAGCCACTGGCCGTAGCGGACGAAGAAGTTCTGGCGATAACCATGATTGACCAGCCAGCTTTCGAGTTGCTCGGCCGATGTGTGCATTTCGGTCTGGCTGATCGCCAGCTTCTTCAGATTGGGTTCGAGATTGACGAGAAAGAAGACGACCAGCGTCAGGCACAGCATCGTGAGCAGAATCGTACCGACGCGTCTGATGATGAATGAGAACATTGTGCCCCCCTGCCGGCCGGGTTGGGGTCAGATATGGTCAACCCTGTTTCGAAAACCTTGTGACGTCACGCCGCCGCTGCATCCAATGCAACGGCGGCGATCCCGCGAATGCGAGGGGCGGTGCGCCCTTCGCATTCATCAAGCTGTGGGTTACGCCTGATCGAGCCAGACCTTGCCGAAGTCGTGCTCGTAGGTGGGGTGCATCGAGTGGTTCTTCACCTCGGGCTTGATGTTGATGTAGAGCTTGCGCCAGTAAGGCTGGATGATGATGCCGGATTCCTGCAGCATCGTCTCGATGTCCTTCATCACCACCTTGCGCTTCTCCGCATCGGCGATCCCGAGCGCCTCGTTGACCTTCTTGTCGAAGTCCGGATTGGCATAGGCCGTCTCGTTCCAGGCTTCGCCCGAGCGGTAGGCGATGGCGATGACCTGGATGCCAAGCGGACGCATGTTCCAGTTGGTTTCCGAGAACGGATATTTCGTCCAGTCGTTCCAGAAGGTCGAGCTCGGCAGCACGGTGCGCTTCACCTTGATGCCGGCTTCGCGCAGCTGGGCCGCGATCGCGTCCGTGGTGTTCTTGTGGTAGTCCTCGTCATTGCTGATCAGTTCGTGCTCGAAATCGATCACGCCGGCTTCGGTCAGCATCTGCTTGGCCTTGGCGATGTCGCGCGGGATCTTGGGCAGTTCGACATATTCCGGATGGATCGGTGCGACATGGTGGTTTTCTGCCGGCGTGCCAGCATTGCCGTAGCCGAGCTGGAGCACCACCGAATTGTCGACGGCCAGGCACATCGCCTGACGCACCTTCTGGTCGCCGTAGGGCTTGGCATTGACGTTGAAGCGCGAGACCACGGTCGCTGCGGTCACCACTTCCGAAGCCGGCGCGCCGACGTCCGAGATAATCTTGACGTAGTCGGCGGTCGTCTCATGGTTGGTCTGCACTTCGCCCGACTCGAACGCCGAAACCGTAGCAGCCGGATCCGTGCCGTAGTCGATGAACTCGACGCCGTCGAGGAAGGCCTCGCCCTGCCACCACTTGCCGGTCGTGCGGCGCTTGTAGACGACCTTCTGGCCGACATCGTAGGAAACGAGTTCGAACGGGCCGGTGCCGATCGGGCAGTTCTTGAAGTTCGCGCCCTTCTCGTCGAAGCTCTTGTGCACGACGAGGCCGGGATAATCGCACAGGTTCGGGATGATGGCGATATCGGGCTTGTTCAGCTTGAGCTTGACCGTCATGTCATCGACCTTGACGACCGAACCTTCGCGCAGCTTCTTGGTCGTGTCATCGACGAGGCTGCCAAGGCGTCCCGGCATCGAGTTGCCTTCCGCCGACTTGTCGGCCCAGCGGGTGAAATTGTAGATCACGTCGTCGGCGGTGAACTTGTCGCCGTTGTTCCATTCGACACCAGGCCGCACATGCAGCGTGTATTCGGTGGCGTCGTCATTGATGTCCCAGCTCGCCAGCAGATACGGCGCGAAGGTGTATTCCTTCGTGTATTTCACCAGCGGCTCGAGCGCCTGGCGTTCTGCGTTGGAAATTTCCGACCAGTCGGCCGTGCGCGGATCCTTGGGATCCTTGACCGACATGGCGACTTTCAGCACGCCGCCCTTCTTGCCCTGCACGTCCTCGGCCTTGGCCGGGGTCGGAGCGGCAAGGCCGAGCAGGCCGTAAGCCATGGCCGTCGACGCGCCGAAGACGCTGGCAAGCGCCAGGAATTCGCGGCGATCCACCGTTCCTGCCTTGGCTTCCTTGGCCATGGCCAGGATGTGATCCGGAACGCTGTCGCCATTACTCTTATAGATTGTCATGACTAACTCCCATTGTTGGCTTTCCGCCGATTAACATTCCGCATCCAGGCCATGATGTCAAAGACGACCTGAATTGAGAACATGTTAGCGAATGTGCAACTTTGGAAAGAGGGCGGTACGCGCGATAGCGACAGTCTTGACGCAAAATTGCTAGTGCGCCCAGATTCCGCCAAAATCTCTTCGGGCGATTAGACTGAGACATTTGCATCGCTTCCGACAGCGCCAGTCCTGGCCACGGTGAAGGGCCAGACCCTCAGTATTCCTTCTCGTAGAAGATGCCGCCCTTGGCTTCACCGGCGTCCGTCGCCTCGCCGCGCAATTTGACGCCGCGCCCGACATTGAGGTCGATGGTCGCCTTGCCTGAACCTGGCTTGTCGCCCTTCTGGATAGTCACATAGGTGCGGTCGTTCAGGTACTTGCCGGCGGAGACAGCGGTGCCGCCCTTGTCGTCGGTGGTGACGTCGAGATCATCGACGCCGATGGCGCTGCGCAGGTTTTCAAGCAGCGACGTCGAGCCGCCGACGCCGGCCAGTTGCCCCGCCGCTTCAGCCAGTTGCGCGATCTGCAGCGGCGACAGGTTCGACATCGAGCGACCGAAGATCAGTTGCGCCAGCACCTCGTCCTCGGGCAGCGCCGGCACCGAGGAGAAGGTGAATTTCGGATTGGTCGCCTCGCCCGATACCACGATGGTGACGGTCGCGCCGGTCGTGGTCGTTGTCGCGGTCAGGTTGAGATAGGGCACCAGCGAGCCGGAAAAGCCGACCGTGCCTTCGGTAAAGGTCAGCCGCTTACCGAGGATCGAAAGCCGCCCGCGCTGCAGGGTGAAGGTGCCGATCGCTTGCGGCGACGAGGCCGGGCCGGTGAGCTTGAGCGAGCCGCCGAGTTCGGCATCGACCCCCCTGCCCTGGATGAAGATCTGGTTCGGCGCGTTGACGGTGACGTCCAGCGCGAGGCCGCTGCCGCCGCTCTTGCCGCTGGTCGTCGCCGGGCGCAGCGCCTTGTCCTGCGCCCGCACCGCACCGGGGGCGTTCTTGTGCTTGACGTCGAGCGCTGCGAGCGAGCCCGGCAATTTGTCGGGAACCGTGATAACGGTCTTGGCGAGGTTGACGGTGCCGGCAATCGCCGGAGCCGATGTCAGCGGCCCCTTGATCGTCAGGTCGCCGCCAAGATTGGCGGTTACCACGCGCCCGTCCGTATAGCGGCCGTCGGTGAGCTTGATCGACAGGTCGGCCGGGAAGCCCTGCGCCGGATTGATGCCGACCGTGCCGCTGGCCGAAAGGCTGCCACGCGTCGACAGCGTTCCGGTCAGCCGGTTGATCCTGGCGAGGCCGCCGCCGATCGAGATGTCGGCCGCGATATCGTTGACGGCAAGGCCCGAGCGCGCATCGACCAGCCGCGCGCCGGAGGTGCTGACGCTGCCACTGATGACAGGCGACGTCGCCGGGCCGCGCACCTGGACTTTGACGTTGGCCGTTCCGGTCAGCGACAGGCCTTGTGCGGCAAGCTTCTGGCTGAGGATGCCGAACGGCACGCCGCCATTGAAATCGAGCGCCAGCGCCGGCGTGCCAGCCGTCGTCACCGTGCCGCCGCCCTGGAGGCCAAGGCCCGCTCCATCGCTGACATTGGAGTTGAAGGTCAGTTTGTTGCCGGCAAAGGTGCCGGACGAGGAAACGCTCACCGCGCCGACGCCCGCGCCGCGAGTCTGCGATGTCTGCACGCCGGCCGCGTCGATGTTGAAGGCGACAGCCGGGCTGGCTGGGGCACCAGTCACCTTGACCGTGCCCGAAATCGACCCGGCGGCATCGAGCCCGGGCGAGAAACTGTTGGCGAGCGACATCGGCACCCGCGCCAGCGTCGCGTTGATGTCGAGCGCCTGCCCAACCTTGCCGGTCACCGTTGCCGTGCCGCCGCCGAGGTTGAGCACCAGCCGGTCCAGCGTCGTCGTGCCATTGGCGATGCTGACCGTCGAGGCCTGGGCGATGGCCGCCTTGATGCCTTGGACGGTCGCCTGGCCGGAAGCGAGCTCGATGATCGTCGTGCCATTGGCCACTTTCACCCGGCCGGCGGCCTTGGCCGGAATGCCCTTGACCGTGGCGCCGCCGGAAAAGCCGGTCCAGTCGCCGTCACGCTTCAGGTCGACATCGATGCCGCTGATCACGGTGCCGCCCGAGGTGACGGTGTCGGCGCGGATCTTGCCCGAGATCACCGGAGCGGCGAGATAGTTGGCGATCAGCGCATCGATGGAAACGGCTTTCGCCTGGAGATCGCCGCGCGTGATCGAGGCGGTCGTCGCCTTGACGGCGACCTGGGGCGCTGCGCCGTTCTTCGAGAAGGCGATGGTGCCGCGCACGTCGCCTTCGGCCTTCTCCAGCGCGAGCGCGGCGAGCGGTCCGATATCGGGCAGGTCGAGCGAGATGGTGCCTTCAGGCACGAACTTGTCGTCCAGCGCCAGATCGCCTGAAATCCTGTTCTTGCCCAGCGACAGGAGCAGGCCGTTGATGGCGCTCTTGCCGTCCGCCGTCGCCAGCACCGCACTGCCTTGCAGGGCCTGACCCGCGACATTGCCGGTCAACTGCACGTTCGCCGCCGGATTGGCGGCATCCGCCTTGCCGGTGGCCGTGAGCCTCAGCCCGGTGATCTCGCGCGCAGCCACCGACAGCCTGTCGCTATCGACGGTCAGCGACAGGTCGGGTGCGGTGGCCGGCCCCTGGGCGCTCAGCCCGAAAGCGATGGCGCCCCTGGCATCCTTCGACAGCAGCGAGATGTCGCTCAGCGCGCCCTTGATGTCGGCCGCCACCTTGTTGTCGGCAAGGCTCGCCTGCCCGCCGGCGGTGAGCGCGCCAGAGGTCAGCTTCAAGGCATCGATGTTTATGCTGCCGTTGAGGTCGCGTTTCAGCGTGGCGCTGATTTGCGCACGTTCGCCAAGCATGCCGCGCGCCGCAGCGGGCAAGGCCGATGACGGGGCATCCGCATTCAGCTTGAGGTCGATGGCGCCGTCACGCAGCGATACCTGGCCGGCGACCTGGCTGTTGAGTGCATCGCTCTTGAGCGAACCGCTGTCGATGGCGACGGCATCCGATGTCAGCCGGGCACTGAGGGCGGCCGTGATCTTGCCGGCGATCAGCGGTGCGATCGTGGGATTGTCGAGCCCGACCTTGTCCACCGACACCGTGCCGGAAACCGGTCCGGCGCGGTTCTTGAGATCGAAAGCGTCCGAGTGCAGCGCCAGCACAAGACCGTCCACCTTCGCCGGGCTGGTGGCGATCGAAGGGACGATGGCGGACAGGTCGAGGCGGGCTTTCGTGCTTTCCCCCGCCACTTTCGCCGACAAGGACCGGACCTCGATCCTGACCGGGCTCTCAGTGCTGCCGACCGTCAGCGGCAGGCTGGGGCCGGATGAAGTGAGATCAAGCGCAAAATCGCTGGCGCCGTTGGGATTGATGGTGCCGGAGGCCGTGCCGGAAATCTTGTCGCCGGAAAGCGTGGCATGATCGAGGGCGATGCCGCGGGCCATGGTGTAGGCGCCCGCTGCATCGACAGCGAGCGGCCCGAGCCCGGCCTGGCGGGTCTGGCTGGTCTCGACGCCGGTAAGCTGCGCGTCGAAGTGGACCTCCGGAGCAGCCGGCGTTCCGGTCACCTGCGCTGTACCGCCGAGCGTACCCACGGCATCGAGCCCGGACGCAAAATCATTGGCAAGGGCGGCAGGCAGCGCGGAGAATTGCGTTGTGAGATCGAGCGTCTGGCCGGCGCTGCCCGACAGCGTCACCGAGCCGCCACCGATATCGAGCGCCAGCCTGTCGATGCTGGCCGTGCCATTGGCGATGGTCAGCGCAGAGGCCTGGGCGATCGCCGCCTTGATGCCACGCACCGTGGCCTCGCCCGAGGCGACCTCGACGGTCGTGGTACCCTCGGCGATCTTGACCCGTCCTGCCGCGGTCGCCGGGATACCCGCTATCGTCGCGCCGCCGGTGAAATTGGTCCAGTCGCCGTCGCGCTTCAGGTCGACGCCGATGCCGCTGATTTCGGTGGTGCCTGAAGTCACCGCGTCGGCCTTGATAGTACCCGAGATCGCCGGCGCCTTGAGATAGTTGACGACCAGCGCGTTGACGGTGATCGCCTTGGCCGTCACCTCGCCGCGGGCGATCGACGTGCTCTTCGCGTCGATCGCGACGGACGGCACGTCGCCCGCCTTGGCGAAGTCGATGGTGCCGTTGATGTCGCCGGTCACCGCCTGGCCGGCGAGTGCCGCCAGTTGGTCGATTGCCGGCGCGGCGAGCGTCAGCGTGCCCAGGGGCATGAACTTGTCATCGAGCGCCAGGTCGCCCGAGACCTTGTTGTCGCCTAGCGAAACCAGGAAGCCGTTGATCGAACGCTTGCCCTCGCTCGTTACCAGCGACGCCTTGACGTCGAGCGGCTGGTCGTTGACGGCACCGGTCAGCGAGATATCGGCGGAGGGGTTTGCGATGTCGGCCTTGCCGCTCGCCGTCAGCTTGATCGTCTTCACAGTGCGGCCCGAGGCCGTCAGGCTGTCGCTGTCAGCGGAGACGGTGAAATCCGGCGCTGTCAGGGCGCCGCTTGCCGACAGCGCGAAACCAACGCCGCCAGCGACCGGGATGCCGACCGTCGGCGACAGCACCGAAACGTCGCCCAGTTTGCCTTTGATATCGGCCTGGATGTCGGTGCCTTGCATGCTGGCGGTGCCGCTGGCGCTGAGCGAGCCGGACGTGAGCGAGATCGAATTGGCGGCGAACGCCCCTTGCGGATCGCGCGTCGCGGCGGCCGAGAACTTCACGCGTCCACCGAGCACCGAGGCGATCTGGGGCGGGAAGGCTGTCGCCACCGCATCGGCATTCATCTTGAGCTGCATCGACAGATCGGCGAGCGCTACCGTGGCCGTCAGCGACGCGTTGACAGCATCGGAGCGCAATGTGCCCTGATCGATGGCAATGGCGTCCTTGCTGACCGAACCGGCGAGGTCGACATTGACCTTGCCGGTGATCAACGGCGCCAGTGTCGCGACGTCGGTTTTCAAGCCGCCCGCCTCCAGCTTGACCGTGACCGGCCCGGCGCGGTTCTGGATGTCGAAACCGTCGGAATGCACCTGCGCCGCCAGATCGTCCAGCCGCGTGCCGCCGACGACGATCGAAACGAAGGAGGCGCCGATGTCGATGATCGGCGCCTTGCCGTCGCCAAACGCCCTGGCGGTGGCATTCTTGATCGCCAGTGTAATCGGTTGCGCCTTGCTGCCGACGCTGACCACCACGGGCGGCCCCTTGGCGGCGAGTTCGACCGCGAGATCGCTGGCGCCGGCGGGATCGACGATGCCGGTCGCGGTGCCGTGCACGGCCTCGCTCTCGATATTGGCCCGGTCGACACTGAGACCGCCAGCCGAAGTGGCGGTGCCCGCCACGTCGAAGCTGGTCTTGCCGGCAAACAGCGGCTTCAGGTTTTCCGGCAGGAAGGAAGCGAAGTCGCCGTCACCCTTGGCTTCGAGGTGGTGGCCCTTGTCGGTCAGCTGATGGCGGCCGGTGAGTTGGGTGACGATCTGATGATCGACGAGGAAGGTGCCGACACCGCTCCAGTTGGCCAGCGGTCCCGTGCCCGAAACGACGATATCGACCGGCGGCGCGTCCGGCAGGTTGAGCAGGTTGGCGATGATGCCGCCCGCCGGCTCCGATGCCTTGAGGTCGAGGTCGAGCTTGTTGTCGGCCGGAGCGAAATGGACTTTGGCATCGACATTGCCTTGCTTGCCGTCATGGCGAGTGACGTTGAGCACCGTCTCGACCGCCAGCGGCGCGGCATCGGCCTTGACCGATCCCTTGGCCGCAAGCTCAGCGATGCCGCTGCCGGCCAGTTGTTCGCCGAGCGCGATTTCCGGCAAGTCGATCTGCTTGATGTCGATGGACACCGGCAGCGTCGTCGTCCCGCTCGGCGCCGGCTGTTGTTGCGTGCCCGCCACCGGCAGACGCGCCAGTTCGATGCGCTCGGCCGCGATGCGCTCGGCGCTGAAGCTTTTCGACAAAAGCGCCGTCGGCGACCAGTCGACGGCCACCTTGCGCGCCACCAGCCAGGCGCCTTCGCGGTCCTCCAGCACGACATGGTCGACGCTTAAATTGCCCGACCAGATGCCGTCGATGCCGCTGACGGTGACCTTGCGCTCGTCGCTCGAGGCGAGCCGCGAGATGATGCCGGCGAGATTGTCGCGGCCGCGCTCGGTCTTGGTCAGCACGACAAGCGCGCCGATTGCGCCCGCGACCACGATCAGCAGCGTGTAGAGGACAATGCGAAGGATGCGCCAGACCGTCTTCATGTCTAGAACGCCTGGCCAATGCCGGCATAGATGCCGAAACGCGGATCGCCGGGGTCACGGTTGAGCGGCACGGCCGCGTCGATGCGCAGCGGTCCGAACGGTGTCACATAGCGCAGGCCGACGCCGGCGCCGACCTTAACGTCGGAAAAGTCGGGAACCGACTTCTCCGACACGGTGCCGGCATCGACGAACGGCACGATGCCGATCGTGTCGGTGATGGCGATGCGCATCTCCACCGAGGTCTCGAAGAAGGACAGGCCGCCGATCGGCTGGCCGGTGAAGTCCTTGGGGCCGATGCCCTGATAGGCATAACCGCGCACCGAGCCGCCACCGCCGGAATAGAAGCGCCGGTCGGCCGGGACGTTCTGCAGGCTGGTGCCGACGATCGAGCCGATCGCGACGCGTTCGGCCAAAACGAATTTCGAAGCCGTATCCAGCGACTGATAGGCCGACCCTTCGCCCTTGAGCTTGAGGAAGGCGGCACTGCTCAGAATATCGTAGCTCGGCTCGGCATAGGCCAGCACCCGGAAGCCCCTGGTCGGGTTCAGCCGATTGTCCCTGTTGTCATAGACATATTGCAGCGGGATGCTGGCGATCAGGTATTTGTGTTTGCCGAAGGCATCGTGGATGCGTGAGTAGTCGAGCGCGAACTCGGCCGACACCGTCTGCTGCTTGGTCAGTTCGTAGGACAGGCCGGTGCTGCCCTTGATCGAGAAATGGTCGTAGGCGTCGGGATGTTCGAGCACCGTCTTGATGCCGGCGAAGAATTTCGACGCCGGGCCGATTACGCCGGGTTTCTCGAACATGATGCCTGCATTGTAGTTCAACTCGGACAGATCGTTGCTGCCGATGCCGCTGATGGCACCGTCGATGCGCAGCTTCTCGGCGTGACCAAACAGGTTGCGATGCCCCCAATAACCTTCCAGGCCCAGCCCCTCGGTGTTGGAAAAGGTGCCGCCGAGACCGAAATAACGCGGTTTGCGCTCGCTGACCTGGACGCCGATCGGAATGTTGCCGTCGGCGTCGAGTTTGTCGGCTTCCTTGAACGTCACGCTGTTGAAGACCTCGAGCGCAAGCAGCCTGTCGCGCGCGTCGCTGATCTCCTGCGGCGAGTACTGCTTGCCGCGCTTCAGCCCGGTCATGTATTCGGTGAAGTCGCGGTCGACCTTCTCGGTGCCTTCAACCGTGGTCGCGCCATAGCCGGCGACCGGTCCCGCGGCGACCGTCAGCGTCACGTCGAGCGTCGAGGTGGCATGGTCGGCGACGATCTGCCGGTCTGTCACCTTGGCCAGCGGCCTGCCTTGTTCTTTCAGCGTCCGCACGATCAGCGCCTCGGCCTTCAGCACCGCACCGGACCCTGCGTCGCCGCCCGCGATCAGGCCGTAGTCGGCGCTCATCAGACCCGCCGCGTCGCCTTCCAGCCGGATCGTGCCAAGGGTGAATTTGGGGCCGGCGGCGATGTTGACGACCACCGGAATGGGCTGCGGGCCCTTGAATTCGGCGTCCGGCGGCAAATCGTCGAGCGGCTTGCCGTCGATGGTGATGGTGACCACGCCTTCGTAGCGGGCATCGGCATAAAGGGCGGCAACAAGCTGTTCGCGGTCGCTGCGCGCCTTGGCCATCAGCCCGAGCGAGCCCGAGACCGGCCGATCCTCGTCGCCTTTCAACGCCGAGGCGTTTTCGAGCTTCTTGACGAGATCCTTGTCGGCATCGGGGGCGGAGATGGTCACGGCGTAGCGCAGCGGATCAACGATATCGGCGTCCTCGTCGTTGGAGGAACCCCACAGTTTGATGCCGAAAAGCTCGAACGCAGCCGCGGATCGTGATTCGGCGACCAGCGCGGCCGAGCACACCATGGCAAAAAGCAGGACGCGCGGAAGCACGCGCCCTGGCGCGATCCTTCCTGACATCTGCCTTTCATGCGCCGGCATTAAAACACCCTAGTTCACAAAACTAAAATTGGAATGAAGTTCTGAAGCGCTCGTAAAGGGGCCACAATCCAATTGTCTGAAATAGGACGGGCTTGGAATTCACACCTTCTGCGTTTCCGCAAGAATGCGTGATCCCCTGTCCTATGGAGGTTACTGTCCGCATACCGGTCCTTGGCCGGAAAATAAACCGTTGGCAGGCGGAACCTGCCGCGTCCGCGCGTTGACAAGCCTGACTGGAGCTTGAACATGCCCGGACGTCTGCAATTGTCTGGAGGGTGTTATGGCAATGCGCGCGGCTCGTGGTCTGTCGATTCTTCTCCTTCTCTTCTTTGCCTGGGGCACCGTTGCGCAAGCGGCCGAAGCGCGAAGAATCGCAACGACCGACAATTCCGATTATTTCGGTTTCGACCTCAGGTCCGACCAGAACGTCACCCTCGACCAATGCAAGACGACGTGCCTTGGCGATCCGGCCTGCCGCGCCTTCACCTACAATACCAAGGCCAAATGGTGCTTTCTCAAATCCGACTACAACCAGATGAAGCCGTTCAGCGGCGCGGTCGCCGGCAAGGTCGTCAACATCGACGGCGACCCCGATATCGGCGCGCCGCCGGAACTCGCCTTCTTCCCCAACTGGATGGCCGACCAGGCCCAGCAATACCGCAACAGGCTGCTCGGCCCGGCCTATGACAAGCCGACCGAGGGTATGGCGGCACTGACGAAGGCCGCCGAACAGGCCGTGCAGACCGGCGACCATCGCTCGGCCATGCAGAAATACGAGGCCGCGGTCTCGGTGATGCCCGACGATGGCCAACTCTGGCTCAGCCTGGCGCGCGAAACCCTGGCCGTGCAGCCCACGGCCAGCACCGCGGAAGTCTCCACCTTGCCTACGAACGGCACTTCGGCTGCTTTCAACGCCTATAAGCTCTTGCGCACCACCAAGACGCGCGCCGACGTGCTGGCGCTGCTCGGCAATGGCCTCGACAAGCGCGATCTCTACCGCCCCGCCCTGCAGGCCTATGAAGCCAGTCTTGCGCTGGTCACCTCGCCGGCGGTCCAGGCGGAGTATGCCGACCTCAAGGCCCGCAAGGGTTTCCGCGTCGTCGACCACAGTGTCGATGCCGACACCAGCGCGCCGCGCATCTGCGCGCAGTTTTCCGAGGATCTGGTCAAGACCGGCGTCGACTACGCGCAGTTCGTCACCGTCGACAACGCCCCGCCAAAGGGCGTCGAGGCCAAGGACAAGCAGATCTGCGTCGAAGGCCTCGAACACGGCCAGCACTACGATGTCACCTTCCGCGCCGGCCTGCCGGCGGCGATAGGCGAAGTAACCGCCGCCCCCGTGGTGCTGTCGGTCTATGTGCAGGACCGCGCTCCGTCCGCCCGCTTCACCGGCGATAGCTTCGTGCTGCCGGCCGGCGCGCGCCGCGGCATCCCGGTGGTCACCGTCAACATGAACGCCGCCGAGATGAAGCTCTATCGCATCGGCGACCGGTCGCTGGCGCAGCTTCTGTCGGGCTACCAGTTCCTGCACCAGCTCGACGGCTACGACATCTCCAATATTTCCGAGCAGATGGGCGCGCCGGTCTGGCAGGGCCAGCTCGACATCGCCAACGACCTCAACAAGGAGGTCACCACTTCCTTCCCGGTCGACGAGGCGCTGCCGCAGCGCAAGCCCGGCGTCTATGTGCTGACCGCCCAGGCCGTCAACGACAAGAGCGACGACTATGGTTCGATGGCCACGCAGTGGTTCGTCGTCTCCGACATCGGCCTGTCGACCTATACCGGCCAGGACGGTCTCAATGTCTTTACCCGCTCGCTGGGCAGCGCCAAGCCGATAGCAGGCGCCGAACTGACGCTGGTTGCCCGCAACAACGAGGTTCTCGGCACCGCGACATCGGATGCCGACGGCCATGCCGTCTTCAACCCCGGCCTGACCCGCGGCGACGGCGGCATGGTGCCGGCGGTGCTGATGGCCAAGCAGGGCGACAATGATTTCGTCTTCCTCGACATGTCCAAGGCCGGTTTCGACCTGTCGGATCGCGGCGTCACCGGGCGCGCCGCGCCCGGCGCGCTCGACGTCTATGCCTGGACCGAACGCGGCATCTACCGCGCCGGCGAGGATGTCCATGTCGCCGCCCTCGCCCGCGACGGCGCCGCCAAGGCGGTCGAGAACCTGCCGCTGACCTTCATCTTCTCGCGTCCCGACGGGGTCGAGGACCGCCGCATCGTCAGCGACGGCGCCTCGGCCGGCGGCCATGCCGTCGACCTGCCGCTCGAGCCCAACGCCATGCGCGGCACCTGGTCGGTGTCGATCTACACCGATCCGAAGCAGCCGGCGGTTGCCAGCCAGATGTTCCTGGTCGAGGATTTCGTGCCGGATCGCATCGAATTCGACATGAAGGCCGACAAGCAGGAGATCGCACAGGGCGAAACCGCCAACATCGACATTGACGGTCGCTTCCTCTATGGCGCGCCGGCGGCGGGCCTGGCGCTGGAAGGCGAACTGACGCTGTCGACGTCGCGCGACTGGGACCGCTTCCCCAACTTTGCCTTCGGCCTCGCCGACGAGCAGTCGGCCGAGCCCACGGTCACGCCGCTGACCGGTCTGCCGGTGGTTGGCGATGACGGCAAGGCGACCTTCCCGGTCTCCGTCGACCAGTTGCCCTCGACCACCAAGCTGGTCGACGGCAAGGTGACGGTGCGCATGCGCGAAACCGGCGGCCGCGCCATCGAGCGCTCGCTCAACATCGGCATCCGCCCGCCGAACCATATGATCGGCATCCGGCCTGATTTCGCCGATGGTGAAGTGCCGCAGGGCGGCACGGCGAAGTTCAGCCTGATCGCCGTCGATCCGGACGGCAAGCGCGAGGCGCTGAAGGGCGCGCAGTGGACGCTGGTCAAGGTCGAACGCAATTACCAGTGGTACCGCTCCAACAATTCGTGGAACTACGAGCCGGTGACCTTCACCAAGTCGATCGCCAACGGCCAGGTCGACCTCGGCGCCGATGGCGACGCCACGGTCTCCGTGCCGGTCGACTGGGGCCAATACAGGCTCGAAGTCGAGACCTCGGACCCCGAGGGACCGGCAACCAGCTACGAATTCGACGCCGGCTGGTATGTCGCCTCGACCACCACCGAGACCCCCGACGGCCTGGAGATTGCCCTCGACAAGGACAATTATGCCGCGGGCGAAGTGGCCAAGCTGAAAATCTCGCCACATTTTGCCGGCGAACTCCTGATCAACATCGGTTCCGACAAGCTCTTGAAGACCATCACGGCCACCGTGCCGGCCGGCGGCAGCACCGTCGACATCCCGGTCGGTGACGACTGGGGTGCCGGCGCCTATGTCACGGCAACCCTGTTCCGGCCGGGCGATGCGCAGGAAACGCGCATGCCGGCCCGCGCCATCGGCGTGAAATGGCTGAAGGTCGATCCGGGCTCGAAGAAGCTCGCCATCACCCTGACACCGCCGGACAAGACCATGCCGCGCCAGCAACTGTCGATCCCGGTTTCCGTGGCCGGCGTGCAGCCGGGCAGCAATGCCTATGTCATGGTTGCCGCCGTCGATGTCGGCATCCTCAACCTGACCAACTACAAGGCGCCGGACCCGGAGAACTGGTTCTTCGGCCAGCGCATGCTGGGCGTGGAAATCCGTGACATCTACGGCCGCCTGATCGACGGCTCGCTGGGCACCACCGGCAAGCTCAGGACCGGCGGTGACGGCGCCAACATGCAGGCGCAAGGCAGTCCGCCAACCGAAAAGCTGGTTGCCTTCTTCTCCGGCCCGGTCGAGCTCGACGCCGACGGCAAGGCACGGATCGACTTCGACGTCCCGCAGTTCAACGGCACCGTGCGCGTCATGGCCGTCGCCTGGACCAAGGATGCTGTCGGTCATGCCCAGTCGGATGTGATCGTGCGCGATCCCATAGTCATCACCGCCGGCCTGCCGCGCTTCCTGGCGCCTGGCGACGACGCCGTCATGCGACTCGACGTGGCCGATACCGACGACCCGGCCGGTGACTACGCGCTGTCGATCGACACGACGGGCGACTTGTCGACCGGCGACAAGCCCCTGCCCCAGAAGCTGACGCTCGCCCAGGGCAAGCGCCAGACGCTGACCGTGCCGCTGATCGCAAAGACGGCGGGCAATGCCTCGCTCACCATCAAGCTCGCCCATGCCGACGGCACCAAGGTCGAGCAGACGCTCTATGTGCCGGTGCGTCCGGCGCAATTGCCGGTCACCACGCGCCTCGTGGTCGACCTCAAGGGCAATGGCGGAGCGTTGCGTGTCGACAAGGAGCTGTTGGCGGCAAGCCTGCTGGACGGCGCTTCCGTCAGTGTCGGCGTTTCTCAAGCCGCGGCCTTTGACGTGCCGTCGCTCTTGATGACGCTCGACCGCTACCCCTATGGTTGCGCCGAGCAGACGACGAGCCGGGCCATGCCGCTTCTCTATGTCAATGACATGGCATCGGGCATCGGCATGGAAAGCGACCCCGACCTGCATGGCCGCATCCAGGACGCCATCTACAAGGTCCTGAGCTACCAGTCCTCGAGCGGCAGCTTCGGCCTTTGGGGTCCTGGCTCCGGCGATCCGTGGCTCGACGCCTATGTCAGCGAGTTCCTGACCAGGGCGCGCGAGCAGAAATACGACGTGCCGGCGCTGGCCATGAACCAGGCGCTGAGCAATCTGCAGAACTCGCTCGGCTACGACCAGAGCGTACAGGACCGCGGCAGCGAGATCGCCTACGCCCTCTACGTGCTGGCCCGCAACAAGAAGGCTTCGATCGGCGACCTGCGCTACTACGCGGATACCCAGCTCGAGGCCTTCTCCAGCCCGATGGCCGTTGCCCAGCTGGCGGCGAGCCTCGCGCTCTACGGCGACACACAGCGCTCCGAAGCGACGTTCAAGACCGCGCTGCAGCTCGCCAAGTCGAGCACGGACTACGACTATTACCGCTCCGACTACGGCTCGCGGCTGCGTGACGGCGCGGCGATGCTGGCGCTGGCGGCGGAATCGAAGCCGGTGTCGACGATCGTGCCCGAGCTGATCAGGCTGGTGACCAGGGAACGCGCCGAAGCCCGCTGGACCAGCACCCAGGACGATTCCTGGATGCTGCTGGCGGCCCGCGCGCTGAAGGAGGGCAATGATTCGATCACGCTGACCGTCAATGGCGCGCCACATTCGGGCGGCTATTCCAACCAGGTCAACGGCTCCGAGCTGGCCGACAGCCCGCTCGAAATCGCCAACACCGGCACGACCCCGCTGCAGGCCGTCGTCACCACCGTGGCGTCGCCGATCGAGCCTCTGCCCGCCGGCGGCGACGGCTTCACCATCAGCCGCACCTATTACAAGCTCGATGGCACCGAAGCCAATGTCACCGAGGCAACCCAGAACGAACGCTATGTCGTCGTGCTCAAGGTCACCGAGCAGAACAGCTGGCCGTCGCGCCTGCTGGTCACCGACCTTCTGCCGGCCGGCTTCGAGATCGACAATCCCGGCCTGGTCTCCAGCGCCCAGTTGACGAACTTCTCCTGGCTGGCACAGACCGACGCCGCCCACCTCGAATTCCGCGACGACCGTTTCGTCGCGGCGTTCAACCCGGCCGACGGTGACCACGACCACAATCTGACGCTCGCCTATGTCGTGCGCGCGGTGACGCCGGGCACCTATGCGCACCCGGCGGCAACGGTGGAGGACATGTATCGTCCGCAATATTCGGCCCGCACCGCCACCGGCATGATGGAGATCAAGGCGCCGTAAGGCGCCGATGGTGGCGATCATGAAAATGGCGATTGCGCTCATGACAGCTTCCTTCTCCCCATCTCTATACGGGGAGGTGAGCCGTGGTCCGCGCAGCGGACGAAAAGCCAATTGCTTGGCTTTTCGAACGGCGAACGCCCGAAGGGCCGTCGTGCCGGCAGGCGGATGAGGGGCAGCGCCATGCTCTCGAGAAAATTCGTCCGCCGCACCACCATCGCCGCAGCTTCCTGCGCCGGCGTCCTCGCTCTCGCCGCAGCCACCCTCTGGGAACTCGACCGCGCCTTCCCGCCCCCGCTCCCGGCGGAACTTACCGTCTCCACCGAGGTCCAGGACCGCGACGGCCAGCTGTTGCGCGCCTTTGCCACGCCGGACGGCTATTGGCGGCTCGAAACCCGGCTCGACCAGGTCGACAAGCAGTTCGTCGACATGCTGGTCACCTATGAGGACAAGCGTTTCTGGGACCATCAAGGCGTCGACGTGCTCGCGCTGGCGCGCGCCGCCGGCCAGTTCGCCACCAGCGGCCACATCGTCTCCGGCGGCTCGACGCTGTCGATGCAGCTTGCGCGCCTGATCGAGCCGCGCGAAAGCCGCAGCCTCGGCTCCAAGGTCAAGCAGATGCTGCGCGCCATCCAGATCGAGCGGCGGCTGTCCAAGCGCGAGATCCTCGAACGCTATCTCACGCTGGCACCCTATGGCGGCAACCTCGAAGGCGTACGCGCCGCCGCGCTCGCCTATTTCGGCAAGGAACCGAAGCGGCTGAGCGTTTCGGAAGCCGCCCTGCTCGTCGCCCTTCCCCAATTGCCGGAAAAGCGCCGGCCCGACCGCAACCTGGGGATTGCCCACGCCGCCCGCGACCGGGTGCTGACCCGCATGGTCTCGTCGGGGCTGCTCGGCGAACGCGAGGCCGCGCGCGCCGCTTTGGACGATGTGTCGGGCCTGCGCCGAACCTTGCCGGCGCTCGCCGCGCACGCCGCCTATGCACTGCTGCCCAAGGCGGTTCCCGGCCAACCGCTGAAACTGACGATCCGCAAAAGCGTCCAGCAAGGCCTGGAACAGGTGGCCAGGGATGCCGCCACCAGGCTCGGCCCGCGTCTCTCCGTCGCCATGGTGCTTGCCGATGCCCGCACCGGCGACATTTTGGGCGAAGTCGGCTCGGCCAATTTCTTCGACGCCAGCCGCTCCGGCTGGATCGACATGACCAAGGTCGTGCGCTCGCCCGGTTCGACGCTGAAGCCATTCATCTATGGCCTTGCTTTCGAGCAGGGGCTGGTGGCGCAGGAAACGCTGATCGAGGACAGCCCGGTCGATTTCGGCGGCTATCGGCCGAAGAATTTCGACATGGGCTACCAGGGCGATGTCAGCATCCGCCAGGCGCTGCAACTGTCGCTCAACGTGCCGGCGATCCGGGTGCTCGATGCTGTCGGGCCGGCGCGGCTGACGGCGCGCTTCCGCCAGGCCGGCGTGAACCCAATCCTGCCGGTCAACCAGGCGCCGGGCCTGGCCATCGGCCTCGGCGGCGTCGGCGTCACGCTGCGCGATCTGGTCCAGCTCTATACGGGGCTCGCCAATGGCGGCAAGACGCACACATTGCGTGACGGCACCGAGCCGGCCAATGCCGAAAGCGCGACCACCACCATCCTCAACGACCAGGCGAACTGGCAGATCATCGACATCTTGTCCGGCGTCAAGCCGCCCGAAGGCGCCTTGCAGCGCGGCATCGCTTACAAGACCGGCACCTCCTACGGCTACCGCGACGCCTGGTCGGTTGGCTTCGATGGCCGCTATGTGCTGGGCGTCTGGGTCGGCCGGCCCGATGCCGGCGCGGTACCGGGCCTCTCCGGCTACGTCTCGGCGGCTCCCATCCTGTTCGAAGGCTTTGTCCGCTCGGGCCTTGCCACTGTGCCGTTGCCGGGCAAGCCGCCGGGCGTTTTCAGCCCCAAGCGCGAGGATCTGCCGGTGACGCTCGCCCGCTTCGGCGCCGGCGCGGACGGGCTGGTGCAGGCGGCACCGACCGAACCCGCGCCGACCATCATCTTTCCGCCGAATGGCGCGCGCGTCGATCTCGGCACCAACTCGGCCGATGCCTCGCCGCTGGTGCTGAAACTGCAGGGCGGCCGCGCGCCGTTCCGTTGGCTGGCCAACGGCAAACCGCTGGTGGGCATCGACCGCCGCCGCACCGCGACCTGGCAACCGGACGGCGCTGGTTACTCGACGCTGACCGTGATCGACGCGGCAGGGCGAGCGGCGAGTGTGAAGGTATTCGTTGAATAAACGGCTGGAAGCGATTCATCGAATTGGCTTTCCACAAGGTCGGTGGATAGCAGGATACTTGCCCATCCCGGTTCCAAGGCACCCCCCTCTGGCCTGCCGGCCATCTCCCCCGCAAGGGGGGAGATTGGCAGATTCAGCGCTCCGCTCATTCCTGCAACGATGGAGATTGGTGCAAGCGGACGAGCGCTCAACCTCCCCCCTTGCGGGGGAGATGTCCGGCAGGACAGAGGGGGGCGCCTCGCCCAAGCCTCGACTGCCAGTAGCCTCAGCGCTGGCAGCAATCCTCGTCGCGACAATCCCTCTCCCCACCTTCGCCAACCCCCTCCCCGCCGGTTTCGTCCGGCTCGCCGATGTCGATCCCACCATCCGCCAGGACATTCGCTACGCCGGCCTCGAGAACTTCCTTCACCGCAAGGCGAGCGGCTATGAAGCGCCGGTCTGCATCCTGACCGAACAGGCAGCAAACGCACTCTCCGGCGTCCAGAAGGCAATTGCCGCCAAGGGCCTGACGCTGGTCGTGTTCGACTGCTACCGCCCGGCGCAGGCCGTCACAGACATGGGCAAATGGACCAGAGAGGGCGGACCACCAGACCCGCAATGGTATCCGAAGGTCAAGCGTAGCGACCTCATCGCCAAGGGCTATGTCGGTGAACTGTCCAGCCATTCGCGTGGTTCGACGCTCGATGTCGCCATCGCGCGAGCCGACGGTCCGTCCGCGCCGAAACCGGCCTGCGGCGCCATCGATGCGGTTACACTCGATTTCGGCACCGGCTTCGATTGTTTCGATCCGTCGAGCGAGACGGCGCACCGCCCGCTCGGCCGCGAAGCGGCGGCAAACCGCAAATTGCTTGTCGATGCCATGCGCGCCGGCGGCTTCAAGAACTATGCCCGCGAATGGTGGCACTTTACGCTGGCCAATGAACCGTTCCGGATCCGCCGCTTCGATTTTCCGGTCAGCGCCAGGTAACTTGCCGAGCCAAACCCAAAGCGGTCTTGCCTAGCCACCATGTATCTCTAGATAGGCCGGATGGCGGACATCAGAGTCAGCCTTGAGCGTCGAGAGGAAGAAATTTCTCCGCAGCACGAAATCTCATCTAATATTTTCTCCAGAAGGACGAAAAAGGCAACATTCAATGCATCTAATTTCTATCAATTCGGTAGATTTGGCGCGGGTTCAACGGAGGCAGAAATGACCAAACCTCATTTCAAGAAACTGCTCGGCGTACTGGTCGCCGCATCTGTCCAGTTCGG
>NZ_JAIUIU010000039.1:0-44415 GCF_020165775.1 Mesorhizobium sp. B263B2A
AACTTCTTCGTCGCCAGCGGCGAGCCGCCCTCGTTGGTGAGGCGTATATAGTCGCCACCCAATCAAACTGTCAACACCGATCTCAGATGTTTTTTCGATTTCTCGCGGAGATATCCACCGAGCCGAAATTCGTAAGTTGGCTTGGCTGAACAGGGGCGGCGTTTCGCGGCCGCTCATTCCCGCCGAAACTTTCCGTCGCCCCGGTCCCGGGGGCGCAGCGTTGGCCTGAGAATCGCCTGTCCGTTTGGCGAATGCCGACCGCCGTGCCCGTCTGGGCAGCGCTTTAGAGCCGGCCTTCCAGCAATTCAGGCGTGATATTGCGGCCGGCGTAAAAAATGCCCAGGATCAGCACCTGTTCGCCCTCGATCGCGAAAGCGATGCTGACGGCGCGGCGGTAGCCGATGATCCGCAGCCAGGCATGATTTCGAGCCGCTCGGTGCCGCGCTGTGGAAAAGTCGACAAGCCCAGGCAATGATCGCGGATGCCGACAACGAAATTCCAGGCGATCGCGGGTGACGCACGTTCGGCTATGTCGTCATAGAGCTGTTCGAGCTCAGCTTCCGCTCCGGGGTGGAAGACGATCTGATACTCCATCCCCTACTTGGCTTTCGCCTGCCTCGCACGATGACGCGCCTCCAGCCGGGAGAAGACCGCATCCGCGGGAACACCCTTCGCCGGATCCTGTTGAAGTTCGGCCAGGCGCCCCGGGATTTCCTCCCGCAGCCATTTCTCCCGCTCCGCCTCGAAGTCCTCGAGCATACGCAGGCCGGCGCGGACGACTTCGCTGGCGTTGTTGTACCGGCCTGATTCGAGTTGCTTCCTGATGAAGCTCTCGTAATGGTCATTCAAAGCGTAATTGGGCATCGCAACCTCCTGGGAAAATATGGGGGCATACGATGGATATGGCAATAGATATCAACTGTTGGCACTTCTATCCGATTCGAGCCCTTCATCGGCGACGTGATTCGCCTCAGTGACTTGATCCTCTCAAACACAGGATCGCATCGCTGATTCGGCATCATCGAGAACGCGGCCAGGCGACACCAGCGAGATCGAGGGTTGGCGCGTGAAACCGATGGGCAGCCCGTGGGCGCGAATACCTAAGCCGGCTGGACTCCAAGCCCAACCGACTAACCTCATGTCGCATCGGCCGCGACCACGCGCCGATCAGCAATCCTCGTCGGCCGACGCGCCAAAAGCAAAAAAGCCCGGCGCGATGGACGAGCCGGGCTTGAAATATTTAATACGGAGAGAGAAGCCTGATCCTGCGGTCGAGTGCTTGAGTTGTGTTCGGCGTTGGCTTGCCTTGTTACCGGCCACTGATTCGGAGCGAATCGCTGGCGCCGCCGGCAAGCCGGCCTGCCCACTTGGAGTTTGGCGGGCGGTTTTGGTTGGGGAGGATGATTTGCGGTTTGTCCCGGGTTTGGCTTTGCCTCGAAGCGAGCATCTGCTGGAGGTTAGGCTCGAGCGGCCGCCTGAATGCGAACGGCCCGCATTGATGCGGGCCGTTTAAGTTTGGTTGCGGGGAGGATGATTTGACTTTTTGTCCCGCGGCGTCGGCTTTGCGCGCGTGCGGACCCTGGAGCGGAGAGATGGCCACCGTCGGCTGGATACAAAAGCAGCCCGGACTTTGCCGGGCTGTTTTTGTATTTGGTTGCGGGGACCCGCGCCCCGTTTTGTCATAACATCGTCAGACCCTCGGTTTTGGTCGGGTTTGGCGAGTTCGAGGATGCCGAACAGCTCGCCGCGTAGCTCCGCGTGGACCTCGCCGCGCTTGTCGCCGGGGGTGAGGACGATCTGTCCGATCAACGAGCGCAACGCCTCGGCGGCTTGGCGACCGTCCTCGTGGTGGGCAAGCACTCGCGTGAACTGCTCGACCCGCTTCTTATAAAGAGTGGCGATGTTCGGATGCAGGTCGGGCACGTCAGTGGGCGCCACTGCCACACGCGCTGCGATCTCCGCCTTCTGCCTCTCCAGGTCTTCCATTCTTGCTTTCATCGAAGGTTGGTACAGGCCATCCTCGATCGCGGCCATCATGCCGGCGATGGCGCGCTCGATCTTGTCGAGTGCCTTGCGGTCCTGTTCGCCCTGCGCGCGACGCTCCTGGTTGAGGCGGTTCGTCTCCTGGGCATAGGCTCTGATCGCCTCGGCCACGGCATCGGCCGAGACAAGCCTTTCCTTCAGGCCTGCGAGGACGCGCTGCTCGATCTTTTCGCGGGTGATGGTACGGCCATTGTCGCAGATCCCGCGGCGCTGGTGGTTGAGGCAGGCATAGCGGTCTCGTGTAAACAGGCCGTAGCGCCCGCCGCAGCAGCCGCACGTAAGCAAGCCCGACAGGAGGGAGACCGGTCGCTTCATGGTGTGCAGTTTCCTCGCCCGCGCCTTGCGCGTGGCGATGGCCACCGCCTCGAACTGGCTGGCGATGGATTTCTGTCTCTCCTTCACGGCCTGCCACAATTCATCCCCGACGATCCTGAGATGCGGCACCTCGGTGCGGATCCATTTGGCTGGCGGATTCGCCCGCGACACGCGTCTGCCAGTCGCAGGATCCTTGACGAAATGCAGGCGGTTCCAAACCAGCATCCCGGTATAGAGCTCATTGTTGATGACGCCGGTGCCCCGGATGACATGCCCGCGCACGCTGGTATCGCCCCAATGTCGGCCGAGCGGACCTGGAACGCCCTCCTTGTTCAAGTCGACGGCGATCGCCTTGGGGCTTTTGCCGGCGGCGAATTCGCGGAAGATGCGGCGCACGATGGTCGCTTCCTCCGGCACGACCTCGCGGTCGCCACGGACGGGCTCGCCTGCGGCATCAAGTTTCTTCACCACCCGGTAGCCGTAGCAAAGCCCGCCCCCGGCCTTGCCTTTCTCTACCCTCCCCCGCAGGCCGCGATGGGTTTTGAGGGCAAGGTCCTTGAGGAACAGGGCATTCATCGTGCCCTTGAGGCCGACATGCAGTTCACTGATCTCCCCCTCGGCCAAGGTGACGATGGCAGTGCCGGCGAATTTGAGATGCTTGAAGAGGGTGGCGACATCTGCCTGGTCGCGGCTGATGCGGTCGAGCGCCTCGGCCAGCACCACCTCGAAGCGGCCGCGCTGGGCATCGCGTACCAGATGCTGGATGCCCGGCCGCAGCACCGTGCTGGCGCCCGAGATCGCGGCATCCTCATAGGTTCCCGCAACGCTCCAGCCCTCGCGCGCCGCCTGCTCATGGCACAGCCTTAACTGGTCCTCAATGGAGGCATCCCGCTGGCTGTCGGAAGAATAGCGGGCATAGAGTGCGACACGGGTCACGGCGGCAGATCCTCTCTCTTGTTTGCAGGGGGTTTACCATCCGGCTCCCTGCCCTCTCCCTTTCGGCGGCCCGGCCGATTGTCGTTGGCTGCCCGCCTCGCCTCGAATGCCTCCCGCGCCATCTGCCGGCCGATCAGCCGGGCGATATCCAGCACAACCCTATCCAGCTTGGCCACCGCCATGTTGTCAGGGCCACCCTCGGGGCCGACGAGGTCGCCGTTGTCGTTGGCCGGGACCAAAGCCTGCGGCCCAGTGCTGGTTTCCTTTGCCATCGCGGTCGCTCTCCCAATGGTGGATCGACCCGCCATCAGAGTCCTCCGGACGGCGAAGAAAAGCACGAAGTTCATGTCGTAGAGCCACAGCGTGCAATGACTTGCGTCGTGCGGTTTCGTCTCAATCGTCAAGGTTGGGCTTCGGTCGGCAAGTGGAAACGTCCTGATGCTGACATCCAGACCATCAGTGAGATGGCGAACCTGGCAATCTGTGTGCCCGTCTCTCGATATCGTGGGCTGTTGATTTCCAATATCGCCTACGAGTTGCAAACCTGAAGATACATTTCAGAGGGTGAGTCAGAAGAGCGCTACATCGCGACGATATCCCGCCGCGGCTTCCTCTTCCAACGCCGCGACCAGCTGGACTGCGGACTCCCAGTGCTTGGCCACATCGCTCCGTGTCCTTTCCCGGCTCCGGCGGGCAACCGGCAAATCTCCCGCGATCGCCTTCAAGTCAAGGAGCACGGAAGCTATGTGCGGCCACGGAAAATCGGTAGGGTCGCCAATATCTCGATCAGCGCCGACAATCATTTCCAACTTGGCGACAATCCCGGCGAGCGACGTAGCAGCGACTTCGGGAATCGAATCTTGAAGCGTAAGAGCTTCGGTCATCGCAAAGACCTCGGCCTCCCGCGCAACCGCGTACTCCTGGGGATCGCTAAGAGTACCCGCTGTTCGATCTTGAGCTTGCATAGGAACATCTGCGGCCAATACCTCGATCCCAGGATCGACCATGATTTGGCTCTCCAGCCGCTGCTGCACGCGGCATAGCAGCAATGAGGCATATCGAGCTCGTTGCCATTCGCCCCAAAGGCTCAAAGCGGAATCTGTGGCTTGGGACCCCGTCCTCTCGAACTCATCGCGTTGCTGGCCGATGACGAAAGGCAAAGTCGTGGTATTGTCGGAATCAGTCATGGATCCGAGCTCCCAACAGCTTGGCTGTGGTTAAGCCGGTTGCGTGCAAGCGCACGTCGCCCGGCCATATTCGCGCGACGGCCGATATCAGCAAGGACCAGGGTCGTTGCAAACGGCTGAAGCGGCCAGTCTATCGTGCCCTTTTAACGTACCAGAGATCACTTTGCAATCACATGATCTGAAAGATATCACTGGAGCCCAGATGCGAGCGGCGCGCGCCTTGGTTCGTTGGAGCGCGAAGGATCTGGCCAAAGCTGCAAGCGTGGGCGTGGCGACTGTGAGACGTGCCGAGTCCGACGACGGCATTCCGCCGACGACCTTAGCTAATCGAAAAGCGATCCGTAGCGCGCTGGAAGCGGCAGGCATCGAGTTTATTGCCGAGAATGGCGGTGGCCCAGGCGTAAGGCTTGCACGTCGATTTTGATTTTGGGCGACGTAGGTTGTCGGCGTGAAGCGAGAGCTGTCGTCTACTGCCGGGAGCAGTGCGCCCATAATATTCGTCTGGCCGAGTTTACGCGCACCCGGCACCGCTATACTGCTGGCACCATGAGGGGCGGGTACCCAGTATCGAAAGAAAATTCTTGCATTCTTGCGGTAGCGTGTTGGACAGGGAAGCCTTGCTCTAGACAAAGGGACAGGACGACTGGCTAACATACCGGCCGGATGACATCGGCATGGCAGCTTCTGGGGGCATAATTGCGTCTACAACCAAGGACGCTGGTGCACAGCATCGTCGGCAGTACGATGATGGCAAAGCGAGTTCTCGATGTGGCAGTCGCTGCTCCAATGCTAGTAATGACGGCGCCCGTGCTAATCGTCGTGATGCTGGCGATCCGGGCGACGTCTGCCGGCCCTGCTATCTTCTCGCAAATCCGCGTCGGCCAGGATGGCATTCTTTTTGCCTGCCACAAACTGCGCACGATGCATAAGGAAACGCCGTCATTGCCCACCCACGAGGCGTCTGCCAGTTCAGTCACCGCGATCGGCAAGGCGCTGCGGGCGACCAAGATCGACGAATTGCCGCAGCTCTGGAATGTGCTCAAGGGTGAGATGAGCCTTGTCGGGCCGCGTCCATGCCTGCCGACGCAGACCGAATTGATCGAACGGCGCAGAGAACTGGGCGTGCTCGCTTTGCTTCCCGGAATCACCGGGCTCGCGCAGATCAAGGGGATCGACATGTCGGAACCAGCACTCTGCGCCGAGACCGATGCAGCCTACGTCAAAGAGTCGGTCTCCATCGGTTTGGACCTCAAAATATTGCTGGGTACATTCCACCCACATAAACGACGCGGCCTGTCGGAGGGGAATTTGGCGCGGCCGCTGCGCAAGACGTGAACCTGCCAGCGCCGGACGCAGACGGCAGCGTGGACGACGACGCAGTGTCTCACACGCCATCCCATCGCCGTCCCGGTCCAGCTTTCCGCCCCACTAGCAGTTCGGCAGATAGGTCGTCGCAGGAACTGATCTGCTTAAACGTCCGCCGCGGCTCGCACGAATAACCGCTCTGCGCGACCAGCTTGCGGCTTATGCCGAGCGGCTGGGTCTTCGGCGCCGTGCCATCAGAACGACTCGCGCCACTCCCACGGCGCGTCGAATTTGCTAACCCATAGGGCGAGCTTGGCCACTTTCGCTCTCGCCTGTTGCGACGCATAGGCGCCATTGCTGTAGCGCGGCCAATCGGGCGCCTGGCCATGCTCGACTATTCAGGCCGGCAAGCTGGCAAAGTCGGCGCCGGCCGTTTACAATTGGATATAGCGATCCCAGGTGACGGACGTGCGCTTCACCGCCTCGAGGCGGCCAGGAACCTGTCCGGCGCTTCCGCCGATCGCCGGCCGCACGGATGTTCGAAGCCCTTGCCGCAATATTGCTTGCTCTCTGGCGCGTTGATACTGTTGATCCGCCGCCCATGGACTTAGTTCGAAGCAGCAGGTGCGAGCCAATTTGGAGGAAGTTGCGCGGTTCTTGAACATGGACGCTTGCATTCCTCTTGGCTGGTGGTAAACGCAATCACAATGCCACAACTTTTCGTGATCGCCTTTGTTGGTCGTCAGGGGTCGAGCTTTCTGCAAGGATTGCTCAACTCTCATCCTGACGCATCTTGCGCGGGCGAGTTGTTCTCGCCGGCGGCGTCAAGGCGAGGCATTAAGGCTTTCCTTAAAGGGGAGCCGCAGCCGTTCGTTCACAGCGGCGAGTCAAATGTGGCCAGATATCTCGACATCCATGTCCACCGGCTGAGAGGCCGGGCAGTTGGCTTCAAGCTGCCGCTTTATTCGATGCAGGAACACCCGGGCATCTTCCCGGCTCTTAAAGAGCACGACTACAAGGTCGTGCTGGTCACACGCGAAAACCTTTTAGATCAGTTTATCTCCATGCGCCTGGCTCAGATCAACAACGCTTGGCGTTCTGACTTAGGCGAATTCAAAACACGAAGCTTTGCCGCAGACCCCCTGGAAGCACAGGAGCGCTTCATCCAGTGGGAGGAGGAGAACGCGGCAACCGCTGCAGCCGTGGCCGGAATGGAAGCGTTGCCCGTGACCTACGAGCAGATCAGCAGCAGCTTGCCGCGAGTCCTAGACTTCTTGGGTCTTCCGCTTGCCGAGACAAAAAGTCCATTCCAGCGGCAACGCACTTGGAGCCGTGCTGCTGCCTTGGAAAACTTCGATGATATGGCGGCGTATTTCTCATCGACGAGATGGGGCGGCTTTTTCGAAGCTTAATGCTTATCCTAGAGCAGTTCAGGGCCATGATGCTCCGGCGCCGTGCCGATCGAATGGCCTTCAATTGACGAGCACGAAGACCCGCTAAGGAGGACCATCTTTTCGATCCGTGGCTCTCCCCGCCCATAAAGTGGGAAATCGACAAGATGAGGTGGCGCCACCGGCGTCCATTATAATGTCCATGACCGGCCTCCCTGCGGCTGTCAGGAGCTCTGCGAACAAAATAAGAACAAGAGCCTCTTGACCGGAGACGTTCCTCATTTCAGGGGGATGCCGAGCAACCCGCGAAGTGGCCGAGAGGCACCTCCTGGACCCTGATGCATGCCGATGACGCCGGTCAGGTAGCGGGCATCCTTAGCGGCCGCTGCAATGTCACGCGCGACTATAAGCCGATTGAGTTACGGGAGGTTATCGGCAACGTCACGATCGACGATGTGCGGGAGAAGGTCCGCTGCCCAGCAGTGCGGCAGCCGGAGTGAATGGACGCCGAGCGATTACATCAGCGCCTCTTGCAATCCGATGGGAGAAACGGGTGATCCGGCGCGGCGAATTTGGCAGCGGTAGCGGCCCGGCTCAAAGACAGGGCGTACCGTCACTGCGGGCGGGCCCGGTGACTCCGAAGGTGCCGCTGGCGGACAAAGCCGACGTAAAACAGCCGCGTGAGCCAGCCCGCAAGGGGCGGATACATTTCGCTCCATTAGACGAGTTGAATAAAGGTCCCATGTCGGATAACCTGTATCTATTGTTTGCGTGGGGGCACGCCGATGACTGATCAGCCGATAAGACAACGGCGCTATGGGAGCAGGCTGGCTTCTTCCGTAGTTGAAGCCGCCGAGCAGATAGCGGTCGGGCTGATAATATTAGCGTTTTATCCGGTTCTGGCCTTTATTGCACTGCAGGCAAGGCACCGAAATCGGCCACGTGGCACGAAGGCCAGCCGTAGAGTGTCAGGGGATGAGTTTTCCTAATTGCCCGGCATCCAGATCGCCATCAGGTATTGTGCGCCGCGAAGATTTTCTCCGCTTCGCCGGGCGCCATCTCGCCTAGACTGAGATCGTCTGCGCGCCCAGGTTCATCAAGCGCTTTTGGGCGCAACCGCAAATCCATCGCTAGCAACGCTGACGCAGACCAAGGCTAGGCTAGGTCGTAGACTCATTACTGCGTAGCCAGATGCGGATGGCAACAAGCTTAAGGGCTGCGAGGTAGTTCTCAGCGAGCTTGTCATAGCGTGTGGCTATGCGGCGAAACTGCTTGGCCTTGTTGAAGAAGCGTTCTACGAGGTTGCGCGCCTTGTAGAGGAAGGGGCTGAAGCAGATAGACTCCTTGCGGTTGGCCTTTGGTGGGATATTGGCCCATGCCTTGCGCTCGGTGACGGCGATACGCAGTGCGTTGGCATCGTAGCCTTTGTCGGCCAACAGCATGGCGCCTTCGGGCAAGTCGGCGATCATGTCCGGTGCGATGCGATGTCGCTCTTCTGGCCTGCCGTGAGCATCAACCGGATCGGCCTGCCTTCGGCATCGACAAGCGCGTGAATCTTGGTTGTTAGACCGCCTCTGGAGCGGCCGAGACAATGATCTCGATCCCCCTTTTTGCTGTCGCGCCCTGTTGATGGACGCGAACAACGGAGGTGTCGATCATCTGCACCCGGCCGTCATGAGCCTTGGTGATAACGTCCATGAGACGATCCCACACGCCTGCTTTGCGCCAACGGTTGAAGCGATTGTAGATCGTCGTGGGCGGACCATACCGTGCAGGCAAGTCAGCCCAGCGCGCACCTGAACGCAGCACCCAGAAGATGCCGTTCAGGACGCGCCGATCGTCAACACGCGGCACGCCGCGCACCTTGTTGGGCAGATGCGGTTGGATCGCGCGCCACTCGAAGTCAGTCAGATCATATCGGCTCATGCCGACGCTGTCAGATATTCGAGGCTTGCGAAAGAGAAAATCGCAACTGTTTGACAGGACTAACCTCCCATCGCAGACTCCGTCCGTGAGCGAGCCCTGGGTCAACATCGTCGCGACGTTCCATCAAAAGCAAGGCATCGGGGATGATGCGTTCCGCGCAGCGGTTGCTGGAGTAGAGCGAGTTGCTATTCTGATCGCCGAAGGGCCGCTCAAGCCCGCCTTGTTCGGCTGGACCTCTATGCACGATCTATGCGTCCAACAAACCGATGTATCTCCGTATTCCGGAGCCTATCTTCGCATTTCGCCGCTGCTTTCCGGCCTAATCGAGTTTCGCTACATCGACACCGCAGTCGCCCGCCGACAATGGAATCGGCTCGTGCCGGCTGACGCCGCACCCGATCAGTTTACAGCCTTCCTCCGTCAACTGCGCTGGGCGGCGTTCCAAACGCCCGCTGGTAATGAGTTTACGGCCTAGCCCTTCCGCTTCGCCTTCTTCGCCGGTTAGCCGTAACCTTCCTGCCCAACCCGCTCGCCATCGCCAGCGCCGACCGCTGGGCTGCGTAGTTCGGCGCCACCATCGGATAGTCGCGAGCCAAACCCCACTTTTCGCGGTACTCGTCGGCGGTCAGACCGTAGTGCACGCCAAGATGGAGCTTCAGCGATTTGAACCATCCCCGAGACAGATGATGTCGTCGGGGGAACACCGAGCGCTTCGGATTGACGGCGGGCGTCAGGGCCGGCGTCTCTGGCGCGCCCGGTCCTCCGATCTTTGAAAGCGACGAATTCGCGCTTGCGATCAGTTCCAGGAGAGACGCAATCTGCACCGCGTTTTTTGTGACGAAGGCAGACACGATCTCTGCAGTGAGCTCGATCAACTTTCGGTTATTCGCAATCTCTTTTGACATGCAGTATCTCCGGCGTGGCGACAAATAGCTGAAGTCTCTCAGCCGGTTTTCGGAGAATTTCCACCAGACCAATCAACCACCATCACCGACTGCAGCGACAGTGTCCGAGCCGATCTCCCAATCTCGTTGACCTGATCAAGCGCAGGGTGCCGGCGCTCTCTAGACAGCAGCGGCTGCTTGTGAACCTGCGCCAGCGCCGTGCATCCAGAGGTCACGCAGAACACGTCCGCAGTTCCGTCGCCGCCCTTATCGGCGATGACAGACACCATGAAATGCACCCTGTTGGCGAACAGGTTATCTTTGATGTGGCACCAGTTGGCCCGGTCAGGCCATCCTGCGCGACAGCACGGGCTGCGAGCAGGCTATCGAGCGTCACCTATCCCGTTGGATAGCGCGCCGTCCGAATCCCGAACGTCAGCCAGCGCGTCATCGGGCCGCTGGCGCAACGCTTCAACTCCGCCAGATCGGCATCAGCGCCGTTCCAGGAAATGCAGTCTGGCTGCTGTTCCTGTTAAATGCAGGGCACGAATATTTGAGATCCGAAGTTGGTGGCCACGCCTGCGGACTAGCGTAGCGCCTAAACGCGCCCTGCCTAACCAATCTAGCACTTGGAGTCTCGCAATCGCACTGACAGGCGCTCCCGCCAAAACGCTTTGACTTGTAAGTTGGTTAAAGGCCCGATAACGTTCTCCGGGGTTTAGAGATGTTCTGGGTCATACTGGGCTTTTTCGTTGCGGGTAGCATGTTGATCGTTCTCATGGCGGCCTTAAGCCAGCTCGGAGACGAACCCGGCGCTCATCGATTTGGCAAGCCGCCGTCCGACGATGAAGGCCGTCGGTGACGAAGCCACATAGCTCAGGCGCTCGAATGCGGCACAGGTTCTGTTCGCCAGAGCGCGCAGATCGTAGCGTCGAGCCGGAATCGATCTTTTGCCCGCTTCGCAAATAGATAGACCTGGAGCACATTGCATACGGCAGCGGCAGAGGCCAGCCAAAAAGGCCCGCCAACCAGAATTCCAAGGCTACATAGAGCGACAGTTGCTGTCCCAGTTACGAGAGTGAGCCGGAAGGCGAACTTTTCGTCTCCAAGCACCATCAACAAAATTCCCGAAGAGCCACCTAGTACATGTCCAAGCTGGCCCGCTCCCAAAATTAGAGCAATCCAAAGAGAGTTTTCATAGTGCGGGTTCCAAAGGTAAACCAGCGTGTAACCGACAGTTGCGAGGCCGGAATACATTAGAAAGGTAAGTAAGGTGGCCACCGAAACCAGGAGCCGGAGCGCCTTTTGGATTCCTGCCCGATCGTCAAGTGTCCAGAGGTGAACCGCTGAGGGCGCAAAGGCCGAATTGGCAATGCTCAGCGGCATTATCAATACTGTCGAAATTCGCAGGGCGATGCCGTATTGCGCGATCTCTTGCAAACTGCTGAACAGCGTCAATAGGATCATGTCCACTTGGGAAAGCCCGAACAGCACGAGCGTAGTCGCTAGGTTGGGAAGCGTCCGTCGGACGATCGCTACCGCACCGATGGGTTCGTAAGCCTGTTGGCTCCAACGCCGACACGAGGACGAAATGCTGAAGGCTCCCACGCCAGCGGCAATCGCATATCCAGCGAGACTGCAAAGGAGCACCTGATCCAAGTTTGGTTGAAACCGGGTGGTCAGAGCAAACGCAAGAAACAGGGCAACGACGGTGCTTGGAAAGGCCATAAGAAAGGCCGAACTCCTGATCGCATGAATTGCCCTAAGCAGTTCGACTTGGACCGCCCCGAGTCCGGCGCAAGGGATCTGCAATGCAACTATCGCCAAGACACCGCGCCACACACTTGCGTGTTCTCCCAACGGAAGCCACGGGGCTGCGAACCAAAATGCGCACGCGATCCCGAGCCCACAAACACCTACAATCGCCTGGATCCTCACAATGACGTCGCGCGCGCGGCCGAAATCGCCTTGGGCTGCAGCAGCAGATACAAGCGCCGGCGCCGTGAACGTGAGGCCCATCATCGCCAGAATCGCGAATCCAGACGTGAGGACCTGCGCAATAAAGTAGAGTCCAACCTTGTCCGGCGGCAAGGCGAGCGGAAGAAGAAGGGAACTGCCTAAGCCGGCGGCGAGTATTACAATTCGGCCGGCGGCCGCCGCACCGCTGGCTTTCAGCATGGAAGGCAGCTTTGCTCTTCTGAGCACGCCAGAGAATTCGGTCATTGTCCAGCGCTCACAACGCAGCCAAAGGGCGTTCCAGGATTCGAGACGAATGCGCGAACCGACAAGCAACGCCACACAGATCGCGCTGGATTGCCGATGAAGTGGCGTTCGGACGAGCAATCACCGGATCAAAAACCTTGCCCATTCTGTCTGGAGCGAAACTTTGCGCAAATTGAGGAACTCCAGCGAGCGAGCTAGCCATGATCCATCGACCAGCCCTCGTAGGTAACATGGAGGTCGGGCAGAGTCTCTAGCATCCGCGTGTTCGGCCGCGAACCGATCGATCGTGGCTGAACCGCAATCGGACCTCGATCGCGCTAGTGCGAAAATGGTTGCAGGCCTATGTGTTTTACCCTGTTGTTCGCAGTGGGCACCTGGTTTGCGCCGAGAGGCGTCGAACTGCGACTTGCCAATTAGAAAAGAATCTACAGTTGGAGGCATGAAGCTTGGAGACGAGTGGGGCAGACGCATCAAGGGTTGTTGACATTAAGAAAATCGCTGAGCAGGAGGCAGCGCTCATTTTTGAGCAATTCGACGAAACCACTGCATTCGAGATTGGAGACTCCATCCGCACTAACGGCCTTGCCGGAAAACAGGCAGTCGTGGTGGACATCCGGCTTTGGGATCGGCAATTGTTTCTTGCCGCACTTCCCGGTTCGTCTGCCATCACCGCGGAATGGGCCAGGCGCAAGTTAAACAGCGTACGGATGTTTCATAAGAGCAGTTATCGCCTGGCCCTCGAGCAACGGCGCGAGGATAGGACGTTCCCGCCGGGATACGGGCTGAATCCGGGCGATTACGTATCAGCCGGGGGTGCATTTCCGATTCGCATCAAGGCAGCGGGCGTCATCGGCGCTCTTGCTGTCTCAGGGCTCAGTGAACGAGCCGACCACGAAACAGCTGTAGCCGCCCTCTGTGCGCATCTGGGCAAAGACGAAAGGGCGCTGGCGTTAGATCCGTAACCGCTTCATTTCAGGCCACCGGACAGCCCTGCAATTAGAAGGATGTGCTTCAGGGCCTTCAATGATGCCAGTGTCGGCGGGTGGAGGGCGGCTGAGCCGAGTCGGCGCAAAGCGACCCTTGTTCGACCCGACCGTCCGTGAATGGCTGCAGAGAGCAGATTTGCGTTAGCCCTAGTCTCGCGCTCCCATCTTCGGATATCATCGGGCAAATCGCTCCGCTGGAAGAACCCATCGACCATAAGCTGTGGCTCTTCACCTCTCTCGAATGGAACAGCTCGATAAGTCGTCGACGCACCGTGCATCCGAAATTCGGCGAGCACCTCCGGCAGGTGGTAGAAGCTGCCCTCCAGCCCCATGCGAAGAAAGAAATCTAAATCGGGAATTTGACGCAGGTCCGAACGCCAGCTTCCGGCCTTGATGTAGGCGGTGCGCCGGAAGAGGGCGCCGGGGCCGGGCAGGCAATGAAGTTGCGCGTATAGTGCACGACGTGAGTAATCTGGTGGACGAAGCGTCGATCGGGGAACAGAGCGTTCGTCTATTATATCAAAATCGGGGTAAACTAGGACTACATCGGGACGGGCAGTCAGTTCCTGGACACACCTCCGGACCGCAGCAGGGCGGAGGCGATCATCTGCGCTGACATACCCCAGCAGTTCTCCTGAGCTCATCGCCCATCCCTTGGTCATGGCTGCACTCTGCCCGGCGTTGGCCTGACGATGCAACTTTACCTTGGCGCCGAAGCTGCTCACGACAGCACTGGTGTCGTCTGTGGATCCGTCATCAATGACGGTGATTTCCAGGTCAGGGTAATCCTGGGCCAACAGGCTTTCGATAGTTTCACCGATATAATTGGTGGCGTTGTAAGCCGGAACTACCAAGGACACACACGGCGTCCTACCTGAATTTCCAAGTTGACTCATTTTGACGGATTGCTTTTTGCTGATTTGTTGTTGGGTGTCGAAAGATTGCCATTTCGAGCAGGAATTAAGCCGGGCGATTCCTAACGATCGTATCAAGCTCTGAGATTAAACCATCGACGATCGAGGGCCACGTAAACTTTCCGCGAACGTAGGATTGAAGAACTTGGCCCATTGAACGCAGCGAATCGCGCTCGGCCAGCATTGTACGAAGGCCATCGCGCAGCCCAGCAACGGTTGCCGGCACCACAAGTCCGCCCCCGATGCTCGCCACTTCGTCAAATCCGCACTGGTCCGTCAACAAGACCGGGGCCCCTGCCACTCCGGCCTCGAGGGCGACAAGAGACATCGCTTCGGCACGTGAAGGGACGGCAAGCAGCAGAGCTCGCTGATAAGCGTCAGTTCGATCCCGTTCCGCGAGATGGCCCGCAAACATGATACGATTCCCAAGTTGCCTCTCCATTGCCAGCGCTTGCAGCCTAGAGCGCATACCAAAGTCGGGGCCGGCCATGATCAATCGGACGTCGGGGAATTCCGGCGCCACATCAGCGAAAGCCTGGATCAGCAGGTCTGGGCCCTTCACTTCAGCGAGGCGCCCGACGAACAGGACGTATGGCTCAAGCGGCTGTGAAAGCTGATCCGAGACCGCTTCAACATGCTCCTCGACGCCGTTGGGAACGACAATGACACCATCTTCTGGAAGCTGAAACCGCTCAATGATTTGTCTTCGCTCAAGGGGAGTGACCGCCACTAGTAAGCTGGCCTTGCGGATCATCCGCCTACCGAAAAGAAGGTGGAATACGCGCGCGATGGGCCGCGGACGCTCGAGACCCACGAACTCCCCCGCCGCGGAAAATGCGTATGGTTTGCCCAGCTGCGATGCCAGGAAGGCCGTGACTACCGAAAGCAGGTTCCAGTAACCAAGAATGTGCAGCGCATCCGCTCTGCGAACGCTTTGCGCAAGGCGGACAGGGTTGATGAAAGGCACCGTAAACCGTAACCGCACCGATCCGGTCGCGTAAACCGGGATGCCGCCTTGGCGAAGCTTCTCCGCCAGATCGCCACCCTGCATTGTAGCGACCTCGCATCGATGTCCCTTTGCTGCGAGGTGGGTCGAGAGACGCCGCGTTCGTTCTGCAGTGCCTCCACCTTTCCGAGAGTCGAGCGATATCGTGGTGAGAAGGATTTTCATACGGCGTAGCGGCGGAATTCGTCGGCCAAATGCTCGGCATATGCTTCGAGCCGCTCCGCGAACGCGGCGGAAGGCAATCCGAGTTCAGAGGCTCTTGCGTTCGAAAAACGTCGATCTATGCTTCCAGCTGGAATTCCTCGCAAACGCAAAAGCAGCCTCAGTATCGATCTCGGTGCTGTTGGACCGACAGGCAGACTTCGGCCAAAGGCGGCAGCAAGGCGATCCTGCACAAATGCAAAATTGTTGTTTGGGTCGTGATCATCGGTGACAAGCACCACCTGAGAGCCAAGGCGCGACCTCTCAAGCGATAGCTCAACGAGTGCCCGGGCCACAGTTTCCACACTGACAAGGTGCATTCGTCTGGCGCCGTAGAGCGAGCGGCGAAGTGCGATTTTCCATTGCTGTGCCCGACTTATCTCCTGAGCGAGGCTGACCAGATTGCGGCCGCCGCGGCCGAAGACGGCGCCTAACCGCAACACAATGGCTTCGGGGAACGAGTCCCTCATTACCGATTCCACCGCGATATGTTCGGTCTCGTAAGGAGAGATTGGCTGCGGCGGCGTATCCTCATCAACGACGGGGTTTTTGATACCGGCATAAACGTCAATGCTGCTCGCGTGAATGCAACGGGAAATTTTGGACTGCTGAAAAATCGGTTTGAGGCGCTCCATCGCATCTCGACACCACCCAGTGCCGTCGGGGCGCAGGAGGCTAACCAAAACATCATGGCCACGAAGAACGTTTAAGACCTGAGCTGTATCGTTGAGGTCAATGTCGGCAAGTTCCATACCGCTGGAGTCTAGCCAATGTGGCCGAGACCTATGCAAAAGATATCGTCCGGGACGAGTAGCCGAGTTGACCCAGAAAGCAGCAAAAGCTTCTCCGACAAAACCACTCCCTCCGAGCACGACTATGCGCGGCTCGTGTTTGAATAGTTCTTCTGTCATGAACAGGCTTCTTCGGGATTGCTATGCAGGTGAAATCGCGTGACTGCTACCAGTCACGGCGAACCAAGCCAATTCGCATTCGGTAATTAGCACGACGCCGACGCCATGCGCAACGAAGGCCGTGGCAAACCTACACACCTAATTGGGGAAATAGGAAGTCTCACTTGGGCCGGAGGTTGGTTTGGGCTTATGACATGCACATGACCGACTCCCCACCGAAATTTCAGTCCTCCTCGCTCGTTAGTTTCGTCCTCACGGCAGGAGCGGTTGTCGCACTTGCTGTGCACCCATTGCTTCTGATGAGTCATCCCAGTTCCTCGCCGTTTATCATCGTTTGGTTCTACGTGTCTGGTTGCGCTGCCCTGGTGGTCTCCCTCGTATTCCCCTCCTCTTTTTTCATTTTCCTGCTGTCTTCATTCCTCTTCGTTGGCTTCATAGCCAAGGCATTTGCGAACTTCGTATTTGACGTGCAGCTAATTGAGCCAATTAGCACTTTCACGTCGCAGTGGGATCAAGCCCTGACCTTTGCTGCTAGCGGCTTTTCCGGCGTATGTTTGGCAAACATTTTGGCGGCGCTCTTTCCTTCGTTTTCAAAAACGTCGGCCGCCTCCGGGAACGCGCGTCTCACGAATTGCGTAACTGTTGCCTTCGTCACGATCCTGATTGTCTCGGCAGCGGTGTACTGGGTCAACTACTCGTTTCATATCCTCCGAATTGGCTTTCCCTTGGGCATAGCGATCGACCCCCGGATTTACTCGGTTGCCGCGTTCGTAATTACGTGGGGCGCGCTTTTGGGAGGACTAACTACAGTCCTCTGGCTCATCGAACTCCGGAGGTGGCCATATGCTGCCTTAGTCGTTACGGCCACTTGTCTGGGACTGCTCGCCTCGGTGTCGATGGGTAGTCGGATACAGCTTCTTCTCTATGTCCTGGCCGCAGTAGCAGTCATCGTCTTGCGGCGTCGACAAGTCCGGGACTGGATCGCGATTGCCGTTGCAATGTGCCTGGCCGCGTTGTTTTTCGCAGGGTCGCTGGCGGTTGTCAGTTTCGAGCGCACATTCGACTTTGCCCAGAGCGCCCCCGCAGTTCCGCCGGGCACGGTACCAGACTCTCTCGCAGTCCAGGAACCAATCGAACCTGCGCAACAGATGGCGACAAGCGCCACAAACCCATCGGGGGCCGCCCCGGAGGTTGGCTCGCCAAAGGCTGCCGCTAAAGCAGTTCCGAAACCGCCGGCATCCCGAACGACATCATTGGCAAATAAGGTGGAGGCCGTCACACGTGATCGCTTTGCCCTTCAGGGCTTGTTCCACCAACTCCGCAATCTAGCAGTTATGCGGTGGGTCGGGCTGGAGGGCGTCATGACAGCAGCCGCCAATCCTGATCAACTCGGCAGCGCCGTGTTCATGAAAGTCATCTCCGAGGATCCCGCCGCAGGCGCTCAAGCAATCTACCAAAAAATGTCAGGTGATCGATATGGGGCCGTCAAGTACTACACGTTTCTCACACTCCCTGGCCCTGTCGGTGTGGCGAGCTTGTCGGGGTCGCCGCTGCTTGTGGCGGCTTTTATGTTTGGCCTAGCGCTTGTGGGTCATTCGATCGAATGGGTGGCTGCTCGCCTGACCCAAAATCTAGCCACCGCAGCTGTAACAGGAGTGTCATTGGCTTACCTGACCGTGCAGATGGGCTTCCCATGGACGTTACTGATCTATGCCATCGAACTCCTCCTGTCGGTCACGTTCGTTGGTGGCGTGTGGTGGGCCACAAAACGTCTGACATTCGTGAAGAGAGGTTGAGAGTTCAAGGGGCGCGCTGCGTCACTTGGACGGGCGCAGAAGGACCGAACCCCTCGTCATTGTATCTTCCAAACTCGGCTATTCACAAAGCCGGTATAGCTTAGGACAATCCGCGTCACCTTCTCGGAGACGTTCTGCGGCTGGTAATCGGTCGGCAGACGCAGTAGCCGGTCCATCCCACGCGGCTGGGTTTCGAGAATCCGAAGTCCATCAAAAACCCGATCGAGATCGAGCCCCGCCATCATAACCGACGCTTCTTCGAACCCCTCCGGACGTTCGTGCACTTCTCGCAAATTCAGGGCCGGAAAATTTAGGATTGCGCTCTCTTCCGTGATGGTCCCGCTATCCGATAGCACAGCACGCGCGCAGCTCTGCAGCTTCACGTAATCCAGGAACCCAAAAGGTTTTTCGAATCTGGCGCTCGGGTGTGGTTCGCCCCCAAGCGCATCAAGGCGCTTGCGTGTGCGGGGGTGCGTAGACACTATGACAGGTTCGTCGTATCGGTTCGCAATGCCGTTTATGATCTCGAGCAGCTTTTCCAGGCGTTCGGGATCGTCGACGTTCTCTTCGCGATGCGCGCTGACGACGAAAAAATTTCCCGCGGTAAGCTCAAGCCGGTTCAGCACATTTGAGCTGTCGATCGCCGGGCTGTAATAATCCAGAACTTCGCGCATGGGACTTCCGGTGACGATTATCTGGTCTGGCGGAAGGCCTTCACGCAACAGATAGTCGCGAGCAATTTGGCTATAGGGCAAATTGACATCGGCTATGTGATCAACGATCCGGCGATTGATCTCCTCGGGCACCCGAAAATCGAAGCACCGGTTCCCCGCTTCCATATGGAATACAGGAACTTTCCGCCTTTTCGCTGCGATCGCCGCAAGGCAGCTATTCGTGTCGCCGAGGATGAGCAACGCATCTGGCGTGTGCTTGATTAGAACATCGTCAGCAGCAATAATCACCTGGCCTATCGTTTCCGCAGCAGATTTACCGGCTGTGTTGAGGAAAACGTCTGGCGGCCGGATACCGAGCTCAGAAAAAAAAATGTCATTGAGCTCGTAGTCGTAGTTTTGCCCTGTGTGCACCAATGTGTGCTCGAAAACCGAGTCGAACTTGGCGATAACTCGCGAAAGTCTTATAATTTCCGGTCGTGTACCGACAACCGTCATCACTTTAAGCACGGATGGCATCCTTTAGTACGTCAAGTCGCCTCAGAAGGGTCTTCACCTGTTCAATATCCAAGCGATTAGTGTTGTGCGAGGTGTAGTCTTCTAGCCTTGAGACTTCCTGCTCGCCCTCAACGAAATATTTGTCGTAATTAAGATCGCGCGAATCCGCCGGAATTCGGTAGTAATTTCCAAGATCCTCCGCACGAACCATCTCCTCGCGAGACACCAACGACTCGAATAGCTTTTCCCCATGTCGCGTGCCGATAATCTTGATTGGATTATCGCGGCCGAGGAGTTCTCGCATCGCATTTGCCAAAATCCCGACGGTAGACGCCGGTGCCTTTTGAACGAAGATGTCGCCTGAGCGGGCATGCTCAAAGGCATAGAGAACCAAGTCCACGGACTCGCTGAGAGACATCAGGAACCGAGTCATATTTGGATCGGTGACCGTGAGTGGTTGTCCGCGTATAAGCTGATCCAGGAATAGGGGGATAACCGACCCACGAGAAGCCATGACGTTTCCGTAGCGGGTAGCACAGACCACCGTCCTCACGGACTCGCTCAATCGGGACTTGGCTATCATGACCTTTTCCATCAGGGCCTTGGACATGCCCATGGCGTTGACCGGATAGACCGCCTTGTCGGTGCTTAGAACGACACACCTTCGCACGCCATGACTGACGGCCGCGCGCAGGACGTTCTCGGCCCCGAGCACATTCGTTTTGATCGCTTCCATCGGGTAGAATTCGCAGGAAGGCACTTGCTTCAGCGCTGCGGCATGAAAGATGTAGTCGGCACCTCGCACCGCATCGTCTACGGCGTGATAGTCGCGGACATCCCCAATGTAGAATTTGAGGCGATCATCTCTGAGCGCCAGGCGCATGTCCTCCTGTTTTTTCTCGTCTCGGCTGAAGATGCGAATCTCTGCGAAATCACTCGCTAGAAACCTTGAAAGGACTGCGTTCCCGAATGAACCAGTGCCTCCGGTTATGAGCAGCGTCTTGTCAGAAAACATTCATATGGTCTCGATTGGATTAGCCGAAATCGCGCATCGCGCGAATGAGTGCAGGCCATGCAGGCGGATCGTAGCCGGTGGCTTGGCGGAAGCGGGACGAGTTAAGCGAGCGATCAATGGACAACCCGTCATCTGGCTCGATCCGAATGCGCTTGCCGTAGATTTCTGCCAGGAGCTGAAGGAGATCGTGCTTGCTGATCGCTTCCGCAGACACATGATAGAGTCCTTTGAGCTCAGGATTAGGCAAAACAAAATCACGGATGATCCGAGCTAGCTCAACCGTCGGGAGGCCGGAGAAGATCGCTCGTGTAAAGCCTCTGACACTCCCCTCTTGGGTCAAAAACCAGTCGATCAGGCTGTGCGAGCTATTCAACTCGCGGCCGATGATCGAGGTCCGTAGCGTGACCGCATTGTCGTAATCTACCTCCCCAAGCAGCTTGCTTCTTCCATAGAGATCGTACGCGTTCGGACGCGAACTCTCCGTATAGTTTCCGTCGGCACCGTCGAAAACGCAGTCCGTGCTTATGTGAATTAGCCGAGCCTCTGAGAGAATGCAGAGGCGCGCCACCCTATGGGGAAACATCGAATTGATAGGGATCGCCGCCAAAGGGTCATTCGCAGAGGCAAGCTGCTTGACGAGGCCTATGCAATTTATAACGACGTCAGGCCGCACCTCGGAGACCAGAGCAATGAGCGCATCAACGTTTTCGGCGTCGGCTAACTCAACCAGATTTCTTCTGGTGCCCTCTGGAAAGAGGCGGTGATGCGAGCTTGTGCGAGTTGAGCCAAATACCAGGTGATCAGGACTGCCCGAGAACAATCTGAACACCGCATTTCCCAGCATACCTGACGCGCCAAGCACCAGCACCCTTTGAGGATTTCGGTTCTCCATCGCTAGTTCCTAGGTCGCTGTTGTGGGTGTTTTGCGCTTAGTCACGGCACGCCGGAAATGTTCAATAAGCGCCCGCGCAAGGGGTGCCGGAGCAAGATGAGCGTTGAAATATTGGCGGCCGGAGGCTCCCATAGTTTCCCTCTCTTCCTCCGGCATGTTCTTTAACTGCACAATCGCCCGTGCAAGTTTGATAGGGTCACCCGCGGGAACAGCTAGGCCAGCGTTAGCATCTTGGACAAGTTCTGCGGCCTCGCCATCTAAACATGCCAGGATCGGACGTCCTGCGCTTAGATAGCTCGGAATTTTGCTCGGTATTGTCAGGCTAAGGGCCGCCGACCGATTGAGGGTAACAAGAAGGGCAGATGCCTGAGTTAAGATGCTCGGCATCGCCTCAGGAGGAAATCGGCCGGCTAAAACCACGTTGCTCAACCGTCGCATCTCGATCTGCTGGGCGAGCCACCCAGACCGACTACCACTCCCTACAAGAACGACGCGTATATCTGGATCTTGGATGAGACTGGCTGCGTCAAGCACAGTGTCCAACGCCTGGGCTGTGCCCAAGTTGCCCGCGAAAACGATATTAAAGCCGGCAGGCAGCCTTAATCGAGAACTCTCGTCCAGATCATCTGGCCCTAGGGATCGATCGCCCGGATTTGGATGATAGGCGATCGGGATGTTGTCTCCCGCAACGGCTCTTATCTTCCCGATAAATCCACGAGACTGCGCTAAGAGAAGATCGGCGCGTCGGTATATGAAGCTCGTGAGTCGTGCAACCGCTGCAAGCGCCAATCTGTTTTTTATGAAACCAGTTTCTTCTAGGCTCTCTGGCCACAAATCCTGCACCCAAATGACGTGCGCTGCGCCTTTTATCTGCCGAAACACAGCGCCCACCAACCCTTGTAAGATAGGAGAGATCGCGTAGACGAACACAACATCGTACCGCCTACCTCGCGTGAGATACGGGCCTAGCACCCCTCCAAAGACTACGAACGAGAAGTAGTTCCAAACGCGCCAAAATCCTCCTCCGCCGCGTCGGGGCGCTAGAGGAACTCGGTGGATCACATAGCCCGACGGGTGCAGTTCAGTTCTCAATCCAAATGCACTGTATCCTCTGAACACCTTGCCATGCGGGTAGTTTGGCTGTCCGGATAGAACTTCCACATCGCAGCCCTCGGAGCGGAGGGAATCAACAACCTCGTTGATCCTGAAATTCTCGGGCCAGAAGTGCTGGCTGACGACGAGCACGCGCAGACCACTGCCGGGAGCGTTGCCCGCCGGCTGATTATCCTCTGATACCAGGCAGGCGTGCTTCATTGCTGTAACGAGCGCGCGCCGCTCATTGTCACTTGAACTTCAAATCCCGGCGTGAACTCTGGTACCGTTGACTGGAGAAGACGCAACGCGCCCTCCACATTCAAGTCGCTTATCATCCGATGCATCTCATCGAAGATGCGCTCGATCATCGCCCGCTTAATCGAACGTGCTGACGCGGATAGAATGCCTGGCGACCCCGTCTCACTTAGCTTCTCATTACAGTCGAACAATTCCTCGTAAAGTTTCTCTCCGGGGCGGAGTCCGGTGTAAGCAATCTGGATATCGACGTCTGGGCGCCGTCCAGACAGACGGATCAAATTCTTTGCCAAGTCAACAATCTTCACCGGCGATCCCATGTCGAGAACATAGATCCTGCCGCGCTCAGAAATTCCGTCTCGTTCATGAGCTGCAGCCTGCAGAACCAGCATGCACGCTTCCGGGATGGTCATAAAAAAGCGTACGATGTCGGGATGCGTCACGGTTACGGGTCCCCCGGCTCTTATCTGCTGCTCAAACAGCGGAACCACTGAGCCGGCCGATCCCAAAACATTGCCGAACCGCACCGTCATGAACTGGGTTGGCTGGGTCTTCGGGTCGAGATCCATCGCCTGGCAATACATTTCGGCCATGCGTTTGGTGGCGCCCATGACGTTAGCGGGATTCACCGCCTTGTCAGTCGAGACCATGACCATCTTCGAAACCTTCCAGCGCAACGCGGCATCGGCCACATTTCGCGTACCAATGGCATTGGTAAATAGTCCCTCGATCGGCTGAGCCTCCACCATTGGAACGTGCTTCAGGGCAGCAGCGTGAAAAATGAGATCCGGCCTGTGCGTTTCGACGACACTGCTGATTGCATCTCTCTCGCGAACGTTGCACAGAACGGCGTGGATCGTTGAAGATGGACGTGTGTGACCCAATTCAGTGCTTATGCAATACAGCGCGTACTCATTGGCATCCACGAGTACCAGGCTCAGTGGGCTGAGTTTAGCTAGCTGTCGAGCCAACTCAGACCCGATCGACCCTCCGGCTCCTGTGATCATGACGTTTTTGCCGCCGATCATGGAAGCTATCTTATGCGAATCCAGTTTTACGGGTGCGCGCTGCAGTAGGTCTTCTAATTTTATCGGGCTGAGCTCGATCTCCGCATCGATACTTTTCATGTCGAGCAGATTGGGTAGGGTCAGCAGTTCTACCTTCTGTCGTGCGGCCAGATCTACCAACTCCTCCAGCTTGGCATGCCGCTGATATTCCTCGCGCGATCTCGTGAGGACTATCGCCTCAGCCCGGCGGCCCCGCGCCTCGAAACGCTCCAATGTCTGGGGTAACTTGTCGAGCGGTCCAACGACGGGAATTCCTCGAATCGCTCGTCCAGTTCTTCGGCCGCGCTCGTCCACAATCGCTAGCACATGAACGGAGGCACGTTGCCCCTCCTGAATCGTTCTTATGAACGCCTCGGCATTGTCAGTGGCGCCGATCAGAAGAACGTTCTTTGCGCTTCCATTTGCGGCCTTGCCTTTTCTCATATCGCGCTGGTTTCGATAAACCCGGTAGGCCGCGCGCGGACCGGCCAAGAGCACAATCGTGAAGGCCCAAGCGATAACAATCGATGAACGAGGAATCGAGTTCAGCCGATTAATCAGGAATTCGAATACGGTGAAAATGGCAAGAGCCGCCGTTGCTACACCCGTAATCGCCAGGAAATCGGAAAGCGACGCGTAACGCCATATGCCGCGATTAAGCCCCAGGACGAACCCAGTGATACCGACTACGAGCCCGAAGAGCGCAGAGGTGGCGAGGAAACTCCAAAATTTTCCGAGAAAAGCTACGTCCAGCCTTAGCGCAAATGATAGCAGGAGCGCTGCGGCTCCCATCAAGCCATCATGTACAAACGCGAGACCCCGTAAGGTCAAAAGCCGAGAAATTACGTGAGTAGCCTTGGATTTCATACTTGAAGAGATGTATTGCGCCTGATCGGGATCAGGGGGACGCTCCCGACGGGATGCCAGGGCGTCGAACTCCGAGCTATCGCCGTTGACCAAAAGGCGGATTGATCGCGCCGGATCTTATCCATCAGCGATGCCTTAGGCGCTTGCTGCCGGCTCATTAACGAAAGCGTCAGATGGGGCGATCCCATTTTAAGCAAATTGTCCCAGTATTTTTGTTCTTACCCGCACGTAAGGTCGACGCCAGCAAAGCAGCTGATTTGATTCTGTATCCCACATGACGAAATCGTCCAATACTTTATTTGCGGAAGCCCACCGCAAAGAGGGCGGAGCTGGCGCCCTATTGGGCGGCAATGAGGGTTTGGCTCAGGAGGCCAGAAGGGCGAGCCCCTGACCATGAACAAGACTTCTAAGCGCAGACTTGTTGCAGAGCACACTCTCTTAACTTTTCCCAATCCTGATCGGAGGCACCTCTGTTCCTCAAGAAATGGTCTCAAATTGGCCACGGAGCATCAGACATTGGCACCACTGCAAACTCTCGGACAAGCTTTTCCGCGATCGAAGAAGGCAGCCATCGGCTAACTCGAACCCTTGCACCAAGGGTCCGGTCGTTTCCAGTGAGGCAGTGGTCGGCTATTCTTGATGTGCTGGCGGCTCATCAATGCGACACATGCGGCGAGATGAAAACGACCGGCGCCCAAATGGCAAGGTTGCCGGATGACGACGCCGGACGGGCAGTCATCGGCAATTGCAGCGCGGCGCCCTTTCAGTACGACTCCGCTGGCATTGCATTTGCATTGCAACCCTTGCCGTTTGATCCCGGTCTTGACCGCATTCTCTGGTCAGGCAGTAGGCTCGTCGCCTTGAGGTTGTTGGTTGGGACCTCACCCGGCGAGTTGAACATTCCGTCTTTTGCAATCGCGGGAGGAAGGAAGCGAATGTTAGCGACAAAAAGACCCAACTCGTCGAGGCTTGCCTACTGATTGCATTGCCGCAATAGCGGTGGCACTTGCGTGGATCGTGCCACTGAGGTGGTGTAGCTGACGGTTTTGGGGTGCCGTGCTCTCCGGCATGGACCGGAATGATCAGCGCGCCACTGGGGGCGGGCTGATGAGCGGATCATCACTCATCGGGCTGATCGTCTCAAGCGTCATGTATCGGGCACGCTGAACGGCCCATTCATCATTCTGTTCTAGCAGCAACGCGCCGACGAGGCGGACGATGGCGTCGTCATTGGGAAGGATGCCGACGACCTCGGTCCTCCGCTTGATCTCACCGTTGAGCCGCTCGATCGGGTTGATGCTGTGCAGTTTGACACGATGCTCCTTTGGGAAGCTCATATAGGCGAGCACATCATGCTCGGCCTCATCCATGATGGCGGCGAGCTTCGGCGCCTTCGGCTGGATCTGGTCGACGACGGCGCGCCACTGCAGGCTGGCGGCTTCTGCTGTCTCCTAGGCGAAGGCTGTGGCGATGAAGGCTGAGACGACGCGACGGCCGTTCTTCCCAGCATGGGCCAGCACATTGCGGGCGAAATGAACCCTGCAGCGTTGCCAGGTGGCGCACAGCACCTTGGAGACCGCTGCCTCGATGCCTTCGTGAGCATCGGAGACGACCAGCTTGACACCTCTGAGGCCGCGCCGGGTCAACTACGCAGGAATTCCGTCCAGATCGGTTCGGCTTCCGAGGTGCCGATCTCCATGCCCAGCACCTCGCGCAGGCCGTCAGCGTTGACGCCCACGGCAATGATGACGGCTACCCAGACGATGCGGCCACCGCGGCGCACCTTCAGGTAGGTGGCATCAATCCATAGCTATGGCCAGTCGCCTTCGATCGGGCGTTCGAGGAAGTCCTTCACCTTACCGTCGATCTGCTCGCCCAGTCGGCTGACCTGGCTCTTGGAAATGCCGCTCATCCCCGTCGCCTTGACCAGATCATCGACCGAGCGGGTTGGGATTCCCTGGATGTAGGCTTCCTGGATCACCGGGGTGAGCGCCTTCTCGGCCATGCACCGCGGCTCTAGGAACGAGGGGAAGTAAGAGCCCTTCCTGAGCTTGGGGATGCGCAGCTCTACCGTTCCCGGCCGAGTCTCCCAGTCCCTGTCGCGGTAGCCGTTGCGCTGGGAGGTCCGCAGCGCGCTCTTCTCGCAATAGCCGGCGCCCGTCGCGGCACCCACCTCCAACTCATCAGCCGCTCGGCGCCAAAGCCGATCATCTCGCGTAAAAGATCGGTATCGGGGGTCTTCTCCACGAGCGCGCAGGTTCATCATGTCGGCGGTCATCGGTCGTTCCTTCGAATCAGGTTGGTGTCAGCAACGCGACCCTACCGGGGAACATCGATGACCGCTGCTATCGGCGCCGCCGAGCTACACCACGGCGGGACACGATCCACGGGCATTGCTTCTGGAATGTGCAAGAAATGACAGGAATACAAGATCTTTGACGTTTCGCTCACATTGCGGCAAGAGGCTGCAGTGTGCTATTCCCGGGAAAGACTCCAGCAAAAACAACCGACCGCCCGGCGCGCAATGTGCGCCCTTTTATCCTGCCATCTTAATCGGTCGTACTTTGAGTAGGCTTGACATTCATCGTCGTTCCTTCTCTAATATACGATATTACACCATTCTATGCTATAAAACACGATTCTGTGCTCTTGAGTTGAGTTCCGATGCGCCGCGCAGTCTTCCGCGCTCTGCGACGGCGTAGTTGCGCTTTTTATTTGCAGCACTGGAACCGTCGTGGCGCGCTTTTCCATCGGATTGACGGAGCATCATCACAGGTAATGCGGCTCGGTCCGGCCGTCTCGCGATCGGCGGGGCCGCATGCAAGATAACATGCGTGCCGTCGTTCCTGGTCTGCATCGATCCTCATCCGCCGGAGCGAATCTCTTGTGTCAGGTGGCACCCGCCGGCGTGCCGGCACCCTGCGTTTCAACTTCCGTTGCACCGTTCATCGACGCGCTCCCGACAGCCTGCGATTCTTGCCACGGGCGCGGCGCGCGGCGTCCGCCTGGCTTGCCGCCGGATCGCCGACATAGAACGTGCCGTCGGTTCAGATCGAGTGCATGATCACCGCCTGCTTGCGCGCCACGGCGACACAGGCCTTGCGGCGGCAGGAGCATTTTGCGATCGCCTGGCCTCAGCTCTTGACCTTGTCGGAGCCGTTGAAGCGCGCCATCAGCCCCGAAGCCGCCTCGTAAGTGAGCGTCGCACATCAGCATCGCCGGCCTTCGATATGCGACCCTGAACGTCGATCGAGGTGCCCGACTGACAGCGCCGCGACGTCTGGCCGAAGTAGGCCGGGATGTCGGAAGCGCGACGATCGTCGAGCGCCGTCATGAACGAAAGTGCCGTCACCGGCCCGACGCCGGGGATTGCCATGAAGCGCCGGCAGAGTTCGCTACGTGCCCCATTTTGATGACGAGATCGTGCAGCCGGCAATACTATCTCCACAGCGCTGCGCGTGCCGACAGCATGGCGTCCATCAACTGGCACGACAGCGGATCCTCCGCCACCGGCGGTGCGCACGGCCTTCTCGAAAGCCCCTCGCCCGACCTTGCTCAGAAGGATGCCGAACTCCCTCAGCGAGTGGCGGATTGCGTTCTCTAGGTCGAGGGACTTGGCCTGCAAATTGCGCCAGAGCGTCAGCAGAAGCCGTGTCCAGTAGCAGCTCTGCGACTTGATGTGGGCCTGACGATACCAGCCCGTGCGCATCAGATGGGCCATGCCGGGCGCATCAGCCCTGTCGGTCGTGTTGCGCTGCGCCGACATAGCGGCGCGCACATGCCCCGTCTCCAGGCAGATCGCCGGCAGGCCGAGCTTCTTGAACTCCCGATGATGCCAGGGCGACCGCGGTCCCGCCTCGCGGGGAGCTACAGGCGCGGCAGCGCCAAGGGCAAAGTATCGTTACCCGAAGGCGCTGAGGTGTCGACGGCTCTATCCGGCGCCGCCCTTGGCGGAGCCGGATAGCCTGGTCCGGTGAAGCAGGATGCTTCCATTTTGTGGGTACTACGCGATTTCTACCATATCCCTGATGAGAGCTTCTACCATATCCCTGATGAGAGCGCAGATTTCATCTTGCCGAACGAGAGGCTTCGCGCTGAGGTGCGCCCACCCATTGAGCAGGAAGTACGCTTTCATGAAGTTAGATAATCTGTTGGACATTCCCGATCCCGACGCGCGGCTTTACCGCGTCTTCTCCAAAAGCCGGTTCCTCGAGCTGGTTCGCACCGGCAAAAATGCTCTGGTAAAGCCCAAGTTGTGGGATGATCCTTTCGAGAACTTTTTCTTACAGTCGGAGGTGGAGGATTCCAGCGGCCAAAAAATCTCGATCGCGGGTCTCGCCGAGGACTGGTACGGCCAGTGCTGGACGCTGAACGAAGACACAGACGCCATGTGGCGGATCTACAGCCACGGCAAGGATGGCATCAAAGTCAGAACGACGATCCGCAAATTGTTTGACAGTTTTTACGATGACACAGACACTTTCGCTTCACTGAAGTACCTGATCGGCAAGGTGCAGTACCGCAAGGAAGCAGAAATTGCCGACTTTATGGCCTCGACCAGTTTTACGGATATCGCCTTCGGCGGCCAGGCGACGGGCTTTGCAAGGCTCTTATGCGTGAAGCGCGAAGCCTTCGACCACGAGCGGGAGGTTCGCCTGTTGTTTCAGGACACCAATCCCAAGCGAAGCACGGGAAAAGCGGTTCTGTTTGATTTTGATGTGAACGCCATTTGCGATGAGGTCATGGTCGATCCACGGCTGGACGATGCCGGCGTCTCTTCGCTAACGGCGGAGATAAAGGCGGCCGGATGCACCGTGCCTGTGCTGCAATCACCGCTTTACCGGGTCCCAAAATTCACACTGCGGCTTTAGCGCAAGCGCAGCCGGATAGAGCCCGGTCCTGCAAAGCAGGATGACCGAATTCTTCATCGGCACTTGCTTAATCGCGGTTGCTTGCGTTCTATTGACGTAGTTTTCAGCACCAACTTAGTTGCAGGCGGCCGTGGCTCCCAAGTATCTGTCGTATTTCCCTAAACCGTTGCTGGACGACCTTGTGAGCGGTCGCTGGTTGCCCGTGATTGGTGCAGGTATGTCGCTCAATGCCGTGCTCCCGCCGCCAGCGAAAATGCCGCTATGGGGTGATCTCAGCAAATATTTCGCTGATGAACTGACGGACTACTCATCAACCGGCGTGCTGGACGCGATTTCCGCCTACGAACATGAGTTCGGGCGAACACGCCTTATCGAACGGCTCGCCGAGTTGCTACATCTCGACAAGGTGCAGCCGGGTCCCGCGCACAAGGAGTTTTGCAGCCTTCCGTTCGATATCGTTTGCACTACGAATTTCGATTTCCTGCTGGAGAAACAATACGACCTTGGGCGACAGGACAACCGCTCGGTTCATCCGGTGGTGGATGAAGACCAGCTGTCCATCAATATCGGGGCCGCTGGTATTTTACTGCTCAAGCTGCACGGCGATATTAGGCACCCTAAGCGGCTTGTGGTGACCGAGGCCGACTACGACGGTTTCCTTACCAACTATCCACTGATAGCAACTTATCTGGCAAACCAGCTTATCACCAAGACAGCGGTGTTCATCGGCTACAGCCTCGACGATCCCGATTTCCGGCAAATCTGGCATGTGGTGGCAAGCCGGCTGGGTAAAACCCGGCGCATGGCCTATGCCGTCGTTGTGAATGCACGGCCGGGCGACATTGCCCGTTTCGAGCGGCGTGGCGTAAAGGTGATCAACCTTCCGGGAACGCGAGACCGCTATGGCCAGGTATTGGCAGAAGCATTCGCCGAGCTCCGCGAATATCGGCGCGAGCATGCCGGCCCAACACTAAAACCAACCGACGAAAAACCTCTGGAACAGCTCCTGTTACCACGCGATGCGCTGTCGCGACTGTGTTTGTTCGCAACGCCGCTCGACGTGCTTCCATTCTACAAACAGTACATCTTTCCTCTCGCTGAAGCGGCGGGTTTTGTGCCGGTGACAGCGGCCGATGTGGTCAATCTGGGTGAGAGCGTGAGCGCCAAGATCGACACCCTTATCGACCGTGCTGCGGTGATGGTGGTGGATGTGACGACACGCAACACACAGGCTGAGTTAGGCTTGGCGCTTGGACGCGCCCAGGAAGTATCCACGCGTCCTAATCGCCGGCCATTGCGCGTCATTCCGGTGCTGACCGACGGCACCCGGATTCCGACTGATATCAGCGGGATCGTTTATATCAGGCGACCAGTCCTGTTGTCGGAAGACAGCGAATTTGTGCGCGCGCTTGGTCGGGAATTCGCTCGCTTGGCTCAAGAGATGGGCAATGTGCAAAACCTTGAGCCGAGGCGGCTTTTCGACGCGAAAGAGTACCGCGCGGCAGTAATAGCGGCGATGTCTCTATTGGAGGCAGAGCTGCGTCAACGCCTGGACAAGGAGCCGTGGGAAAAGGTCGAAGGGCCTATGTCCCTGCGACAGCTCTTTAACCGGGCTCTACGAACTGATCGAATATGGAATGTTAGCGAGAGAGAGATTTCTCACTGGTTGAAGCTGCGCAACACGGCCGTTCACACCACCCTGCCAGTTGGCCGCAGCGAGGCAAAAACAGTTGTCGAAGGCGTCGAACGGATTTTAGGTCTCAGGTAGTCAGTCAACCGTGCAGATTATTCCGTCCGGCCGTCAGCGAGCCGGTAGCCATGAAGGTCGCGGTCTTTCACTGCGCGGAACGGAAAATTGCTTTCCAGGGCCTTTTGCAATTCAGGCTCCTCCTCCCACGGATGGGCGACGAGACACCATAAGATATCGAAATACTCACCGTCCTTGGCTACAAGGATCCCAATGCACTTCGACAGGCGCTGGTCGTATTTGTGGGCCCGAACAAACTGCTGCAGGCCGCGAACACGCATCGCTGGCCAGTCTGGATCCTTGACCCATTCGGGATCGGCCGGAACAAAGACAAACCCGCAGTCGGTGGCGGGAAACGTAAACCGATACGGCCTTGCGAACTCGCCTTTCTGCGTCGTCTCGATGCACAGCTGAATCCGCTCTTTTGCGGCGCGCCAGGCCGACCGGGGAAGCTTCGCAAACTCAAGAAGAATATCGTAGTAGTCGTCACTCAGCTCCGGCACAGAAAGGTGGTCATGCACCCGGCGCAAGATAGGTGCCAAATCCCATTCATGGCCGTCTTGCACAAGTCTGTGCACATGTCCGGCAGACGCTGCGTCGGGCGGCACAGCCGGGTCACCACCAATGAAGTGACCCGCAAGTGCCACTTCACCGAGACCGGCACTCTCCTGGGCGAACTTCGTAAGCACCCATTCCCGGTAACGGAAATAGCGCACAACTTCTTCGGGAACGCGGAGCAAACGGGATAGCTCTAGGTAATCGCTCGCTTCGATAATATGAATAAAGCCTTCGGTCTTGCTGACATGATGGCGAACGCGGCGGCAGTCTTCAGGCAGGCTCGGAGAGGGCCGATATACGACGATCTTCAAGACATCCTTGAAGGCGGTTGCCGCCAGATTGAAAACGCGCCCGCGCTCGTTCGGAACAGGGATATCCGGGCAGCTTCGCAGGTAGCGCAGTGTCTCGCGCACCTGCTTCGTGGCTCTTCCGCGCACCTTGCTTTCGAACCAGCGGCGCTCGGCTTCCGCATCGCCGGCATCGGCGCTGCCCCGTTCCTTGATCTGGTAGATAAGCAGGACATCGCCCAGCATCACGACGGCATCGGCAAATTCTACCTCGCTGGATGCCGGCGGCGAAAATTTCGTCCGCGAGAAGGTAAACTCCTCGAGAAAGAGCAGGCTATGGAGGTGCTTGCTGATAAAGGATTGTACGTCAGGAGCGGTATCGGCCATGGGTATTGCAACAAAGTTTGGGGGCAAAGCTGGCGCTTACACTCTTCGCGTATCGCATAAGCGATTGCGCGGGGCCCTTATCTGAACACCCCTGAGCACAAAAAAGCCAGAACTCAATACGGCACATCAACCACGGCACCCGGCTCACGATCCGCGAGCCCCCAAAATCGTGTCACCGCGCGCATATAGCGGGCGAAGTCCGCATCCGACAACTGAATGCCCTCGCTCAGGATGGATTGCTCTTCGGATTTTGTGGCAATTGTGTTGTCGGCATATTTCCATAAATGAGGGGCAAGCTGACGCAGCTTTTTGACGGCGCGCCCGTCACCATGCCGCACCACGTTCGCCACAACATGTAGTTCCCCAATTGTGCTCCCTACTTCCCCGGTTTTCAGATCGAGACTGTGGCGTTCCGCAGTTTCTTGGATAAGTGGGTCAAAGAGAACAGCAGCCACTCGCGCACGCTGACTTTCAGGCACGTGCACCCGCACCCAGATTCGGAGCTGCCGTTCAAAAAGACCATCAAGCGTAAGCGCAAAGCAGCGCCGCGCCTCGAAAGCAAGCAAGTTCGAGGTGTGCATTTCGGCGTGATCGAGAAACTCAGTCATGGATACGCAGGGGCCACTTGTCCTGACGCCGCCATGGATTGGCAAATTGCCCAGCGCTGGACGCACGACGCGGCTATAGAACCGGTCGAGGTCGGCTTGAAAAATCCGTGGCAGCAAATCCTGGGGCATAGGCGTGGCCTAAATCCATAGTGGGCGCGTAATGGGCTCTCCCATTTCAGACTTTCTTGTCCGCCGATTTGGCGCGATCCTGGGCAAGGGCATCGAAGCGGGTCTTGAGGTCGTAGCCGGAATTACCCAGCTTCCGAACCACTTCTCGGTCGGCATCCACGGGCTCAACGATCTGCACGGCACCGGTATTATCGATGGTGGCGGTCAACCATGAATGGACAAACTTGCTGCTGGAGGTTTCGTCATCGCCGTACCTGTTTCCCTCAATGTAGAGATCAAGCTTTACGAGCAGCAACAGGCTGCAATCCAAACTTCTTAGAACCTCCAACAGAAATGCCGTGTCACATACAACGGCGGTTCCCTCCTCGGCTTTCTCAGCCTGTCCATCACCGCGACGCATTCCCCAGGCATCGGCGGAGTAAGCGCGTTTTCCCCCTGGCATAAGCCAATCGGCGGACCATGGGTCTTTGCTTGCCGCCGCAAACTCGGTGTTGATCGCCATGGTCAGACGAGGGCGTTGGATCGCCGCGTCAGACCCATAGGGGTCGTATTTATCGAGTTTGGAGTAAGCCTCCCGCCGGCTTATCCACACTTTGCACGGGGTGTTCTCGTCGTTCCCAAAATCCCCGTCCTCGTCCTCGCCCTCATATGCCCGAAGAGATGGCAGGTACAAATTGTGTTCAGAAGCGGCGCCGAGGGCGACGGCAGCAAGCTCGACCTCACCTTTGGGAACAAGGGCGGACATAATATTTACACTGACGTTATCCGGCGAACTCCACGAGCCCGCGACCAGAACGCTTTGGCCGAGCGGGCTACCGATCTCGATGCCGGCGAGGTTCAAAAGCGTGCCTTGATCGCTGGTCGGCCGCGACTGTTTCGATGTTCCATCCGAAAGGTCGTCGCACGCCCGCGCTGGATATGGGCCAACACCGTCCGAAAGCCAAAGACCATCGGGGCGCGTAACGCGGTAGTCCTTTAGCCAGTCTTCCCATGACTCCTCGTAGCGCTCCAAGCGTACGACCGGGCGCTCAAGAAAAAGCTCGCCACCCGCCAGAGCCCGCGCATGCCACGCCAGATAGGTGCCGTAGCTGTGGAAACGATCATCGGTTCCCTCTCGGTATCCGTCTGATCCCCGGCTGGGTTTTGATCGACCGGCAAAGTCATACATCGATGATGAGTCCGGCGACATCGTTCGGATCCAGCGGATACACCTGTCGCCCGCCTCCCACTGAGGCATCCCAAACATTCCACCAAGGTCCGTAATCTTGTACTTCTCAAAATCATATTCAAAATTGAAATCCGGCTCAGGCTTGGGCACATCATTCGGCCGATCCCACATCCTGGTCGCCACGTAGGAACTCTTTTTGGCCTTCGGGAACTTTGATTTATGAACGGCCGCAATCTTTTTGAGCGTATCCTTTGCAGCGGCGCTCCTCGACTTCCCGAGGCAAATCTTCAAGGTGCGCACCGCTACATCGCGCAGGCCGACATGAGGAAATGCGTCATCAAGCGCAATGGCTTCCAGTCGCGCGGCATAAGCCGCGATTTCGTTCGGAAAATCGAGCGCGATACGCGCGACAGCGAGCAGGAACCAAAACTTCGCATGCAGGACAAAAAACGGTAGCTTCTGGTCCTGAAAAGCACCTGCATCATGCGCGCCAAGCATGTCAAAGAGTTTGGCAATGACAGGCCATCGCCCCAAACGCGCACAACTGCGCACGACGTGGGCGGCTCGCCAGCGGGATTTTGCTTCAGGTGAGCCAAGGCAAAACCAGATCAGGCCAGCAACAGTCGCGTCGGGATCGTCGCCAGGATCGAGCCCTGCTCCCCAAGGGCCGTCACCTACATCGTCGGCAAGGCGCCCGGCGGCATCGTCAAGCATTCGCTCGAAAGCGAGTTTGGGAACAGATGGGGCCGCCGAGGCCGAGACCAGGCTCGCAAGATTGAGCCAGGTGGTAGCCGCTGCCCGTAAATCTCTCGACGTGGCTTCGGCAACAAGGTCAATCGCCAGCTCAATTCGCGGCGCGCCTGTAAGCTCCGCAAGCTTGTTGAGCTCCCAGTTAAAACCCCACTCAGCGCTCATCAGCTCATCGGCGTGCGCACTTACGAGGCGCTTGGCGAGGTTGCCAACACCTGCGAGCGCGCTCGGTGAATCGGAAAGCCAAGCCTCCTTTGTTGCCTTCAGCAGCTCGTTTTTTGCGAAGAGGTCGAGATTGCGCATATTTGCGATAGCAACGATGTGCCTGTCACGGTCTGCATAGGCAACTTGCGAACGCAACCGATCAAAGGCCGAGAGCTTTTCAATCAGAGCACCGTCGAAGGCATCCATTTGCTCGACCAGCGTTTCAACGGACGCGCTGTCTAGGGGATCGGTTGCCGTGATCGCCGCATTGATTTCCACACGGTTCTGCTTCTCCTGCTCGCGCCGGATGTTGTCCGCTGGACCAGGCATCTCGCTGGATGACGATGTACGGTTCCTATCGACCTGCCGGTGGGCGGAAGCGCTCCGCTGAAGCGCGTCTAATCGTGGCGCCAAGGCGGCCAGAATATCCGCCTTGCGTTCCAGCACAGCACGAATTTCTGCTAAATACCGAGGATCCCGCCTCGTTGGATACATTCTCTCAAACTGGTTCAGAAGCTCGTGGAAAACGGCTACATCGCTGGTTCTCTCCAAAACGGCATCGAATAGGTCACGCCATCCCCAGTCCCACATGGTGATGGGCTCGACCAATTCCAGCAGCAGAGTGCCATCGATAGGCGCTAGCCGTCCGTCCCGCACGAGAAAGCTAACGGCTGCCGGAAGCGTATATTCGAGATCAACTTTATCGCGGTCATGCCAGCGCGCTATTTGCGCGAGGTACTTTGTTCCCCATATCCGGGAGAAAGCCTTTGCCGTGAGAGGCCAGGGAAATTTGTCTGAATCGTAGTTGTTAAGTTCGCAAATCTTGGCCAAGCGTAGGGCAATGGCCGGATTAACCGGGTCGCCCCTCAGCGACGCGGCAAACGCGAGCAGTTCGTTTATAAAATCGTGATCGCCGGAGCCGATCGCATCAAGTTCCGTGAGGCCGCGCTTAAAAAGAAACCCCGCTTCGGTCCGGTTGGCTGGCAGAATGGCGCGCGCCAAGCGCGCAAAGAGGTCGGCGCGCTGCTGAACATCGTCTTCCAGTTCGATTACTTTGATCGCGGCCACAGCGGCCCGCCCCGCATGCGAATGGCACTCCGGGACTCTCGAGAACAACGTGATAAAATCAATCCAGAGATACGCGGGCACAAAGGCGCACCGGCCAAGACATGTTTCCAAGCGATCCGCTGCCTTTGGGTCGATAGGCAGGATCGTTTCGAACAACTGCAATGCACAGGCGCTGTAGAGTTCATCAATGTATCGTGCCGCCTCTTGACGCCTCCAAGCATCCTTCTTCGAGGCGTCCTGTGCAGCAGCCCACGTCTCGAAAAACGTGACCGTTGCGGTTTTTCGATCTTCCGGCGTTCTTGCGCGCAGCAACTGGACGACGACTTGGCCGAGATCTAACGCTGGAACGACACGCTGGCGGATTTTGTCAGAGGCATGGTGCCGTTCAGAACTCGAGAGACGCGATTTGCTTTCTTTGGCCCCTTCTTCTTCTTTGGCTTTTCTCGTGTCGTAGGGCGGATCAGCAGCCAGCTTGTCAGAGAGAAGTTTTTGTTGCGCAGCGAGATCTTCAGGAACGGCCTCACCCTCCACGAGCCGCCAAAGCTCGGCAGGAAGGCAGTCAAACAGTGAGAGCGGCCTCCCGGCCAACGCAGCGTTCACGGCTGCAACGAGGATCCAGGGAAGTACGTAGGATGTTGACCAGGGGTCAGACAATGACCAGATGTCATAGCGGCGCGTCGATGCGCGTTCGAGCAATTGCTCGGTCTCCACGGCAAGGCCAAGACGGCACGCCCGGAGAGCACACCGCAGCAGTGATGCCCGAAAGGTGTCTTCCTTGCGCGGCAAATAGTTGTCTGAATCGGTTGGCTTCTTTTGCGACACGGCAAGGCGCTGCAACAAGCGTTTTGCATCTTCGTCACTTGTGCCCGGGAAACACGTCAAAGCCGCCCCAATCAGGGCCGGCGAGGCTTTCGGGCACCGGGCAAGTTGTCCGAGATAGGTTGGTAATGCTGGAAACGTGCCAAGCGCATGCGAGATGCTCAGAAGCGAGAATAGCTTCTCCGCAATTTTGTAACCGAAATCAGCATTGAAGGAGCCGATGTATCCTGCGGCGTTCGTTTGCCTGCCATCGACCGCGAGATAAAACGGGATTGCCACATGTTCGCTGACATCGGCTCGATGCGCCGGCAGCGACCCGTCCTCTTGCTCATAACTCCAACGTATCCATTCATCAGCGGCAACCGCATGGCCGTAGGCAGCGCCGAGATCCTTGTCCGTGGTATATGCAATCGTTAGCCGGGCGTGGCGCTGGCCCGGCCAGCCGAGCCGCATTTCGAAGAGGCGGCGCAGGCATTCAGGATCGGCGAGGCCAACGACCAGATCAGGATTTTCAGCAAGGTAGGCATCGCCGCGTTCATTCACCAGCGCAAGCGAAGACAGCTCGACCAGAAGGTCGGTTGTAGCGTCGTAGTCGCGTGCTTGCGCGGCAGCACCGAGGGCCGTTTTGACCCTGACCAGCCGTATCGCCCGTTTTGCCACATCGCTATCGAGTTCAGGCGGGAACCGCGTGTCGAATGCAAGTCGCCGTAGATCGCCTACCCGATTCATTGCAGAGAGCAACAGAGGCAGCGAGCGTGCCGCGTAAACCGAAGTTCCTTGAGCGTCGCCCAGCCGGACAACTACATCATTCATGAGGCTGAGCTTGGAGCTGTATTTCCGCTTCACCAATGTCTCGGTCGGCTCGTCGCGGAAAATCAGGCCGTGCCTGGTCCGCTCCAACAGCGGAGAGAGGTCGGCGGCAAGGCTGGCGGCTTCATCCTTCGACAGCCCGAACGCAAGCGCCATTTCATCGACCGGGACAGGCGGCGGTAGCACGCCGAGCGCACATAAAAAGGCATCAATTGCTCCTGCCTTGGCGCCTTTCGCATCCGCGAGATTTATGGCGCGTTCGATCCGGTCCTCGATCAGCGCGTCAAGATGAACCTTCTCCGTGGTTAGTGTTTCGCCGGAGAGAGAACGGTCAGGTTCGATAAGGTTGGCAAGCACACGCGGATTGCCGTCGGACCGACTTCGCAGCGCTACCAGTTGAGCGGCCGTTGCATCTTTCCTCCTGGCCAAGACGAAGGCACTCGTTTCATCCAGCGTAAATGGATCGATTTTATATTCCTGGCACTGAGCCGTCCCGATAGCCAAGTCACGTCGTTCAGGCCGGGCTGTAGCAATAACAATCAACCCATCAACGGAAGGGAGATGCGAAAGGCTTTCCAGCAACTCTTTCGGAAAGGATGGCTGGTTACGCCTTTGTGCTTCATCAGCTGCGTTGTCCGCGGCGTCCATAATAATGATGAGGCGTGCGGAGGGCCTCGTCCGGCGTAGGGTTGTCAGCGTTTGCGTAAACCGCTCAATGGCGCGGCGTATGACTTCGCTGGGCTCCGATGATCCCGGCAGGATGGGATCACACAGCCCGCGACACGCGAGTTCATTGACAATGTGCATGAGGCCCCGTTCGGGCCGGTGGCGCCCATCGATGAACGACCGGTATGCGCCGCCACCGAAGCAGTCAAAAAGCAATACTTCATCGGTCGCCCCAAGCCGATTCACCAAGCTTTGCGCGAAAACAGTCTTCCCAATTCCGCCCTCGGCATGGATCAGCCAGCGCCCGGCCGATCCAACCTTGCCAATGAAGCTGCCCAGTTGAACCCGCTCTACAACGTCGCCAACCTTGGGAAATGCCTCCGGTGTCGGAAGCAATTCATCTTCGTCAGAAAGGCCAAGGGCCGCCAGAATATCCACCTTGCCGATGATGTTGTTGCCCTGCCCGGCCGTCCCCGCCTTCTTTCGAATAACGTCTTTTAACTCGCCAATGCGCGCACGTGCCAGCAGATCGCCCGAAGCTGACCAGTCGGCGATTATTGTCGCCGTGTGGCGTTGTACGGCGCCCAGGTCCTCTGCGCGGCCGACAAGTTCGAAGCGAGACAGAAATGCAATGAGTGCTTCATCCTTCAGCGTTACCGCCTCAAGAAGCTGGTCGTATTGCTTTTTGACAGCCTTGGCTTCTGGTTCGCGCCCGGCTCCTGCGGCAACAATAGCATCGGTAAGGTCGGTGGCAATCGGCCGATTGGTGAAAAGCGTGTAGCGGAGTTTTTCGCGTGTTCGCTCGGCTCCATACTTCTTTTCGAAACCGGCCTCTGCACTCGAGAATTTCTCGATGGTCTTTTTTATGTCGGAGAACCGCATACCGGTGTCGGCGCGGGAGACCGAGTACTTGAATTGGGTAATGTCGATCCGCTTGGCTTTTTCGAAATTGGGTTGCGATCCGTAAAAGAACACTGCGTCGGCGATGTCGGTGGTATCCGCATTCGCACCTTCTTCAATGTCTTTGGACAGTCCTTCGACAGCAATCCCGCAGAGTTCGTCCCGTGCGAGCAAAAGGCCGAGGGCCCGACGCGCCAGCCAAGCTTCGTGAAACTGATGCCCGTCTCGGGAAGCGCGCACGGTGTCAACGCCGCCCCGTTCCCCCGGAATCTGGCGCTTCTTTACAAGTTTCTTTGTCGAAGTTTTCGTCAAGGCATTCTCAGCTGATCGTCTCTCCCTTAACTGGGAAGTTCGCCGATTCTAATGTACGGTGATAGCCCGGCACAGAGATTTCACGCAGCCGAATGCGTTTAAGTGCCGCTGCTGTTGGATATAGGGACGATCTTTGCCTCGGTGGCTTCTTAAATCGGCAGACGCACAATTTCCCATCCGCTAGCGTATTATTGAGATTTACAGGGCAGCTGGGTCCAAAATCACCCAGTTTCTGATCCAGGAGATGACGTCCAATGGCAACTGGTTTGCCCCAAATCACACGCGAGCAAATGCTCGCACTGTTGAAACAGCAGGAAGAGCGCGAAGCACAGCAACGCGAGCTTATTCGGCAAGCCGTGGCCTCAAGCAAAGTGCCGCTGCCGGATGACCTCGCGCAAGCTGTTGTTGAGCTCAACAATCGACATGCACGTGCGATCTTGCGCGACCATGCCGGTTATCCGCTAGCGGAACGGCGGGATTCTTACCTGACCAGCCTCGCTATCATGGAGCAATGTCTTCAGGATTTGCTCGTCGCGATCTGCGTTTTTGAGCGCTCGGCACTGTCCAAAGAGTCGAATTATTTCGCATCGGGCGGAGAGGATGAATCCGGCAGGACGGAGCGCCGGATTCAGAAGGAACTCTTTGCCACAGCAAACGCGGCGGCTTCGCTGGTCGATCATGGGCGACGGGTACACAAGCTCCAGCCCCTCCCCGGCTACAATACCAAGCGCGCAGAGTGTTTCGGAACGGACGGCTTGCATGAGTTCGTCATTGGCCTTCGGGTTATTCTTTACCACTTGCAGGCGGTGGAACCTGGGTGGCTTATCGAGGGTTCGAGCAATGCGACCTTCGTGATAGACAAGGATGTTCTCTAACGCATCGTAGGCGCCTACGCGAGTGGCCTAGGCGCCGGTCTTCCCGCTATCACGGCTTATATCGACGCGTCGCCCGAACATGTCGATCTGCGGACGGTATTTCTCGACTACCGTGCCCGCATGGCCGCATTCAATGGCTGGATGAAGAAGGAACTTCAGGCCGAGAGCCTGGTCGCTCTGCGCGACTATGATGCCCTCCACAAGCGGAAGGCTGCTGCAGACCAGTGCATGTTATGGAAAGCCTTGACGGGCAACTGGCTGCGCAACTTTCCGGTGCCGCCAGATCCCCACGCTCACTTGCCGAAATACCTCACGCAGCCGCAGTTGGATGAAGTTTATACGCTGCCAAGGAATTCGAAAGAGCAGGTCGATCTCGTCATCAGGTACATGGACAAGAATGAGATTGTGGATGACGCTTTGCGGGCAGACGCCTATGAACTTTTCGCGCGCTCGCCGCCGCCCCAATCCGAACCGTTGCCTCTTCGGATGTAGCATGAACAGCGGTGGTGTTTGGTCGCCGCTGCATCTGATGTACAGCGGTCAGTGCGACAGATGTAACCGTCGTAGTCGGAGCGGGATTGAGGCCTACAGTTGGCGAGGTGGGGCATCCGAGTCGTCCGGTATCTCTTCTGCGAAACCCTGCTAAACGAACTCGACTGTAAGTCCTTCGAGTTCAATGCGATTGGCCAGCCGCACCGTCGGCCGTTGGGCCGCCGGCATTTTGCGGCTGCCGAGCCGTTCGAATACCGGCTGCGTCGAAACTTCTTCTGCCAGCCCGACAAATTCGGGTCTTCGAGCAGGCGAGCTCGGCTCCCAAGGAACGCCACCTTCGGTGCCCCTAATCCTTTCCAATAGCGGACGCAGTGCGGAGGCCGCTCCGAGCAGCAGCTGATGCCGGAAGTTGTCTTGAGCCAACAGCTCAGCAGCGTTGGGAGCAACCCGGAAGGCAAAGGCGGCTTCATCCAGGCTGCGGACAATCTCGATGATAGCCAAGCGCTCGGCGCCGCGAAAGAACTCGGCAGCACGGGCCATGTGGCGCTCACGAATTTCAGCCACTCGCCTGTCTGCTGCGGAACTCACGGTACTTCTTTCAGCGCCGGAAAAATCCCGAAGGGAATCCGAATGGTCGCGCACCGCCCGGGGAAAGGTGGCGCGCAATCAGCCCAACAATCGAGTGGGCGCTCCCGGTCATGGCTGGAAGCTCGCTCGGTAGACGCTCGCCATCAAACTCACATGGGCCTCAAGCGGCGGACTCAGTTCGAATGCCCGGGGTTCACGAGCGAAGTTCCACAGTCTCATCAGCAGCCAGTCGTTGCGATGACGGTCAGAGGCCGCCAGTTCGTTTCGCGTAATGTGGAACGGTGTGCGTTCCCAGCCATTTGTCGTCTTCACCTCAATCAGACGATCGCTGCCATCTAGGTCGAAGCTCCGAATATCATAGCCCGCCCCATCGCCATCGACGTGCGACACCCAGCGGATTTGGTTGGCAAGGTCGGTGCGTCCGGCAGCGAGCAGGCTAGTGCGCTCATGGGCGAGGATGCGCTCCTCTCCTGCACGGCCGAGCGCCCGGTTCTGGGCGTCCCGCTGGGCGATATCGTGCTTGCGGGCGATAGCGGCCATCTGCTCGGTCTCGTCGGGCGGCGGAGCATTGCTGTGCGTCGGCGGCGGGCCGATCCACAGCATCGCCTCCTCCAGTAACGCTGACTGCGGGCGGCGCATTTCGGTGCGCGCGGCGGGCGCAAGCCACTCCGGGTGACGATCGAGCCATCTCACCACGGCGTCGACGAGCGACGCCTGGAAATTAAAGGCCGGCTTGTAGCCAGGGATCCAGGTTTCTCCGAGTCCCTTGAGGACCGCGCTAACATTCTGGTGCTTGTACTCTATCGAGCCGCGCGGGCGGCCGATCGCGGCCTGGAGGAGACGATTGTGCCCGGCCTTGCTGTAGGGCTGCCCGGTGACGTCGTGACCCAGCATCGCGAAATAGTCCGCGACGATTGCGTCATTCTGTTCGTCCGACCAGTCAACGGGCATTGGAGGGGAGCTTCAACTAGCGAAGAAGTATCAAAGCTTAATCATAACAGAAACTTCCGCAGCATGACCAGTGCACGACAGCGGCGGGTTGCCTTCTTGGATATGCAAGGCCCTCTACACGTCATTTGCAAAGTACAGCCTGATCGCGTCCTGCTGCTTGCCGAGCGTGCCGTCCTTCCGGAAGCGTGTCCCGTCGACCACAAAGATGATGCCTTTCTCACTGGAGTAGACGGCCGTGCTCGTTACAGAGATGCGAACGCTGCGGCCTTGAACCTGCCCGGTCACGATATCACCGATATCGATTCCGAGGATTGATTTTGCCACTGCCGAGCGTTCGACTTCGAGTTCCGTCTCCCATTGATCCAGCTCTTCTTCGATCCGCGACCAGGCATCGCGGGCGGACCGAAACGGGCGGTCGGCGCCGAACCAGATTCTGTCGGCTAGCGCTAGGGTATCGTTGGGCACGTTTCGCTCCATCGCGCGCGCCGCTCCAGACAGCATTTCGCAAACCTGCTCTGCGTCCATCAGTGCTTGGAGCCGACCCCGGTAGGGCGCAACGGTCGCTCTCGTGATGGAAGGAGGCAGGGGTACTTCACGAGTGGGCATGTAGTCGATTGGCATGATTTCGCGCAGCGCCAATCTTGCGGTACCGATGCGCTCAGGCGGATCTTCCTCTCTCCAGGCGCGTCGCGTGCTCTCCACCCAAATTTCAGAGGCGGCGATGCAGAGGGTGCTATCCAGAAACATGCGCGAATCCGGAGTGTGGATGTAGCGGGTAGACCAGGAATGGTCAGCCGACGTCAGCGGCATCACCACATGGTGGAGCTGGTGTTCGCGAACCATGTGCACCAAAGAGGCAATCCGCTCCTGTAAGGATACGGTCAGGCGGACAAGAACGGCGGGACCGTTCCCGCTCGACCACCGGTTTCTCTGCTCGCTCTCAAACATGAGAAGCTGCGGCCGCGCGAATGGAAGCAGCTTTCCGACGAGACCCACAGCGCTTCCCTGCAGCGAATGGCTCCAGTTGGCATCGATCTTTCCCTGCTTGATCCACTCATGAGCGCGGTTTTGGATCAGTAGCAGAAGTTGCGCCGCGAGGTTCGGATCGAGGTTCGGGAGTCTGTTTCCGGTAACCGCGGCAGCGTCGACGCCCTGCGCCTTCAGGTCAGCTATCGCGGCGTTGTAGAATTGCTGTTGGAGATTGGAGAGAGTTCCGGCTGCTTGGATGCGCGCGGTCTCACGCCGGCGCCGATCGATCTCTTCGCGGAAGGCACCCAACGGTGGGCGCCGGGGACCACCTCCTGCCTGAACCTTGGCCCAATAGCCTCGGGGTGGCTTGGGGACCTGCAGGCGCCTGCAAAGCTTGGCGAGTGCCACATCGGAGATGCCGAGTTCTTTTGCGATCTCGCTGGTCGGCCTTTCCCAGACCAGCGCGAAGAGTTCCTGGCGGGAGAATTCTCGTCGTGTCATGCATGTGCCTCGTGCCGGTGCTCCCATATGTCAGTCATTGGCATCGCTTTCGAAAAAGCGATGGCGCGACCGCGCTATTGAGCGTGCAGGAGGATCGATGGGGCGAGAGACGAGAGAGTTCGTCTGTCAGCGACAGAAGGCCCTGGTGCTTTCGCTGCGGCCGGTGGCTAGCTGATCTCCACGATCGAAGATCACTGCCTTCACAGGATGTGATACTGCCGGAATGCGACGGCCGGGGGATGAGAAGTCGGCATTCCTCTTAAACGCAAAAACCGCCCCGGTCAGACCGGGACGGTTATAGATTTATGATGAAACTGGTTGCGGGGACAGGATTTGAACCTGTGACCTTCAGGTTATGAGCCTGACGAGCTACCGGGCTGCTCCACCCCGCG
>NZ_JAIUIU010000004.1:0-345997 GCF_020165775.1 Mesorhizobium sp. B263B2A
CGCGGGGGGGGGAGGGGCGGCACCGACCCCCACCCGGACCTTCGGTCCGACCTCCCCACAAGGGGGAGGTAGAGGCGCCAGCGTGACGCGATCTACCTTGCGACAACAAAAAACCCGCCTCGAGGGCGGGTTTTTGATCTGCGACAATGCCGAAGTGCGTCTAGAGGCCGAAACCCTCAAAACGCTTCTTGAACTTCGACAGGCGGCCACCGCGGTCGAGCAGGGTCTGCTGGCCGCCGGTCCAGGCCGGATGGGTGGTCGGGTCGATATCGAGGTTCATCGTATCGCCTTCCTTGCCCCAGGTCGAACGGGTCGTGTATTCGGTGCCGTCGGTCATGACGACCTTGATGGTGTGGTAGTCGGGATGAATAGCGCTCTTCATGGGTCGGTTCCTGGCTTGTCGGCGCGGCTCACGGGCCAATGGCCTGCGTCGATGCGCCCCTTTTTAAAACTCGAAGCCGCAGCTATTGAGGAGCCACGGCTTCTAAAACGGTCGGCGTGCCTATACATCAGCCGGAATTGAATCACAAGGCCGCGGCGAGCGCATATTGAGGCGCACACACCGAGGCGGCTAGAGGAAACACCGAGATGGCGCAATCCAGCAGCGCAGACGAGCGCCGACGCTCGCTCAAGCCGCTCAGCCGCCTGTTCCCCTATATAACGCATTACCGCACGCTGGTTGTCGGCGCCCTCATCTCGCTGACCATCGCGGCGGCAACGACATTGGCGCTGCCGCTGGCCGTGCGGCGCATGATCGACCATGGGTTCTCCTCATCGAGCACCATCTTCATCGCCGAATATTTCGCCGCCCTTGTGGCAATGGCTGCCGTGCTGGCGGCGGCATCGGCCGGCCGCTACTATTTCGTCATCACGCTGGGCGAGCGCGTCGTCGCCGATATCAGGCGTGATGTCTTTGCCCATGTGACGACGCTGTCGCCTGCCTTCTTCGACACCGCCCAGTCGGGCGAGATCGTCTCGCGGCTCGCCGCCGACACCACGCAGGTCAAGTCGGCGGTCGGCGCTACGGCCTCGGTCGCGCTGCGCAACGTCATCCTTGGCCTGGGCGCGGTGGGAATGATGGTCGTCACCAGCCCGAAGCTGTCGGGCCTTGTCATTGCGGCCATTCCCGTCATCGTGCTGCCGCTGGTCGCCTTTGGGCGGTCGGTGCGGCGCAAGTCAAGGCAGGCGCAGGACACGCTGGCCGAGGCGACCGCCTATGCCAGCGAGCAGATCGGCGCGGTGCGCACCTTGCAGGCCTTCACCAATGAAAAGCTGGTCACCGGCCATTTCTCCAGCGCCGTGGAGGCTGCTTTCGAGGCGGCCCGTGCCTCGATCTTCGCGCGCTCCTTCCTCACCTTCTTCGCTATCTTCACCATCTTCTCTTCCGTCGTCGCGGTGCTGTGGTTCGGCTCGCGCGACGTGCTCGAAGGCACGATATCGCCGGGCACCCTCGGCCAGTTCCTGCTCTATTCGGTGTTCGCCGCCGGTGCGCTCGGCGCGCTGTCGGAAGTCTGGGGCGAACTTGCGCAAGCCGCGGGTGCAGCAGAACGGCTAACCGAGATCCTGGCCGAGAAGCCGGCGATCCAGGCGCCGGCCGATCCGAAGCCGCTGCCGGCGGTCGCCAGGGGGGCGATCGTCTTCGACGACGTTTCTTTCTCCTATCCGGCCAGACCCGACCGCGCTGCTGTCCACGGGCTGAGCTTTCAGGTCATGCCCGGCGAGACGGTGGCCATCGTCGGTCCTTCGGGTGCAGGCAAAAGCACGGTTTTCTCGCTGATCTTGCGCTTCTACGATCCCGAAACCGGCAAGGTGCTGATCGACGGCGTCGACGTGCGCGAGGCCGATCCCGCCTCGGTGCGCGGACGCATCGCGATCGTGCCGCAGGACGTCACCATCTTCGCGGCCACCGCGCGCGACAATATCGGCTTTGGCCGGCCGGGCGCCGGCAAAGCCGAGATCGAGGCGGCGGCGAAGGACGCGCTGGCCGACGAATTCATCCTCAAGCTCGACAAAGGCTATGACAGCCAGGTCGGCGAGCGCGGCGTGACGCTGTCCGGCGGCCAGCGTCAGCGGGTGGCGATCGCCCGCGCTATCCTGCGCGACGCGCCGATCCTGCTGCTCGACGAAGCCACGTCGGCACTCGACGCCGAAAGCGAGACGCTGGTGCAGACGGCACTCGAACGGCTGATGCAGGGCCGCACCACCATCGTCATCGCCCACCGGCTGGCGACCGTGCTGAAGGCCGACAGGATACTGGTCATGGATGGCGGCTCGATCGTCGAGGAAGGCACGCACCATAGTCTCGTCGCCAAGGGCGGCATCTATGCACGGTTGGCCAAGCTGCAGTTCGAGACCGGCGCCAGCGCCTTCCGGGGCGCGGCGGAGTAGGCGTTTTCCGATCCGGCGGGCTGTTGCCGCCGGTCGCCGAAAACCGGAATGGCGCGATGGCCGATTTCAGCCGCCGTAGCGCTGCTTCAAGTGGTTGACAAAATACGCGGCATTGAGCTTTTCGCCGGTGGCGCGCTCGAGCAGCTCCGGGGTCGACCAGCGCGATCCTTGCGACCATATCTTCTTGCGGCGCCAGTCGTTGATATCAGCGAAATTCCCTTTCGCCAGATCGCCATCGGCTGACGGATGCTCCCGCGTCAGCGCGGCCCATTGCTGCGCCGCCATCATCGCGCCCAGCGTGTAGGAGGGGAAGTAGCCGAAGGCGGCACTTGGCCAATGCACGTCCTGCATCGGCCCGTCGGCCGGATTGTCGATGGTGGAGAGGCCGAGATAGTCGCGCATCCTAGCGTCCCAGGCTTCGGGCAGATCAGCCACCTCCAGCCGGCCCGTGACAAGTTCCTGCTCCAGCTCGTAGCGCAGGATGACGTGCAACGGATAGGTCACCTCGTCGGCGTCGACCCGGATCAGGCCGCGCTCGACATGGTGCACATGCGGCAGGATATCGTCGAGCGACCAGGCTTCGCCGAGATGCTTTTCCACCACCGGCAGAGCCCAGCGCCAGAAAGCGGGATTGCGGCCGATCTGCTTTTCGACGAACAGGCTCTGGCTTTCATGCACGGCCATGCCGCGGGCCTTGCCGAGCGGCCAGTGCGACCATGCCTTGGGCAGGTTCTGTTCGTAGAGCGCGTGCCCGGTCTCGTGCAGCACGCCCATCAGCGCCGACAGGAAATCGGAGGTCTTGTAGCGGGTGGTGATGCGCACGTCGCTCGGCACGCCGCCGCAGAAGGGATGGTGCGACACCGACAGCGAGCCGTGTGTCAGGTCGAAGCCGACCGCCGCCATCATGGCAAGGCCGAGTTCGCGCTGGCGGTCGATCGCGTAAGTGCCCGAAAGTGGCTTCAGCGGATGCTTGCGCAGCCGCGCTTCCTGCACTGCCAGCGCCTCCGGCACGAACCCCTTGAGGAAGGCCTTCAACTCGGTGAAGACAGGGGTGATGTCGGCGACGCGGTTGCCGGGGTCGTATTGCTCCATCAGCGCATCATAAGGGGCGAGGCCGAGCACGTCGGAGCGCAGGGCGGCCTCTTCGCGCACCAGCGCCACCACGCCCTCCAGCGCCGGCTGAAAGCCCGCCCAATCATTCTTGGCGCGCAGGTCGCGCCACAGCTGCTCGCAACGCATGCGCGCCGTCGTCTGGCGTTCGACGAATTCGACCGGCAGGCAGGTCAGGTTGGTGTATTGGCGCCGCAGTTCGGCGAGTGCCGCGCGCTGCTCGTCGTCGAGCGCCTCACCTTCGGCGGCGGCGATCCAGTCGGATATCTCCGGTGCGGTCGCCCTGGTGTGGTACATGCCGGCAAGGGCTGCCATCGCTTCGGCACGCTTTTCGCCACCGCCCACGGCCATGTGGGTCGCTTCATCGGCACCGAGGATGGCCAGCGCATGCTCGAGCGCTTCGAGCTTGTGGCCGAGATCGTCGAGTTTCTGAAAGGACATGGCGGCTTCCGTGATTGAGGACGGCGCGAAAAGACACCAACGCAAAAGCGTTGGCAACCCTCGGAGATCGTCCGGCAGATGCGCCTTGCGCCGACGCCGTCGCGCATGAAATGCTGACGGGCCAAATGAAGGGGGAGCAAATGATCGGCAACATCCTGGTCGGGCTGGTGGCCTTGATCCATGTCTACATCGTCTATCTCGAGATGGTGCTTTGGGACACGCCGCGCGGGCACAAGACGTTTCGCCTGACGCCGGAATTCGCCAGCGCCTCGAAGGTGCTCGCTGCCAATCAGGGTCTTTACAACGGATTTCTCGCTGCCGGCCTGATCTGGGGGCTCACCCTCGGCGCGGCCGGTTTCCAGGTCAAGGTCTTCTTCCTTTTGTGCGTGGCCATTGCGGGCCTCTACGGCGCGGCAACGGTCGGCCGCAAGATCCTGTTCATCCAGACCGTTCCGGCTGTGCTCGCCCTGATCGCGGTCTGGCTCGGTTGGTAGGCAAGCTCGGCCGATGGGGAAAAAGGACGCCTGCGGGATTTGGGGTCCCGAAGGCGCCAGGTGGTCCCTTCCTCTGGGACCTTTCCAGGCGGGATAGCCTCAGCCGTTCGGATAGTTTCCGCCGTCGGAGCCGTCGCCCATCATGAAACCGCTGCCGGTGTCGCCCCTCAGCCGCTGGTCGACATTGTCGAGATGACGCAGCAGGTCACGATACTGCGCGGACGGGATCCTGCCGTGATCAGACGCAGCAATCTTCTCGGCGGCCTGGCTGATCTGGTTGGTGCGCATTTCCAGGTGTTCGGCGACCGCTGGGGTGATGTTGTTAGCCTGTCTTGCATCCACGATGCCCTGACGGACGCCCTGCGCCTGTTCGATGAGAGCCTCGACACGCGGGCCCTTCATCTCGGTCGGCGGGGCGGCGTCGAGCGCGCCCTTGTGATGGCCCGCGGCATAGGCGCCGGCAAGAGGGGCGGCAATCAGTATTGCGGCAAGGGTTGCAGTCTTGAGAGATGCTGAAGAGCGCATGAGGGCGCCTCCTTTTGCTGGGGAAAAGGGAGCGGCCTTGCCGCCCCGCGTTCCGGACGCGGGCCGTCCGGTTCCGTCGCGTCGCGATGGGAGGCATCGCCGGCGGTTCTCGGCCCTGCGCAGCAAGCTAGGAGCGCTCCGGCGCGAAGTGTAATTAAAAAAAGATAATCTTTTCAGGCCTTGCCGGCCGCACTTTGCGCCCTAGAGTTGAGCCGGCGAACAAATTCGCGTGACATCGCGTGATGATGGATCAACGTTCGGTGAGCTTGAGTTCAATGCGGCGGTTCTTGTTGCGCGCCTCTTCGGTGTCGGCGGGATCGAGCGGCTGGAACTCACCAAAGCCGGCGGCGACCAGCCGGTTGGCCGGCACGCCGTTCTCGATCAGGAACTTGACCACCGAGGTCGAGCGCGCCGTCGACAGTTCCCAATTGTCGCGATAACGGCCGGTGCCGGACAGCGGCTTGTTGTCGGTGTGGCCATCGACGCGCAGCACCCAGTTGATCTCCGGCGGAATTTCCTTCTGCAGCTCGATGATGGCATCGGCGAGTTTCTTCATCTCGACCTTGCCTGCATCGTTGATCACCTCGGAGCCGGTCGGGAACAGCACTTCCGACTGGAAGACGAAGCGGTCGCCGACGATACGGATGTTCTCGCGATCGGCGAGGATTTCGCGCAGGCGGCCGAAGAAGTCGGAGCGGTAGCGGTTCAGTTCCTGCACGCGCTGGGCCAGCGCGACGTTGAGGCGGCGGCCGAGATCGGCGATCTTGGTGTTGGAATCGCGGTCGCGCGTTTCGGACACGTTGAGCGCGTCCTCGAGCGCGCCGATCTGCTTGCGCAGTGCGGCGATCTGCTGGTTGAGGATTTCGACCTGGCTCAGCGCCTGCTGGCTGATCTGGCGCTGGTTGTCGAGTTCTCCGCCGAGCGCCGCCGCACGTTGGTTGGCGGCATCGCCGGCGCCGGCGCCTTGCGCCAGCAATTGTTCGAGCCGGCTCTTCTCGGCCTCCGCCGCCGACAGCGATGCCTGCAGATTGGCGAGCGAATCATCCTTGTCCTGTGCTGTCGAGCGCTCCAGCGCCAGAAGCTGGGTCAGTTCGTTGATCTGCGAGTTGAGGCGTGACAGCGCCGTATCCTTGCCGGAGATTTCGCGGCCGAGCAGGAACTGCGCCAGCACAAAGACGGTGAGCAGGAACATGATGGCCAGCAGCAGCGTCGACAGTGCATCGACGAAGCCTGGCCAATAGTCGATGCGGCGATCGGCGCGCCGCGCCCGTGCCAGGGCCACGCTAGTGTACTCCCTGCTTCTTCAGGACGTCGGCGATCTTTTCCAGCGTGTTGCGCATCGCCTTCTGCTCGTCGGATTGAGCCTCGACCCAGTCGCGCATGATCTGCTGCTCGGAGCGCATGTTCTTGACCAGGCCGGAAATGCCATCGGCAAGATTGGCCATGGCGGTGGCAACGCGCGGGTTGGAGCCGCCGCCGTTCTCCTGCATGCTGCGCAGCTTTTCGGACAGCACGCGGATCTCGTCGGAGGATTCGGTCTTGGCGGGGTCGGAAACCACAATGTCGGACGAGAGGTCCGTGACCGAAGACAGCCAGTTCTCAAGTTCGGTGTAGAAGCGCGTCTGGGCGCGGCCGGCCTGCAGATCGAGGAAGCCGAGTACGAGCGAGCCGGACAGGCCGAACAGCGAGGACGAGAAGGCGGTGCCCATGCCGGCCAGCGGCGCCGACAGGCCTTGTTTCAGTGAATCGAGCACCGCGGCCGCGTCACCCGTGCCGGGATCGAGCGATTCGATGGTCTCGCGGATAGAGCCGATCGTGTTCAACAGGCCCCAGAAGGTGCCGAGCAGGCCGAGGAAAACCAGCAGGCCGACAAGGTAGCGCGAGGTGTCGCGGCTTTCATCGAGGCGCGTGGCGATGGAATCGAGCATGGTGCGCATCGAGGAGGTCGAGAAGGCCATCGACGACGACCGGCCGATCATCGCCTTCATCGGCGCCAGCAGCACCGGTTCGGTGGTTTCCGAGCCGGCCCGGAAAGAGTTGACCCAGCGCACCTCGCGAAACAGCCGCCCGACCTGGACGAAGGCCAGCAGGATGCCGACGGCGAGCACGCCGACGATCAGGCCGTTGAGGCCGGGATTGGTGACGAAGGCGGTCGAGATCTGGCGGGTCAATATCGCGGCGATAAACGCCACGATGGCCAGGAAGATGACCATGGTGAGCAGGAAGACCTGCGGGCTCGACAGTTTATGTGGATCGTAGATCAGGACGTCGGAGCGCCTGCCCATGCCGAAGGATCTGAGAAAAGCCATTCGTGCCCCGTTTCCGATGCCGCTGCCGCCGATCACGTCGTTGGCGACTCTAAACGGAATTGTGACCAAATTGAATGGCGCTTGGCAATATTGCCGTGGGGCTAATGTGCAGCGCGTCCATCCGACATGCAAACCGAAATCGGCTTCCAGGATCAGAGGCGGTTTATCACCAGACAGTCGACCATGGCCGCCAGATGCAAGCCGGCGCCGGTGACGACGAAGCCATGCCACAGCGCGTTGTGGAAGCGCAGTCCCTTCCAGGCGAAGAAAACGACGCCGCAGGAATAGACGACGCCACCGGCGACAATGAGTACGATCGATGTCGTCGGCAGCGTCTCGACGAGCGGCTTGACCAGTACGACCCCGCTCCAGCCGATGGCGAGATAGAAGACGATCGCCAGGCGGTCGAAGCGGCCGGGGAAGAACACCTTGATGGCGATGCCCGTTGCCGCCGCGACCCAGACCAGCACGATCATCCATCTGGCCAGCGGCGAGCCGTCGAGCTGGGCCAGAAACGGCGTGTAGGTGGCCGCGATCAGCAGATAGATCGCGGCGTGATCGAAACGCCGCAGGATCCATTTCGCCGGCGAGGTCACCGGCCACAGATTGTAGGTCAGCGATACCGACAGAACGGTGAGCAGCGAGACGACATAGAAGGCGGCGGCAATGTATTCGCCAGGCCCGACCCGAGACGCCGCCAGCGCCAGCAACGCCGAGCCGGCCGCGATCGCCAGCACGATGCCGACCGCATGGACGATGCCGTCGGCGATCATCTCCGCGCGGGAGTAGTGCCAGCGCCCGACAAAGGGGATTTCGAGTGCGGCGGGGATTTCGAGTTGCGGCGGTGTGTTCGTCATCAATGATCCTGCGTCACCCTATCTGGGCAGCCGCCGGACAGTATTTCAAGCTTTGGTTGCGGTTTTGCGACTGCGGCGGTTCAGCGCGGCGGCATTTGTGCCCTACGCAATTCCCCAGGGAAAGCGCTACGCGCCTTTCCCGGAATTGCTTCAGCGGGGCGCGAGGGGCTTTTTCACCGTCTTCAGCAGCGCCCGCTGGATGATCTCGTTGCCGGCGACGACCGAACCATGGTCCAGCATGTCCTGTCCGCCATCCATGTCGGAGACGAAGCCGCCCGCCTCGCGGATGAGGAGCAGGCCAGCGGCGATGTCCCAGGCCGACAGGCCGATTTCCCAAAACCCGTCCATGCGGCCGGCGGCGACATAGGCCAGATCGAGCGAAGCCGAGCCAAGGCGCCTGACGCCGGAGACCTCGGCCATGACGTGGCGCAGCTCGATCAGGAAATTGCCGTGCTGGCCGCGTCCCAGATGCGGCACGCCGCAGCCGATGACGGCGTCGACGAGCTTGGTGCGGCCAGCGACGCGCAGACGGCGGTCGTTCAGGAAGGCGCCGCCGCCACGCTCGGTCGTGTAGAGCTCGTCCATTGCCGGATTGTAGATGACGCCGGCGACGATCTGACCTTGGCGCTCAAGCGCGATCGAGACGGCGAACAGCGGAATGCCATGCAGGAAATTGGTGGTGCCGTCGAGCGGATCGACGATCCAGCGGTGCTGGCTGTCGTCGCCGGCGACGATGCCGCGCTCTTCCATCAGGAAGCCGTAGCCCGGGCGTGCCTTCGACAGTTCGGCAAAGACGATATCCTCGGCCTTGCGGTCGGCCTGGCTGACATAGTCGCCCGGCCCCTTCATCGAGACCTGCAGGTTCTGGACCTCGCCGAAGTCGCGCGACAGCGAGCGGCCGGCCTTCATTGCGGCCTGGACCATGACGTTGAGAAGGGCTGAGCGTGCCATCGTATGTCTTCCTGTGCCCGCATTAAACTCTGTCTTGATGCATGTCGGTGACCCAAAACCGGGGCCACTTTTGGGCGACATGCATCAGTCGGCGCGGCGCACGTATGTGATTTCGTTGGTGTCGACGATGATGCGTTCGCCGGCACCGATGAAGGGCGGCACCAGAACACGGATGCCATTCTCCAGCACCGCCGGCTTGTATGAGGATGCCGCCGTCTGGCCCTTCACCACCGGGTCCGCCTCGGTGATGGCCAGGGTCACGTAATCGGGCAGCGAGATCCCGATCGGCCTTTCCTCGTAGAGCTGCACCGTCACCATCATGCCGTCCTGCAGGAAGGCGGCGCGGTCGCCGACGAAGTCCTTGTTCAGTTCGAGCTGCTCGTAGCTTTGGGTGTCCATGAACACCAGCGCGTCGTCCTGTTCGTAGAGGAAGGAAAAATCCTTCAGGTCGAGGCGGATCTGCTCGACCGTCTCGGCCGATCGGAAGCGCTCGTTGAGCTTGGTGCCGTTGATGAGGTTCTTCAGCTCGACCTGGTTGTAGGCGCCGCCCTTGCCAGGCTTGACGGTGTTGGTCCTGACCGCCACCCAGAGGCCGCCATCGTGCTCGATGACGTAGCCGGGACGGATTTCGTTGCCGTTGATCTTGGCCATGATGAGGTGATCCGGGATGCTGCCAACGGCCAGCCGTTGGTATGGGATTGTCGCTGGGAAAGCGATTTCGGGCTTCCAAGACCACAAATAACCGCAAGAGGCAAGGGAGCGGGCGGCTGGCGCCGCGCGACGGGCTGACTGCCGGGCGATCTCGCGGACCGCCGTCAAGGCAGGCGGTTCGCCTTCTGCAACGCCTGCTTGGTCTGGTCGTCGCTCAGCCCTTGCAGGAAATCGTCCATCTGAGGATCGATGAGGCCGGCGCGGCGCGCGACGATGTACCAGGCGGCGGCGAGCACCAGGTCGGGGTCGACGCCGATGCCTTCCATATAGAGTTTCGCCAGGCGGTTCTCGGCGGCGACATTGCCGCCTTCGGCTGCCTGCTTCGTCCAGCCGAAAGCGGATTTCAGGTCGCGCGCGCCGCCGCGGCCCTCGATCATCCAGGCGGCGAGGTCGATCTGCGCGGTGTCGTAGTTCTGCCGCGCGGCCTGCGCCAGCAGGCGCCTTGCGTGCGCATCGTCGCGCGGCTTGCCGCCCACGCCGTTGGCATAGATCTGGGACATGGCGTACTGCGCGTCGGCGAGGCCGGTCGCGGCGGCGCGCTCATAGTATGAGACCGCCTTGCTCAAGCCTGCGTCACCGGGATCCTGCTGGACCAGCATCTGCGCGAAATTGAATTGCGCCAGCTGGTTGCCGGCTTCGGCGGCCGCCTGCATCAGCGCATAGGCCTCCTTCTCGTCCTTCTTGACGTAGCGCCCGTCGAGCAGCATCAGCGCGTACTGGAACTGTGATTCCGGCACCCCCTGTTCGGCGGCGAGCGCATACCATTTCGCCGCTTCGGCCGCATTGAGCGGCACGCCGAGCCCGCGCGACAAGATCTCGGCCACCAGCGTCTGCGCCGCCGGGTCGCCATTTTGGGCGCGGACAAGCGCGAGGTTGTATGCGGTCTTGTAGAGCCCGCGCTGGAAGGCGCCATAGGCCGCGTCCGCCGGCTTGGCCCCGAAGCGGTCGGGGTTGATGTTGTCGGCCGAGGGCAAGGGCGCGGGCTCTGCCGTGGTGGCGGGCTGCGGCAGCTGGTTTTCGATCGGCTTGTCGGTATGCGCGCCGATATCCGGCTTGGGCTGCGGCAAGGGTACCGTTTCGGCGGCGGCAGCGGTCTGGATCATGACCGCCGCAAGCAGGGCCTGAAGGGGAAGCCTTGCCAGTGCCACGTCAATCCTCGAAGCGCGGCGCGGTTTCGTCGAGCGACGCGTTGGCTTGGGCGATCGCCGCCTTCGGATCGACGCCGTCGGCGAACACCGCGCTGGACAGGGCGACGAATTCGGCACCGGTGGCGGCCACCGTCTCGACGGATGCGAGGTCGGATCCAGCCATGACGATGCAGGGGATCTGGATCATATCGGCCCACCATCGCCCCAGCGACAGGTTGCGCGGGTGCGGCTCGGGCTTGTTGTCGTAGCCGAAGCGGCCGAAGAAGATGTAGTCGGGCCGCGTCTCGCCAAGCTCAAGCGCATCGTCACGCGTCTTGGCGCCGCCGGTGCCGACCATCATCTTGGCCTGGAAATGCCCAATCGTTTCGGCTAGCTCGGTCTTGGAAACCTCGACATGGATGCCGTCGGCCTGGACACGGCCCGCGATGCGGGTGTCGCCGGCAATGATGACGGCCACGCCCGCGGCCTGCGCCGCCGGCACGATTTGTTCGGCAAAGGCCTGGAAGGAGGCTTCGTCCATGCCGTTCTCCGGCAGGATCAGCGAGGCGACGTCGCCGCCGTCGAATGCGGCCGCGATACGGTCCGCCGGCACGCCTGGCGGCGCGATCAGCACAATGCGGCAGCGGTTGGGAGGCGTGGCGTCGTTCATGGTTCTCGATCCCGGGTTTCGCCTATGCCGGGCGAAGATGGTTGGATTGCGGCATAGAGCAAACTGCCCGCTTTGAACAGGCGGACGGGCGGGATCGCTGGTCGAAACGCGTCCAGGTATCTCGTGAGCGGTTGCGGTCGTCAGGCCGGGACCCGCGACCTCCACAGCGTCCAGCCGAGATTCATCCCGGCGGCGGCAACCAAAATGGCGGCGGCGCCGACGACCTGGCTGAGATGCAAGCGATGGCCGAAGGCGGTGACATCGACCAGGATGGCGACGACCGGATAGATGAAGGACAGCGATCCCTGCAGGTGTGTCGGCAGTTTCTGGATGGCGCCATACATCAGGATGTACATCAGGCCGGTGTGGACGACGCCCAGCGTCGCCAGCATGGCCCAGCTCCATGGGTCGGCGGGGAGATGCGAGAGATTGGCGAAGGGCGCCAGCATGACGACGCCGACACAGACCTGGATAAGCGCGATCAAATGCGGCGGCGTGCCCTTGAGCTTCTTGGTGACGATGGCAGCGACTGCCCAGAAGAAGGCCGCGGCCAGCGCCATCAGGATGCCGGCGAAATAGTTGGTGCCGACATCGCCGGCGTCAGGGGCGGCGCAGACGATCAGCACCATGCCGGCGAAGGCTATTGTCAACCAGGTCAGTTTGGTCAGCGTCAGCCGCTCGGCGAAGAAGAGCGCGCCGAAGCCGACCAGCATGAAGGGCTGGGTGTTGTAGACGGCGGTGGCGATGGAGATCGACGCGCGGGAGAAAGCACTGAAGAGCAGAACCCAGTTGATGACGATGGCGGCACCGCCGAGCGCGGCGAGGCCGATGATGCGCAGCGTCAGTCCGTTGCGCAGCAGCCCCAGCCCGGCGCAGATGACGAGCAGCGTCAGCGCGCCGAACGCGCAGCGCCAGAACACCACATCCATGATCGGCTGGCCGGACATGATCACGAACCAGCCGATCGTTCCCAGGATCGCCATGGCGGCGGACATTTCGATCGTGCCGCGTACCGTATCGTTCATGATGGACCTCTCAAACCCGTTTGAGGCTGCATAATCTCATGCGATGCGGGTGCTTTCTATCTTCTGAGAAAGGGAATATGGATAGATGTCCTAATTATATTAGGCATCTGGTTCGAATCTGTGAGAAATCTGAAATGCTCGACGATCTCGATCGAAATCTCCTCGAAATACTGGTGAGGGATGCGCGGACCTCGCTGAAGGATCTGGCGGCCCAGGTCGGGCTGTCGTCGCCGAGTGTTTCGGAGCGGCTTCGGCGGCTCGACGAGCGCGGCGTCATCCGGGCCTTCACCGTCGAGATCGATCCGCTGGCGCTCGGCTATTCGCTGCAGGCGATCGTGCGCATCAAGCCTTTGCCGGGCAAGCTGCACATTGTCCAGAAGCTGATCGAGGAGATTGCCGAGTTTGGCGAATGCGACAAGGTGACGGGCGATGACTGCTTCGTCGCACGGCTGTTCGTGCGCTCGATCGGTGATCTCGACGGCATTCTCGACCGCATCGCCGACAAGGCCGAGACCAGCACCGCCATCATCAAGGCGCAGCCGATCCGCCGGCGGCCACCACCGCTCGGGGCACCGTCGGCCTGATTGCCTTGACTCCGCGTGGCCGAGGTGGAAATGCGCGGCCAGCCCACCAAATATCAGTCATCCACCAGATGATTGTCCGGGAATGGTGATTGCCCGAACAACGAGGAAGACATGGCGCAGAATATCTACGACCAGCCGGATTTCTTCGCCGGCTACAGCCAGCTTGGCCGTTCGGTCGAAGGCCTGGAGGGTGCCGCCGAATGGCCGGCGTTGCGTGCGATGCTGCCTGAAGTCGCCGGCACAAGAATCGTCGACCTCGGCTGCGGCTTCGGCTGGTTCTGCCGCTGGGCGCATGAGAATGGGGCGCGAGAGATCCTTGGGCTGGACTTGTCGGAGAAGATGCTCGCCCGGGCGAGAGCCGCCAGCCGGGACACCGGCATCACCTACGAGCGGGCGGATCTCGACCAGCTCAGCCTGCCGCAAGGCGCCTTCGATCTCGCCTACAGCTCGCTTGCGCTCCACTATGTCGAGGACGTCGCGCGGCTGTTCGAGACTGTGCATCGAGCCCTTTCGCCCGGCGGCCATTTCGTCTTCTCGACGGAACATCCGATCTACATGGCGCCGACCAAACCCGGCTGGCTGAGCGATGCCGAAGGCCGCAAGACGTGGCCCGTCGACCAGTATCTGGTGGAAGGCCCTCGCAAGACCGACTGGCTTGCCAAGGGGGTGGTCAAATATCACCGCACGATGGGCACCACGCTGAACAGCCTGATCCGGTCCGGCTTCACCATAGAGCATGTCGAGGATTTCTGTCCGACGGCCGAGCAGATCGCGGCGAGGCCGGAACTGGCGGAAGAACTCGAGCGGCCGATGTTCCTGCTGGTTTCGGCCCGGCGATAGGGCCAGCGCCAGCCACTGGCCGGGTGCGCGGCGGCGGCCCCAGATTTGCAGTCGCCCGACGCGCAATTCTAGGCTATTCAGGCCGTTGACGCGCTTTCCCTCCAGACCAGTCCCTCCCCATGTCAGGCCTGCTTCTCGATCCGTGGTTCTACGCGGCCGCCATTCCGGCGGTCATTCTGGTCGGCCTGTCCAAGGGCGGGTTCGGCGGCGCCGTCGGCTTCGTCGGCGTGCCGCTGATGGCATTGACCATGCCGCCGGTGCAGGCGGCTGCCATCCTGCTGCCCATCCTGTGCCTGATGGACATCGTCTCGGTGTGGACCTGGTGGGGCGTTTACGACCGCAAGATGCTGGTCGACATGATGCCGGGCGCGGTCATCGGAATCGGCCTCGGCTGGCTGACAGCTGCCCTGGTCACCGAGGAGGCGGTGCGGCTCATCGTCGGCGCCGTCGCCATCATCTTCGTGCTGCGCTGGCTCTATTTGCAGTTTCGCCATGGCTCGAGCCATGCCGCCGAACCCAACCGCGTGGCTGCCGCCCTGTGGGGCGCCGTCGCCGGCTTCACCAGCTTCGTCGCCCATGTCGGCGGCCCGCCCTTCCAGGTCTACGCCTTGCCTATCCGGCTCGACCCCAAGGTGCTCTCGGGCACGGCGGCGATCTTCTTTGCCGCCACCAATGCGTTGAAGCTCGTGCCCTATTTCGCGCTCGGCCAGTTCGACACCGCCAACCTGACGGCATCCGCTGCGCTGATGCCGCTGGCGCCGCTGTCGACCATCGCCGGCGCATGGCTGGTGCGGCGCATGCGGCCGGAGATTTTCTACCCCTTCACCTACGCCACGGTGGCGGTGGTGGCGCTGAAGCTGCTGTGGGACGGCGTCGCCGGCCTTATCTAGCAGGCGAGGCGGGTGTTCAGCCGCTCTCAGCGTTTGGGGGATCAGGCGGCGCTGGGCACAAGGCGACGGCTTCCGCCGAAGGCCAGCACGGCGCCCGTCACCAGGACCAGCACCATGCCGGCGAGAATGCCGATGTCATCCGCGGTCGGCTTGAGCACCATGTCGGCGACGATCACCAGCATCACCGCATAGTCGAAGCGTGCCGCGCTCATCATGCGCTGGCCAATGGCAAGCACGGAAGACGTGACGCCTTCCGTGGCGATCATCGCAGCCATGCGCTCGCCGGTCGGCTTGAAGATGAACATGCCGATCGAGAAGGTGGTGGCGTAGCCGACCAGGCCGATGATGATCCAAAGATCGGAGAAGCCGACCCAGAAGCCGCACATGACAAGGCCGAAGAGCAAGGTAAGCATCGACATCGGTGCGAAGAAACGCCCGCCCAACTGCCCACTGGCACGCATCGCCTGAAGCTTGTCCTCGATGTTGCCGGCGCGTTCGGCAAGCATACCGAGCAGAAACAGTACGAAGCCGCCGCCGACCCACAAGGTGGCTGAGACGATGTGGAGAAATTTGACGATCGAATACCAGTCCATCGGTTGCTCCTGGAATATTTTCGGGTTGCCGCGGCGGAGCGGACATGCGCCAGCCGTCAGAGGAGCGGGCGTTTAGCGCAGCGCCTGTTTCGGAACGATGTCGCGAAAAACCGCCTGTGTTTCGGCGGTTCGATCGGCGCGGCTCCCGGCAACAGCCCGGTGCGCGGTTTCGCCAGAGCGAATTTCGAAACAGGCTCCGAGCCTGAAGCGAGGTTTGGTCCGTGTGCTGTTACGGCACAGGAGCGGGGCGTTCGGTCAAAAAACATCGGCGCCGTTAAGGGTCCATTAAGCTTTACAGGCGTTTACTATGTCCATCCAGTGATCTGGATTCTTACCGAGTGGTTGGAGCCACTTTGTTTGACGCCTCCCTGTTAAACTCCTGAGAGCCGCCTTATCCGCGGCTCTTTTTTTGTCCGCATTCCAGCGACATTGCGCGCACGGGATCGCTGTTAACCTTCTGTTAAACATGTGCTTGCCTTCACCCCTGGCGAAGCGCATTTTCAAGCATCAGTCTTATAGGGTCCCGGGTGTATCGGCAGTGAGCCGAATCGGCCGGTTGCAAGTGCAGGGGCGTATCCATGAACGAGGCTTCGAAGGGCAGTGCGAAAACCGTCAAACTGGCGGAGCGCCGGGTTTTTTCGCACTCCTTCAAACCGCTCTACCAGGAAGGCATGGGCCTGGTCGAACAGGCAGCGGAATATCTCGACGGCAAGGGCCGGGCCGAGGCCAAGAAGCTGTCGCGGCTGGCCGCCACGCTCTACGCGGCCGAATCGATGCGGCTGACCACCAGGCTGATGCAGGTTGCCTCGTGGCTGCTTTTGCAGCGCGCGGCCAATTCCGGCGAGATGACCCGCGACCAGGTCGCTTCGGAAAAATCCAAGGTGCGCCTCGACACGGCTTCCGCCCATAACGAGGCGGCCGGCTGGGCCGAACTGCCCGACGATTTCCTCGACCTCGTCACCCGCTCGCTGCGCCTGCAGGCGCTGGTGCGCCGCATGGACGAGGAGATCTACGGCGCCAGCGCCATGGTAGACATGCAGCCCGTGGCCCGCCGGGCCAATCCGGTTTCGGACCAGATCAGCCTGCTCAACACGGCTTTCGCCCGCAATTAGCTCCGTTTCTGGTTTGTTCACATTTTGCTGGCATCGCTGTCCGCCGGAGGTAAACTCGCCGGATGGGGGACGCGATTCGCATTATCGGGATTGATCCGGGGCTCAGGCGCACCGGCTGGGGCATCGTAGAGAGCCTCGGTAATTCCTTGCGCTTCGTCGCTTCCGGCACCGTGCGCTCCGAGGACAAGGCGGCGCTGGCAACGCGGCTTTGCCAGTTGCATGACGGGCTCGCCGAGGTTCTGCATGCGGCCATGCCGCACGAAGCGGCCGTCGAACAGACCTTCGTCAACAAGGACGCGGTGGCGACGCTGAAGCTCGGCCAGGCGCGCGGCATCGCCATGCTGGTGCCGGCGCGCGCCGGCCTCGTCGTCGCCGAATATGCGCCCAACGCCGTCAAAAAGGCGGTGATCGGCGTCGGCCATGGAGACAAGAAGCAGATCCACATGATGGTGAAGGTGCTGCTGCCGAAAGCGACCTTCGACACCGAACATGCCGCGGACGCGCTTGCGATCGCGATTTGCCACGCGCATCACCGGCAAAGCGTTGCCTACCGGATGGCGGCATTGGCATCATGAGAGGCTTTGCGGAATGATCGGCAAGCTCAAGGGCACGTTGGACGAGATCGACGAGGATCATTGCCTCGTCGACATCCATGGCGTCGGCTATGTCGCCTATTGCTCGGCGCGCACGTTGGCAGCACTGCCTTCTCCGGGCGAAGCGGTGGTGCTTTTCATCGAGACCTATGTGCGCGAGGATATGCTGCGCCTTTATGGCTTCCAGTCGCAGCTCGAGCGCGAGTGGTTTCGGCTGCTGATGAACAATGTGCCGGGCGTCGGCGCCAAGGTGGCGCTTGCCATCCTGTCGACGCTGACGCCGGCCGACCTCGCCAATGCGATCGCGCTGCGCGACATCGCCATGGTCAGCCGTGCGCCGGGTGTCGGCAAGAAAGTGGCCGAGCGCATCGTCACCGAATTGAAGAACAAGGCGCCGGCCTATGCCGGCGCCGCCTCTGGAACCATCGGCCTGAAGCAGGAACTCGGCGATGGCGTGGCGCCCGCGCCGATCACCGATGCCGTCTCGGCGCTGGTCAACCTCGGCTATTCGCGCGACACCGCCGCCAATGCGGTATCGGCGGCGCTGAAGACGGCGGGCGAGGACGCGGACGCCTCGAAGCTGATCCGCTTCGGGCTGAAGGAACTGGCGCGGTGAGGGCTCGCTTGTCCGTTTCCCGGCCATATGCGAGGAAGACGGCATGAGCCTAGCGCCCCGCCTGATTGCTCCCGAAAAACGCGGCGAGGATGCCGAGCAGACCTTGCGGCCGCAGACGCTTGACGATTTCGTCGGCCAGGCGGCGGTGCGGGCCAACCTCAAAGTGTTCATCGAGGCCGCCAAGGGCCGCAACGAGGCGCTCGACCATGTGCTGTTCGTCGGCCCGCCGGGGCTCGGCAAGACCACGCTGGCGCAGATCATGGCGCGCGAGCTCGGCGTCAATTTCCGCTCGACCTCCGGCCCGGTCATCGCCAAGGCCGGCGATCTCGCGGCACTGCTCACCAATCTCGAAGAAGGCGACGTGCTGTTCATCGACGAGATCCACCGGCTGAACCCGGCGGTGGAGGAAATCCTCTACCCGGCGATGGAGGATTTCCAGCTCGACCTGATCATTGGCGAGGGGCCGGCGGCGCGTTCGGTCAAGATCGACCTTGCCCGGTTCACGCTGGTCGCCGCCACGACGCGGCTTGGCCTGCTCACCAATCCGCTGCGTGACCGTTTCGGCATTCCGGTGCGGCTTAATTTCTATACGGTCGAGGAATTGGAACAGATCGTGCGGCGCGGTGCGCGCATCCTGCAAATGCCGCTCGGCGACGATGGCGCGCTCGAGATCGCGCGGCGCGCGCGCGGCACGCCACGCATCGCCGGCCGGCTGCTGCGCCGGGTGCGCGATTTCGCTTCGGTGGCCGGCGACGGTCATGTCGACCGCCTGATCGCCGACGAGGCGCTGACCCGGCTGGAGGTCGACGCGCTCGGCCTGGACGCGCTCGACCGCCGGTATCTGTCGATGATCGCCCGCAATTTCGGTGGCGGGCCGGTCGGCATCGAGACGATCGCGGCCGGCCTGTCCGAGCCGCGCGACGCCATCGAAGACATCATCGAGCCCTATCTGATCCAGCAGGGCTTCATCCAGCGCACGCCACGCGGACGCGTGCTGACGGCCAATGCCTGGCGACACCTCGGCATCGACGCGCCGATGGATCTGGCGCAGCAGCAGATCAACCTATTCCAGGAAGAGTAGCGGCGCCAATGATCAGGCACGGGTTTCCAGACCCAATGATCAAGCATCTGTGAACGTCCTGCGCAAAATCTACTCGTCTTTGCCGATTTGCCGGCGCAATCGTGGACTTTATCGGCGCTGCCTCGCGGCACGCCGCCGCGATCGAAGCGCCGGAGCCATAGAATGATAACCAGACGCGGGTTCCTGCGCTTCATGGGCGGGTCGTTCCTGTCGGTCGCCGCTTTCAGCGCCTACGCGGTCGGCATCGAGCCGATGCTGCTGACGCATGTCAAACGCTATGCGCTGACGCCGCCGCACTGGCCGGCGGGGTTGAAGCTGCGTGTCGTCGCCCTGGCCGACATCCATGCCTGCCGGCCGTGGATGACGCAGGAGCGCATCGCATCGCTTGTCGAAGAGGCGAATGCCTTGCAACCGGACCTGATCGTGCTGCTTGGCGACTACATCGCCGGCATGCGCCTGGTTTCGCAAAGGGTGACGCCACCGCAATGGGCCGGCGCCCTGTCAGGGCTCAAGGCGCCGCTCGGCGTGCTGTCGATCCTTGGCAATCACGACTGGTGGAACGACGGCTTCGCGCAGCGGGCAGGGATTGGGCCGACGATTGCACGAAAGGCATTGGAGAAAGTCGGCATTCCGGTGCTCGAAAACGATGCCGTGCACCTGGAAAAGGATGGGCATGGTGTCTGGATCGCGGGGCTCGCCGATCAGCTGGCCCTGCTGCCGACCAAAAAGGGCGACAGGCCCAAGGGGCTGGACGATCTCGACGGCACGCTGGCCAAGGTCAGCGATAGCTCGCCTGTCATCTTGCTGGCGCACGAGCCGGATATCTTCCCGAAAGTGCCATGGCGGGTTTCGCTGACGCTGTCGGGACACACCCATGGCGGGCAGGTGCGGCTGTTCGGTTATTCGCCGATCGTGCCGTCGCGTTACGGCAATCGCTACGCCTACGGCCATGTCGTGGAAAGCGACCGCAACCTGATCGTCTCAGGCGGACTTGGCTTCAGCAATTTGCCCATCCGTTTCGGAATGCGTCCGGAAATCCTGTCGATCGACCTTGGCTGATGCGTGGTTCAGCGCAGGTTGCGGATTGCCTTCATCACGTCCGGCTCGGCCTTGTCGCCGTTGAAGGCGTCGACGATGCCGAACGCGCCGCCATAGCTCCACACCGACCATGAGAAACCGTGCGCCTCGGCGCGCGCGATCATGTCGCTGACATAGGCGGCGCGGTACTCGGGCGGCATCACGTAGGAATTGCCGTATTCCTGGCGGATCATGCCGAACTCGCCCAGCGTGATGTTTTCCGGCTTGATGCTGTTGGCCTTCGCCCACGCCTCGACCTTCTTGAACGGCGCGTCCATGAGGCCGTCGAGCTTGTCGGGGCTGTCCATGCTGGCGACCTGTTCGTCGAGATAGGCAAGCAGGCCGCTCTGCCGTGTCCATGGCGCCTCGGCCTTGATCCGGGCGCGGATGGTGTCCAGCGTCATGTCGAGCTGCGCCTTCGGCAAGGCGGTCAGCGGATAGGGAAGGCCAGTCACATAGGGGATGAAGTCGCCGGCCCAGGTCGCGCCCTGATGGGTGAGCAGGAACGGATCGTAGGAATGGAAGGTCCAGATGACATTGTCATCGGGAATGGCCTTCGGATCGATCTTCTCCAGCGACGACGCCGCGGAATAGCAGGCGCCGGTCAGCACCAGGGTGAGTTTCGTCGCCGAGGATCGGGCGGCGGCGAACAATTTCTGCTGGCGGTCGGGCCACAGGCTGGTGCCGTCGCTGTCGCAATCGACGATCGGTTCGTTCATCAATTCGAAGGCGACCTTCTTGGGATCCTCACCGGCCAGGGTGCGGGCCATCTTGCGCACCATGTCGACATAAAGCTCGAAGGTCCGCGGGTCGTCCATCACCTCAGCCATACCGATCTTGCGGCTGCCGCCGGCGGGGATCAGATGCATGTCGACGATCACCTTCAGGCCGGCGCGGTTGATCATGCGCACCGAGTCCAGCACGCTGGCATAGAGGTCGTCGCGCAACGCCGTTGTCTGGTCGGACAGCAAGGGCGAGGGGTCGACCGGCATGCGCAGGAAATCGAAGCCGGCCTGCTTCAGTGCCTTGAGATCGTCCTCCCCAAGGAACTTGCGCCACTCGGGATAGGGCAGGATGGCCTTGGCGTCACCCCATTGGTCCTCGCCGGGCCAGGTGACCCACTGGTCGAGGTTGAGGCCACGCTTCATCGTGAAAGTCGCCGCCTGGCCGGGCCACGCCAGGGCCACGAGCACCAGCAGCGCCGCCATCAAACTCTTGATCATCGCCGTCAACAGTGCCATCCGATGCTTTGTCGCGTGGAGGACTGGTGCCTCGCTGCGGCTGAAAAAGGAAGCGCAATGGACGATCATGGTGAATCGGCGACGCTGCTGGCCGGGCTTTCCGGTGCGCTGACGGCGTCCGGGCATCGGCTGATGGCGCGGGTCTACTATGCCGACACCGATTTTTCGGGTGTTGTCTACCACGCGCGTTATCTCGAATTCCTCGAGCGCGGCCGCTCCGACTATCTCAGGCTCACCGGCGTGCATCACACCGAACTTGCCGATGGCAAGCATGGCGAAAGAATAGTCTGGGTGGTGCGGCGCATGGAGATCGACTTCCGTATCCCCGCCCGCATCGACGATATCCTGACCGTCGACACCCGCACCGAGGCCATTTCCGGAGCTCGCATCTTCATGGCGCAGCAGCTCAAACGCGGCGACGAGGTGCTGGTCGAAGCCAAGGTCGAGGCGGCGATCATAGGCGAGAATGGCCGGCCGAGACGCTTCCCCAAGGAATGGATCGCGGCGTTCATGCCCAGGTCTGGTGCGTAGGCTGATTGAACGGATTGCCCCTGGCGGCGCTAAAGCTCATCAATCTGGTTTTCAGCGGGGGTGGCGCGCCAGAAAATAGTATGACAGTGTCATACACTGTGCTATGAAGAAGGGGCAAGGAAACATTCGCCATGAGAACCAGCAAGCCCATAAGCGTAACGCTCGGACGCCAGCAGAGCAGCCTCGACGCCCGCCTGGCGTCGGGAGCGTATGATTCCGCGAGCGAAGTCATGCGTGCCGCGCTTCGCGCCCTTGACCGCGAGGAACAGGTCATCGCCGCCATCATGCGAGCCAAGGTGCAGGAGGCTCTCGACGATCCGCGCGCGGACATCCCTGCCGAGGACGTGTTCAAGGCATTGCGCGAGCACCATGCAGACCGGATGAAGGTCGCCACGCGTGACGCATAGGGCCATTTTCAGACCCTCGGCGCAATCCGATCTCTTTGCCATTTACAATTACATCGAAAAGGAAAGCAGTGCCGCGCGTGCCGGTGGCTATATCGACCGCATTGAGGCAGCATGCATGGCGCTATCCACGTTCCCGGAACGTGGCATCGTTCGCGACGCCGTCGGATCCGGCGTCCGCGTCGTCGGCTTCGAACGTCGTGCGTCGATCCTGTTTCGGGTCGACGCGGAGCAGGTGCTGATCCTGCGTATCCTCTATGGCGGGCAGGACTACCCCACCTATTATGTGGACGAAACGGACTTCTAGCCGCATCGCACAAACCTTATGTCTGCCCTTATGTCTGCGCCCCGGCCACGCCATCGGGCGCGGCAATGCGCCGCGCCTTACGGACTAACCCATCCTTAACCATAACGGTTCATGAAGAGATTGGTGAAGATTGGCGCTATCCAGCGCCTTCCTTTCACCAATATTTGCCCCGAAAAGGCCGCGAAAGGCTCGACTTGGGGTGCCCGGTAGCTTCGTGCGAACCGACCACAAGGGATGCCAGGGGCCAGCCGCCAGCTTCGCCCGGAAATCTTAAGGACGTAACGATGGAAAATATCGCACTCGCCGAACCGGGCGCGCAATTGTCGATTTGGGCGCTGTTCATGCAGGCCAGCTGGGTGGTCAAGCTGGTCATGATCGGGCTGCTTTGTGCCTCGGTCTGGACCTGGGCGATCATCATCGACAAGCTGGTTGCCTATGGCCGCATGCGGCTGGCGCTCAACCGCTTCGAGCAGGTCTTCTGGTCGGGACAGTCGCTGGAGGAACTCTACCGCACGCTCGCCGACCGCAAGACGTCAGGTATGGGCGCCATTTTCGTCGCCGCCATGCGTGAGTGGAAGAAGAGCTTCGAGAAAGGTGCAAAAACGCCGCTCGGGCTGCAAACCCGCATCGACAAGGCCATGGACCTGGCGCTGACCCGCGAGATGGAGAAGCTGGAGGGGCGCCTCGGCTTCCTCGCCACCACCGGCTCGGCCGCCCCCTTTATCGGCCTGTTCGGCACCGTCATCGGCATCATGACCTCGTTCCAGGCCATCGCCGGCTCCAAGAACACCAGCCTTGCGGTGGTCGCGCCCGGTATCGCCGAGGCGCTGCTGGCGACGGCCATCGGCCTGCTCGCCGCCATTCCCGCCGTCATCGCCTACAACAAACTGTCGTCCGACGCGAGCAAGATAGCGGTGCGCATGGAAGGGTTCTCCGACGAGTTCTCCGCCATACTCTCGCGCCAAATCGATGAAAAAGTCGCGCCGAAGGCCTGAGGAGCACAAAAGATGGGTATGTCCGTAGGCATGGCAGGGCGCGGCGGGCGCGGCCACCGGCGGCGCGGCCGTCACCATGGGCTGATGTCGGAAATCAACGTCACGCCGATGGTCGACGTCATGCTGGTGCTGTTGATCATCTTCATGGTCGCCGCACCGATGCTGACGGTTGGCGTGCCGATCGACCTGCCGGATACGCAGGCCAAGGCGATGAACGCCGACACGCAGCCGATCACCGTCTCGATCGATGCCGCGGGTAAGATCTATCTGCAGGAGACCGAGATTCCGATCGAGGAGTTGGTAGCCAAGCTGCAGGCGATCTCGAAGACCGGCTATGAGGAGCGCATCTTTATTCGTGGCGACAAATCCACCGACTACGGCACGGCGATGAAGGTGATGGCCCGCATTTCGGCCGCCGGCTACAAGAACATCGGCCTGGTTTCACTGCAGGAACAGGATCAGTAGACAAGACGATGAAGACCGGCCTCACCACATCGGTGATCCTGCACACGGCGGTGCTGGCCTTCGGCCTGTTCACCCTGTCGGCTCCGGCCGCGCTGCCGTCGGCCGATGTCGAGTCGGTCGCGGTCGATATCGTGCCGATGGAAGCCATCGCGCAGACATTGCAGGGCGACAAGAAGGCCGTGATGCATGAAAAGCCGGCGCCGTTGCCGACGCAGCGTCCCGATATCGTGCCGGATGCGCAGAAGGTCGGCGAGAACAGCGTCGACACCGACAAGCCGATAACGCCGGAAGCCAAGCCCAAGCCGGTCGATACGACCTCGGCTCCGCCGCCTGCGCCGACTCCCAAGGAAGCGCCGAAGACCGAGGACGTGCCGAAGCCACAGGAAAAGCCCAAGCCCATTCCGGCGACGGAAGTGGCGCCGGCGCCGCAGCCCAAGGAAGAGGTCAAGCCCGAGCCGGTCAAGCAGGTGGAGCCCAAGCCGACGCCGGCCAAGCCGGCGCCGACCCCGCCGCCGCAGGACAAGACCGCCGCTATCGATCCGACGCCCGAGGTCAAGCCTGATGCGGTCGCCGAGGCCATAGCGAAGGACCCGCCGACCGAAGAGACCCAATTGCCGAGTTCGGCGCCGGCGCCGGAAGCGCGGCCGAAGCCGCAGCCGGCACAAGCGGAAAGCGCCAAGGCGCCGGACCGCAAGGATGCCGACAAGCCGGTCAAGGAAGCGTCGTCCAAGCCTAAGTCCGACGACAAGCAGTTCAACGCCGACGAAATCTCTGCTCTCCTCGACAAGCAGAAGCCGTCCGGCGGCGGCGCCAAGCGTTCGACCCAGCAAGCCTCGCTCGGCGGTGACAAGGATCAGGGCCAGAAGCTCTCGAAGTCCGAACAGGGGACTCTGGAAAGCCAGCTGGGCGGCTGCTGGACGCTGCCGGCCGGGCTGGAAGGCTCGGAGAGTTTCGTCGTGGTGGTGCGCTTCAACCTGGACAACTCCGGCAAGCTCGATGGTCGTCCGTCCGTAGAAAAATCGAGCGGCAACCGGCAGTTCGATGAGAGCGCGGTCCGTGCGGTGCAGAAATGCGACGTGGCCGGGCTGCAGGTTCCCGCCGGCAAGCAAGACATCTGGAACGACATCCGGGTCACCTTCGATCCAAGGGAAATGCTCGGCCTCTAGGCCCGGTTATCCGAAAATCAGTATGAGAAGCGAGAAGACATGAAATCAATCCTCAAGCCGCTCCTGATGATCGCAGCGATGGCGATGGGAATGACCGCCGCCAGCACGCTGCCGGCGCTGGCGCTGGTCGAGCTCAACGTCAACAAGGGCAATGTCGAGCCGTTGCCGATCGCCATCACGGATTTCCAGGGCGGCGATGCGCTTGGTGCCCAGATCTCGCAAATCATCACCGCCGATCTCAAGCGCTCCGGCTTGTTCGCGCCGATCGACAAGAGTGCCTTCATCGAGAAGATCTCGAACCCGGATGCCGCACCCCGCTTCGACGACTGGAAGGTGATCAACGCCCAGGCGCTGGTCACCGGCAGCGTCAGCAAGGAGGCCGATGGGCGCATCCGCGCGCAGTACCGGCTGTGGGATACCTTTGCCGGCCAGCAGATGTCGGGCGAGCAATTCTTCGCCAACGATGCCAACCAGCGCCGCGTCGCCCACATCATTGCCGACGCCATCTATGAGCGGCTGACCGGCGAGAAGGGCTATTTCGACACGCGCGTCGTCTTCATCGACGAGTCCGGCGCCAAGAACGCGCGCAAGAAGCGCCTTGCCATCATGGACCAGGATGGCGCCAACGTCCGCTATCTCTCGGACGGCCGATCGATCGTCCTGACGCCGCGCTTCTCGCCGAACCGGCAAGAGATCACCTACATGTCCTATGAAAGCGGCCAGCCGCGGGTCTATCTCCTGCAGATCGAGACCGGGCAGCGCGAACTCGTCGGCAACTTCCCCGGCATGACGTTTGCGCCGCGCTTCTCGCCTGATGGCCAGAAGGTGATCATGAGCCTGCTGCGCGACGACGGCAATTCCAACATCTTCGCCATGGATCTGCGCAGCCGCTCGACGACGCGGCTGACCAACTCGACCGCCATCGACACCTCGCCTTCCTATTCGCCGGACGGCAGCAAGGTCGTGTTCACATCCGATCGTGGCGGCCGCGCGCAGATCTACGTGATGGGCGCGGACGGCTCCGGCCAGACCCGCATCTCCTTCGGCGACGGCGTCTATTCGACGCCGGTGTGGTCGCCACGCGGCGACCTCATCGCCTTCACCAAGCAGACCGGCGGCGAATTCCAGATCGGCGTCATGAAGACCGACGGTTCGGGCGAGCGCATCCTGTCGTCGGGCTTCCAGCAGGAAGGGCCGACCTGGGCGCCGAACGGCCGCGTCCTGATGTTCTTCCGCGACGCCAATGGTGGTCCGAAACTCATTTCGGTCGATCTCACCGGCCGCAACGAGCAGCCGATCCCGACTTCGAATTTTGCGTCCGATCCGGCCTGGTCGCCCTTGCTTGAATAGGGGAATTGAAGAACTGAGGAATTGAAGAACTGAGGAATGGAGAAGCAGGGAGGCTACGTTGGGCGCGCCAGGGACCTCGAGGTCTACAAGCGGGCCTATGCTGTTTCTCTCGAGATTCACAAAGCCACGCTTGCCTTTCCCAAGATCGAGCAATATGCGCTCGCCGATCAATTGCGCCGTTCAAGCAAGGCGATCTGCGCGAATCTGGCTGAGGGGTTTGCCAAACAACCTCACTCCAAAGCTGAATTCGCGCGGTTCATTTCAATGGCGATGGGATCATGCAGCGAGGTGGAGACGTGGATTTCCTACGCATCCGACCTTGAGTACATCTCGAAGACACAACTCGACAGGTGGCAGCAGTTCTATAGCCATATCTACGGGATGCTGGTGAATCTCAGAGCAGCGCTGAAGTGACCTCTTTCTCCAACTCTTCAATTCTCCAGTTCTTCAATTCCCCTTTTTCCACGCCTTCGTCGCGTTTTGGCCGTATTTCCGCCTAGGGTCCGCGCCAATTGTGACCCCGGGGATAACAGCTGCGGACGGGTAGCTAAACCTAATATTAACCGTGTTTCTTGAATGCCGGTTAACCCAAACGTGGTTACTGGGTGATCAACGAAATCACTCGAATACGATCACTCGAAATACGAAGGAGAGGCGGCATGGGCCGTATCGCAGCACTTACCAGAAACCCGGTCATGATCGCGCTGGTGGCGATGCTCGCCATCGCCGGTTGCGCCTCGAAGAAGACGCCGAACAGCGCCGCTGATCTCGGCCTCAACGGCGCGGGTGCCGCAACGCCCGGCTCGGCGCAGGACTTCACCGTCAACATCGGCGACCGCATCTTCTTCGACACGGACTCGTCCTCGATCCGCGCCGATGCGCAGACGACGCTCGCCCGGCAGGCGCAGTGGCTGAACCAGTACAAGCAGTATGCCATCGTCGTCGAAGGCCATGCCGACGAACGCGGCACGCGCGAATACAATCTGGCACTCGGTGCCCGCCGCGCCGCCGCCGCCCGCGACTTCCTCGTTTCCAAGGGTGTCGCTTCCAGCCGCCTGAAGACCATTTCCTACGGCAAGGAACGCCCGGTCGCGGTGTGCGACGACATCTCGTGCTGGTCGCAGAACCGCCGTGCGGTCACCACGCTCAGCGGCGCCGGTTCCTGATCGGCGCAGGGCCGTCCAGGCTGCGCCAGGAGAAGGCGCGGCGGTAGCGGCAGAAATGCAACACAGCTTTGCGAAAGGCGGCCTCCGGGCCGCCTTTTTCATATCCGGCTGCCCGAAACAAAATTTGGCCGAAGTCTCGCGCCCTGCTATGAGCCGAGGGCGCTTGGCTGGTCTCATGGTGATTGGAATGCGCGAACAACTAACGACACACGCGAGAGGCACATGCATTTGAGATCGGTTCTGAGCGGCACGCTTGCGCTGCTGCTCCTATCAGGCGTCACAGCCTCGGCTAGCGGCTTGGGGGCTGGCGGCGCGGGGCAATCAACCGGCAGCGGCTTTTCCTTCCACCTGCCGTCGATCGAGTTGCCCAGCCTGTTCGGCGACAAGAAGAAACCGGATCAGGTCCAGCTTGCACAGCAGTCGAACGGCGCCGGCGCAACCGCGCTCGAGGATCAGCTGCGGCAGATGAACGGCAAGATCGAGGAACTCAATTTCCAGATCCTGCAGATGCAGGAACAGATCCGCAAGCAGCAGGAAGACAACGAGTTCCGCTTCCAGCAGCTCGAAGGCGGGGCGCAAGGCGGACAAGCACCGGCACAGAAGAAGTCGGATGCCGGCACCAACAACGACGTGGCCTCGGCCCCCGCGACCCAGGCGCCGGCCGATGCCGGCGCCGCGGCCGGCAGCGATCAGTCCGCCGGCGGCAAGACGGTCGAGGACGTCATCGTCGAATCGCCCGATGGCGACCCGGGCAAGGTGATCCCTGGAAAGGGAGCACCGGAAAAGACCTTTGGTTCCATCACCGTCGACAAGAACGGCAATGTGATCGACGCCGGCGGCAACACCCAGGCGACCGCGCCGGCACAGGATGCCGCTCCGGCCACCGGTGCGCCGGCCAAGGCCGGCAAGTCCGACGGCACGGTGGTCGCGGCGCTGCCCGCCACCAACGATCCGGAGGAGCTTTACCGCAATTCCTATCAGTTCATCCTGTCGGGCGACTACGGCACGGCCGAGCAGGGGTTCCGCGATCACATCTCGCGCTTCCCCAGGGATGCCAAGACGGCCGACGCGCATTACTGGCTGGGCGAGTCGCTGCTGGGCCAGCAGAAATTCCGCGACGCGGCCGAGGTTTTCCTCGCTGCCAGCAAGGACTATCCCAAGGCCAAGAAAGCGCCGGACATGCTTTTGAAGCTCGGCGTGTCGCTGGTCGGTCTCAAGCAGCATGACGTCGCCTGCGCTACTTTCGGCGAGATCGGCAAGCGTTATCCCGACATTTCCAGCGCCCTCAAGGAACGCGTCAAGCAGGAGAAGGCACTGGCTGCGTGCTGATTTTTCGCCTGCATGTCCCAGCCCAAGAACCGGGATGTTGATGCTCGATTCCGGGCCTGATCTTTCGACCAGACTTTTTTCGCATATCGATTTCACCAACGGCGCTGTTGCGGCCGTATCCGGCGGCAGCGATTCGACCGCCCTGCTTCTGCTTCTCAAACATCATCTCGATCGATCCGCGCCGTCCGCCAAGCTGTTGGCGGTGACCATCGACCATGGCCTGCGGCAGGACTCGGCGGCGGAGGCGCAAGCCGTGGCGAAGCTGTGCGCGGAGCGGGGCATCGCCCACCGCACCATGATCTGGTCCGGGCGCAAGCCTTCGACCGGTCTGCCGGCGGCGGCACGGGAGGCGCGCTACCGGTTGCTGGCAAGCGCTGCCCGCGCGGAAGGCATCGGCCTGATCGTGACCGGCCACACCGCCGACGACCAGGCCGAGACGGTGCTGATGCGCCACGCCCGCGACGGGAGCCTGGGCCATGTACAGGGACGGGGGCTGGCCGGCATGGCGCCGGCCACGCTCTACGACTGGCGCGAATGGATCGTGCGGCCGCTGCTGGGCACGCGGCGCGCGGCACTGCGCGATTTCCTGCAAAGCAAACATGTCGGCTGGGCAGAGGATCCGACCAACAGCGACGAGAGCTTCGAGCGACCGCGCGTGAGAGCGGCACTTGCCGGCGACAATGTCCGCCGCATGGACGAGGCTTTGGTCCTGGCCAGCCAGGCTGCCATCGAGCGCGGACAGCTTGGTCTCGATGCTGCCGACCTGATCCGGCGTTTTGCCAGCCAGCCAGCCACAGGCCTTGTGCGCCTCGACCCGCAACTGCTCTCGACCGGCGACGAGCGCGCGGCCATCTATGCGTTGCGTATCCTGCTGGCGACCGTCGGAGGGCTTGCCTTCCTGCCGGACCAGGCCCGCGGCGAGGTGCTGTTCGGCCGGCTGAAGGCCGGATTTCTTTGTGCCACATTGTCGCGGACGGTGGTCGATTTCCGGCGTGCCGGCATCTTCCTGCGCCGCGAGGCGCGTGGCTTGCCGCCGGCCGCCGCGGCCATCGACAACGCCATCTGGGATGGCCGCCGCCACATCACATTGAACGACAGCTCCGCCGGATTGTTGATCACGCCGCTGGGTGCGGCAGCAGCGAAGCGGCTGCCGATCGACGCGGGAGAAACCCCGGCAAGCCTGATGCGCGCTGCGTTGGCTGCGGAACCGACATCGCGGCAAGCCTTTGAAAACCCTGATGTGCCGCAGGGCGAACCGGCATCGCCAGGGTTCGACGCGCGGCCGGTCGTTGCGCCTTTTGCCCGGTTCCTGCCATCCTTCGACCTGGCGCCGGCGCGGGCCATCGCCGGCCTGATTGGCGCGCCATCGCTGCCCGCCTTGCCTTCCGGCGGCCACAGTGCCGGTTGACGGTGGTCGAAAGCTTAACCCAGACATGCTGTTCTGCTTGGCAAGGGGGGACGCTCTCCCTATGTTAGGCGCAAGTTTCCTCTCATGATGCTGTCCGCAAGCGGACGCCAACGGGACAATTGATGAATCCGAACTATCGCAACCTCGCGCTCTGGGCGATCATAGCGGTCCTGCTCATCGCCCTGTTCAATCTGTTCCAGACGCCGCAGACGCGCGGGGCTTCGAGCGATGTGCCTTATTCGCAGTTCCTCCAGGATGTCGGCGCCGGCCGGGTCAAGACGGTGACCATCGCGGGTGCCCGCATCACCGGCACCTACACCGACAATTCCAGCGGCTTCCAGACCTATTCACCCGGCGATCCCCAGCTGGTTTCGCGGCTGCAGGACAAGAACGTCACAATCAACGCGCGGCCAGAGACCGACGGCTCCAACTCGCTGTTCGGTTACCTGATCTCCTGGCTGCCGATGATCCTTATTCTCGGTGTCTGGATATTCTTCATGCGCCAGATGCAGTCCGGATCCGGGCGCGCCATGGGTTTTGGCAAGTCGAAGGCCAAGCTTCTGACCGAGGCGCATGGCCGCGTCACCTTCCAAGACGTCGCCGGCGTAGACGAAGCCAAGGAAGATTTGGAAGAGATCGTCGAATTCCTGCGCGATCCGCAGAAGTTCCAGCGCCTCGGCGGCAAGATTCCGCGCGGCGTGCTGCTGGTCGGCCCTCCCGGCACCGGCAAGACGCTGCTTGCCCGCTCGGTCGCCGGCGAAGCCAACGTGCCGTTCTTCACCATTTCCGGCTCGGACTTCGTCGAAATGTTCGTCGGCGTCGGCGCCAGCCGCGTGCGCGACATGTTCGACCAGGCCAAGAAGAATGCGCCCTGCATCATCTTCATCGACGAAATCGACGCTGTCGGCCGCCATCGCGGCGCCGGCCTCGGCGGTGGCAATGACGAGCGCGAGCAGACGCTGAACCAGCTGCTGGTCGAGATGGACGGTTTCGAGTCCAACGAAAGCATCATTCTGATCGCCGCCACCAACCGTCCCGACGTGCTCGATCCGGCGCTGTTGCGTCCGGGCCGTTTCGACCGCCAGGTGGTGGTCCCGAACCCCGACATCGTCGGCCGCGAGAAAATCCTCAAGGTGCATGTGCGCAACGTGCCGCTGGCGCCTAATGTCGATCTCAAGGTCGTGGCCCGCGGCACGCCGGGCTTTTCCGGCGCCGACCTGATGAACCTCGTCAACGAATCGGCGCTGATGGCGGCGCGGCGCAACAAGCGCCTCGTCACCATGGCCGAGTTCGAGGACGCCAAGGACAAGATCATGATGGGCGCGGAGCGCCGCTCGTCGGCCATGACCCAGGCCGAGAAGGAGCTGACCGCCTATCACGAGGCCGGTCACGCCATCCTGGCGCTCAACGTGCCGTCGGCCGATCCGCTGCATAAGGCCACTATCATCCCGCGCGGCCGCGCGCTCGGAATGGTCATGCAGTTGCCGGAAGGCGATCGCTATTCGATGAGCTACAAATACATGATCTCGCGCCTCGCCATCATGATGGGTGGCCGCGTCGCCGAGGAGTTCAAGTTCGGCAAGGAGAACATCACCTCGGGCGCGTCCTCGGACATCGAACAGGCGACCAAGCTGGCACGCGCCATGGTCACGCGCTGGGGCTTCTCCGACAAGCTCGGCCATGTCGCCTATGGCGACAACCAGGAGGAAGTGTTCCTCGGCCATTCGGTGGCGCGCACGCAGAACATCTCGGAAGAGACCGCGCAGATCATCGACGCCGAAGTGCGCCGCCTGATCGACGAGGCCTATTCGACGGCGAAGTCCATCCTGACCAAGAAGAAGAAGGAATGGATCGCACTGGCGCAGGGCCTGCTCGAATACGAGACGCTGTCGGGCGACGAGATCAAGCAACTGATCGCGGGCAACAAGCCCGCGCGAGATTTGGGGGATGATACCCCTCCGAGCCGCGGCTCGGCCGTGCCGAAGTCCGGTGGTCGCCGCAAGAAGGGGCCCGAGCCCGAAGGCGGCATGGAGCCGCAGCCGTCAAGCTGAATGCGCTGCACCTTTGCGATGGAGGCGGAATGATTTCAGGTCGATCGACCTGAAATCATTCGCTTTTCAAGCACCCTGCCTGCATTCGCTCAGGCGCTTGGCGCTTCGGGGTTTGCCGGATGGTTCCTCATGATTCAGCTTTCAGCCGCGCATTGCACAGGCTGTAATAGCCGCCGCCCTTCTGGATCCAGCGAAGGCCGTCCAACGTACCCGCCTCCTTGTTGCCGTGGTAACCCTGCAGGCAGGTTTTCATCCGTGCCTTGGCGGGCTTTTCGGTCTTGAACTCGGCGGCGAGGGTAGTCGGGAATGTGACGCCCGCCGGCGCCACGGTGGGGGCGGACGCCGGACTGGCTTCGTCCTTCGGCTGCTGCGCGGTTTTGGCCGTATCTGCGCTGACACCCTCGGCGAGGGACGTCGCGCATTTCTCCTTACGGAAAGCGGCCCAGTCCATGCCGTTCAGTGTGCCGCCCTCCTTGGCGGTTCGATAGGTTTCGCTGCATTCCTTCATCGTCAGTGCGCTTGCAGGGGCGACGCTCCAAGAAACCAATGCCGTCGCGGCCAATACCGCCAATTTCAAACTGGACATAAGACCCTCCTAGTTGATAACAAGTTTGACGTCTTTTTGTATACTTTTTGTTCTTGTTATGTTCAACAGGAATCTTTTGCCAAGAGCACACGAACTGATGGGACCGACAACTCGGTCATGTACACAAGCGAGCAAGCCGGGGCGCTGTCATGCGCAACAAAAAGCCCGCGAACCTCGCGGCTCGCGGGCCTATATTTTTTCAGAATGCTGCTGGAGATCAGCTCTTCAGCTTGGCATTGCACAGGCTGTAGAAACCGCCGCCCTTCTGGATCCACTTCAGGCCGCCAAGCGCGTTAGCGTCCTTGAGGGTGTAATACTGGTCAAGGCAGGTATGCATGCGGCCCTTTCCGGGGGTCTCGCTGGCATATTTCGGCGAGATCGCGGACGGGAAGGTAACGCCCTTGGGCGCGACCGTCGTCGGCTTTGCCGGCTCCTTGGTATAGCTCGCCTCGCTGGGGGCAGGCACGGTGTCGTCATCGGAGGCACCGGCACCGCATTCGGCCTTGCGGAAGTCGTTCCACTTCATGCCCTTCAGCGTGTTCGCCGTCTTGGCAGCCTGGTACTTGGTGCTGCACTCGGCCATGCTCAGGCCCTTGCCGCCGTCTGCGGGAGCCGCGGCTGCCTTTGTGGTGGCCGGCTTGGTCGTGTCGGTGGCAGCGGATGCGCCGGCGGCGCACTCGGCCTTGCGGAAGTCGTTCCACTTCATGCCGTTCAGCGTGCCGGCGGACTTCGCCGCCTGGTACTTGGCGCTGCATTCCTTGGCCGTCAGGCCCTTGGCCGTGCTGTCGGCGGCGGCAGCCTTTGCTGCCTTGGCGGGCTTGGTTTCGGCAGCCTTGGTTTCGGCCTTGGTGGTGGCGGCCGGCTTGGTGTCGGTGGTGGCGGCGGCGTCGGTGCCGCACTGCGCCTTGCGGAACTGGTTCCAGGTCTGTCCGGAAAGGGTCCCCGCGTCCTTGGCCGCGTTATACTTCGTGCTGCATTCGGCCATCGTCAGTGCGTTGGCTGGCGCGGCCAGGAACAACGTCACGACGGCGAGGCCGGTCAAAGTGGCAAGTCGGTGGATGAGCATAGCGTTTCTCCGTTGCAGCAGCCCATGATACGTCCCTGCGAATCAATAACGCTCAACGGTCGGTTGCGCCAGATGCTAAGTAGCGTATATGTCGCCGAAAGCCGGAGCCTCGCGGCAAGGTGATGAAATTGTTCGGACTGTTGGACTTGAGGACAAGTTTTTCCAGGTGCATCTACGCTGAAAGGCTAACGTGACTGGTATATTGCGACGTGGCAGTCTCAGCAGGTCAGGGTGTGTGCAGTGCACAACAATGATTTTCTAAGGAATGGTAACATATAATCACACAATGTGATCAAAGGGCGCGGGCCAATTGTGGCATGACGTGCCGGCTAAGAACAATCAGGGATGCTGGTTAGCATGGCGGGAAATTACTTCGGCACGGACGGCATTCGCGGGCGCGCCAACAAGTTTCCAATGACCGCGGAAATCGCCATGCGGGTCGGCATGGCCGCCGGCCTTTCGTTCCAGCGCGGCAACCATCGCCATCGTGTCGTTCTGGGCAAGGATACCAGGCTTTCCGGCTACATGATCGAGAACGCCATGGTGGCCGGTCTTTGCGCCGCCGGCATGGATGTGTTCCTGCTCGGCCCCATCCCGACGCCGGCGGTGGCCATGCTGGTGCGTTCGCTGCGGGCCGACATCGGCGTCATGATCTCGGCTTCGCACAACCCCTATTACGACAACGGCATCAAGCTGTTCGGGCCCGATGGCTACAAGCTCTCCGACGAGATCGAAGAGCGCATCGAGAGCATGCTCGACAAGGATATCGAACTGGCGCTCGCCGATTCCGACGGGCTTGGCCGGGCCAAGCGCGTCGACGGCGTGCATGACCGCTACATCGAATTCGCCAAGCGCACCTTGCCGCGCTCGATGTCGCTTTCGGGCCTCAGGATCGTCGTCGATTGCGCCAATGGCGCGGCCTACAAGGTGGCGCCCGAGGCGCTGTGGGAACTCGGCGCCGAAGTCGTGGCCATCAATGTCGAACCCAACGGCTTCAACATCAACAAGGAATGCGGCTCGACCCATCCGGCGGGGCTGCAGAAGAAAGTGCACGAAGTGCGCGCCGACATCGGCATCGCGCTCGACGGCGACGCCGACCGCGTCGTCATCGTCGATGAAAATGGCGCCATCGTCGACGGCGACCAGATCATGGCACTGATCGCCGAGTCCTGGCACCAGAGCGGGCGGCTTGCCGGCGGCGGCGTCGTTTCGACGGTCATGTCCAATCTCGGGCTGGAACGGTTCCTCGGCGACATGAAGCTGCAATTGCACCGCACCAAGGTCGGCGACCGCTACGTCGTGGAGCATATGCGCGCGCACGGGCTCAATGTCGGCGGCGAACAGTCGGGCCACATCGTGCTGTCGGATTTCTCGACCACCGGCGACGGCCTCGTCTCGGCGCTGCAGGTGCTGGCCTGCATCAAGCGGCAGGGCAGGCCGGTCAGCGAACTGTCGAAGAAGTTCGAGGCGGTGCCGCAACTCCTGAAGAATGTCCGCATCGCGGGCGGCAAGCCGCTCGAGGAAGCCCCGGTCAAGGCCGCCATCGAGGATGCCCGTCATCGCCTCGGCAAGGCCGGGCGGCTGGTCATCCGGCCATCGGGCACCGAACCGCTGATCCGTGTCATGGCCGAGGGCGACGATCCGCAACTGGTCGAGGCCGTCGTCAACGACATCGTCGAGGTCATCTCCGAAACCCGCAGCGCCGCCTGATCTCCGGCGCGCGCCGCGGCTTCGCCCTGGTTACATCGAAGGCCCGCCCCTCCGGCGGGCTTTTTTCGTTGGCGGCAGGACCGATCCCGCTCTCGATAATTACCCTCGAATGCTTCGGATTCTAGAGATTCGTGGTTAATCGACAGGGTTAAATGCCTTTTAACTTTTGCAATTCATTATCCACGCCTGAAAGCCAAATCTTATTCGGACACGATCGCCGTTCCGAGGGTTCTAGGGGTGACAAGCATGTTCAATACAGCAAGAAAGGCCCTGTTCGCGTTGCTGTTCGCGGGTCTGGCCTGGCCAGTGTTCGCGGCCGACCTGCCGGAGCCGCAGGTCGAAGAGGCACCGCCGCCGGTTTACGAACAGCCGGTTGCCGATGTCGGCGGCTGGTATATCCGTGGCGACATCGACTATCACAAGTCCGACGTGCGCGGCATCGACTACACGACCTACACCATCTGTCCCTGTAACGTGGTCACGCCGGGCAGCAACAGTTTCGATTCCGGCAAGCTCAAGGGCGGTTTCTCGCTCGGCGGCGGCGTCGGTTACAAGATCAACGATCACTTCCGCACCGATCTGACCGCCGACTACTGGTTCAAGTCGAACTTCAATGGCAGCACCTCCGGCTTTGACTCGGGTGGCAACCCCACGACCTCCGTCGAAGTGTCGAAGATGAGCGCCTTGCTGCTGCTCGCCAACGCCTATGTCGATATCGGCACCTACCACGGCATCACGCCCTATGTCGGCGCCGGTATCGGTGGCGCGCATGTCAAATGGGACACCGTCTACGACCCGAACACCACCGAGACCAATCCCGGCTCGTCCAACTGGCGCTTTGCCTATGCCCTGATGGCCGGTGCCTCCTACTGCCTGACCGACAAGATTATCCTCGATGCAGGCTACCGCTTCTCCCATATCCAGGGCGGCCGCATGTTCGAATGGGATGCGAGCAGCGCCGGTCCTGGCTTCGACCGTGGCATCAACACCCACGAAGTGCGCGGCGGCCTGCGCTACCAGTTCGGCGGCAACAATGGATGCGCCGCACCGGTGGTGGCCTACCAGCCCGAACCCGAGCCGATCTACACCAAGTAACACCTCCGACATCGGAACAATCGCGAACCGCCCGGCTCAGCCGGGCGGTTTTCGTTTGGCGGTCTCGCGCCGGGCGGCCCGGATGAGTTCGCGTGCGAAATCAATCCGCTAACGCTCTGTTAGCCTTAACCCCGACTTAACCACTATGGTTAACAATGCTCCTTGAAACGATGGCAGCCGTCACGATCGCGGACGGGGCCGAATGCGGGAGCCGGGGACCATGACACTCACATCGCGTATGGCGCAGGCGCTTGCCGCGCTCACCCTGTTGCCGCTGACACCAGCCCTGGCCGCCGACTACGATCCTCCGATCTATGTCGACCAGGCGCCCGATTACGTGCCTGTCGAGGTTGGCTCCGGCTGGTATCTGCGCGGCGATGTCTCCTACCTGGCGGAGAAGAGCTTCAAGAATGGGGATTTCACCTTCCCGTCAACGATCAACAACGAAAGCTTCAGTCAGAGCGAAGACGCATTTTTCGGGAGCGTAGGCTTCGGATATCATTTCAACGATTACCTCCGCGCCGATCTCAACTTCGGCTATCTGCCCGGCAACAGCGCCAACGCCAGCTACAATGATTCAGCGGTCGTAACGTCGCCGACATTGCCGACCGTGGGATCGGCATCGCTGAAGAACTATGCCTTCTCGGGCATGCTCAACGGCTATGTCGATCTTGGCACCTATGTCGGGATCACGCCTTATGTCGGCGCTGGCGTCGGTGTCGTCCGCAGTACGCGCAAGCTTTCGGCGACCTACATCGATAACAATGACCCGGCAAACAATCTCACCCAGCAGGACAACAAGAACCAGTACTCGCTGGCCTACACACTGAATGCCGGTTTGGCTTACCAGGTGACGAAGAATGTTTCCGTCGATCTGGGCTATCAGTACTTCTCCGCCCCGGACGCCGAATATGTGACAGCCGAAAGCCTGACCTCCTTTCCAGTCAAAAAGGGGATCAGCAATCACCAGGTCAAGCTCGGCCTGAGATACGATCTCTGGTAGGCCTTGGGCAGACGAGGATTTCGGCGGCGGATCCCTGGGGTCCGCCGTTTGCGTTTGAAATCACGAGATCCTGATCAAGGATCACCAGTATCCTGCCAGCGACAAAAACTTTTCCCTTGACGCCTGGGACCTGAACGCATATCGCCGTCCGTGGGCCACCCCTCCCCAACGAGGGGCCACTATCTGGAAGGATAGACCACGATGACGACGCCTACGAAGCCCGGACTCCGTCCGGCAAATCCCAATTTCTCCTCAGGTCCCTGCGCAAAACGCCCCGGCTGGTCGGTCGAGGCGCTGAAGCATGCCGCGCTCGGCCGTTCCCATCGCGCCAAGATCGGCAAGACCAAGCTCGAACAAGCAATCGAGCTGACGCGCGAAATCCTCAACGTCCCGGCGGACTACCGCATCGGCATCGTGCCGGCGTCGGACACCGGTGCTGTCGAGATGGCGCTGTGGTCGCTGCTCGGCGAGCGTGGTGTCGACATGGTCGCCTGGGAAAGCTTTGGCTCCGGCTGGGTCACCGACGTGGTCAAGCAGCTGAAGCTCGCCGACGTGCGCAAGATCGAGGCCGGCTACGGCGAATTGCCTGATCTCACCAAGATCGATTTCGACCGCGACGTGGTCTTCACCTGGAACGGCACCACGTCGGGCGTGCGCGTGCCGAACGGCGATTTCATTCCGGCCGATCGTAAGGGCCTCACTATCTGCGACGCCACTTCGGCCGCGTTCGCGCAAAAGCTCGATTTCGAGAAACTCGATGTCGTCACCTTCTCCTGGCAGAAGGTGCTGGGCGGCGAGGGCGCACACGGCATGCTGATCCTGTCGCCGCGCGCCGTCGCGCGGCTGGAGAGCTACAAGCCTTCATGGCCGCTGCCGAAAATCTTCCGCCTGACCTCGGGCGGCAAGCTGATCGAAGGCATCTTCAAGGGCGAGACCATCAACACGCCGTCGATGCTGTGCGTCGAGGATTACCTCGACGCGCTCAACTGGGCGAAGTCGATCGGCGGCCTCGATGCCCTGGTCGCCAGGGCCGACGCCAATGCCGCGGTGCTCGATCGCCTCGTCGACAAGTCCGCATGGCTTGGCCATCTTGCCGCCCTGCCGGCGACGCGGTCGAACACCTCCGTCTGCCTGTCCTTCACCGATCCGCAAGTCGCGGCACTCGATGCCGACGGGCAGGCGGCTTTCGCCAAGGGACTGGTCACGGCGCTCGACAAGGAAGGGGTCGCCTACGACATCGGCTCCTATCGCGACGCGCCCCCCGGCCTGCGCATCTGGTGTGGCGCGACTGTCGAGACTTCCGATCTCGAAGCGCTGCTGCCCTGGCTCGACTGGGCTTTCGCCGCGCAGAAGGCGTCGCTGAAAGCGGCTGCCTGAGATTTTTCGTGGGGGCCCGCGGGCCGCCCCATTCCCGGATCAATCCCATTTTTCAAGGAGGCCGCCATGGCGCCCCGCGTTCTCGTTTCGGATAAACTCTCCACCACCGCAGTCCAGATATTCAAGGATCGCGGCATCGAGGTCGACTATCTGCCGGACCTCGGCAAGGACAAGGAAAAGCTGCTCGAGGTGATCAGCCAGTATGATGGCCTTGCCATCCGTTCGGCGACCAAGGTCACCGAAAAGCTGATCAACGCCGCCACCAAACTCAAGGTCGTCGGCCGCGCCGGCATCGGCGTCGACAATGTCGATATCCCGGCGGCCAGCCGCAAGGGCATCATCGTGATGAACACGCCCTTCGGCAATTCGATCACGACGGCCGAACATGCCGTCGCGATGATCTTCGCGCTGGCGCGCCAGATCCCGGAAGCCAATGCCTCGACCCATGCCGGCAAATGGGAGAAGAACCGCTTCATGGGCGTCGAGATCACCGGCAAGACGCTGGGCGTCATCGGCTGCGGCAATATCGGTTCGATCGTCGCGACGCGCGGCGTCGGCCTGAAGATGCATGTCATCGCCTTCGACCCGTTCCTGTCGGACAAGCGCGCCGAGGAACTTGGCGTCGACAAGGTGGAACTGGACGAGCTTTTCGCCCGCGCGGACTTCATCACGCTGCACACGCCGCTGACCGACAAGACGCGCAACATCATCGACGCCGCGGCAATAGCCAAGATGAAGAACGGCGTGCGCATCATCAACTGCGCCCGCGGCGGGCTGGTCGTCGAGGCCGACCTGATCGCGGCGCTGAAAAGCGGCAAGGTCGCGGGTGCGGGCATCGACGTGTTCGAGGTCGAACCGGCCGAGCAGAACGCCCTGTTCGGCATGGAGAACGTGGTGGCGACGCCGCATCTCGGTGCCTCGACGGCGGAAGCGCAGGAGAATGTCGCGCTGCAGGTCGCCGAACAGATGTCCGACTATCTGATCAAGGGCGCCGTCTCCAACGCCATCAACATGCCCTCGATCACGGCGGAGGAAGCGCCGCGGCTGAAGCCCTTCGTCAAGCTGGCGGAAGTGCTTGGCGCCTTTGTAGGCCAGGTCACCGAGGATCCGATCAAGGAGGTCGAGATCCTGTTCGACGGCTCGACCGCGACGATGAACACGCGCGCGCTGATCAGTGCCGCACTTGCCGGCCTGATCCGGCCGCAGGTCTCCGACGTCAACATGGTGTCGGCGCCGATCATGGTGAAGGAGCGCGGCATCATCGTCGCGGAAGTCAAGCGCGACAAGTCGGGCGTATTCGACGGCTATATCAAGCTGACCGTCACGACCGAGCACAGGACGCGCTCGATCGCCGGCACCTGCTTCTCCGACGGCAAGCCGCGCTTCATCCAGATCAAGGGCATCAACCTCGACGCCGAAGTCGGCCAGCACATGCTCTACACGACCAATGCCGACGCGCCCGGCATCATCGGCCTGCTTGGCACGGTGTGCGGCGAGAACGGCGTCAACATCGCCAATTTCCAGCTTGGCCGCAATCGGCCGGGCGGCGACGCCATTGCGCTGCTTTATCTGGACGCACCGTTCCCGGAAAAGGTGTTGGAACAGGTGCGGGCACACAAGTCGATCGATTCGGCCAAGCGGCTGCAGTTCGACGTGGGCGGGGTGTAGACGACGCGACCTTGCAATCAGCCTCGAAAGGCGCGGCGTGGTCGTGCCTTTCGTTCAGACTGGCGGCAAATTTGCCGTCTTTCGCCCGCTGTATTCGGCGAGCGCGATGCCGCCCAGCACGAGTACCAGCGCCAGCGCCTGATAGAGTTGGAACGTCTCGCCGACGATCAGCACCGAGAGCAGCGTGCCGAAGATCGGCACCAGATTGATGAACAGGCCGGCGCGGTTGGCGCCGATCAGTTCGTTGCCCCTGATGTAGGTTATCTGCGAGATGACCGAGGCGCCGATCGCGGTGTAGACGATCACCGTCCAGCCGCGTGCGTCGGGTACGATGACCTTGCCGGCGGCGACCTCCCACAGGAAGAAGGGCAGCGAGGTGATGAGCGCGGCGACCGCAAGGGACAGCATCAGGCTCTGCCAACGCATCACCGGCTTCATCCGCAGCCCGACCGAATAGCCGCTGTAGAGGACGACCGCCACCAGCATGATGGCGTCGCCGAAATTGAGTTCCAATGCGAGCAGCCGGCGCGGATCGCCATGGCAGGCAGTCAGGACTACGCCGAAGATGGTCAGCACCACGCCGGCAATCTGCGCCCAGCTCACAGGCAAGCGGAAGAAGATGAAATTAGCGACGATGATCAAGACCGGCATCGCCGCCTGTTCGATCGAGACATTGATCGCCGTCGTGTAGTTGAGCGCGGTGTAGAAGATGGTGTTGAACAATGTGAAGCCGCTGGCCCCAAGTGCGGCCAACACGAACCAGTGCCGGCGCACGACAGGCCAGTCCTCCTGGATCGTGCGCCAGCCGATCGGCAGCAGTATCGCCACCGCCAGCACCCAGCGCAGGAAGACCAGCGTCATCGGCGAGACGTGATCGACCGCCAGCTTGCCGGCCACCGAATTGCCACCCCACAGCAGCGTGGTGAGCAGCAGGAATATGTAGGCGCTTCGATGCATCGCGGGATTCCGGCCGTGGGGATGGCCACGGTGTTTGCCGGCCTATTGCCCCCGTCAGCCCAAGTAAATGATGTCAAAGCCGAAAATTGTTGTGCCTCAGGGCATTTTCGGCGGCAAAGAAAGGTCGCACTCGCGAGGTCTTGACGCTATAGAGGCCTGTCGTTTGGAACCAAATCCAAGCCGCTCGGCGGCGTCTCAAGGGAAAAGAAACATGGCCAATGTGGTGGTCGTCGGCTCGCAGTGGGGCGACGAAGGCAAGGGCAAGATCGTCGACTGGCTGTCGGAGCGCGCCGATGTCGTGGTGCGTTTCCAGGGTGGCCACAATGCCGGCCATACGCTGGTTGTCGACGGCAAGGTCTACAAGCTGTCGCTGTTGCCGTCCGGCGTCGTGCGGCAAGGCAAGCTGTCCATCATCGGCAATGGCGTGGTCTTCGATCCGCATGCTTTCGTGGCCGAAGTGGCGAAGCTCAAGGCGCAGGGCGTCGAAGTGACGCCTGACCGCCTGAAAATAGCCGAAAACACGGCGCTTATCCTGTCACTGCACCGGGAGCTGGACGGATTCCGCGAGGACGCCGCCACCAATTCCGGAACGAAGATTGGCACGACCCGCCGTGGCATCGGCCCCGCCTACGAGGACAAGGTGGGTCGGCGCGCGGTTCGGGTGATGGATCTGGCGGATTTGGAAACGCTTCCCCTGAAAGTCGACAGGCTGCTGACGCATCACAATGCGCTGCGTCGCGGGCTTGGCCATGCCGAAGTCACGCATGATGCGATCATGACGGAGTTGACCTCGGTCGCCGACGAGATCCTGCCCTACATGGACCGGGTCTGGAAGATCCTCGACGACAAGCGCCGCGCCGGCGAGCGCATCCTGTTCGAGGGCGCGCAAGGCACGCTGCTCGACATAGACCATGGCACCTATCCGTTCGTCACCTCGTCGAACACGGTCGCCGGGCAGGCCGCCGCCGGCGCGGGCGTTGGTCCAGGCGCCATCGGCTATGTGCTCGGCATCACCAAAGCCTACACGACGCGTGTCGGCGAAGGTCCGTTCCCGACCGAGCAAAAGAACGAGATCGGCGAGTTCCTCGGCACACGCGGCCATGAATTCGGCGTCGTCACCGGGCGCAAGCGCCGCTGCGGCTGGTTCGACGCGGTGCTGGTGCGCCAGGCGGTCGCCGTCAACGGCATCAAGGGCATCGCGCTGACCAAGCTCGACGTGCTCGACGGGCTGGATGAGATCAAGGTCTGCACCGGCTACCGCCTCGACGGCGAGGCGATCGACTATCTGCCGGCGAGCCAGGGCGCGCAGGCCCGTGTCGAACCGGTCTACGAGACGCTGGAGGGGTGGAAAGGCACCACCGCCGGGGCGCGCAGCTGGAACGATCTTCCGGCCCAGGCCGTCAAATATGTCCGATACATCGAGGAGCTCATCGGCGCACCGGTCGCGCTCCTCTCCACCAGTCCGGAACGGGACGATACGATACTTGTGACCGATCCGTTTCAAGACTAGTTTCTGAAGCCTTTCCGGGCATTGCGGCTGATTTGCGGGGGCCGGCGCGGAAGCAAAAATACAGGTCGACTGAAGCATGGCAGATTTCGTTGCTGTTCTGAAGAAAACGATAGACAACCTCAGCGATCAGTCGCCGGAGATGCGGGCGAGGGTCTATGACAAGGCCCGCTCGACGATCGCAGCCAAGATTGCCCTGCGCGATCCGCCGCTGTCGCCGTCGGATGCCGCCAAGCAGAAGCGCGGTCTGGAAGATGCTATCTCCAGCGTCGAGCGCGACTACACCAAGAGCGTGCCGGAGACGGATCCGCTCGCCGAGCTGGAGAACATCTTTTCCTCCATCGACCGCAACAAGAACCAGCCGAACCACACACGCCAGCCGGCGAATGCGGAGCCTTCGTGGCCAGCGCCGCCTCTTGCCAAGCCGGACCCCTATCGGCCGGCGCCGCCGCCCGCCGCCAAGGCCGAGCCGAGCTGGCCGAAGCCCGCGCCGGTGCAGCCGGCATCCTTCAATCTGGCTGACAAGAACCTGCCGGGCATGGACGCGGACCAGGAAGACGACCAGCCGGATGTCTTTCCCAATGATGACGAGCCGGCCACGGCCGACACCTTCCAGCGTCTGCGTCCCGCCGAGCGCAAGCGTAGCTATGGCGGGCTGATTGCCGCCGTCGTCGCCCTGTTGGTCGTTGCCGGCGGCGGCTATGGCATCTGGCTGAACAAGGATGCCTTTGGCAAGATGCTGGGTCTGGACGGCAGCAAGGTTGCCAAGACCGAACCGGTGAAACCGGCGCCGGCCAAGCCGGCGACCGACGCGGCGACGCCGCCGGCGGCAGGCGCCGAAGCGACGAAATTCACGCAGCGGCTGACACCTGAAGGCGGCGAAACCGATCCCGGCCCGGCCGGTGGGCAAAGCGGCATAGGCGAGGGCGAATCCGTCGCCGCGTTGACGACGCCGCCAACGGCAACGAACGCGCCGGCCAATGCGCCTACGCCCGCCGCCACGCCTGCCCCCGCCGCGACCCCGCCTGCGGCTGGTGCTGCGCCGGCAACGCCGCCCGCCAACGGCACCGCACCCGCGGCACAAGCCGATGCCGCCGCTACGCCGCCGGCTCCCGCGGCCGCCACACCGCCCGCCGCCGCCGCTCCGGCGACGCAAGCCGCGGTGCCGGTTGGCCAGAAGGCGATCTTCTATGAGGAGCGCACCAGCACAGCGCAGGGTTCGGCCGAGCCCGGCAGCATCGTCTGGTCGCTGGTCCAGGAATCGCCCGGCGGCGACCTGCCGCCCGAGCCGGCGATCCGCGCCGAGGCGACCATCCCCGGCAAGGACATCCAACTGCGCATGACCATCCGCCGCAACACCGATCAGACGCTGCCGGCGAGCCACATTATCGAGATGATCTTCCTGACGCCCGACGGCTTCGAAGGCGGCGGTGTCGACAACATCCTGCGCGTCGCCATGAAGAGTTCGGAGCAGGACGCCGGCAGCCCGCTGATCGGCATTCCGGCCAAGATCGCCGACGGCTTCTTCCTCGTCGCGCTCAACGACACCAAGGCCGACGAGGACGCCAACATGACCTTGCTGCGCGGCCAGGACTGGATCGACGTGCCGGTCGTCTACAAGACCGGACGGCGGGCGCTGCTGACCATGGAAAAAGGCATCCCCGGCGAGAAGGTGTTCGACGAGGCGATCAAGGCCTGGCAGGCGAAGACGGCGGGTTGAGGAGGCGGCCTAACATCGCCTTCGTTCAGAAACCCTGGAACAGCATGTCGAGCGCTGCGACGATGTCGTCGTGATGCTTTGAGAGGTTTCCCTCCGCGTCCGATAGTTCAGATGCGGTGAAGGCTGATATAAACTGCGTGACCATCACATGATCTTTGCCGTCTATAGCGAAGGTCGGGTTTAGTCGGCGGCCAGGAACCGGAGCTATTTGGGGCGGCATCAGGGGAATGACGACCCTCGTGTTCAGCCCTTCAAGAAGGTCGGACTGCACATCGAGAAGATAACCGTTACCGTCGGCATTCCGATAAAAATCGTAACGTGCCATCAGAACGGCCGATGTTTGGCCAATGGCAGTCCGTTGCGCCTAACATACTCGTTGGAGCTTTCGATGGCTTCGTTGTTTTCTTCCTGCCATCGACGCGTTTTCTCCGCCGCTATCGCTTTCGCGATACCTGCCTCGGCAGCGCGGGAGATGTTGATGCCCAACGCCTTGGCGTCTTTGATCAACTGAGAGTCAATGGACGTGTTGACGGACGTCCTCTGAGGTTTTGGCGTCGATTGAAGCATGGGGATGCCCTTCTTCCATGCGCATAATATACGCGCATAAAAGACCGCATGCAATCGTTCACCCTTCCATCTCTTCCCGCAACATCTCCAGTTCCAGCCACTCCTCTTCGAGCGCCGCCAGCGTAGCGCGTTCCTTGTCGAGGGCGGCGATGGTCTTTTGGAACGAGGCTGGATCGCGCTCGTAATAAGCCGGGTCGGCGATGTTGTTTTCCAACCGCGAGATCGACGCGGTCACCGCCTCGATCTTCTTGGGGAGCGATTCCAGCGCGAATTTCTGCTTGAACGACAGCTTCTTCGCCGGCCCCTTCGGTGCCACGGGCTCGCTCTTGCCCGGTGCCGGCATATCGGCGGCTTCAGTCTTGGCGCGCGCCTTGCGGTCGTCGAGCCTGGTGCCGCCCCGTTGGGCCAGCATGTCGGAATAGCCGCCGGCATATTCGACCCAGCGGCCCCCGCCGTCCGGCGCGATGATGCTGGTGACGGTGCGGTCGAGGAAATCGCGGTCGTGGCTGACCAGGATGACGGTGCCGGCAAAACCGGCGACCAGTTCCTGCAGGAGTTCCAGGGTCTCCATGTCGAGATCGTTGGTCGGCTCGTCGAGCACCAGGAGGTTCGCCGGCCGCGCCAGCACGCGCGCCAGGATCAGCCGCGCCCGTTCGCCGCCGGACAGTTCGCGCACCGGCGTGCGCGCCTGTTCCGGCTTGAACAGGAAATCCTTCATGTAGGAGACGACATGGCGCTGCTCGCCATTGATGACGAGGTTTTCGCCGCGCCCGTCGGTGAGGTATTGCGCCAGGGTCTCCTGCGGGTCGACCGCCTCGCGCTTCTGGTCGAGCGTGGCGATCTCCAGATTGGTGCCGAGCCGCACCGAGCCTGCATCCGGCGCCAATTCACCGGTCAGCATCTTCAAAAGCGTCGTCTTGCCGGCGCCGTTCGGTCCGACGAGGCCGACGCGGTCGCCGCGCTGGATGCGGGTCGAGAATCCCTTGACCACGGTGAGATCGCCAAAACTCTTCTCGATGTTCTTGGCTTCGATCACCAGCTTGCCGGATTCGGCGGCGTCGCTGGCCACCATGGTCGCCGAACCCTCGGCGCCGCGATGGCCGCGAAAATTCTTGCGCATGGTCTGCAACTCGCCGAGGCGGCGCATGTTGCGCTTGCGCCGCGCCGTCACGCCATAGCGCAGCCAGTGCTCCTCGCGCACGATCTGGCGGCCGAGCTTGTGCTGCTCGCGCTCTTCCTCTTCCAGCACCTGATCGCGCCACTCCTCGAAATGGCCAAAACCCTTGTCGAGCCTGCGGGTCTGGCCGCGGTCGAGCCAGATGGTGGCGCGCGAGACGCGTTCGAGGAAACGGCGGTCGTGCGAGATGACGATATGTGCCGATGAGGTGCGGACAAGCTCTTCTTCCAGCCACTCGATGACCGACAGATCGAGATGGTTGGTCGGCTCATCAAGCAGCAGGATGTCCGGTTCCGGCGCCATGACGCGGGCAAGGGCGGCGCGCCTGGCCTCGCCACCGGACAGATCGTTCGGCCGCTCCTCGCCCGACAGGCCGAGATGCTCCATCAGATAGCTGGCGCGGTAGGGATCATCGGCGGGGCCAAGCCCTGCCTCGACATAGGCGCGGACCGTTGCGAAACCTTCCATGTCGGGCATCTGCGGCAGATAGCGCACGGTCGCCGACGGCTGGCGGAACACCTCGCCGTCCTGGGGTTCGATCAGGCCGGCGGCGATCTTGAGCAGCGTCGACTTGCCCGAGCCGTTGCGGCCGACCAGCGCGATCTTGTCGCCGGCCGAAGCGGTCAAGGCGGCGCCATCGAGCAGCGGCGTGCCGCCAAAGGTCAGTTTTATCCCGTCGAGGTTGAGAAGAGGCGGGGCCATGTCAGCTTTCGGGCAAGGGATAGGGATGAGCGAGCAGCAGCGCGCGGCCGTGGCCGAGCGCGATTTCGAGGCCCCCCCGGACCTCGTTGGAGATGGTCAGCGACGAACCGAAGGCCACCTCGACCTGGTTGAGCGGCCATTTGGCGCCGGTGACGGTCAGGCCGGCGAGGTCTGAAAAGCCGAGGATCGAAAACAGCGTGCCGTCGGTATAGTCGAAACCCGTCTTTCCCAACAGCAAGGGCACGCCTTCCTGGGCGCCGCTGGTCAGCACCACTCCGGTGCCGGTCTCGGCCAGCCGCAGGGCGAGCGACAGATGCAGGAAAGCATGGTCGGCCCGTTTGCCGCCGAAAGCGCCTGCCAGCACCAGGCGGGTCGCGCCTCGTTCGAGTGCGGCGGCGATCGCCAGTTCGCCATCGGTCTTGTCCTTCTCCGCCGGAAAGGTCTGGCGGGGCACGGCGGCCAGATCGTCAAGCAGATTGGCCGGTACCGAATCGAAATCACCCACCCAGAGTTCCGGGACAAGGCCGAGCAGCCGCGCATGGCCGATGCCGGCGTCGGCGGCGATCACGCGGCAGCCTTCGATCTGGCGGTCGAGCCGCGGCGTGCGGATGAGATCGCCGCCAAGCAGGATGGTGAATGTGCTCATATCGTGTGGCCCTTACCAGCCCGACACGCGAAACGGAAGGCGGCAAACTCCCACTTGCGCGGTTCATTGGCCCGGCCTATGTGTCGAAACGCTCTAACGGGGTGCCGGACGCGATCTTCGCGGACCGGCTGAGAGGCAGTCTCGCCAACCCGCTGAACCTGATCCGGTTTGTACCGGCGGAGGGATTAGACGTTTCGGACAGTCCGACGCCTCAATTCCTTTCAACTCGAACGAAGGAGGCGCCGATGCGCACGCTTTTATACTCTCTTGTCTCGGCAGCGGTTCTGGCGCTGTCCGGGCCGGCCTTGGCCAAGGACAAGCTCACCGTCTACACCTATGAAAGCTTCACCGCCGACTGGGGTCCAGGCCCCGTGGTGAAGAAGGAATTCGAGGCCGAATGCGGCTGCGATGTCGAGTTCGTCTCGGTCGCCGACGGCGTGGCGCTGCTCAACCGCGTCAAGCTCGAAGGGGCCTCGACCAAAGCCGATATCGTGCTCGGCCTCGACACCAATCTCACCGCCGATGCCAAGGCGACAGGCCTGTTCGCGCCGCATGGCGCGGTGTCCGACGTCGATGTGCCGGGCGGCTGGAGCGACGATACTTTTGTCCCCTTCGACTATGGCTATTTCGCCGTCGTCTACGACACCGAAAAGCTGAAGAACCCACCCAAGAGCCTTAAGGATCTGGTCGAGGGCAGTGCCGACGACAAGATCGTCATCCAGGATCCGCGCACTTCCACGCCGGGTCTCGGCCTGCTTCTGTGGGTCAAATCGGTCTATGGCGACAAGGCGCCGGAGGCCTGGGCCAAGCTCAAGGCGAAGGTGCTGACGGTGACGCCAGGCTGGAGCGAGGCCTATGGCCTGTTCACCAAGGGCGAGGCGCCGATGGTGCTGTCCTACACCACGTCGCCGGCCTATCACATGATCGCCGAGAACACCGAGCGCTACCAGGCGGCTTCCTTCGAGGAGGGCGAATATCTGCAGATCGAGGTTGCCGGCATCACCACGACGGGCGCCAAGAACCCGCTGGCTGCAAAGTTCATGGCCTTCATGACCAGCCCGAAGTTCCAGGACGCCATCCCCGAGACCAACTGGATGTTCCCCGCCGGCAAGACCGACAAGCCGCTCAACCCGGCCTTCGGCAAACTGGTCAAGCCGACCAAGACCTTGCTGTTCAGCCCGCAGGAGGTCGCCGCCAACCGCAAGGCCTGGGTGGACGAATGGCTTTCGGTGATGAGCAGGTAGGGTTCAAGTCTCGTCGGATGTTTGCGCCAAGCCGCCCCCCTCTGGCCTGCCGGCCATCTCCCCCTCAAGGGGGGAGATTGGCAGTTTTGGCGCCTAGCCAAGTCCAGCAGCATTGGAGAATAGCGAAAGCCTCCGCGTGCGCAATCTCCCCCCTTGAGGGGGAGATGTCCGGCAGGACAGAGGGGGGTGGGCTCGGCCTTCGCCAGGTATTTCCTTCGATCGATACCCACCACAGTGTTGGGTAGCGCGAAATGCATACGCGCCACCCCACCGACCCCCGCGTCAGCGCCGGCATCACCGCGCTTTCCGCGATCGCGCTGCTGATCGGTGGCGCGTTTGCCGGGCTGCTTGTCGAGGGCGCCCACGATCTCACGGGCGCTTGGGCGGCCTTCGATCCCTATCTGCTGCGCGTCGTGCGCTTCACGCTCTTGCAGGCCGCCCTTTCGACACTTCTCTCGGTCATACCGGCGCTGTTCGTGGCGCGTGCGCTGTCGCGGCACCCGCGCTTCCCGGGCCGCGCCTTCATGCTGCAGCTCTTTGCCGTGCCGCTGGCGCTGCCGGCCATCGTCGCGGCGCTCGGGATCCTGGCGCTCTACGGCCGTGCCGGTTATTTCGCCGGCCTGTTCGGCGCGGTCGGCGGCCAGGGCTGGCCAGGCATTTACGGCCTGTCCGGCATCCTCGTCGCCCATGTCTTCTTCAACCTGCCGCTCAGCACGCGGCTGTTCCTCGAGACGCTGCAGACCATTCCTGCCGACCAGTGGCGGCTGGCGAGCCAGCTTGGCATGGGCGCGCGGCCGGCGTTCCGGCTGATCGAATGGCCGACGCTGCGCGCCGCCTTGCCCGGGGTCGCCGGGCTTGTCTTCATGCTCTGCATCACCTCCTTCACCATCGTGCTGACGCTCGGCGGCGGACCAGGCGCGACGACGCTGGAAGTCGGCATCTATCAGGCGCTCCGCTTCGATTTCGATCCGGCGCGGGCGGTCGCGCTGACGCTGCTGCAGATCGCCTTGACCTTCATCGTGGTGCTGGCGCTGACGCGGCTTGGCGCCAATGTCGTCGGTGACACCAACCTGCCGGTCGCACCGCGCCGTTATCTCTCCGTCAACCGGACCGAGACCTGGCTGAACGCGGCGCTCATCGTGCTGGCGCTGCTGTTCGTTGCCGGACCGATGGCGGCCACGGTGATCGCCGGGCTTGGCGCCGATCTCGGCCGGCTCGCCGGCGAGGCCGCGGTCCGGCAGGCGACGCTGACGAGTGCGGTGCTGGCCTTCCTGTCGGCGCTGCTTTCGGTGATGCTGTCGCTGGCCTTGACCATGGCGCGCAGGGCGCTGGCGCTGAACCGCCGCTCCGGGCCAAGGACGCTGCTCGAACACGCCACCGATACCGGCGCGGGGTTCGTCCTGGTCGTGCCGCCCATCGTCATCGGCGCCGGCTGGTTCCTGCTGCTGCGTCATGCCGGCGATGTCTTCGCCATCGCCCCGGTCATGGTCGTCACCGTCAATGCGGTGATGGCGATGCCTTTCGCGTTGCGCGCCGTCCGTCCCGCCTATGATGCGGGCAGCGAGCGTCACGAACGGCTCTGCGCGCAGCTGGGCATTGTCGGATGGGCCAGGCTGCGGCTGGTCGACTGGCCGTCGCTGCGGCGGCCGCTCGCCACCGCCTTCGCCTTCGCCATGGCACTGTCGCTTGGCGATCTCGGTGTCATCGCGCTGTTCGGCAGTGATTCCGTGCAGACATTGCCCTACCTTCTGCTGGCGCGCATGGGCCGCTACCGCACCGCGGACGCCGCCGGCCTGGCACTGTTGCTCGGCCTGGTTTGCCTGGCGCTGGTCCTGGCAGCGGACCGGCTGGGAAAAGGAATGGCCCGCGATGTCTGATGGGGCGATTGGCAGGAAAGGTGTTCCGGTGCGGCTGGACAAGGTTTCGTTCAGCTATGGGGAGGCGCCGCTTGCCTTCGATGTCGCGTTCGCCGCAGCGGAAATCACCGCCATCATGGGGCCGAGCGGCTCGGGGAAGTCGACGCTGCTCAACCTGGTCGCCGGGTTCGAGACGCCTCGGTCTGGCCGTGTGCTGATCGGCGGGGCCGATGTCAGCGGCGCGCCTCCGGCGGCGCGGCCGGTGTCGATGGTGTTCCAGGAAAACAACCTTTTCGCCCATCTCAGCGTCGAGCAGAATGTCGGGCTCGGCCGCTCGCCGTCGCTGCGGCTGACCGAGGCCGACCGCGCGGCGATTGCCGACGCGCTTGCGCGCACCGGCCTTGCCGGCAAGGAAAAACGCTTGCCGCGCGAACTCTCGGGCGGTGAGCGCCAGCGCGTCGCCCTGGCCCGCGTGCTGGTGCGCGATCGCCCGGTGCTGCTGCTAGACGAACCCTTCGCTTCGCTCGGGCCCGCTTTGCGCGACGACATGCTCGACCTGGTTGCCGGCGTCCATGCCGACCATGGCATGACGGTGCTGTTCGTCACGCACCAGCCGCAGGATGCGCGCCGCATCGGCCGCAATGTGGTGTTTCTGGACAATGGCGCCGTGGCGGCCACCGGCTCCGCCGAGGATTTCTTTGCCGGGGCTGGTCCCGAGGCGTTCCGGCGCTATATCGGTACCGGTGCCGGGGATGCCGTATCACGAGATATTGCCCGGAAGCGGACATAATTTACGGCCAAACCGTCTTCGGGCGAAGTGGCGCTTGCTTGCCATGGCAGACGTAGTGTGGCTAGGTCCGCCCTATTGGTCCGGCACAGGCCGTGATTTGCCTACAGCATCCGCCGCACGCCCCGAGGGACGTGTGAGGGATGCTGTAGTAGTTTGTTTGCGCATGACAATTCCGAAGATCGCCCCCGATTTTCGTGGTCATGCGCCGGGACCCGAAAGGAAGCCGTTCTGGCGATCGGCGTTGACAGACCAAGATGGAACCCGCTGGCGCGCTTTCTTGCGCTGGCCGGTTTTGCCGTGGCGCTCGCAAGCTGCCAGATGTTCACACCTCCGGCAGTCCAGGAATCCGGGTTCCAGCCGTCCGACAAGCCGATCACGGTCGACAATGTCGGCGCCAACAACAAACTCGCCGAACTGGCCAAGGCGCAGCACCCGCGCATCCTGGCGACTTATGGCGGGGAATATTCCGATCCCAAGCTCGAGCGCATGGTCGCCAAGGTGGTCGGCAGCCTGACCGTGGTGTCCGCCAATCCGACCCAGACCTACCGCATCACCATTTTGAATTCGCCCAACGTCAACGCCTTCGCGTTGCCGGGCGGCTATCTCTACATCACGCGCGGCCTGCTGGCGCTGGCAAACGATTCGTCCGAACTCGCCGCGGTCATCGCGCACGAGATGGGCCACGTCACCGCCAACCACGGCCTGCAACGCCAGCAGCTGGAGGCCGAGGAAGGCCTGGCGACCAAGGTGGTCTCGGACGTGCTCGGCGACAGCCCGACCGCCAAGGCCGCACTGATCCGCGGCAAGCTCAGGCTGGCGCAGTTCTCGCGCAACCAGGAGCTGGAAGCGGATGCCATCGGCATCAAGTCGATCGGCGAAGCCGGCTATGATCCATACGCCGCCGGCCGGTTCCTGCAGTCGATGTCGGCCTATACCGATTTCCGCTCGATCAGCGGCGCCACCGACGCCAGCCTCGACTTTCTGGCGACGCATCCCAATACGCCGCAGCGTATCGACCTGGCGCAGCGCCATGCCCGCCAGTTCGGCGCACCCGGCGTCGGCACGCGCGACCGCGATTCCTTCCTCGCCGGCATAGACGGCCTGCTCTACGGAGATACGCCGGAGGAAGGCTATGTGCGGGGCGAGACCTTCCTGCATCCGGGCCTCGGTGTGTCATTCACGGTGCCGGACGGCTTCATCATCGACAATTCCGCGGCAGCGGTGACGGCGACCGGGCCGGGCGACATAGCCATCCGCTTCGACGGGGTTTCGATCGACAAGAACCGCGCCTTGACCGACTACATCCGGAGCGGCTGGGTCGCCGGTCTCGACGACAGCACCGTCAAGCAGGAAACGATCAATGGCAACGAGGCGGCGACCGCGCATGCCGGCGCCGAAGGCTGGCAGTTCGACATCGCGGTGATCCGCGCCGGCGGCCAGGTCTACCGGCTGCTGACCGCGGCACCCTCGGCCAGCACCTCGCTCGACACGGTGGCACGCTCGGTCAGCGGGTCGTTCCGTATCCTGAGCCCTGCTGAAAAAGCGGCCCTGAAGCCGCTGCACATCCGCGTGCTCACCGTGCAGCCGGGACAGACCATGGGCTCGCTCGCCGCGCAGATGGTGGGCGTCGACCGCAAGCTCGACCTGTTCCGCGTGCTCAATGCGCTGTCGCCGGGTGCTGCTGTTTCGGCCGGCGACAAGGTCAAGATCGTCACCGACAAATAAGAGCCGGCTTCGCGGTCAGGCGGCTGTCGCCAGGAACTCCGGATTCTGCTTCACCAGCGCGACCTTGAGCTTTTCCATGGCGCGGGCCTCGATCTGGCGTACGCGCTCCTTGGAAATGCCGAGCGTTTCGCCGAGTGCCTCAAGCGTCGCACCCTCGTCGCTGAGCCGGCGTTCCTCGATGATGCGCAGTTCACGGGCGTTGAGGGCGGCGAGAGCCGCTTTCAGCCAGACGGAGCGGCGCGCGACATCGATGCGGTCGCTGACGACCTCATCGGGCAGGGGATCGTCCGAGACCAGGAAATCCATCCGCTCGGTGGCGCCCGCATCGTCGGCCAGCGGCACGTTGAGCGAGGAATCCGGAGCCGACAGCCGCGAATCCATCATCGCCACATCAGCTTCGGAAACACCAAGCGCAACCGACACTTCGCGATACAGGGTTTCGTTGGAGAGCGGCTCGGCGCCATTTGCCAAGCGGGCACGCAAGCGCCTGAGATTGAAGAACAGCGCCTTTTGCGCGGAACTCGTGCCGCCGCGCACGATCGACCAATTGCGCAGGATGTAGTCCTGCATCGAGGCTCGGATCCACCATGTCGCATAGGTCGAGAACCGCACGTCGCGTTCGGGCTCGAAGCGCGCGGCGGCCTCGAGCAGGCCGACATGGCCTTCCTGGATCAGATCGCCAAGCGGCAGGCCGTAATGGCGGAATTTGGAAGCCATGGAGATGACCAGCCGCATATGAGCGACGGTGATGCTGTGCAAAGCGTTCTGGTCGTTGTCTTCTTTCCAGAGCAGGGCCAGCCGATGCTCCTCGTCACGCTCCAGGTAGGGGGCCTTCATGGCCGCGCGGACCATGGTCCGTCCTGCCGTGTCTTCCATCATGAGGCACTCCCTGGCTCAGGCGATGCGAATAACGAACTGGCAGGGCGTCGGGTTGAAATCGCGGCGTCGTGCCCTAGAACAGCCAAAACTGCCATGCGCGAGAAAAGTTCCGCCCGCGCGGGCAGGCGAGCGGTATCATCCGGGCGATTTCGCAGCGGTTGCCTGGACCATCAGGATGCTGCGAATAAGGCCCCTGCGGAGAATGCGGTTTCAGAAATCCATTGTTTTTGAAATCTCGTTCCTTATTTTTTCGACCTGCATCTGTCATTTTCCAACCCTCACAACATGCCGGGTTGCCGGCCAAGGACGGGATCACAGAAAAATGAAATGGCTCAAGTCGCTCATCATTGCCGGAACGCTGCAAGCCCTGGCTGTCGCATCGGGCCATGCCGGCGCCAATCTCGACCAGATCAAGCAGGCCGGGGTCATCAAGGTCGGCACGGAAGGCACCTACGCACCCTTCACCTATCATGACGCTTCCGGCGCGCTGGTCGGCTTCGACGTCGAAATCGCCAAGGCGATCGGCGACAAGCTCGGGGTCAAGGTCGAGTTCCTCGAGGGCAAGTGGGACGGGCTGATCGCGGGCCTCGACGTCAACCGCTACGATGCCGTCATCAACGAAGTCGGCATCACCGACGCCCGCAAGGCCAAGTATGATTTCTCCGATCCCTACATCGCCTCCAAGGCGGTGCTGATCGTGCGCGGCGACAACACCGACATCAAGACCTTCGCCGATCTCAAGGGCAAGAAGTCGGCGCAGTCGCTGACCTCGAATTTCGGCAAGCTGGCCGAGACGAACGGCGCCGAACTGGTCGGCACCGATGGTTTCGACCAGTCGATCCAGCTGCTTTTGACCGGCCGTGCCGACGCCACCATCAACGACAGCCTGTCGTTCCTCGACTTCAAGAAGCACAAGCCCGACGCCAATGTGAAGATCGCCGCGCAAGAGGAAAACGCCGACTATTCAGGCGTGATCGTGCGCAAGGGCGATCCCGAGCTGGTCGCCGCGATCAACAAGGCGCTGGCCGACATCAAGGCGGATGGCACCTATCAGAAGATCGCCGACACCTATTTCGGCCAGGACGTTTCGAAGTAAGTTTTCGTGGGATGGGCCGGTTGCCGGCCCGTGCGATGCATCCAGCGGCGAGCCGTCTTTGACGGTTTGCCGCTTTTGTCGTGATATGGCTGACGTTTAGCACTCTGGAGGGTCTTTCGTGCCGCACTGGCTGCAACTGATGCTGGAGTCGCTGCCTTCGCTGCTCTGGGCCGCGCTGATCTTCACCGTGCCGTTGACGCTGCTGTCCTTCGTGCTGGGCCTGACGGTCGGCCTGGGCGCGGCGCTCGGCCGGCTGTTCGGACCCAAGCCGCTGGTCGCGCTCGTGCGCTTCTATGTCTGGATATTTCGCGGCACGCCGCTCCTGGTGCAGTTGTTCCTGATCTTCTATGGCCTGCCGTCGGTCGGCATATTGCTCGACGCCTTCACCGCGGCGCTGATCGGCTTCACGCTCAACATCGGCGCCTACACGTCGGAGATCATCCGCGCCGCCATCGGCTCGGTGCCGAAAGGCCAGTGGGAGGCCGCCTATTCGATCGGCATGACCTGGAGCCAGGCGATGCGGCGCACCATCCTGCCGCAGGCCGGCCGGGTCGCGGTGCCGCCGCTGTCCAACACCTTCATCTCGCTGGTCAAGGACACCTCGCTGGCAGCCGCCATCACAGTGCCGGAGATGTTCCAGGCGGCGCAGCGCATCGTCGCCACCACCTATGAGCCGCTGATCCTCTATGTCGAGGCGGCGATCCTCTATCTGGCGATGAGCTCGGTGCTGTCGGCCCTGCAGGCGCGGCTGGAGGAACGGCTCAACCGCTATGGCGGCTTCCTGGAGGCACGCTCATGATCGGCCTCAGCGACATCGAAAAGCGCTTCGGCGACAATCTGGTGCTGAAGGGTGTGACCGTCGCCATAGACGAAGGCAGCGTCACCGCGCTTGTCGGCCCTTCGGGCGGGGGAAAAAGCACGCTGCTGCGCTGCATTAACCTTCTGGAGATCCCGACATCGGGCACGGTCCGCATTGGCGACGAAACGCTGGAATTCCGCCCGGGCATCAAGGTGGCGACCGCCGATATCAGGCGCCTGCGCCTGCAGACCGGCATGGTGTTCCAGAATTTCCAGCTGTTTCCGCACCGCACCGCGATCGAGAATGTCATGGAAGGCCTGGTGACGGTGCTGAAATGGTCGCCGCTGAGGGCACGCGAGCGGGCGCTGGCGCTGCTGGAGAAGGTCGGCATGGAGCACAAGGCAGATGCGTGGCCGGCGACGCTGTCGGGCGGCCAGCAGCAGCGCGTCGCCATTGCCAGGGCATTGGCGCCGTCGCCGAAGGTGCTGCTCTGCGACGAGCCGACCTCGGCGCTCGATCCGGAATTGGCACAGGAGGTGGTCGATGTGCTCGGCAAGCTCGCCAGCGAAGGCACGACCATGGTGATGGCGACGCACGACCTGCGCCTCGCCTCCAAGATCGCCCAGGAAGTGGTCTTCCTCGATGCCGGCGTCGTCGTCGAAAAGGGGCCGTCCGCCGTGCTGTTCGGCAATCCGGAGCGCGAACGGACCAAGCGGTTCATCGCGACGCTGAAGCAGGAGGCGGAGAAGGAGGGCAAGGGGTGAGTCTTCTACTTCCCCCGTTGTGGGAGGTCGGACCGAAGGTCCGGAGGGTAGGCGCTGCCCCCCACCCCGCTGCTTTGCAGCGACCCTCCCCACAAGGGGGAGGGTAAACAAAAAACCCGGCGCGAGGCCGGGTTTTTCAGAACTCGAAGGTTCAAAGACTCAGGCAGCTTCTTCCTGCTCGGCTTCCTCGTTGTCGGCCTTGGCGCCACGCTTAGGGCCCTTGTTGAGGTTGACCTCGATCAGACGGACGGCTTCGGTTTCCGACATGCGGTTGACGGCCGCGATCTCGCGGGCCATGCGGTCGAGCGCCGCCTCATAGAGCTGGCGTTCGGAATAGGACTGCTCCGGCTGGTTGTCGGCACGGTAGAGGTCGCGCACGACTTCAGAGATCGAGATCAGGTCGCCCGAATTGATCTTGGCATCATATTCCTGGGCGCGGCGCGACCACATGGTGCGCTTGACGCGGGCGCGGCCCTGGACGACCTTCAGCGCGCGCTCGACATAATCCTCTTCCGAAAGCTTGCGCATGCCGATGGAGGTCGCCTTGGCGACCGGCACCTTCAGGCGCATCTTGTCCTTCTGGAAATCGATGACGAATAGCTCAAGCTTGTGACCGGCCACTTCCTGCTCGTCGATCGACACGATCTGGCCGACGCCGTGCGCCGGATAGACAATGTACTCACCGGTCTTGAAACCATGACGCGCACCGGTGGACTTCTTCTGCGGGGTGATCGTAGCCATTACGCCCTGAACTCCTTGTTGTGGTACCGGCGTCCTGCCGGTCCGAACTCGTGCGATCGGGGGAACCGATCGTTAGCCGCACAACAGATGAACCCATCGGAAAAGCCGGACCGGCAAACCGCACAGATTGCGACCGCCTGGCCCAGATCGCTCTGGTCCGGAATGGGATTTTCACCTTTCAGTGATTTGGGGCGTCTGCGCCATAAATCGACGTTGTGTCACCGGCATGTTTGGCTGATGTAACACAAAAAGTCGGAAGAATCAAGGTTTTGCTGCGTCAGCGAAGGCCACAGGTCCGTGCCGCCTGTCAAGGCGCTCAATGCAGCATGGCTCTTACCTTGCGTAATACCGGCCTTCGCGACCGGGTTGTCAATCGCCCTCGCCGGGCTCGGCGGAGAAGTATTTCTCGAATTTGCCAGCCTCGCCGTCGAAGGTTTTGGCGTCGGCCGGTGGCTCCTTCTTGGCGGTGATGTTGGGCCATTTCTCGGCGTATTCGGTATTGATCTGCAGCCATTTGTCGAGGCCCGACTCGGTGTCGGGCTTGATCGCGTCGGCAGGGCATTCCGGCTCGCAGACGCCGCAGTCGATGCACTCGTCGGGATGAATGACGAGCATGTTCTCGCCTTCGTAGAAACAGTCGACCGGACAGACCTCGATGCAATCCATATATTTGCATTTGATACAGTTGTCGGTCACGACATAGGTCATCGGTCGGCTCCGGGACGTCCCAGCTCTATTGGGCCAGTTTTGTTGGGCTTTTTCCGTGAGGTAACGCCTTTGTCCGTCGCTTGCAAGGGCAGCCATGCCCAACGGCATCGGCGTTTCCGGAATGAAATTCCAGCACGCGGGTGCGACAGGGGCATTTGGTGTCCTGTTTGCCGGGGTCGGTTTCCGTCTGGCGTCTGTCGCTGTCCCAAATCGCCAACCGCGTCTTTGGCCACAAACCTCTTGGCCGATCCTCTTGGGCGACAAGCCTCAATCTTCGCCGAGCAAGCGGTCGGTCTGGCGGCGCTCCCGTTTGGTCGGGCGGCCGCTGCCAGCCTCGCGCAGCGCTGGGATGGCATCGGGCACGCTGTCGGCCTTCGGCGTAGGCAGCGGCGACATGTCCTCGTAGAGGGTGCGAGCCTCCTCGGCCGGGCCGCGCCGCACACCGGCGCCGAGCACCTTCCAGACGAAAATGCGCCGGTCGAGCGTGATGGTCAGCACGTCGCCCGGCTTGACCAGATCCGAGGCCTGCGCTGCTTTGTCGCGATTGATGCGCACGCGGCCAGCGACCACCAGCTTCGCCGCCAGCGAGCGCGATTTCACGGCCCGCGAGAAGAACAGCCATTTGTCAATGCGCTGGCGGCCTTCAGCAACCATCGAAGCGCTATCTCTTGGTCTAGGGGCCTACTTCTTCAGCTGGTCGCGCAAGGCGGCGAGCTTGGCGAAGGGTGAGTCCGGATCGAAGCGGACCGGGCGTTCCTCGCGCGGCTTCGGCTGGAAAACGGGCTTTGCGCCCCCTTGATCGGGGCGACCGCCCTTGCCTTCCGGCCTGCCGCCCTTCCAGTCGGGCCGGCCTTCACGGCGTTCGGGACGTTCGCCTTGCGGGCGGCCGTCGCGGCGCTGTTCGCCTTCGCCCTGCGGCTTGGGCTTGAACTTCGAACGATCGAAGCGCGGCTTGCCGGCGCCGTCGCGGCGGCCTTCATAGGCCGGACGCTCGCCTGGCATGCCCGTTGCCTGGGCGCCGACGGCATCGGTCGGTGCGTTGCCTCGGCCGCGCGCCTGGCCGTTGCGCTGGCGATTGTTGCGGCCTTCCTGATGACGGGGGCGCTGATCGAAACGGCCCTGGCGCCACAGCAGGATCGGCTTGGGCGCTTCGGCTTCGGCGGCGGGCTCACTGGCCTCACCCTCCCCCTCGTGGGGAGGGTCGGCGCGCAGCGCCGGGGTGAGGGGAGCGCCGGTACCGTCAGCACCGCCTGCCTCACTGGCTTCATCAGCACTACGTGCATCGTCGGCGCCATCACCCGCGTCGCTTCGCGCCGCGACCTTCCCCATCGAGGGGGAGGTGGGGGCGTCGGCGCCTTCTGTGGCAGTGACGTTGGCGACAACTTCTGCAACAGCCGGAGTTTCTTCCACGATTTCTGCGGGAGTTGCGACTTGCTCTTCCGTGACAGGCTCTGACGCTGTTTCCGCAATGGCTGAGGTTTCGATTGTAGCTTCAACAGCCGTTTCCGCGACAGGTTCTGCGGCTGTTTCCGCGATGGCTTCGGGCGGAGCTTCGACCGCCGCCTCGGCGGCAGCCGGCTCGGAACCTTCGACCGCGGCTTCGGCTGCCTTGGCCTGTTCGGCGCGTGCGGCCTCTTCCGCCGCGAGCTTGGCGGCTGTCGCTTCGCGCGCGGCATTGTCCTGCGCCTCCAGCCGTGCCTTGACCTCGGCCGCCGGTTTCGGCTCGGCGCGGTAGCCGAGGCCCTTCAATATCTCTTCCATGTCGTCGGCGGTGGCGCCGAGGATCGACATCATCGGCGGCGTCACCATGAAGGACTGGCCGTCATAGGCGCCGTCCGGCCGCTGGCCAAGGCCGGGCTTCCAGTTGGTCGCCGGACGGATCAGGTCGGCCAGACGCTCCAGGATGTCGATGCGCACGGCGCGGCGGCCAAGATTGCGGTAGCCGGCAAGCTTGTAGAAGGCCTTGTCGAAGGTCGGATCGATGACCACCGAGGTGCGGCCCGATGCCAGCGCGTGGACCACGTCGCCAAAGCCGGGCTTGTCCTTGCCGTCGTTCTTCAGCGCCCACAGCAAGGTCACCAGTCCAGCCGGTGCCGGCTTGATCAGCGCCGGCACGAAGACATGGTAGGCGCCGAAGCGCACGCCAAGCCGGCGTAGCGCCGCACGGCCTTCCTGGTCGAGCGACTTCATCTCCTCGGCGATGTCGCGGCGGTTGATGAGGCCGAAATTCTCGACGAGCTGGAAGGCGATGCCACGGCCGATGCCGGAAATCTGGTCGGCATTCTTCAGGTCGACCAGTGGCTTCAGCAGCGTTTCGATCTGGAAATTGACGAAGCGTTCGGCACGCGCGGCGACCTTGTCGCGCGCCGGGCCGGTCAACTGTTCGTCGGCCAGCAGCACCAGGCGCGGCTTCAGTGCGTCCTCGCCTGAAACCAGCGTGCCGATCGGTGCGCCGATCCAGCGCAGCGTGCCGTCCGAACCAAGCGCAAGGTCGCCATTGGCGCAGGCGCCGAAGCGTTCGGCGCGTGCCTCGAATTCGGCGGCCAGCGCCTTTTGCGCGGCCGTGCGCACGGCCTTGGCGTCTTCGCCGCCGGCCGTCTGGTCGGCTGTGAAGCGGAACCCTTGCAGCTCGCCGACATGATGGCCTTCGACAAGGACGGTTCCGGTAGGACTGATTTCGGCTTCAGGCATGGTATTTTCTCTAAGGCGCCGCATGAGGACGGAAGTCCTGCGGTCTACGAAGCGTTTCGTCAACCGCTCATGCAGCGCATCCGACAATCTGTCTTCGATTTCGCGCGTCTTTTCCTGCCAGTGTGCCTGATCGGCCAGCCAGCCTGGCCGGTTCGACACAAATGTCCAGGTGCGGATCTGGGCGATGCGGTGCGACAGCGTGTCGATGTCGCCCTCGGTGGTGTCGGCGCGGCGCACCTGCTCGGCCATGTAATTCTCGTCGACATGGCCGTGCCGGGCAAGGTCCATGTAGATCGAGGCGATGAGGTCGGCATGCTGGGCCGGGGCGATCTTGCGGTAGTCGGGGAGTGCGCAGGCTTCCCACAGCAGCGCCACGCGCCTGGCATCGGTGGCCAGCGCGCGGATGTCGCCGTCGCGCGACAGATATTCGAGCGCCTGTGCGTCGACCGCCGGCAGCGCGCGCGTCAAACCCTCGACCGGAGCGTTGGTCTCGATCGAGCGCTTCAGCGCGTCGAGGCTGGCGAAGTCGAAACGCGCGGTGCGCCACTGCAGCACCTTCACCGGATCGAAGTCGTGGCCCTCGATCTTCTTGACCAGCTCTTCGTCGAGCGGATCGACCTGGCCGGTGACGCCAAAGGTGCCGTCGCGCAGATGCCGGCCGGCGCGGCCGGCGATCTGGCCAAGCTCGGCCGCCGTCAGATTGCGGTACTGGTAGCCGTCGAACTTGCGGTTCTGGGCAAAGGCGACATGGTCGAGATCGAGGTTGAGACCCATGCCGATGGCATCGGTGGCGACGAGATAGTCGACATCGCCCGACTGGAACAGCGCCACCTGCGCGTTGCGGGTGCGCGGCGACAGCGCGCCGAGCACGACGGCGGCGCCACCTTGCTGGCGGCGGATCAACTCGGCGATGGCATAGACCTCATCGGCGGAGAAGGCGACGATCGCGGTGCGACGCGGCAGCCGGGTCAGCTTCTTGGAGCCGGCATAGGCGAGATGCGATAGCCGCGGCCGCGTCACCACCGAGACGCCCTTCAGCAGCCGCTGCAGGATGCCATGCATGGTGGCCGCGCCAAGCAGCAACGTCTCCTGGCGGCCGCGCAGATGCAGGATACGATCGGTGAAGATGTGGCCACGCTCGAGATCGCCGGCCAGTTGCACCTCATCTATGGCGACGAAGGCGGCATCGGTCTCGCGCGGCATGGCCTCGACGGTGCAGACCGAATATTTAGCGCCTTTCGGCTGGATCTTCTCCTCGCCGGTGATCAGCGCCACCTTGTGAGCTCCGACCTTTTCGCAGACGCGGGTGTACACCTCACGCGCCAGCAGCCGAAGCGGCAGGCCGATGATGCCGGTCTCATGCGCCACCATGCGCTCGATGGCGAGATGGGTCTTGCCGGTGTTGGTCGGGCCAAGCACGGCGGTCACGTCGCGGCCCGACAGGATCAGCGGCTCGGTGTGTTTCGGCTGGATGTTCATCGGCTCGGAAATAGGGCTTTCTGGCCTCTCATTGTCGGGAGCGTGCCCTGGACGGCGCGTATGACAGGCGACACATAGGGATTTCGGGCGCGAAGCGAAAGCGGAATGTTCCGCTGTCGGCTCGAAGGCGCCTTTGTCAAGCTCCCGATCGGTTGCGGATTAAGAGTTGGAACGAGTCTGGAACGAATCGGCGACGAATCGCTGACTCGGTTAGATTCAGCTTTTGTTCACGGCTACATATGGATTTTGTGACGATGAGTCTCACCACATGCTGAATCGTTGAACTGGCCCGTTTTATGCTAAGTGGCCTCCGTCGTTAATCTTTGCCGGCAAATGAGAAGGGTGGCTCGATCCGCCCCACTCAAGGTTATGAGATTGTTAATCTTTCTGAATTGATCGTTAAAGCATTGCCGATGATTTCGGTCCGTTAATGTTAACTTCCGCTCAAAGCCGGAACGAATCGGCGACAAAACGGCGCCGACGATACTTTCCCCTTTTGTTCTCCCAATATCTTGTGTTGTGAACAGCTTATCCACCGAGAATCCACAGGCTTGGCGACGGGTTTTGCACAGATGCCGCTGCCGCCATTAACCTTTGCGTGCCGGATTGGAGCATCGCATTGGAACGAGGCATTTTGCTGCGACAGCATATCAATGAAAAACGGACCGGTTTCCCGGCCCGCCCGATTTCTCGCTGTCGCAGCTTGTCCCGCCGAAACCACCGCCTCAGGCGAAATACTGACCGCCGTTCGCAGTGAGCGTCGAGCCGGTGATGAAGCCGGCATCCTGCGAAGCGAGGAAGACGACGCAGCGCGCGATCTCTTCCGGTTCGCCGAGGCGGCCGACGGGGATCTGCGGGATGATGCGCTCGTTGAGCACCTTCTCGTCGATCGCCTTGACCATCTCGGTGGCGATATAGCCGGGGCAGATGACGTTGACGGTGATGCCCGCGCGAGCCCCCTCCTGAGCAAGGGCCTTGCTGAAACCGATGTCGCCGGCCTTGGCTGCCGAATAATTGACCTGACCGGCCTGGCCCTTCTGGCCATTGATCGAGGAGATGGTGATGACGCGGCCGAACTTGCGGTCGCGCATGCCGCTCCACAGCGGGTGCGTCATGTTGAAAACACCGGACAGATTGGTGTCGATGACCTCTTTCCACTGCTCGCGCGTCAGTTTGTGGAACATGGCGTCGCGGGTGATGCCGGCATTGTTGACCAGCACCGAGACCGGGCCGAGATCGGCCTCGACCTGCCTGATGCCGACGGCACAGGCATCATAGTCGGCGACCGACCATTTGTAGACCGGAATGCCGGTCTCGGCCTTGAACTTCGCCGCCGCCTCGTCGTTGCCGGCATAGTTCGCGGCAACGGAATAGCCTGCGGCCTTCAGAGCGATCGAAATCGCGGCGCCGATGCCGCGCGATCCCCCCGTGACGATTGCAACCTTGGTCATGCGCTCCCTCCCTTTGGTCGGGAGAGCGAATAGGGAGTAGCGAATAGCGAGTAGGGATCAAATGTCCTGTCGCGCTGACGCCATTCTTCCCTATTGGCTGCTCCCTATTCGCTATTCACTTCTCTTTCTTAGAGCGCTTCCACGCACATGGCGACGCCCATGCCGCCGCCGATGCACAGGGTGGCCAGGCCCTTCTTGGCGCCACGGCGGCGCATCTCGAAGACCAGCGTGTTGAAGACGCGGGCGCCGGACGCACCGATCGGGTGGCCGATGGCGATGGCGCCGCCATTGACGTTGACGATCGAGGGATCCCAGCCCATGTCCTTGTTGACGGCGCAGGCCTGCGCGGCAAATGCCTCGTTGGCCTCGACGAGGTCGAGATCGCCGACCGACCAGCCGGCCTTTTCCAAGGCCTTGCGCGAGGCGGGAATGGGTCCGGTGCCCATGATCGCCGGATCGACGCCGGCCGTTGCCCAGGACGCGATGCGCGCCAGCGGGGTGATGCCGCGCCTGGCGGCTTCCGCCTCGCTCATCAGCAGCGCTCCGGCGGCTCCGTCATTGATGCCGGACGCGTTGGCGGCGGTCACCGTGCCGTCCTTGTCGAAGGCCGGTCTCAGCTTGGTCATGGCATCGAGCGTCGCGCCGTGGCGGATATACTCATCCTGGTCGACAATGGTGTCGCCCTTCTTGCCCTTGATGGTGAAGGCGACGATCTCGTCCTTGAATTTGCCGGCCTTCTGCGCGGCCTCGGCCTTGTTCTGCGAGGCGAGCGCGAAATGGTCCTGGTCTTCACGGGTGATCTGGAACTGGCGGGCGACGTTCTCGGCGGTGTTGCCCATGTGATAGCCGTTGAAGGCATCCCACAGCCCGTCCTTGATCATGGTGTCGATCATCTTGTAGTCGCCCATCTTGACGCCGGCGCGCAGGTGCTGGGCGTGCGGCGACATCGACATCGATTCCTGGCCGCCGGCGACGATCACCTTGGCGTCGCCGGTGGCGATCTGCTGCATGCCGAGCGCGATGGCGCGCAGGCCCGAGCCGCAAACCTGGTTGAGGCCCCAAGCGGTGGTCTCCTTGGGCAGGCCGGCCATGATCGAGGCCTGGCGGGCGGGATTCTGGCCTTGAGCCGCGGTCAGCACCTGACCGAGGATGACCTCGTCGACCTCGGCCGCTTCGACACCGGCACGGGCCAGCAATTCCTTGACGACGACGGCGCCGAGCTCATGCGCCGGGGTGGCGGCAAAGGCGCCGTTGAAGGAGCCGACCGCGGTCCGCGCGGCGCTGGCAATGACGATGGAAGCGGACATTTTCTTCTCCAGACTTCATGGGTGTTGTTCTGCCGTTGAGGACTTTTCTTGCCCTTTCCCAACCCCAAGTCAAACCGGAAATGGGTATGGCGCCCATGCGCCGCAAGCAGGCCGCGCATCGCCGTGCCGGCAGGGCGGGCGCTGCTGCGCAACATATTTTGCCTGCTATGCAGCATTATATGATCCCGCACTGCACAAACTGCTTGGAATTGTGAGGCTTTTGCGCATATCCTTTAAAAAGGCGCAATCGTTACCGGCCGCTTACTCAGGCGCGCCGGTGTCCGGGGAGGATGCAGATGGCCGCAAAAGACGATCCGATTGTTATCAAGAAATACGCCAATCGCCGCCTCTACAATACGGGGACGAGCACCTATGTGACGCTCGAGGATCTGGCCGAGATGGTCAAGAAGGGCGAGGAGTTCACCGTCCAGGACGCCAAGACCGGCGACGACATCACGCATCCGGTGCTGACCCAGATCATCTTCGAACTGGAGAACAAGGACGGGCAGAATATGCTGCCGATCCCGTTCCTGCGCCAGCTGATCGCCTTCTATGGCGACCAGATGCAGATGATCGTGCCGAGCTTCCTCGAACAGTCGATGATCGCCTTTTCCAAGGAGCAGGAGCGCTTCCGCGAGCAGATGAAAGGCGCCATCGGCAAGTCGCCGCTCGACGTGATGAAGATGGCGACGCCGATCAAGGCGCTGGAAGAACAGACGCGCCGCAACATGGAAATGTTCCAGAACGCGATGCGGCTGTTCACGCCGTTCCCGCCTGCGGGCTCGGCGCCTGCCGCGGCTCCCGCCGAGCCGGCCAGGAAGGAAGCGCCGGAGAAGCCCGACGACCTGCAGCAGCTCAAGGACCAGATCGCGGCCATGCAGCGCAAGCTCGACACGATGTCGTGAGCGCTGTCATTCACGCAATCTACGGCAGCAATCCCTCATAGCGGCCGCGCGGCCTGATGATGCTGCCGCTCACGATCTGTTCGACCACATGCGCGGCCCAGCCGACGCTGCGTCCGAGCGCGAACAAATGGAACGGTGCGTCGCGGGGCAAGCCAAGGCTGCGCGTCAGCACGGCCAGGGCAAAATCGATATTCGCTGGAGCGCCGGTCGCGGCCATGGCGGCGGTTTCCAGCGATCGCAATGTCTCGTCTGTGTCGTCGATGGCCGCCAAGAGTGCTGTGGCGCGAGGATCGCCCTCGGGATAAAGCTGATGGCCGAAGCCCGGCAGCGGCCGGTCGTGGCCGAGCCAGCGCCGGATCGTGGCATCGGCGCCGTGCCGTGCCGCATCGTCGGCGAGTTGCATCACCGCTTCGCTGGCGCCACCGTGCCGGGGGCCGGAAAGCGTTGCCAGGCCCGCCAGCAGGCAAGCAGCAGGCGAGGCTCCGGTCGAGGCCGCGACGCGGGCTGCAAAGGTCGATGCGTTGAGTTCGTGGTCGGCGAGCAGCACAAGGGCGCGCCGGATTGCTTCCGCACCGCCATCATCCACCGACCAGCCCCGGGCCAATCGCCGATGCACCGGGTCGGATCCCGGCGAGGCACCGATGGCGCTGGCCAGCACGCCGATAGCGCGCGCGGCATCGGCGCAGAGCGAGGCGGCACTGCGTCCAAGCGAGGGCCGCCCCTGGCCGGCAAGCGTGGCAAGGTGCGCGAAGGCCGGGGCCTGGCCAAGCTGGCCGGAGGCATCCGACGCCTGCGCTTCGAAACTCACCGGTTCTGGCCGGGCCCAAAGCAGGGCGGCGGTTTCCTCCAGCGTGGCATGTTCGCAGAGCGCAACGGCGTCCCGTCCCCGATAGACGAGCCTGCCGTGCCAAACGGTCGAGATCGACGTTGCGATCGACGGCTCGCCCCAGGCGATGGCGCTTTCGGCGATGGCCGAGGGGCTGCGTCCGCGCGCCCTTCGCGTCGCCAGCGCCGCCACATCGTCGGCGCGGTACTGGCTGCGGCGCGGATCGGCACGGTCGGGCCGCATGCCGATGCGCCCGCGGCTGACATAGGCGTAGAGCGTCTGCGGCCGCACCTTGAGCCGTTCCAGCGCCTCTTCCCGTGACAACCATTCGGACATGTGAACCTGATATTGATTCTGTTGATCAAGATTGATGCCTGTGTCGCCCATCCTTATCTCCCATGCGCAAAAGCTTCAAGGAGACAGCTATGGCGAATGGGCTCGATGACGTGGTGGCGGCCGAAACAATCCTGTCGGACGTGGATGGCCTGGGCGGCCGCCTGACGATCCGCGGCCATTCCTTGCCGGAATTGGCGGGACGATGGACCTATCCGCAGGTGGTCCGCCTGCTGCTGGACGGTTTCTTCGACGACCTGCCCGGCGATGCCGAACTGGCGGCGAGCCTGGGCGAGGCACGCGTCGAGGTGTTCGATCGGCTCCAGCCTTCGCTGGTGCTGCTGGCGCCGCTCGACGTCTACAGTGCCATGCGCGCCGGAATGGCCTTATTACCGGACGGCGAAACGCTGGCGGATGCCCTGCGGCTGATCGCGGCGCCAGCGGTGCTGACGCCGGCCTTGCTGCGCCTGCAGCGCGGCGAGCAGCCGGTTGCGCCGGACGGCAAGGCCGACCATGCCGCCGACATGTTGAGGATGCTCAGAGGTTCCGCCCCGCCGCCGACATTGGCAAAGGCGCTGGATACCTATCTGGTGACGGTCTGCGACCACGGCCTCAATGCCTCCACCTTCGCCACCCGCGTCGTCGCCTCGACACTGGCTGGGCTGACCTCATCGGTGCTGGCCGGCCTCGGCGCGCTCAAGGGACCGCTGCATGGCGGCGCGCCCGGCCCGGTGATCGAGATGCTCGATGCCATCCAGGCGCATGGCGACGCGGCCGGCTGGCTGCGCGACGAGATCGCGCATGATAGGCGGATCATGGGGTTCGGCCATCGCATCTACCGCGTGCGCGATCCGCGCGCCGACGTGCTGAAGGCCGTCGTGCGGCAGATTGGCGGCGAGGGCGAGACCGGCCGCCGGCTGGCCTTCGCCGAGACGGTCGAGCAAACGGCGCTCGATGTGCTTCGGATCGCCAAGCCGCAGCGCTCGCTGCAGACCAATGTCGAGTTCTACACCGCGCTCGTGCTGGAGGCCGCGGGCTTTCCGCCAAAAGCCTTCAGCAATGTCTTCGCGGCCGGGCGCGTTTCCGGCTGGATCGCGCATGCGCGTGAGCAGCAGACGACCGGCCGGCTGATCCGGCCGCAATCGCGCTATGTCGGCCCGGTGCCGGACCTCGTCGCCTGACACTGCAAGCCGGCCTCGACGGGACTAAGCCTCTTCGCCTCAAGGCGGAGAGGCTTTTGCGCATGACCGAAATTTCATGTGATCACGCGACCGTGTTCGTGTTCTTGCCTTGGTCCGCCCTTATATGCTGCACTGCAACATAGCCTGCCGTGACCCTGCCGCTCCGATTCCCGGACCGATGGGTCGGCACCGAGGTAACAGGAACGCCATGACGAAGAACGGCAAGGCGGAGGATAAGAAGAAGATCAACATCGCCCTTCAGGGAGGCGGCTCGCATGGCGCCTTTTCCTGGGGCGTGCTCGACCGGCTGCTGGAGGACGGACGGCTGGAGATTTCGGCGGTGTCCGGCACCAGCGCCGGGGCCATGAACGCGGTGGCACTGGCCGACGGATTTGTGCGCGGCGGGGTCGACGGCGCGCGACAAAAGCTCGATGATTTCTGGCACGCGGTAGCGGCGAAGGGCCGGTTCAGTCCGGTGCAGCGCATGCCATGGGATGTCGCCTGGGGCAACTGGTCGATCGAGAACACGCCGGGCTATGTCTTCTTCGACACCATGTCGCGGGTGTTCTCGCCCTATGTCGCCAACCCGCTTGGCCTCAATCCGCTGCGCGACGTGGTTCAGCAGGAGATCGATTTCAAGAATGTCCATGCCTGCAAGTCGATGGAACTGTTCATCTCCGCCACCAATGTCGAGACCGGGCAGCTGCGGGTGTTCTCCGATGGCGAGATCGACCTCGACACGGTGATGGCCTCGGCCTGCCTGCCGCAACTGTTCCGCGCCGTCGAGATCAAGGGCGTGCCCTACTGGGATGGCGGCTATGGCGGCAACCCGGCGCTCTATCCGTTCTTCAAGACGGCGGCGACCGAGGATGTGCTTCTGGTTCAGATCAATCCAGTGGTGCGGGAGGGAACGCCCAGGAGCGCCAACGAGATCCAGAACCGCATCGACGAGATCACCTTCAACGCCGGGCTGCTGCGCGAATTCCGCTCGATCGCCTTCGTCAAGGAACTGATCGCCGCCGGCCGGCTGCCGCATGGCGAATATCGCGACATCCGCATGCATCGCATCGATGCCGACGAGGCGTTCAAGGATCTGTCGGCGTCATCGAAGGTCAATGCCGAATGGGCATTCCTGACCTATCTGCGCGATCTCGGACGCACCGCCGCCAGCGACTGGCTTGAGGAGAATTACGACGCGGTCGGCAAACGGGCGACGCTCGATCTTTCCGGCGAACTCGATGACGGTTTCAAGCCGGTGCGCGGTCCCGCACCCGGCCGGCGGGTGAAGGAATTCCTGGCGGCGCGCAAGAACCCGGAGGTGGAGCGCCGTCGGGCCTGAGCCCGTCTGTTGCCGAAGAGCGATGGCCGATCTGCATCAGCGAGAGTTTTCGGCATCCATGGATTTCGGACAGAGCGACAACCCGCACCGGCAACCAATGCGTGTGAACAACGCATCATCATGCTGACGCCTGCTGCCACCGACCTTCCGGCAATGCCTTGCGCTGTCGCACGATATTGCCGGAAACCGGCGAGCGGAATGGTCGGCATCGTCGTTGCGCGTCGCATGGACAATGACCGGCATTGCTGCACGCACAGGGCGTTGGGGGATGCGTCACGAATGGCAGGTCCAGCACCCTCCGGTGTTGGACGCACAGGCACTTTCGACGCCAGGTTCGATGCCCGCGGACTGGTCTTTGGCAATCTTAATCGGAATAACATTCCTGGCAATTTCATCAGTATTCCAATGCATTGCCTAGATTTTCCGGCGCCGGGCATCGGTGCCTGCCGTCGGCCGAAATGATTTGTTCATCGATGAAAATCAGCGTCCGGATCAACGATCCAGCGCGCGACGGCAGCTGTATTTTTCGAGAACGCCACGCCGCCCGCCGGCAATGCCAAGCCGGTCGTCCGGGCTGGTCGTGAGGGAAGATCGTGAGCCGGCAGCAGGCGCTCCTCGGGGCTGGCCAGGACGTCACGGACCGTTTCGCGGCTGCCACACTCTGTCCGGTTCCGCAATGCCGTTGCAACTTTCCGACTATATTGCGGTGCAACTTTGATGTAGAAGCGCGCTCGCCGATCACGGCAATTTGAACACGGTCAGGCGCGCACCCATATCGGCGACGCGCCCGCGTCATGAGGGCGCGGTGCTGGCCGAACCCGCAGTGGAAAAAAACGACGATGCCGAGAATCAGGTTTCACAAGCTTGCAGCCATTGTTGTGCTTATTGGTTTCGCGGCCTGGATGGCGACAGGCGAATTCTCGTCGGTGGGCAGCGCCGCTGTCGACCACCAGAAGGCGGCCGAGCCCGCCAAGGCGCAGGACGCGGCCAAGGCGCAGGACGCTGGCAAGCCGAAGGCTGAAGCCGAGCCGAAGGCGCCGTTGCGCACCGTCGCGGTGGTGACGCCGCCGCGCAAGACCTATGCGCGCGCCATCCGCGTTTCCGGGTTGACCGAGGCCGACAAGCGCGCGGTGCTGGCAACCCGCGTCGCCGGCGTCATCGACAAGCTGCCGGTCAAGCAAGGCGATCACGTCAAGACCGGCGATCTGGTGTTGATGTTGGCGGCTGAGGAAAAGATCTCGATGCGCGACAATGCCAAGCAGCTTGTCGCGCAGCGCCAGGCCGAACTGGACGCGTCGCTGCGGCTGATGAAGACCGGCAATTTGCCCAAGCTGCAGCTCGACACCGCCCGCTCCAATCTGACCCTGGCGCAATCGCAGCTGGATACCGCACAGGCCGAGCTCGACCGTAACGAAGTCAAGGCGCCGTTCGACGGCGTCATCGACCGGGTGCCGGTGGAACTTGGCAGTTCCGTCATGCAGGGCGGCGAGGTAGCGACCATCCTCAAGCTCGATCCGGTGATCGCCCGCGGCGAGATCAGCGAGCGCGACCTGGGCTATCTCAAGCTCGGCGACAAGGCCAATGTGCGGCTGGTCAGCGGCCAGACCGTCGAAGGCACCGTGCGCTACATCAGCCGTGATGCGTCGTCGGCGACCCGCACCTTCCGCGTCGAGGTGGCGATCCCCAATGCCGACGGCTCTGTGCCGGCCGGCATGACGGCGGAAATCCAGCTCAGCGCGCTGCCCACCGACGCGGTGCTTTTGCCGCGTTCGGTGGTGACGCTCGGCGACAAGGGCGATCTGGGCATCCGCGCCGTCGGCAAGGACAACAAGGTGGCGTTCTTCCCGATCGACCTGGTCGACGACACGCCGACCGGTCTCGTGCTCGGCGGTATCCCGGCCGATGCGCGCATCATCGTCGCCGGCCAGGAATTGGTGAAGGAAGGCGATGAGGTCAAGCCGGTCGAGGCCGACCAGGCGACCATCAACAAGCTGATCGGCGAAGCCACCGCCGGGACGCAGTAGCGCGGCGACGCCGGCGCTGGCCTTGCCCGGCGACGTCAGTCCGTTCGCCACTCCCGAAGCAACAGCAGGCAGATGTCATGGATATCGTCAGACTCGCAATCAACAATGCCCGCCTGACCATCTCGGTCCTGGTCTTCCTGCTGATTGCAGGCTGGGTCGCCTATCAGTCGACACCGAAGGAAGCGGAACCGGACGTTCCGATTCCGATGATGTATGTCAGCCTGATCTATCAAGGCATTTCGCCTGAAGATTCCGAGCGCCTTCTGCTGCGGCCGATGGAAAGCAAGCTGAAAAGCCTGAAGGGCCTCAAGGAGATGCGCTCGGCCGCCTTCCAGGGCGGCGGCTATGTGCTGGTCGAGTTCCAGCCGCAGACCAACCTTGCGACGGCGCTGCAGGATACGCGCTCCAAGGTGCAGGACGGCAAGGCCGACCTGCCGCAGGCGGCTGAGGAGCCCGTCGTCACCGAGGTCAACATTTCCGAATTTCCGGTGCTCGTCGTGACACTGTCGGGCGATTTGCCCGAACGCGTCCTGACCGCCGCGGCGCGCGAATTGCGCGACCGTATCGAGGAAGTGCCCGGCGTTCTCGAAGGCTCGCTGCAGGGCTCGCGCGACGATCTCGTCGAAGTCGTCATCGATCCGATGAAACTGTCTTCCTATGGCTTGCAGCTCGACCAGCTGATCGGCGCCGTCGGCGCTTCCAACAGCCTGGTCGCCGCCGGCAACATCGAAGGCTCCGAAGGCAAATACGCGGTCAAGGTGCCATCGCTGATCGAGACGCCCGAGGACGTTGCGGCCTTGCCGGTGGTCGCCGGTCCCAATGCCGTGGTGCAGGCCAAGGATATCGCGACGATCCGCTCGACCTTTGCCGACGCAGAGACGATCACCCGCCTCAACGGCAAGCCGGCCATCGCCATCGAAGTCAAGAAGCGCATCGGCGCCAATCTGATCGACACGCTCACCAAGGTGAGGGAGGTGTCCGACGGCTTCGTCAAGACGATGCCCGAGGGCATGCACGTCACCTACACGCAGGACAAGTCGGTCTTCGTCAACCAGTTGCTTGGCGACCTGCAGAACCATGTGATGATCGCGGTGATCCTGGTGTTCATCGTCATCCTCTATGCGCTGTCCGGCCGTGCCTCGCTGCTCATCGGCCTGGCCATCCCGTCGTCCTTCCTGATCGGCATCCTGTTGCTGGCGATGATGGGTTACACGATCAACATGATCGTGCTGTTCAGCCTCATCCTGGCCGTCGGCATGCTGGTCGATGACGCCATCATCGTCACCGAATTCGCCGAACGGCGCATGAGCGAGGGCATGCCGAAGCAGGATGCCTTCGCGCTGGCCGCCAAGCGCATGGCCGGTCCGGTCATCGCGGCGACGATGACACGCATTGCCGCCTTCTCGCCGCTCCTGTTCTGGCCCGGCATCATCGGCGATTTCATGAAGTACATGCCGATCACGCTGATCGTCACGCTGTCGGCGTCGATGCTCTACGCGCTGGTCTTCGCGCCGACGCTGGGCGCGATCTTCGCCAAGGCGCCGCAGCATCACGAGGATGACAATCGCGACGGCTGGTACATGGCCGTCGTCAAGCAAGCGGTGCGCTTCCCCATCACCGTGATGGTGCTCACCGTCGTCCTGCTTGCCGGCATCTTCGTCGGCTATTCGAAATACGGCGCCGGCGTCGAGTTCTTCCCAAGCGTCGAGCCCGACTACGGCCTGCTCTATGTGCACGCCCGAGGCAACCTTTCGCTGGCCGAAATGGACACCGCGACGAAGATCGCGGAAAATCGGATGCTTGGCTGGCCCGGGATCAAATCCGTCTACACCCGCGTCGGCAAGACGCAGGGCGGCGGCCAGGACGTGCCCGAAGACGTGGTCGGCGTCATCCAGTATGAATTCATCGACTGGCGCGAGCGCAAATCGGCGAACCAGATCCTGAACGATCTGCGCGGCGTCATGGCCGGCATTCCGGGCGTCGACGTCGAGGTTCGGGTGCCCGAGGCCGGACCGCCGACCGGCAAGCCGATCCAGATCAGGCTTTCGGCTGTCGATCCCAAGGGGCTCGACGACAAGGCTCGGGCCGTTGCGGCGCGCGTGGCCAAAGTGCCCGGCGTCATCGATATTTCCGATGGCCTGCCGCCACCCGGTGTGGACTGGGCGCTCGAGGTCGACCGCGCCAAGGCGGCGCAATACGGCATCAGTCCGACCGCTGTCGGCACAGTCGTTCAGTTGGTGACCAACGGGCTGAAACTCTCGGAATACCGGCCGGCCGGCGCTGATGATGCCGTCGATATCAGACTGCGCCTGCCCGAAGACCGGCGCACACTGTCGACGCTCGACGAACTTCGTGTGCAGACCTCGCAAGGCTCGGTGCCGATCTCGAACTTCGTCATCCGCAAGCCCGAGCCGACGGTCGGTATCCTCAACCGCATCGACGGCGCGCGTACGGTGGTGGTGCAGGCCAACGTTGCCGCCGGTCAACAGGTCGCGGCTGTCCAGCAGGAGGTCACCAAGGCGGTCGCCGACATGGATCTCGGCAGCGGCATCCGCTGGAAGCTGGCCGGCTCGAACGAGGACAGCGCCGAAGCCAGCGCCTTCCTCAGCAAGGCCTTCGGCGCCGCGATCTTCCTGATCTTCCTGGTGCTGTTGGCGCAGTTCAACAAGTTCACCAGCGTCTGGCTGGTGCTGTCCTGCGTGGTCATGGCGACGATCGGCGTGTTCCTCGGACTGCTGATAACCGGCGAGACGTTCGGCATCGTCATGTCGGGCATCGGCGTCATCGCTCTGGCCGGCGTGGTGGTGAACAACAACATCGTGCTGATCGACACCTATGACCGGCTGCGCGAAGAGGGCTGGGACAAGATGGAGGCCGTGCTGCAGACCTGCCGCGAGCGCGCGCGCCCCGTGGTGCTGACGGCGGTGTCGGCCATTCTCGGCGTGCTGCCAATCGCCTTTGGTCTTGGCCTGGAAATCTTCCACCACGAGACGACGATCAACGCGCCGTCGACGCAATGGTGGATTTCGCTGTCCTCGGCGATCGTCTTCGGCCTGTCCTTCGCCACGGTGCTGACGCTGGTGGTGACACCCTCGATGCTGATGGTGTTCACCCGCGCCAAGGTCAAACCCGGCGCTCGGCGCAGCTTGTTCAGCCGGCTGTTCCGGCGCGGCAAGGGCGAGATCTCGTCGGATGCGCCAAAACCGGATGCCGGTTCGGAACCAGCGATCGCCTTCCCGAAAGCCGCCGAATAGGCACGACTTTCCGATTTGAGTGCAAAAGGCCGTCCGGAACAACCGGGCGGCCTTTTGCATTGTCCCTCAGCCTCATGGGTTCAAATGCGGGGGAGTCTCATGCCGATCACCACCATCGTCATTATCATCCTGGTCCTTGTCCTCATCGGCGCGGTGCCGGCATGGCCGCATTCACGCTCCTGGGGTTATGGGCCGTCGGGCATTCTTGGCGTGGTGCTGGTGGTGGTTTTGATACTTGTGCTGATGGGCAGGATCTGAGCTGACGCGCAGCTCCTGGGGTGCGTTCAGGCGGTCTTGGCCAAAGTTCCGGCCGTCGCGATGCCGATGTCCTCAAGGGCCTCGGCGACAGCCTGGTCGAGCGGCGTATGCGGGATCTCGCCGATGATGGCTTCCAGCCGCGTCGAGGCCAACCGGTGCGGCTCGAAGCGCAGATAGGACATCGAGACGATCTCACGCCACATCGCCACGAACGGGCTGCCGGCGCGCAGCACCCACCAAGGCATCGAGGTCATCTTGAGCGGGCGGCCAACAGCTTTCTCGGCCGCCGCCTTGATCTCCAGGTCGGTGACCGCGTGGCCGGGAAAGTTCAGCGCCTCGTAGGAGCCGAGCTTGTCGAGATTCTTGACCAGCGCGACGAAGCCCACGGCGAAGTCCGGCAGATAGGCCCATTCATGCACCAGATCGGCCGGGCCGGGCGCGGTGTAGACGCCCTTGGCGATCTTGGCGGCGACGATCAGGTCGAACCAAGAGCCGCTGCCGGTGCCGCCGAAGAAGTCGCCGGCCCGCAGAACAATGGTGCGAACCCGACCGGCGTCGGCCTCGCTGCGAAACAGCGCCTCCATGGCGCAGCGGATGCGGCCTTTTTCCGTCGTCGGATGGAAGGGCGTGTCCTCGGTGATCACCGCCGGCATCGGCGAGCCGTAGTTGTAAACGGTGCCGGGGAAGAGATGCAGCGCGCCGTTGGCATGGCAGGCGGCCATGACGTTCTCGGCCATCGGCAGGCACTTGCCCCAGTCGGTGTAGATCGGATTGAGGCCGTTGAAGATGATGTCGACACCTTGCGTGGCGCGGATGAGGGTCTCGCGGTCAAGCGCGTCGCCGGCAATTGCGGTCGCACCCTTGAGTCCGGCCGGCAGCTTGCCGCTGCGGGTGACGGCGCGGACGTCGAAGCCGGCATCGATGAATGCCTTGGCGACGACGCGGCCGAGCCGGCCATTGGCGCCGAGGATTGCGATCTTGGTCATTTGAGTTACTCCTGTTTGGGTTGTTGCGGTCGGTATCGGTGTTTGCAGGCCGAATATGATTGCCGCACGGATGAATTGAAATTGACCATGGATGCAGTTCTGATATTCATTCTTGAATGGCTGACATCGACTGGAACCTGATCAAGAGCTTCGTCACGGTGGCGGAAACCGGCAGCCTGTCGGCCGCGGCGCGAAAGCTGTCGGCAAGCCAGCCGACGCTTGGCCGCCACATCTCGGAATTGGAACAGGCGCTCGGTGTCACGCTGTTCCGGCGTGGGCGCAGCGGTTATGCGCTGACGGAAGCCGGGGCCACGCTGTTCGAACGTGGCAAGACGGTTAGCGAGCAGGCAAGTGCCTTCTCACGGCTGGCGCTGGGCTCGGTCGAGGCCATCGAAGGCACGGTGCGCATTGCCGCCAGCGAAGTGGTGGCGGCCTACGTGCTGCCGCAGATGATGGCATGGCTCGGCATCGATGAGCCCGGCATCGAGGTCGAGATCGTTGCCTCGAACCAGGTCGAGAACCTGTTGCGCAGGGACGCGGACATCGCCATCCGCATGGTCAAGCCAGCGCAGAACGAACTGGTGGCGCGCAAGGTCTGCGACATCCCCCTCTGCGCCTGCGCGGCCATTTCCTATCTCGACAGGCGCGGTCGCCCCCTGGCGCCGGGCGACCTCGTCGATCACGCCCTGATCGGCTTCGACCGCAGCGACGAGATGATCCGAGGCTTTGTGCAGGCCGGCATCCCCGTCACGCGGAACAGTTTCCGCTTCAGGGCCGACAACCAGATGGTTCTGTGGCAAGCGGTGCGGGCGGGAAATGGCATTGGCCTCGGCCAGGAGCCGCTGGCCGAGCGTGACCCGCTGGTGGAGAAGGTGCTGCCCGGCCTGCAGCTGCTCGCTTTGCCGGTCTGGCTGGCCATGCATCGCGACGTGCGCACCAGCGTGCGCATCCGCCGCGTGGCGGATTTTCTCCATGAGGAACTGAAACGCTATTCGGCCGGCGCAGGCGCGAATTCGGCGCGGTGAGCGAGGCCTGCCATCAGCAGCACGACGATCAGCAGACCCGACATGGCAACGAAGATCGGGCCGAAGCTGGAATGCTCGGCGACGAAGCCGATCGCCGATGGCGCCACGAGGATGCCGGAATAGCCCATGGTGGTCACGACGCTCATGCCGGTGCCGGACGACATGCCTTCCTGGTTGCCGCCGGCCGAAAAGATGATCGGCACCATATTGGCGATGCCGAAGCCGCAAAGGGCAAAGGCCGCGATGGCGAGCCAGGGTGAGGGCGACAGGCCGGCGATCAGCATGCCGGCAGCAGCAATGACAGCTGAGCCGCGCAGGGTCGTCACGGCTCCGAAACGATTGCGCACGCCATCGCCGAAGAAGCGCATGACGGCCATGACGCCGGAAAAGGCGGCATAGGCGAGGCCGGCAATGGCAAGGTCGGCGCCGAGTTCCTGCCTGAGGTAAAGCGCTGCCCAGTCGAGCACCGCGCCCTCGGAGACCATCGTCAGCAACGCCATCAGCCCGACCAGATAGACCAGCGGGTTTGTCGGCAGGGCGAACTTTTGATGCTCGGCCGCTTGCGGCTTGCCCTCGGCAATGAGATGGCCGACCGCCAACGCGATCACCGCGAAAGCGAGTGCGGTCACCACCGCGGCATGGGCGAGATGGCCATAGTTCTGGATGGCGAAGCCACCAATGGCGCCGCCGGCGAAACCGCCGAGGCTCCAGAAGCCATGCGAGGACGACATGATCGCGCGCGACAATTTTCGCTCCACCACCACGGCATTGGCGTTCATGGCGACATCCATGCCGCCGATCGAGCCGCCGAAGATGAACATGGCGATCGCCGCCAGCGGCACGTTGGGCGCCAGCGCCACGACCAGCAAGCCAAGGCTGCCGCAAAGACCGAACCAGCGCAGCACGGTGCGCGAACCATGTTTCGAGATCAGGTGGCCGCACCAGGTCATGGCCGTGACCGCACCGGCGCCAAACAGCAGGATCAAAAGGCCGAGCGTGAACTTCGAGATATCCAGCCGGGTCAGGAACACCGGGATCTGCGGCGCCCAACTGCCGGTCAGGAAGCCGTTGGCCAGAAAAATGGCCGCAACGGCCCACCGTCCGCGAATGGCAGTCTGCATGGCGGTTGACGCATTCATACGGCGAATCCGGTCGAGAATTGGACTTTGCGCGGGAAATTAGATCGATTCAATTTGCAGTCAAGCGTCGGTTGCCCGGAAGTGCTTGGACCAAAGACGCAAATAAGGTCGGTATCGTTCGTAGCGGACTTATCCGCGTTGGAGACTAGCGAAAACGCTTCTCTCTTCGTCATCCACGGGCGGAGCAAGGAGCGAAGCGACGCGGCGAAGACCCTAGGATGACGAAGGCGCGTAGCATTATCGATGAAGAACGTGGATTGCTCTAATGATCCGTGGGCCGCCTTGCCTCGAATTCGGCCTTCTTGGCTTCGGAAGCTTCGGTCTGGTGAAGCGCTTGCCATTGCGCGTAGGGCATGCCGTAGACGATCTCGCGCGACTGGTCCTTGTCGAGATCGACGCCTTCGGCATTTGCCGCCTCGCGATACCAGTTCGACAGGCAGTTGCGGCAGAAGCCGGCGAGGTTCATCAGGTCGATGTTCTGCACGTCGCTGCGTTCTCTGAGATGCTCGACCAGCCGGCGAAAGGCGGCGGCTTCGAAGTCGCGTTTCTGCTCGTCGCTGAGTTTGGTCATAGGAACCTCCGTCATAGCGGCCCGGTGCGCGAGCCGAACATCTTTACCGCATGTATATCGGGACGGCGGTCGATGGCGTCAACGATCGGCGCCAGGCGTTCGGCCCAGGCGATGGCGCTCTTCTGATCCGATATCAGGTCCTGGCGGATTTCGATCAGCGCGTGGGCATAGCCATTGATGATGGCATGCCTGAACATGGTGTCGCCGCGCAGCGCGCCGTCATAGGGTTCATTGTCGCCAACCACGAGACCCTCGTCCTCGGCCAGCATGTCGATCAGCGGCCGCGCCACCCGGTCGTCCCGATCCCAGAGGATCCCGACATGCCACGGACGCTGCCTGCCCTGCATGACCGGCGTGAAGGAATGCACGGAGAAAATGAAAGGTGCCTGCCCGAACGCTTGCGCAACCGAAGCGATCATGGCGCCGACCGCGTCGTGATAGGGCCGGTAGAAGCGGTCGAGCCGCCTTTCACGCTCCTCAGGCGCGAGCGGATAGTTTCCGGGCACCACCGTGCCGTCGTAGAGCTGGCGGATGAGCGTCGGGTCGTCCTCACCGCGATTGGGATCGATCAGCAGCCGTGAGAAATTGGCGAGCACCGCCGGGACGTCGAGCAAGGCGGCGAGTTCGCGCGTCACCGCTTCGACACCGATATCGTAGGCGATATGGCGGTCGAACTCCGCCGGGGGCAGGCCGAGGCTGCCATACTCGTCGGGCAGGTCGCGGCGGGCATGATCGGCCAGGAGCACGATGCCTCGCTTGCGATCGCCCTCGACAATGTCGAAAGGCGCGAAAACTGTGGATCGGGTCATTGGCGGAAAATGGTCTGTTCGCTGGCTTCCGGGGAGGGTGCTATCGTCATTCCACGAAGGCGACGCTTGCGCAATGCCGTTGTTTGGCCAAGGTTTCCCGGGAAATCTGGTGGAAGTCGGCGAATTGTGCGCCGGAGCCTTTCTAAATCGATTGGAATTGAACAAAACGGTGCGTTGACATGCGCCCGGACTTTTCCGAAAAGGGGCGCAGAGAGATGCTGATGTGGTTCTTGAGGGGTTTTGGAATGGGTTCCGCCGGCAGGCAGCGCATGCGCTCTGCCTTTGCCATGCCGCTCCTGACCCTGACCGTCGGCATGTCGGCAATGGTCATGGCCTCGCCGGCGCGCGCCGATTTCCGTGTCTGCAACGCCACGCAGAACCTGGTCGGCGTCGGCATCGGCTATCGCGCCAAGGCCGGCTGGATCACCGAAGGCTGGTGGCACATCGAAGGATCGAGCTGCAAGACGTTGATCGAAGGGCCGCTGTCATCAAGGTTTTACTATCTTTATGCAGAAGACGCAGAGCGCGGCGGACGCTGGGACGGCCCGATCAACATGTGCGTGGCTGAAAAAGAGTTCAAGATCGCCGGCGTAAACGACTGCGTCGCCCGGGGCTTCCAACGCGCCGGATTCCAGGAATATGACACGGGCGAACAGGCAAGCTGGATGGTCCAGCTGACCGATGAGCCCGCAACGGGAGGCGCTCCAGCCGCCCCGGGAACAAATAGTCAATGAGACGCAGCCGCAAGGTCAAGATTCTAGCCACCATCGGTCCGGCCTCCTCCTCCGAGGAGATGCTGAAGAAGCTGTTCGAAGCCGGTGCGGATGTCTTCCGCATCAACATGAGCCATACCGATCACGAACTGATGCGCACGCTGGTCGGCCGCATCCGGGCCGTCGAGGAACAGGTCGGCCGGCCGATCGGCATCCTCGCCGACCTGCAAGGTCCGAAGCTGCGCGTCGGCAAGTTCGCCAATGGCAAGGAAGTGCTGACGCTGGGCCAGACCTTCACGCTCGACGACAATCCCGAGCCGGGCACGTCGGCCAGGGTCTATCTGCCGCATCCGGAAATCCTGAGCTCGGTCGAGGCCGGCCACCGCCTGCTGATCGACGACGGCAAGCTCGAACTGAAGGCGGTGAAGAGCAACGGCAAGTCGATTGTCTGCACCGTCGTTGCCGGCACCACGATTTCCGATAAGAAGGGCGTCAGCCTGCCTGATACCGACCTGCCGGTCGGCGCGCTGACCGAAAAGGACCGCAAGGATCTCGACGCGGTGCTCGCCACGGGCGTCGACTGGGTCGCGCTGTCCTTCGTGCAGCGGCCAGAGGATCTGGCGGAAGCGCGCAAGATCGCACGCGGCCGTGCGCTGATCATGGCCAAGATCGAAAAGCCGCAAGCCGTTGCCCGGCTGGCCGAGATCATCGAATTGTCCGACGCGCTGATGGTCGCCCGTGGCGATCTCGGCGTCGAGATGCCACTCGAGGCCGTGCCTGGCATCCAGAAGCAGATCACGCGCGCCGCGCGCCGCGCCGGCAAGCCAGTGGTGGTGGCCACGCAGATGCTGGAATCGATGATCACCGCGCCCGTGCCGACCCGCGCCGAGGTGTCCGACGTCTCGATCGCCGTGTTCGAAGGCGCCGACGCCATCATGCTGTCGGCCGAATCGGCGGCTGGTGCCTATCCCGTCGAAGCGGTGGCGATGATGAACCGCATCGCCGCCAAGGTCGAAACCGATCCGACCTATGCCGGCATCATCAATGCGCAGCGCTCCGAGCCCGAAGCGACCGGCGCCGACGCCATTTCGCTGGCCGCGCGCGAAATCGCCGAAACGCTGAAGCTGTCGGCGATCATCACCTACACCGCATCCGGCACCACCGGCCTGCGCGCCGCGCGCGAACGGCCGCAGGTACCGATCATCGCGTTGTCGCCGATTCTCAACACGGCCAGGCGGCTGTCGCTGTTGTGGGGCACGCATTGCGTCGTCTCGCCCGATGCCACCGACCTCGACGACATGGTCAACCGCGCCTGCCGCATCGCGCTCGAAGAAGAATTCGGCAAGCCTGGCGACCGCGTCATCATCACGGCCGGCGTGCCGCTGAGGACGCCCGGATCGACCAACATGCTGCGCATTGCCTATGTCGGATCGGAAACTGCCGGCCGGTAAAGCGGGGCTTCAGCCTGTCGCAATTCTGAGTGCTCGTGCCGCGGCTTCAGCGTGATCCCTGCGCTGAAGAAACGTACGTGCGCGAGGAATAGGGTCGTGCAGGTACTGATCCGGGCCCAGTATCTTTCGCCGGTTGAGTTCGGCCGTGTCGAGCAGATCGAAATCGACCTTCTCGATCGTGCAATGCCATCCCGCACTGTGCGAGGCCCATCCTTTGCTGTGGTGTACCAGGAGCCGCTCACGGCTGGAGTAGCCGTGATAGTCGAAAGCGACGATGCCGTTCGTCACATAGATATGGTTTCCCGAAAAACTTCGCCCGGAATGATCCGCTCTGCGTAGAATCCCTCCAGAGGGGAATGCTTGAGGAAGGTGCCGGCGAGAATGGCGCATGCGCCATGACCGAAGAAGATGCGATCCGGCAGTGCCCATCGCTTTTCGGGGTTTCTCTTTATGCCGTGCTTCAGGACGTACATGCCGCTCGGGTCCTGATGGCGCCTTGCGATGACCGTTTTCTGGAGACGCGCATCAGGTCGGCGCCAGCTCGGCTTCAGGTTCCTTGATGTCGGCGCACTTGCCGGCACCGTATGTATCGCCTGCAATCCGTGCTTCCACCACCTTGGCCATCGCCTCCAGATCGACGGTCTTGCCGGCAACCTTCTCGATGGCGCCAACCACGAGATCGGCGGCGATCCAGTCGGGCTTGTGGCCGAGATTGCGCACCCAGATCAGTTCAGCGCCCGATATGTCGCGCGCCAGGCCGACGGAATGGATATGCGCATAGACGACCTTGTCGCGGTCGCCGGAGATGATCACGGTCGGCGCCGTGATCGCGTTGTAGTGCGGTGCCGCGCCGAGCGCATAGCGATAGAGCCCGGCGACGTCGGTGGCGTTGGCGCGAAAGGCCGCCGGCCGCAGCACCAGCGGGATCGAGGCAATGCCGGGATAATTGTCCGGCACCTTGTTGGGCGAGAACACGCAGGTGGTGGCATCGGCCATCTGCAGCGTTCCGGCGGGATAGGCAAGCGTTTCGGAGAACAGCCGGCCGATTACCGGGAGGGTGGTCAGATCGTAGTACCAGGCAGTCGCGCCGCCCGGCCAGGGATGAGTCGCGGGTGCGAGGAAGACGAGACCGAGCGTCTTGTCTGCGTGTTCGCGGCCAAAGGCGGTGGTTATGGCACCGCCGAAGGAATGGCCGACGATGATCGCCTTCTTCATACCGAGACGATCCATCAGGGCCGCTAGGGTGTTGGCCTGAGCCGACGGATCCTCATTGTTGCCGGGTCCGCGCCCCGACCAGCCGTGCCCCGGCCGATCGAAGAACAGCATTTCGGCGCGTCCTTCGAGCGGTGGCCGCAGCGGCAGCATCTGATCCCGGAGATTGGCGCTGGCGCCATGGATGAAGACGATCGGCGGCAGGTCCGCATTGGCGGGCGCCGGGATGTGGACATAGTGGATGCGCGCGCCATTGATGTCGGCGAATTCACCGATCGGCGGATTGCGGCGCTCGATCAGCCATGAGCCGACGCGGGTGACGCCGACGAGGCCAAAGACAAGCGCCATCAGGAAGGCGAGTGCGGCGGAGATCAGGTTCATTCAGGGATATACGGGGGTGGAGGGGGATAAGTTCTGGAACAGGAATAGGCAGTAGGCAGTAGGAATTAGGCCGTAGGGGAAGCTCAAGCGCCTAGTGCCTATTCCCTAGTGCCCAGTTCAAATCCCTTCTCCGGCAAGCTCTTCGGAAAGCGTCGCGACCTGGTCCTGGGCGCTGCGCATCATCGGGTAGATGACCAGCACCTTCTGCCAGGCCTCGAGCGCCGACTGCTTGTGGCCGGTCAGCGCCATGATTTGCGCCAGACCGGACAGCGCGCCGAAATGGCGCGGCTCGAGCTGCAGCGCGCGGTCGATGTCGGACATCGACTTGCCGTAGTTCTTCATCATGAAATGCACAGTGGCGCGCCGGTTCCAGCCTTCGGCGTAGCTCGGCTGCAAGGTCACCACCTGATCGAGGAAATCGAGGGCGACGTCGAACTTCTGGTTCTCGATCGCCTTTTGCGACCACTGCATCATCAGGTCGATCGAGGCGCTGCCCGACTGGGACCATTCGTTCCAGATGTTGCCGGCGATGCGTTCGGCCGCCTTTTCGTTGCGCTCGCGCTTCAGGTCGGTGAACAGCTTGTCGAGCCGATCCTGCTTCGTCATCGGCGCGGCCGGTGCATTCGGGGCTGCCGGCGGAGCCGCCTGGTCATCCGCCATCGCCGGCAGGGCGCCGGCAACGAGCAAAGCTGTCAAGAATGCAAAAAGAATCCGCATCGCCCGATCCTAGTCCCGGGCGGCGGAACATCAAAGTGATTTTAGCGTGAGAGGCCGGCAGGCCGACAAGCATCAATTGGCGGAGGCAAAAAGCCTCCGGCCGAAAACTCAGCCCTGGCGCGCCTTGTAGCGGGGGGCGGTCTTGTTGATGATGTAGACGCGGCCTTTGCGGCGAACCAGCTGGTTGTCGCGGTGACGCGCCTTCAACGCCTTGAGCGAATTCTTGATCTTCATGGTCTTGCCTGTCGGTGTGGACCCGGTCCCGGGTCGAAATTTTAAGGCGCGCCAGAAGACGCGCCTTTGAACTGTGGGTGGCTCATAAACGAGGAGCCTTGTCCGTGTCAACCGCAAGCGTGCTCCACTCCGCCTTATCATCAAATATCCGCCATGTCGGCCTAGCGGCATTGCATGGTCGTGGCCTGGCTGGAATGATCCGCCAGCCGTGACGTGATTTGGGGATGACCATGCGCCGAATTTTCCTGTCCGCCTGCCTTGTCCTGCTGGCGGGGATCTCGATTGTCCAGGCGCAGGAATGCGACCGCTCCGACGACAGCCAGCAAATGATGAACATCTGCGCCGGCGAGGATTACCAGGCTGCCGACGCCAGGCTCAATGCGGCCTACCAGGACCTGATCAGCTCGGACGATGCCGACGGCAAGAGATTGCTGCAGGCGGCACAGCGTGCCTGGATCGCCTTCCGCGACGCCGAGTGCGCGCACTCCACAGCCGCCAGCGCAGGCGGTTCCATTCACGCGATGGCGGTTTCGCAATGCCTCACCAGGCTGACCGATGATCGCACTAGGCAACTCGCCGCCGCGGCCAATTGCGAGGAAGGCGATGTCAGTTGCGCCAGCCCCGACGAGGACAGCGACGAGGTGCAATAGCTCGTGTCCGGGGACTTGTTTTTACGCATGTCGTTCTCCCAAAACCGAGGTCACTTTTGGGCGACATGCATTAAGCCAGGCGGCTGATGCGGGTGAAATGGCCCATCTTGCGGCCTGGGCGCGCCTCGGCCTTGCCATAGAGATGCAGCATCAGATCGGGCTCGGCGAGCAGTTCGGGGACACGCAGCACGTCATCGCCGATCAGGTTCTCCATCACGCAATCGGAATGACGTCTCGGGTCCCCCAGCGGCAGGCCGGCGACGGCGCGGATGTGCTGCTCGAACTGCGAGACGGTGCAGGCGGCCTCCGTCCAATGGCCGGAATTGTGGACGCGGGGGGCGATCTCGTTGGCCAGCAGCGAGCCGTCGGCCAGCACGAAGAACTCGACGCCGATGACGCCGACATAGTCGAGCGCCGACAGGATTTTTGCCGCCGCCGCTCGCGCCGCCTGCGCAGTTTCAGGCCTGATCGCGGCCGGCAAGGTCGAGGTGTGGAGGATGCCGTCGCGGTGGACATTCTCGGCCGGGTCGTAGGCAGCCACGGTTCCGTCCAGTCCACGCGCCGCGATCACGGATATCTCGCGCTCGAACGGCACGAAGCTTTCCAGAATCAGCGGGACATTGCCCATCGCCTCGCAGGTGCCGGCAAAACCGCCGGTTTCCATGTTGCGGAAGACGCGCTGGCCCTTGCCGTCATAACCCATGCGCCGCGTCTTCAGGATGCCGCTGCCGCCGAATGCCTTCAGCGCCGCCGTCAGTTCGTCGTCAGTGTCGATGGGGCGGAAATCAGCCGTGGCAATGCCGATGTCGTTAAGGAACGTCTTCTCGCCCACCCGATCCTGCGCCACTTCGAGGGCGCGTGGCGGCGGGTAGACCGGCACTTTGGCGGCAAGAGCGCCTGCGGCGGCAACCGGAACGTTCTCGAACTCGTAGGTGACGACGGCACTTGCCGCTGCCAGTTCGGCAAGGGCCGCCGGATCGTCATAGGCGGCCATTATCTGCCGGTTGGCGACTTGCGCGGCGGGACAATCCGCTTGCGGCTCCAGCACCACGGTGCGGTAGCCGAGGCGGGCGGCTGACATCGCCAGCATGCGGCCGAGCTGGCCGCCGCCAATGATGCCGATGGTCGATCCGGCGGGCAGGCTCACGGCGTGTCCGTCGGCTCGGTCGCGACCTTGGCGGTCTGCGAGGCGCGCCAGGCGTCGAGCCGCTGGGCGAGCTTGTCGTCGTTCAGCGCCAGCACGGCAGCGGCCAGCAGGGCGGCGTTGGCCGCACCAGCCTTGCCGATGGCCAGCGTCCCCACCGGAATGCCGGCCGGCATCTGGACGATGGAGAGCAGCGAATCCTGTCCGGACAGCGCCTTCGATTCCACCGGCACGCCGAACACCGGCAGCGGCGTCATCGCCGCCGTCATGCCCGGCAGATGAGCGGCCCCACCGGCGCCGGCGATGATCACCTTGTAGCCGGCAGCCTTGGCGCCCTTGGCGAATTCGTAGAGCCGGTCGGGCGTGCGATGCGCGGAGATGATCAGCCGCGTGTGCGGAACGCCCAGCGCGTCCAGCGTTTCGGCGGCCTGGCGCATGGTCGCCCAGTCGGACTGGCTGCCCATGATGATGGCGACGTCGGCGCGTTGATCGTTCAAGCTAATGCTCCCGGCGACAAAGGCGCGCCTTAGCGGAATTCGGGCGCCACGGCAAGGATACGCAGCCGAAGTGGCCGCGTATTGGCTCACACCGCAGCCTTGCGGAAGCGGGCGACGAAGTCATCGAGCTCGGGCCGCTCCATGTCGGAGATCGCCCAATAGGAGAAGGCGCCGTCGCTCCAGTGGACCATCGAGAAGCCGCCCGACGAAAGGTCGTCCGGCTGGATGGTCTTGCCGCCTTGCTGCGGCTCGGCGACCAGCGTGATCAGGTGCTCGCGGTGCCGGTAGACCAGTGCCGGCACCGGCCGGCCCGATATCACCTCGACCCGGCCGCCGATCAGCGCGAACCCGTCCTGGGCAAGATCGGGCGCCGGCGGCGAGACGCCGATCCGGGCATCGAGCCACGGCTTGACCGTATGGCGGTCGGACGAGACGATGTCGATCGGGCTCGCGGCTAGCAGGCTGCGGCGATGACCGCTGGCGACGGCGGCGGCAAAGCCATCTTCCGCGCCGCTGAACATCGCCCATTGCGTCGCCCCGCTGGCCAGCACGGCGCTGACCATGATCGACGCGGCCATGGCGCGCCAGTCGAACGAGCCGAAACGGCGCGCCCTTGGCGATGGCCGCGCCTGGGAAGGCCGTGTCCCGGCTTCCCGGCGCTGGCCGCCGCCGGCGCCCGCAATCAATCCCGGCAGCGCCGACGGCACGCCACGCTGCGGCTCCGTCGCCTCGGCCTGCTCCTGCTGTTCGGTGCCGGCCATGCCGATCGCCGCGATGCGGGCCCGAAAGGCATCGCTGACATCGGGGCGCGGCAAGCGGCTCACCGCTCCCCGCAAGGCCACGATGCGGGCATGCTCGGCGGCAAGCCGCGGATCGGCGGCGATGCGCCGCTCCACGGCAAATGCGGCGGCCGCATCGAGTTCGCCATCGGCAAGGGCATGGATCATCAGTCTGATACCTTCGGGATCATTGGGCAGTCCGTCGTCGTGTGTCATGACGCTCTCCCCAGTTCAGACGCCAGCAGGCCGCGTGCGCGGGCCAGCCGGGACATCACCGTGCCGATCGGCACGTCGAGCATGGCCGCTATCTCGCGATAGCTGAGGCCATTGATGTCGCGCAGCACCAGCGTTTCGCGAAACGGCTGCGGCAGTGCGGCGATCGCCGCCTCGAGTGCCGCTGTATCGGCCCTGGCGATCAGGCTCGCTTCCGGGCCGTTCTCGTCCGGCAGACTGGTGCCGTGCGCGGCGGCCATGTCGTCGAGATCGGCGAGATCGCCGACGGCCATCATGCCGCGCGGCCGGTTGCGCGACATCCAGGTGTAGGAGGTGTTGCGCACGATGGTCAGCAGCCAGGCGCGCGAATTGCCGCCGGCATAGCCTGCGATCCCGGCATGCGCCTTGATGCAAGCGTCCTGCACGACGTCCTCGGCATCGGCCGCATTGCCGGTCAGCCAGCGGGCAAGTGCCAGCGCGTCGCCAAGATGCGGCAGCACCACCTCGTTGAAGCGTTCCGCCAGCGCCCTCTCGCTCAAAGCAGCACCATGATCCGATACTCCGGACAAGACCGGGCGTGCCGCCTCAGGACGCGACAGCGAGTTTGCCTTGCTCGCAGGGGTAAAACCCCTGGGAATAGGCAAGGGCGCCTGCCTTGCTGGAAGTGAATTCATCTGCGTCACCGGTGTCAAGCGTCACGGGGGAGAGATCGGTGACCATCATGCGCTCCAACACATGGCGACGGCTGACGCCGCGACCGTGTTCGCCGGGCTCGCGATGATAGGGCATGCCGATCTCCTCAACGCCAGCAGTGGCGTATGACAAGGAGACTTGCTGTGGCGCCGGTTTATTCCCGCAGCGCGCAAATCAGGCTGTTCACAGTCGCGTGATCAGCCTGATTTAGCCGGTCGATGCTGGTTCCGCGTTCAATCCGGCCAGCGCAAGGCGCCAGACGAATCCTTGCGGGCGGCTTTCATCGCATCGGCGGGACGATCCTTCGCGGTCAATATGGCCCGCAGGCGTTCGGCGACGATCTCCGCCTCGCCGGGATGGAGGTTGCAGGGGTCGAGGAAGAAATGGCCGCGCTCGACCTCGTGATTGCGCACGATGATCGGCGGCGAGCCTGCCGCGAGCGCCGAGGCGAGACCGGCGGCACTGAACCGGCTCTCCGGCGAGACGGAGATCTGCAGCCGGTCGAGCGGATTGGCTGTCGGATCGGGGATGATATTGGCAAAGATGCCCGGCAGTCCCTGCAACGCGTCTTTCCAAAGATTGAGCGCAGCCTCCTCGCGGCGGCGGATGCCGGCGTGGTCGCGCTTTTCCCAGGCTTCCAGCGCCGCCATGGTGCCGGCGATGCTCTCCTTGCCGACCTTCATGGCGCGCGCGACGCCTCGGTTCTGCAGATAGGCTGATCGCACCAGGTCCTTGCGTCCGGTGACGATGCCGCTGGTCGGGCCTGAGAGGAATTTGTGGCCGCTGTAGATGACGACGTCGGCGCCGCGCGCCAGGAAGCCGCGCAGATCATATTCGGAAGCGGCATCGACAATCACCGGCACGCCCTTGGCGTGGCAGATATCGCAGAATTCCTCCAGCGACAGCATGCCGTACTGCACGGTGTGGTGGGCGACTACGTAGAGGGCAGCCGCCGTGCGCTCGTTGATCGCTTCGCGCACGTGATAGTGCTGCGTGACGCTGACCGTGCCGGCAGGGATCACTTTGGCGCCGGCGACGCGGACCGACTGGTCGATCGGCGCGCCGTAATTGACGATGTGGCCGAGCTGGATAACGACCTCCGACTTGAGGTCGCCGGTGTCGTCAGGCAGGCGCTCGATGGCGAGAAGGCTGGTGCCCGTCATGGCGCCGGCGATCGCCATGGTGATGCCGCTGGCGCAGCAGGCGGTGATGAAGCCGGCCTCGCCGCCGGTGAGGCGCGCGACGACCGTGCTCGCGGCACGCTGCAGATCGTCCATCTCCACCCATTGCGAAGCCATTTCGGCCATGGCGCTGATCGCTTCGGGAACGATGATCGATGCGCCCAGCGCGGTCATTGTGCCGGAGACGTTGATGATCGGCCGCAAGCCCAGCCGTTCGCGGATGGTGGTGTTGGAGCCGGTGTCGGAATAGGTTTTCATGTCAGCAGGTCCCGTGAGTGACAAATCAGGCTGCGGCGATCTCGACGACCGCCTCGATTTCGACAGTGATGTTTCCAGGCAGCGAGCCGACGCCGATCGCCGACCGCGCATGGCCGCCGATCTTGTCGAAGACATCGGCGAACAGGTCCGAGCAGCCGTTGACCACCTTCGGATGGTCGCTGAAGGTCGGGGTCGCGTTGACGAAGCCGAGCAGCTTGACGACGCGCACGATGCGGCCGAGGTCGCCGGCGGCGGCATGCATGACGGCGAGCAGGTTGAGCCCGGTGAGACGTGCATGCTCATACGCCTGCTCGACCGTCACGTCCTCGCCGACCTTGCCGGTGCAAAGCGTGCCGTCGGCGCGCAGCGGTCCCTGGCCGGAGAGGAAGATCAGCCGGCCGCTCTCTGCATGGGTGACGAAGTTGGCAATGGGCGTCGGCGGCTCGGGCAGCTTCAGGCCGAGTTCGGCGAGCCGGATGTAAGGCGTCATGGAAGAAGGCTCCCTTGGATGGCTTCAGCCATCCGATATTCAAAAAATGGGCGGTGTCGGCCGTCCGGTGTCAGAAATGCGAGGCGCGGAAGCGCGCCAGGAAGGTGCGGAGGCGCTCGTTGCTGGTCTCCGCCGCGAGGATTTCCTTGGGCGGACCAACAGCGCTGACGCCACCATCGGCCATGAAGACGATGCGGCTCGATGCGTCGCGGGCAAAGGCCATTTCGTGCGTCACCATCAGCATGGTCATGCCATCCTCGGCGAGGCTGCGCACCACGGCCAGCACCTCGCCGACCAGTTCGGGGTCGAGCGCGGAGGTGATCTCGTCAAGCAGCAGGATCTTCGGCTCCATGGCCACGGCGCGCGCGATGCCGACGCGCTGCTGCTGGCCGCCGGAGAGCTCGGCCGGCAGGCTGTCGGCCTTGTGGGCCAAACCAACGCGGCCGAGCCAGTGTTCGGCCGCCTGGCGCGCCTCGGCCTCGCTCTTTCCCCGCACCTTGGTGAGCCCGAGCATGATATTGCCGGCCGCCGTCAAATGCGGAAACAGGTTGAAGCTCTGGAACACCATGCCGGTCTCGGCGCGCATACTGGCCAAGTCGCGTTCGCTGCGGCGCTGGCGCGTTGCGGCCTCGCGGTAGCCGACCTCCTTGCCGTCGATGCGGATCGAGCCGCTGTCGTAGCTCTCCAGGAAGTTGACGCAGCGCAGCAGCGTGGTCTTGCCGCTGCCGGAGGGGCCGATGACGGTGACCACCTCGCCGCGCTTGACCTCAAGGCTGACGGAACGCAACACCTCGACGGCGCCGAAGGCCTTGGAGACATCGCGCACGTCGAGCAGCGCGGGGCTGGCGGTTGAGGCTTCGGACATCGTGCTATTCCCGGATGAAGGAGAAGCGCCGTTCGAGCCGCCGGCTGGCGAGCGAGAGCGCGTAGTTGACCGCGAAGTAGATGAGCGCGCCCAGTATATAGAGCGGCATTGCCTCATAGGTGCGGCCGATGACCTGGTTGATGGCCTGCATCAGGTCGGTGATGCCGAGCAGCGACACCAGCGCGCTGCCCTTGACCGCGTCGGTGACGCCGTTGATCCACGGCGGCAGGAAGCGCCGGAAGGCCTGCGGGAAGATGACGTAGGCCAGTCGCTGGCGGAAGGTCAGCCCGATCGCCATCGCCGCTTCGGACTGGCCCTGGGGGATGGAGCCGACGGCGCCGCGCACATATTCCACCACTTGCGCCGTCTTGAACAAGGTGAGCGCGAACACGGCGGCCCAGAATGATGGCAGATGAAGCCCGATCGCCGGCAGGCCGTAATAGACGAAGAACATCAGCACCAGGATCGGGATGCCGCGGATGGTGTCCGAGAAGATGCGCACCGCCCAGCGCAACGGAGTGGGGCCATAGACCAGGCCGACACCCAGCAGGATACCGGCGATGAGCGACAGGACGACGACCAGCAGCGACACCCACAAGGTCACGGCGAAGCCTTCGGCGAGGAACGGCAAGGCGTAGAAAATCTGGCCAAGCATGTCAGCGCGCCGCCCTGAACCGGCGCTCGACGAGCCTGAGCGCGAAAAGCAGGGCATAGCCGGTGACCAGATACATGGCCGTGGTGACCAGATAGACCTCGACGATGCGGAAGGTGTTGAAGTTGATCCACTGGGCGCCGTAGGTGAGCTCCGGCACCGAGATGACCGAGGCGATCGAGGTGTCCTTGAACAGCGATATGAAGGTGTTGGACAGCGCCGGCAGCGTGATGCGCAGCATGGTCGGCAGGCGCACATGCAGCAGCCTCTGCCACGGTGTCAGCCCGATCGCCTTGCCGGCATCGAGCTGGCCGCGCGGGACGGCTTCGAGGCCCGAGCGAAACACCTCGACCAGATAGGCGCCGCTATAGACCGACAGCGTCAGCACGAACGAGGTCGGCGCGCTGTAGGCGAGGTCGACCACGGTCGGCAGGCCGTAGAAGACGAGATAGACCAGCAGGATCAGCGGTACGTTGCGGATGAATTCGACATAGGCGGCGATCACCGCCCGCACCACGCGTCCGGCCGAGACATACCAGACCGCGAGCACCAGCCCGATGACGACGCCGATGGCGATCGAGATCACGGCAAGCTCGAGGCTGAGCAGCAGTCCGCCCCACAGCTTGTCGAAATGCCGCCAGATCAGGTTGAAATTGAGGGCATAGCCCATGCTTCCGCCTCGGTGTGAAGGGCGTCGGAAGAAAAGCGGAAGGGCGAATGCCGCCCCTCCGCCTGCTGGGTCAGATGACCGGGAAGCCGGGGTGGCGCGCCGGCGGCTCCTGGCCGAAATAGTCCTTGAAGGCAGCGTCGTAGAGCGCTGATTCATGGCCGAACATGGCGATGGTGAAGGTCTGGTCGACGAAGGTCAGCCAGTCGAGATCGCCTTGCCGCAGGGCCGCGCCATAGAGCATCGAGTACCAGCTTTTGCCGGCATCGAAATATTTGTCGGGATTGCGCGAGGCGAGCCAGCGCACCGTGGAGAGATCGACCGCGGCCGCATCGACACGCTTGGATTCCAAGGCTTGCAGCACGTTGGCCTGGGTGTCGATCTGCATCACCTGCGCCTGCGGCAAGGCATAATGGACCGAGGTTTCCGCATCGACGTTCTGCAGGATCGAGATGCGCGTCGCCGAACCGCCGGCAAGCAATTTGTCGAAGGTCTTGTTCTCGGCGTTGGGAAGCGTCAGCAAGGCGACGCCTTCGACGTAATACGGCCTGGTGAAGTTGATCAGCTGCGAGCGCTGCGCCGTCATCGTCATGAACTGGATGGTGATGTCGACCTTGTTGGTGGTGACGTTGGGAATGCGCTGCGCCGGATCCTGCATGACGAACTCGACCTTGGTCGGATCGTCGAAAAGGCCCTTGGCCAGGATGCGCCCCATGGTGATGTCCATGCCGACCAGCTCGCCGGCATCGTTCTCGAAATGCCAGGGCGCGTTGGTGCTGCCGGTGCCGACGATGAGCTTGCCGCGATCGAGCACGGTGCGCAGCAAGCTGTCGGACGCTGCCTGGGCGGCGGCCTTCTGGGCATCGACGGTTGCCAAAACGCCGGCCGTCGCCAGTCCCGCCATTCCCAATTTCAGAAAATCACGTCTTCCGGATGTGTCGTTCACGGCGACCTCCTTTCGTGTTGTGTTCCCCTATGCACAGGCAAGACACGTCATTGTTTTCACAGCGATTGTCTCTTACAAGAGACGTATGTATCCTGTACAAGACAGATACTAACATCAGGAATCGACAATGCAAGATGGCAATGCCCTGGCGGTTTCAGCCGGCGAGAAGATCTCGGGCTCTCGGGAAAAGGGTCTCAACCGGGTGCTCGAAATCCTGGAGTTTCTTCATACGACGCAGCGCGCCATCGGCATCGGCGACCTTGCCAAGGGGGTGAACGCACCGCGGTCGACGACCTACACGCTGGTGCGGTCGCTGGTCGACGCCGGCCTGCTGGAAATGGAAGGCGACGGCAACCGCGTCTATTTCGGCAAGAAGCTCTACCTCTACGGGATGGATTATGTGCGCGGTAACGATCTGATGCGGCGCGGGCGCCAGGAGGTCGACAATCTGTCGCGCGAGACCGGCGAGACCTCGGAACTGTGCATGCTGCAAAGTGGCCGCTACACCATCGTCCACGCGAGCCCTGGCACCAGGCCGTTCCGCATCAGTTCGGCGACTGGCCTGCAGATACCGCTGCCGTGGACCGCTTCGGGGCGGCTGCTGCTGGCGGGGCTGGACAGGGCCGCGATCGAAGCCATGGTGTCGGACGACGATCTCGTACTGCCCGACGGGCGCAAGCTCAAGCTCGACGATTTCGTCGCCGACATCGCCAAGGCGCGGGTCACCGGCTACTGCGTCACTTCGGGGCTGGTCGATGCCTATACGAAATGCCTTGCCGTGCCGGTCTTTTCATCGCCGGGCAAGGTCGAGGCGACGATGTGCCTGGTGGTTCCCATCGATACCACCGATGAGCGGACCGCCAGCCTCATCGGCCTGCTGCGCGAGCGCGCCGCCAGGCTATCGATCGCCGGATAGGCGAAGCATGATGGAGGACGCCTGGTGCCCGCGGCTCAAGCGATGATGTCGGGGATGATCTTGTCTTCCAACGCCATCAGCCGATCCTTGAGGACCAGTTTCTTCTTCTTCATGCGCTGGATTTGCAGCGGATCGCAACCCATGGCGATCATCGCGTTGATCGCCGCGTCGAAATCGGCGTGTTCCTGCTTCAGCCGGGAAAATTCGAGGCGAATATCGGCCTGTTCCTGATCGGACATTCTCTACCGTCTGCACGTCTGCGGCGCCCAAAACTGGGCCTGATTGGGCGGGGGCGGCAATTTCTGCCACCGGCGCGCAGGCCATATCACATTTCACATTGTCGTGGAATGCTACCACGCAGCATTCGACATCCCAGCCGGAAGGTGGCACAGTGTCATTGTGCCGTCACAGAAGCGACCTGCGGTGGACGTGCCTTTGACGGCTGCAATCGAGGAAACCATGAAAGGGAGAACCAATCATGTCTCTTGCATCCCATCTTGATGAGTTGCAGCGGAAACACGGCGACATCGAACGCGAGATCGATGACGCGATGAACCACCCGTCGGTGGACGACCTCGAAATCGTGAATCTCAAGCGACGCAAGCTGGCACTCAAGGACGAGATTGAAAAACTGAGGGCGACCACGCATTGACGCTCACCTGATATAGCCGCTCGTTAGTTGCGGTTTTCCTTGCCGGCGGCAAGCGCCGCCGGTTTGAGTTTTGGTTTTCACCGCTCCACCATGAGCCGCAGCTAATATCTCTACCGGTCTCACTTTTTGACCCCGGGGTCGTGGACCGTTTCAGGTCCCCGGCGGGGATCAATTGCTGCCAGTGGCGACCTGTCGCCATTGACAAGCCATCTTTGCTCATCCACCTCATGCCCGAACTTCAGCGTATCGGCCCCGGGGAGCGTTCGTGTGTCCAAGTGGACGCATGGGGCTTCAGAGACAAAAGGCTGCCGGCATGACCGGATATTTTTCCTTTCCCTTCCCTCGCCGCACCTCGGTCGGCGTCGATGTCGGCGGCGTGGTCGTCGGCGGCGGCGCGCCGGTCGTCGTGCAGTCGATGACCAACACCGATACAGCCGACATCGACCAGACGGTCGCGCAGGTCGCGGCACTGCACCGCGCCGGCTCCGAGATCGTGCGCATCACCGTCGACCGGGACGAGAGCGCGGCCGCCGTGCCGCGTATTCACGAGCGCTTGCTGCGGCTTGGCATCAACGTGCCGCTGGTCGGCGACTTCCACTATATCGGCCACAAGCTCCTGGCCGACCATCCGGCCTGCGCCGAGGCGCTGGCCAAATACCGCATCAATCCGGGCAATGTCGGCTTTAAGGACAAGAAGGACCGGCAGTTCACTGACATCGTCGAAATGGCGATCAAACACGACAAGCCGGTGCGCATCGGCGTCAATTGGGGCTCGCTCGACCAGGAGCTTTTGACCCAGCTGATGGACGACAACCAGGACAAGGGTTTTCCGCTGACCGCGCAGGAAGTCACCCGCGAGGCGATCGTGCAGTCGGCGATCCTGTCGGCCGAGATGGCCGAAGAGATCGGCCTCGGGCGCGAGAAGATCATCCTGTCGGCCAAGGTCAGCGGCGTGCAGGACCTGATCGCGGTCTATACCGAACTTGCCACCCGCTCCAACCACGCGCTGCACCTCGGCCTGACCGAAGCCGGCATGGGTTCGAAAGGCATCGTCGCCTCGTCCGCCGCGATGGGCATCCTCTTGCAGCAAGGCATCGGCGACACCATCCGCATCTCGCTGACACCGGAGCCGAATGGCGACCGCACGCGTGAGGTGCAGGTGTCGCAGGAGTTGCTGCAGACCATGGGCTTCCGGCAGTTCGTGCCGATCGTCGCCGCTTGCCCCGGCTGCGGCCGGACCACCTCCACCGTGTTCCAGGAACTCGCCCAGAACATCCAGGCGGACCTGCGCAAGAACATGCCGGTGTGGCGTGAAAAATATCCCGGTGTCGAGAACCTCAAGGTCGCGGTGATGGGCTGCATCGTCAACGGTCCGGGTGAATCCAAGCATGCCGATATCGGCATATCGCTGCCCGGCACCGGTGAAACGCCGACGGCTCCCGTCTTCGTCGACGGCAAGAAGGCGGCGACGCTGCGGGGGCCGTCGATCGCATCGGATTTCGAGAAAATGGTCGCCGACTATATCGAGCAGAGGTTCGGTCGCGGCGGCAAGGCCGCGGCAGAGTAGGGCAATGCAGCGTTTCCTCTGGGTGGCGCTGATTTCCCTGTGCGGGCTGGCCTGGTCGACGCTGGTTCAGGCCGACCCGCCGCAATCGGCCAAGCAAAGGCTGATCGACAAGGTCTGCAACCTGATCCAGGCCCATGCCGACCAGAACGGGCTGCCCCGGGATTTCTTCGCCCGGCTGATCTGGAAGGAAAGCAGGTTCGATCCCAACGCGGTCAGCCCCGTCGGCGCCGAAGGCATCGCCCAGTTCATGCCGGGCACCGCCAAGATGCGCGGGCTCGCCAATTCCTTCGACATCAACCAGGCGATCCCGGCGTCGGCGAAGTACCTGGCCGAAATGAAAGTCAGCTACGGCAATCTCGGCCTGGCGGCGGCCGCCTACAATGCCGGCGAAAGCCGGGTGTCGCGCTGGCTGGGTTCAGGCGGCTTCCTGCCGATGGAGACCGAGAGCTATGTCTTCGACGTCATGGGCGAGCCGGTCGACAAGTTCACCGACCGCGCCTATGCCGGCAAGATCGCGCCTCTCGACGCAAAGACGGATTTTGCCGCCGCCTGCCGCAAGCTGCCGGTGATCATGTCGAGGACCGTGGCGATGGCCTCGATCAACGTCAAGCCGTGGGGCGTCCAGGTGGCGGGCAATTTCCGCCGCAGCGCGGCGATCGGCCAGTGGCTGCGGGTGAGAGGCCGTTTCCCGGCCCTGCTCAGCGGCCATGATCCGGTGGTGAGCCGGGTGCGCACGCCGATCGGCCGGCGCGGCATCTATGCCGTCAGGATCGGGGTGAATGACCGCGCCGATGCCAATGTCATCTGCCAGAAACTGCAGAGCGTCGGCGGAGCCTGCGTGGTGGTGCGCAACCGATAGCCGACAGGACTGAAGGAGGCGGTTGAAATTGCCAGCCAGGATCGTTCTGCTCAACGGCGTCGGCAGTGCCGGCAAATCCTCGATCGCCAGGGCGCTGCAGCAGATCACTGCCGAACCATTCCTGCATGTCCAGATGGACAGTTTCATCGCGATGCTGCCCGATGCCTTGCAGGACCATGCCGATGGCTTTTCCTATGAAACCATCCGGCAGGAGGGCAAGCCTTCGGTCGTGATCAGGACTGGACCGATCGGTGCGCGGACCCTGCGCGGCATGCGCCATGCCGTTGCCGCCATGGCCGGGCAAGGCAACAACCTCATCGTCGACGACGTGCTGTGCAACGGCGAAATATCGGAATATGTCGAACTGCTGTCGGCCTTCGATCTCCATCGGGTCGGTGTCATGGCGCCACTGGACGTTCTGGAAGCCCGCGAAGCCCAGCGGGCCGACCGGCTGCCCGGCCTGGCACGTTGGCAATATGGACGTGTGCACAAGGGAATACGCTACGACCTCGAAGTCGACACCAGCGTGCTGACGCCGCTGGAATGCGCCCGTCGCATCCAGCAACAATTTCGACTATAGGCGGCGATCGATTGGCCGGGCTTGCCCTGCCTCAAACAGGACTGGGGCAGCCACATGTTCGACGCCTACATTATCTGCGGCACGCCGAGAACCGGCAGCACTCTGCTGTGCAAGCTGCTGGCCTCCACCGGGGCATCAGGCGATCCTCACTCCTTCTACCGGCGGCAGGATGTGACGGAGTGGGCGCAGGAGTGGAAACTGCCGGCCCGCGAGACGATGGGTGAACTCGAATTCGACACTGCCTATCTCGATGCGGCAATCGCTGCAGGGAAGGGCGGGACAGATATCTTCGGCCTGCGCCTGATGCGCGAAAACCTGGATGAACTTTCGGCGATCCTCAACCGGATTTTTCCGGGGCTTGCGGCGGACACAGCGCGTTTCGAAAAGGCCTTTGGCCATGTCCTCTACATACACCTGTCGCGCGAGGACAAGCTGGCGCAGGCTGTCTCGCTGGTCAAGGCGCAGCAGACCGGCCTTTGGCATGTCGCGCCCGACGGAACCGAGATCGAGAGGGTCGGAGTTCCCGGGCAAGCTCGGTATGATTTCCAGCGGATCAAGGGCGAGCTCACCGAGCTTGAAGCGTATGACGCGGCCTGGAACACATGGTTCGCAAAACAGGGCGTCACCCCATTGCGGATAGGCTATGAGCGCCTTTCCGCCGATCCGGCCGCGGCATTGCTAACCATCTGCGAAGCCCTGGGCGTTCAAGCGCCTGACGCCGAGGCGGTGCGGCCAGGCGTCGCAAAGCTCTCCGACGAGACGAGCCTGGACTGGATGCGCCGCTTTCACGTGGACGCAGCCGTCTAAGGCGTCGATGCAGGGTGCTCAGGCCGTCTTGGCCACCACCGTCTCACTCAGCCATGTGCCGATCTTGGCGCCGAGGCGATCGGGTGAAACCGGCTTGGGCAGATAGTCGTCCATGCCGGCCTCGATGCATTTGTCCCGGTCGCCCTTCAGCGCATGCGCGGTGACGCCGATGATCGGGATGTGGCCGCCCGAAGAGGTCTCGATCGCCCGGATGGCGCGGGTCGCTTCGTAGCCGTTCATCTCGGGCATCGAGACATCCATCAGGATCAGCCTGGGACGCAGCGACCGGTACATCTCGACCGCCGTGCGGCCATTGCCGGCGATGCGGTAGCTCAGGCCCAGGCCGTTGAGGATCTGGCCGAACACAAGCTGGTTCACGTCATTGTCCTCGGCAATGAGGATGTCGATCGGCCCGTTCGGCGTGGCGGTCGATTCCGGCGCCGGGACCACGGGCAAGGCGGGGCCACGAATGACGGTGAAGGGAAGCGGTGCCGGCTGGGGCTGAGGCTGGACAGGCTCGCGCGTGAATTGCGCCTTGCCGACCTGGGAGCGGGCCTTCTGGATGACCGAGATGACGGTGCCGAGCAGAACCGCGGAGCGCGCCGGCTTGGTCAGATGCGCGGCAATGCCGAAGTCGATGATCATCTTGCCGAAATCGACCTGGTCGACCGAGGTCAGGATGACGATAGGGATGGCCGACAGCCGGCTGTCGGCGGCAATGGCCCGCGCGACGTCGGCACCGTTCATGCCGGGCATCTGGTAGTCGAGGATGATGCAGTCGACGGCGGCACCCAGCTGGTAGGCACGGTCGAGGAAGGCCAGTCCCACCGCGCCGCTTTCGGCGGCGGCGCAGTCGAAGCTCCAGCTCCTCAGCTGTTCGAGCAGGATCTCGCGGTTGACCGGATTGTCGTCGATGACCAGCACGCGGGCGCCGGTGACGTCCACCGGCACGATCTCGTCGCGCGCCTGCGCAGTGTGAAGGGGCAGCGGCACCGCGAACCAGAACACCGAACCGCGGCCGATCTCGCTCTCGACGCCGATCTTGCCGGCCATCAGGTCGACGAGACGGGCGGCGATGGCAAGTCCGAGGCCGGTGCCTTCGTGGCGGCGGGTCGACGATCCGTCGACCTGGGCGAATTTCTCGAACACGTTCTGCAGCTTCTCGGCCGGGATGCCGATGCCGGTGTCCTCGACACGCAGCTTGAGCTGGACGACGCCGTTGACGGTCTCGCCGCCGACATCGATCAGCACATGGCCCTTCTCGGTGAACTTCACCGCATTGCCGACCAGGTTGGTGACGATCTGCCGGAACCGGCCGGCGTCACCGACGACATAGGTCGGCAGGCGCGGGTCGACGCGCACGATCAGCTCGAGGTTCTTTTCGGCGACGCGCGCCGATACCAGCGTCGCCACGTCCTCGACCGCTTCGGCAAGGCGGAAGGGGGCGGGGTCCAGCGTCAACTGACCGGCATTGATCTTGGAGAAATCGAGAATGTCGTTGATGATGGTGAGCAGCGCGTTGCCCGATTTGACGATGACGTCGGTGAAGGTCTTCTGGCGAGCGGTCAGTTCGGTCTTGGCGAGGAGTTCGGCCATGCCGAGCACGCCGTTCATCGGCGTGCGGATCTCGTGGCTCATATTGGCCAGGAATTCCGACTTGGCGCGGTCGGCGGCCTCGGCCTTGAACAGGGATTCCGCCGACTGGGCAAAGGCCCGGCGGATCGCCTGTTCCATCGGCCGGAAGATCCAGAAGGCGACGACGGCCAGGACCGCGAACAAAAGCCCGCTCGCCCAGAGCAGCAAGCGGTCGCTGGCGACATCGGCCAGGTGACGCTCTTCATCCATGGCGGTGCGCACGCGGACCAGCATGGGCTGGACGAACAGATCGTTCTGGTTGCGGATTTCGCGGGAACTCCATTCGTCGGTCTTTTGCGCCACCGACATCAAGTTGAAGTTGCGCACCATGTCGCGCGGCGACCAGAACAGGTCGCCGTTGACGGAGGCCGCTTCGAGCTCGTTGAGGGTCCCGGCGGACAGGCGCGACCGAATCGCGGCGAGCTGCGCGCTCAGCGTTTCGATCTCGCCGGTCAGGCGCTCCGAATGGCCACGCGCCGCGGTGGTCAGGGCATCGCGCGTTTCTGCCCGCCAGGCGGAGCTGGTTGTCTCGGAGAAGCTGGTTGCGTTGCGCAGGTCGCGGGTGAAGATCACGAGATTGGCGCTCAGCGCATCGACCTCATGGCGGAAGGAATTGACGCGATTGAGCGCGAAAATGATGATGGCCGAAGCCAGCGCGAAGGCCAACAATCCTGAAAGATAACGAATCCGGACCAATCGGATGAAGGAAGAATATTCCGGCATGCGCAACCCCAACACATACGCATTATTTTAATGGTCGGGATTACGCTTCATTTACATTAAGATTTCGTTCGCGCGGACCGGCGAGTTGCTCGACAACGGAGAAGCGAGATCAGATCGATGCCGTGATGCCGCCATCGACATAGAGGATATGGCCGTTGACAAAGGACGAGGCATCGGAGGCGAGGAAGACACAGGCCCCGACCAGCTCCTCGACCTTGCCCCAGCGGCCGGCCGGCGTGCGCTTTTCAAGCCATTCGGTGAATGCCGGATCGGCGACCAGCGCGGCATTCAGCGGCGTGTCGAAATAGCCGGGCGCGATGGCGTTGCATTGCAGGCCGAACCTAGCCCAGTCCGTCGCCATGCCCTTGGTCAAATTGCCGACCGCGCCTTTGGTCGCCGTGTAGGGCGCGATGCCGGGGCGGGCAAGCGCCGTCTGGACGCTGGCGATGTTGATGATCTTGCCGCGCCCGCGACGGATCATGTGCCGGGCGACGGCCTGGCCGACATGGAAGACGCTGGCGACATTGGTCTGCAGCAGGCGTTCGAACGCGTCGGCGGGAAAGTCCTCGAGCGGCGTGCGGAACTGCATGCCGGCATTGTTCACCAATATGTCGATCGGCCCGCCGGACAGCTCGAAACTGTCGATCGCGGAACGGACCGCGCCGTGGTCGGTGGCGTCAAAGGCGAGCGTTTCCGCTCCGCCGATCTGCGCTGCCGCGGCGTCGAGCTTTTCCGCGTCACGGCCGTTGAGGATCACCACGGCGCCGGCTTGGCGCAGCCCTTTGGCCAAAGCAAACCCGATGCCTTGCGAGGAGCCGGTTACCAGCGCCCTGCGCCCGGCGAGATCGAACAGATTGGATGACATCTACGCTGATCTCCGTTGGTTCTCGCCATGCGGTCCCGATATTGGAGGCCGCCCGTCAGTTGTTCCGCGTCGCGACGAATGTGGCGGCGGCCTTCAGCAAGGCTGCGTTCTCGCCATAGGGTTCGAGCAATGCGTGCGCCTGCTCGACAAGCCCGTGCAACTGGCTGCGCGCCCAGTTCGTCCCGTGCAGCGCCACCAACGTTGCCTTGCCGGCGGCGGCGTCCTTGCCGGTGGCTTTGCCCATCTGGCTGGCGTCGGCCGTCAGGTCGAGCAGGTCATCGGCAAGCTGGAAGGCAAGGCCGACGGCCGAGCCGAATTCGGCCAGCCGCTCGCGGTCTTCGGCCGGAGCGCCGGCGATGATGGCGCCCGCCTCGCAGGCGAAGCGGATCAGCGCGCCGGTCTTCATCGCCTGCAGCCGGATGATGCCGGCTTCGTCCGGCGGCGTGCGCTCGGCTTCGAGGTCGAGCGTCTGGCCGCCGACCATGCCGCCGGCCCCGGCGGCGCGGGCGAGCGCCAGCACAAGGGCAGCCCGCCGCTCGGCCGGCAGCACGGTTGCCTCGCCGGCAATGATGTCGAAGGCCAGTGTCAGCAAGGCATCGCCAGCCAGGATCGCGGTCGCCTCGTCGAAGGCCCTGTGCACGGTCGGCTGGCCACGGCGCATATCGTCGTCGTCCATCGCAGGCAGGTCGTCATGGATCAGCGAATAGCAGTGGACGCATTCAAGTGCCGCGGCGACGCGCAGCGCCGCTTCGCCATCGGCTGAAAAAAGCGCCGCGCTTTCCATCACCAGGAAAGGACGCAGGCGCTTGCCGCCGTTCAGCACGCCATGGCGCATCGCCGCCATCAGACGGCCGGGCCGCGCGATCTCACCCGTAAGCGGACGGTCGTCGAGCAGCCGCCGCAGCAGCACCTCGACGGCGGCCGCCCGCCTGATGAGCGCCATTTCGAACGCCATTTCGTCGTCATTCGTCATGGCCGGGAGCGGTAGCCGACACTCAGACGTTGCGCAAGAAGGCAAGCGCCATTATGCCGGGGGAGGGAGAAGCACGGGTTGGGCGGCTTGGCGGAACCGATCGTCGATCATGAAACCGAAAAGCTGGACATGGCGCCGAGATCGCGCGGCGTGAACCGCCGCAGTCTCAGGCGCTGGGTCCGGCGCGGCATCGTCGTGGCCGCCGTGCTGGCACTTATCCCGGTGGTGCTGACCTTTCTTTACCTGCCACCCTTCGTGCATCCGGTGTCGACGCTGATGCTGAAGGACCTGACGACATTCTCCGGCTATGACCGGCGCTGGGTGTCGATCGACGATGTTGCGCCGGTGCTGGCCCATTCGGTCATCATGTCGGAGGACGGGCAGTTCTGCTTCCACCGCGGCGTCGATCTCGGCGAACTCCGGGGCGTCGTCGACGACGCGCTGGCCGGCGAGGCGACGCGCGGTGCCTCGACCATCACCATGCAGACGGTGAAGAACCTTTTCCTGTGGTCGCGGCCGCTAGGCTCGGTGCGCAAGGTCGTCGAACTGCCGCTGGCCGTCTACTTCGACGCGGTGATGTCGAAACGGCGCATCATGGAGATCTATCTCAACATCGCCGAATGGGGGCCGGGCATCTACGGCATCGAGGCTGCGGCGCAGCACCATTTCGGCGTTTCGGCAAAACAGCTGTCCAGACGGCAGGCGGCACTTCTGGCCGTCACACTGCCAAACCCGATCGCCCGCAACCCGGCGAAGCCCGGACCGGGCCTGAGAAGGCTTGCCAATCTGATCGAACGCAGGGCCGGCCGTTCCGGCGCCTATGTCGGTTGTCTCCGGTAGGCTTGCTCAAAAAAATTCACGGCAGCGCTGGCCAAAACAGCATCAGGCGTGTATAGGCACCCGACTTTCTCAGATTTAGGCCCCGACATGGCCCTTTCACGAGGGCGGGCGGGGCTTTTGACCATGTAGTGGAGCATATCCATGGCCGTTCCGAAACGCAAAACCTCTCCGTCCAAGCGCGGCATGCGCCGCTCGGCCGACGCCCTCAAGGCCCCGACCTATGTCGAGGACAAGAATTCCGGCGAAATGCGCCGCCCGCACCACATCGACCTGAAGACCGGCATGTATCGCGGTCGCCAGGTGCTGACCCCCAAGGAAAGCTGAGACCAGCTTTTCCCAAGGTTTTTGGTTCCAAAAGACCGGCCAGTGGCCGGTCTTTTTGCGTTTGCAGGCGTCCGGGCCGGCATGACCTATGCCAAAGGCAAGGCGGTCGGTGGCGATACCCACCGGAGTGACCTTGCTGTACCGAGGTTTGAACGCTTTCGTCGCCACCATTTCATGTGGCTGGAAACACGCGAGACCCCGACCGCTCGAGCCGCGGATGATGACGAAGGCGAGGCAACAGAGGAGACCCCATGTCCAAACTGACCGTCACGCCGCGCACCGTCTTCCAGACATTCCTGGACTTTCCGCTGGTCGAGGACCTCGACACGCTGAGCGCCGATGTCGCCATCATCGGCATGCCCTACGGCGCGCCCTATACGATCGACGAGACGATCAACGACCAGACCAATGCGCCGACCGCGGTGCGGCGTGCCTCGCAGCGTATCAGCCTTGGGCTCGATCGCTATGATTTCGACATTGGCGGTACCCTGTTGGACGGGCAGGACGTCAAGGTGGTCGATGTCGGCGACGTGCCGGGCGAAGCGTCCGATTCCACCGGGCATTACGCCAGAGCCGAAGCGGCGATCCGCAAGATACGCGCCGCCGGCGCGCTGCCGATCACCATCGGCGGCGACCACGGCATTCCGATCCCGATCTTCAGGGCGCTCGATGGCGAGGGGCCGATCACGCTGGTGCAGATCGATGCCCATCTCGACTGGCGCGACAATGTCAACGGCGTCAAGGAAGGCTATTCCAGCCCGATCCGACGGGCATCCGAAATGGCGCATATCGACGCGATCTTCCAGCTCGGCATTCGCGGCCAGGGCAGCGCCCGAATGGAAGAAGTCGAAGCGGCACGCGCCTACGGCTCCAACATCATCACCGCTGGCCAGTGGCAGGATATCGGCACGGCGGCCCTGCTCGAGCGCATTCCCGAGGGCGGCCGTTACTACCTCACGATCGACGCCGACGGTCTCGATCCGGCCGTTATGCCGGCGGTGGAGGGACCGTCGCCGGGTGGCGTCACCTATCGCCAGACGATCGACCTGATCAAGGGGCTGTTCGCCAAGGGCGAAGTGATCGGCGTCGACATCGTCGAGATCGCGCCGGCACGCGATATCAACGAGATCACGTCGATGACGGCAGGCAACATCATCCTCAATGTCATCGGCGCCGCCGTTCGCGCCGGTCAATTCAAGCGCCAAAATTGAAAATCAAGCGCTAGAGCAATTCCAGGAAAAGTGTGACACGGTTTTCCGTCCGGAATTGCGTAAAAACAAAGAGATAGAGCGGTTCGCCGTTTCCGTGAAACGGTGAAATGCTCTAGAACCGAAACCCTGTCAGCCCGACAACCTGCTGACAGGGTTGTTGCATCCGGTCTTCGACCGTGTTTGCGGCTTTGCACGAAAAATCTTGACGGCGTGCCTGCGGCGCATTCTACAGAAGATGCCCCCATATGGAGACGCCAGATGTTCGGTGCCGTCCCGCTCTTGATCGTGCCTTTCATTCTCTACAATCTCGGACTGCTCGGAATTTTCGGCGGCGGTGACGATCCGTGGGCGAGCGAGGTGTTCTCGTTCCGCATGATGTCGGGCGGGGTGTTCTCGATGACGCTCGGCGACCTGATGATACTGATCGGGCTGATCTTCCTGTTCCTCGAAATGGTGAAGTCGGCGCGCACCACCAGCGCTTCGATCATGGACCATCTCCTGTCGACGCTGGTCTTCGTCGCCTTCCTGGTCGAGTTCCTGCTGGTGAAGGGCGCAGCGCACTCCATCTTCTTCACGCTGATGATCATCGCGCTGTTCGATGTGCTGGCCGGATTCGCGGTGTCGATGCGGTCGGCCAGCCGGGATATCAACCTGAATTAGCCGGAACCTGAATTAGAGCCGGCGCCTCAGCCAGGGTCGGCGGTGAAGCCGGCTACCTCGATGCCGGCGATGGCCGCCGCCTCGTCATTGTCCGAGGTATCGCCGGAAATGCCGACGGCGCCAATAATGGCACCGGCCTTGTCACGGATCAGCACGCCGCCGACCACCGGCAGCACGCGTCCGCCCGACACGTCGGAGATGCCGGCCACCAGATGCGGGCGCTCCTTGGCGAAGGCCTCGACCTTGCGCGAACCCATGCCGATGGCCAGCGCGCCATAGGCCTTGCCGGCCGACATTTGCGGGCGCAGGAACGAGGCGCCGTCCTGGCGCTGGAAGGCGACCAGATGTCCACCGGCATCGAGCACCGAGACGCCAAGCGGCTTGAGCTTGAGATCGGCGCCCTTGGCGAAGGCCGCGGCGATGATCTCATTGGCTTTTTCCAGCGACAGTGCGGTCATTGCAGTCTCCTGTTTTGAAATGAGTCAATTTTCGGCCGCCAGCCGGATGAAGCAATCCCGCTTTCGGTTGAAATTGCTTCTCGTGAAGCGGTGTGATGGACAGCGCCGTGCAGCTAGATGGTATCGATACGCGATCGACGATGGCCCGGTTCAGACCAAGTCGAAGCTGCCGGCGGTGTCGTGCGTTACTTTTTCTTGGCGCGGGCGGGCTTCTTGGCGGGCACTGCCGGCGCGTTGGCAAGGTCTTCGGCTTCCTTGGCGAGCCGCAGCGCGCGCAGCTTGTCGGTCTTGGCCTTGCGGGCGTCGCTCTCGGCGACATATTCCGCCATCGCCTTCTGGCGGACGGTCGCTGCTTCTTCCTGCTTCTTGAAGCGCAGATCGGCGCGCGCGCGCGCCGTATCCCTGGAGTTCTCAACCAACAGCCTGTCCAATCCCGTAAAGTGCGTTTTCCGCCTCTTGTAGCAGAGGCGACCTCTCAACGGGGAAAATAGTTGGTCACGCGGCCGGGCTGGCGGCGTGCGCCTTGCTGGCGACGACGGCCTCATAGGCCGCTTGCAGGGTCGCCCGCACGGATGGCCCGGCCGTCGGGACGGCCGGTTTGCCGAGGTGCTCATGGCGCAACTCGTCCATGAATTTTTCCCACATCGGCGGTCCGCCCTTTTCCAGAAGCTCGGCGCGGATCGACAATTCCTCGCTGGTCGGCAGCCAGACACGACCCCAGGCGCCGAGATGGGCAAGGATCGGCACCAGCGTGATGGCCATCTCGGTCAGGCTGTAGATCGCCTTCTGCTTGTGCGAGGGGTCGTCGGCCTTGGTCAGCATGCCCAATTCCATCAGGCGCTTCAGCCGGTCGGCGAGGATGTTGGAGGCGATGCCTTCCATCGATCCATTGAGCAATTCGCGAAAATGGCGCCTGCCGCCGAAAATCATGTCGCGAAGGATGATCAGGCTCCAGCGGTCGCCGAACACTTCCAGCGACAGGTTGATCGGACAGCCGGACCGGCGATCGAGGCTCATTCGATTCTCTCCACAAAACCGGTTGCATTATCGTATCAGTTTTATTATCGTGCAACCGATTGCAAAATGCAATCAGATTGGAGGCCATACGATGACGACGATCAATCGCCCGGAGATCATATCCGAAGCTTTCGGTGACCCTGAAAATCCTCCGCTGCTGCTGATCATGGGCGCGATGGCCTCGATGCTCTGGTGGCCGGAGGCGCTTTGCCGGAAACTCGCCGATGCCGGCCTCTACGTGATCCGCTACGACAATCGCGATGCCGGCCGCTCGACCAAATATCCGCCCGGCGAGCCGCCCTACACATTCGACGACATGGCCGATGATGCGATCGGTGTCCTCGACAGCCATGGCATCGGCAAAGCGCATGTCGCCGGCATGTCGATGGGCGGGATGATCGCGCAACGCGTGGCGCTCAGGCATCCCTCCCGTGTCGCGTCGCTGATCGTGATCAGCAGCTCGCCGATGGGCATGGACACCTCGCATCTGCCGCATATGAGCGATGCTTACGCCGAGCATTCGGCCGAGGGCGCTGGTGTCGACTGGTCGGATCGCGGCCAGGTGATCGATTTCATGGTCCGGGATACCAGGGCGATCGCCAGCACGGCGCATCCCTTCGACGAGGCCGGAATGAGAGACTTTATCGAACGCGATTATGACCGTTCCGGTGGTTTCCTGAGCGCCACCAATCACTTCCTGCTGAAGGGGAGTGACGAATGGAACGGCCGCCTGCGCGAGATGACGGCGCCGCTGCTGGTCATCCACGGCACGACGGATCCGATCTTTCCTGTGGAGCATGGCGAGGCGCTGGCCAAGGCGGTCGCCGGCGCTAAACTGCTTCGTGTCGAAGGCGGCGGCCACGAGTTGCATCCGCAAGACTGGCCGGCGATTGCCGACGCCATTGTCGCGCATATCCGATCCAACTGAGACTTCCCGGGTGAGCCTTGACGGACCAGGCCTGACGCAACATCCGGTCACCGATGAACCAGAAACAGACGAGAAAAGCCAAAACAGAAGAGAAAAGAATGTCCCTGACGCTTCATTTCCATCCGCTGGCCTCTTTCTGCTGGAAGCCGCTGATCGCGCTTTACGAGAACAGCACGCCCTTCACGCCAGTCATCGTCGATCTCGGCGATGCCCACTCGCGCGAGGCCTTCCTGAAGATTTCGCCGACCGGCAAGATGCCGGCGCTGCGCGACGATGCGCGCGACCGCACGGTGCTGGAATCGACAATCGTCGTCGAATATCTGGCCGCGCACTATCCCGGGCCGGTCGAGCTCGTTCCCGCCGATATCGACATGACGCTGGCAATCCGCCAGGCCGATCGCTTCTATGATTTCTATGTGCAGGAGCCGATGCAGAAGATCGTCGGCGACCGGTTGCGGCCGCAGGACAAGACCGATCCGTTCGGCGTCGAAGAGGCGCGCGGCCAGTTGCGCAATTCCTACGCCATCGTCGAGCAGGAGATGCAGTCGAAGGCCTGGGCAATGGGCGATGCCTTCACCATGGCCGACTGCGCGGCCTCTCCGGCGCTCTTCTATGCCAACAAGGTCGAGCCGTTCGGCGACAAATACCCGGCCGTGAAAGGCTATCACGACCGCTTGCTGCAGCGCCCCGCCTTCAGCAGGGTGATCGAGGAGGCGCAGCCCTACTTCGAGCTCTTCCCCTACAATAACGGCTGACCGCCACGATCCCGCCCAGCTCGACCTGACGTTCCAGGCGCTTGCCGATCCGGCGCGGCGGCGGATGGCCGACCGGCTGAGAAAGATGAGAAGCCATCCAGCACATCAAAAAATCAAGCTTCCCAAAATTGATCGAGCCAGATGTTGAGCCTCAGGAAGCCGGCGTTGCTTACCGTATAGACACGCCGCGTGCCTTCGGCCTTGGCATGGACCAGACCGGCGTCGAGCAAAACTTTCAGATGCTGTGAGACGGCCGGGCGTGAAACCGGCAGCCCGGCTGCCAACTCGTTGACGGTCTTCGGGCCGCGTCGAAGTTCTTCCAGAAGGTGGCGCCGATTGGGGTCGGCGATCGCCATGAAGGCGTCGGAAAACATCATCGCTTATTTGTGGGGCAAAGTCTTTCGAATCTCAACTGCTTGCTTCTGCTTTTCTTCTTGGGTCAAGACGCAGTGCTTCCGGCGTCACGGAGCGGTCGGCCGGCTGGGTCTTGAAGGCGTCACGGCCTTCGATCGGCACCGGGGCGCGGCGGCTGATGCGCAGCAGCGTGTAGCCGCCCAGGCAGAGATGCGCGAAGGCGGTTGCCAGGAACAGGCCCTCGGGACGCATCCAGCCCATCAGGGCCGCTGCCAGCAACGGCCCGATCATGGTGCCGAAGCCGTAGAGCAGCAGCAGCCCGCCCGATACCTTGACGAAGTCCTCCGACCGGGCGTGGTCGTTGGCGTGCGCGACGGCGATCGAATAGAGCGTATAGGCGAAGGCGCCGTAGGCTGCTGTGAAGACGATGACGAAGACACCGGAGCGCGGTTCGAACAGGAAGATCATGAGCGCAACGAGCGCCGCGCCGAAGGCGGCACCCGCCAGCACGAAACGGCGGTCGGTCTTGTCGGACAGGCGTCCGGCGGGAAGCTGCATGGCGGCGCCGGCAACGACCACGAGGCTCATCATCAAGGCGATCTCCGCCGTGGAGATGCCGATGCGGGCGCCATAGACGGCACCGAGCGTGCCCCAGGCGCCATTGGCGATGCCGATCAATAGACAGGCGATCGCGGAGACCGGCGAGTTGGCGTAGAGCCCCCTGACGTCGAGCTTGACGTCCTGCAGCGGCTTGGGGTGCGACGCCGTCGAAACCGCGGTCGGGATCAGCGACAGGCAGAACAGGATGCCGGTGATCATGAACAGCGACGCCGACTTCACGTCGCCGCCGGCGACGATCATCTGTCCGCCCATGATCGAGGCATAGGTGACCATCATGTAGAGGCCGAAGACGGTGCCGCGGTTCTCGTTGGTGGCTTTCTCGTTCAGCCAGCTCTCGATGACCATGAAGGCGCCGGCCATGGTGAAGCCGGTGAAGGCGCGCAGCAGGATCCAGACATATTCGTCGATGATGAGACCGGTGAGCAGCGCCACGATGGCACCGGAGGCGGCAAAGGCGCCGAAGGCGCGCACATGTCCGGCACGGCGCACGATGCGCGGCGCGAAAAAGCAGCCGGTGACGAAGCCGCCTGCCCAGGCCGTGCCCATCAAGCCGAGCGATGCGGTCGAGAAGCCCTCCACCTGGCCGCGCAGCGGCAGCAGCAGCCCGTGCAGCCCCGATGCCGCCAGCAGGAAGGCGGTGCCGCGAAGCAGGGAAAGGATCGGTCTGTAGGATGCAAGCATTTTTTGATCCGGCTGGACACTGGAACGGGTGACAGGGTCTGAAGACAGTCGCATTCGGGCTTTTCAGCGGCGGCCCGTGCCGCTGACGGATTATCCGCGGCGGAACAGTGCCTCGGCCGCCGACTTGGTGCTGTCCTTGGTTTTGAGCTCCGCCTCCAGCCTGGCGATCTCGTCGCGCAGGATGCCGATCCGTTCCGACAGTTCACCGACGGACAGCAGCGCCAGATCCTGCCCGATCTCGTGCGGGCGCGCCTTCTTCTTGGGTTCGTCGTCGAAGATCGCCATAGTTGCTCCTCCTCCGCCACACCAGATTGGCCATTTGCCTGATTTGGCAATGAGCATACATAGGGCAGGGGTGTCGATGCAAACAGCCGGTAAGAATGCGGCGAGGAAAGACGGGAAACTTCATGGCGAGCGGACAGAAAATTCCGGCAAGGATGACGGCGATCGCGATTTCGGAGCCGGGCGGCCCACGGGTGCTGAAGCCGGAAATGCGCGACGTGCCGCAGCCCGGTCCCGGCGAGATCCTGATCAAGGTGCATGCCGCCGGCGTCAACCGGCCCGACGTGCAGCAGCGCAAGGGCGCCTATCCGCCGCCGCCCGGCGCATCGGACCTGCCGGGCCTGGAGGCGTCGGGTGAAGTCGCCGCCCTTGGCGACGAGATATCGCGCTGGCGCATCGGCGACCGGGTCTGTGCGCTGACGCCGGGCGGCGGCTACGCGGAATATGTCAAGGTCCATGCCGGCAGTGTGCTGCCGCTGCCGGCCGGCTTCACCCACACCGAAGCGGCGGCGGTGCCGGAGAATTACTTCACCGTCTGGCACAATGTGTTCGAACGCGGCGGCCTGAAAAAGGGCGAGACACTGCTTGTGCATGGCGGCTCGTCCGGCATCGGCACCACGGCGATCCAGCTTGCCTCGGCCTTCGGTGCCTATGTCGTCACCACTGCCGGCAGCAAGGAGAAGTGCGACGCCTGTCTGAAGCTCGGCGCCGACCGGGCGATCAACTATCGCGAGGAGGATTTCGTCATGGCGGTCAAGGAGGCGACGGATGGCAAGGGCGCCAATGTCATCCTCGACATGGTCGGCGGCGATTATGTCCAGCGGAACTACGAGGCCGCGGCGGTCGAGGGCCGCATCGTCCAGATCGCCGTGCAGGCCGGCGCCATCGCCAGCGCCGATTTTTCGAAAATCATGGTCAAGCGGCTGACCCATACGGGTTCGACGCTGCGGCCGCGCACCGTCGAATTCAAGGCGGCGATCGCGGCGGCGCTCGAAGCGCAGGTGTGGCCCCTGCTTGGCACACGCAAGGTTGCTCCCGTCATGGACATGATCTTCCCGCTCAGCGAAGCCTGGCGCGCGCACGAACGGATGGAAGAGGGCGAGCATATCGGCAAGATCGTGCTCGACGTTGGCTAGGTCTTTGTTTTTATGCATGTCGTTCTCCCAAAACCGGGGTCGTTTTTGGGCGACATGCACTAGGGCGTATCGACATTCGGTGATGCCGGCCTGACGGTATCTCTGCGTCCTGAGTCAGCGCGGCACGCGCTTGCCTACAAGATGAACAGAACCTTAATGGTGCAATGCAGCATTTGCATCATTGCTATGCAAAATCAGCCATTCAAGTCGCCCTCGATGATGACTATTTGAGCATCATTGAAACGAACACCCCATTTGGAGGACTACCATGAACCCGATCCGCGCTTTCCGTAACTGGCGTATGTACAATGAGACCGTGCGTGAACTGAACCGCCTCAACGCGCGTCAGCTCAGCGACCTCGGCATCAACCGTGGCGACATCGAACGGATCGCCCGTCAGGCGATCTGACTTCAAAGCGTGACCCGGCCACAGGGCCGGGCCTACGCCTGGAAGTAGAGCCGTCGAGACGTTACCCGTCTCCGGTTCCGAACCCGCTGGACACTGTCCGGCGGGTTTTGTCTTTTGGGGCCGAGAAAGCGGCCGGCCAGCCGTTTTGCGATATCGGCGGCGGCAGGCTTGACCTCAGTTTTCGGCATGACACTTTGGCAGGCGGTTGCCGCGTGACGGCGTGGTGGCGCCAAGACCGAAACGCGCCAGCAGAGCCAGCCGGTGGCGCTGCTCAAGGGCGCCGAGCCGTTCCGTTAGCCTCCAGTTCGCGGTTTCCGGCGAGTGTATCCAAAAACGTTGCGAAACAGGCAGGGAACGGTTATACAGGCCGCGAATTTCCCATTTTGGTGGCTCTAAACCACCGCCCGCGCGGGAACGCGGGCGAACGAGAAGGATTTTTAAAAATGGCCAATACGCTGCTGATGCCCAAGGCGACCGCCGTCTGGCTGGTCGACAACACCGCGCTCTCCTTCGAGCAGATCGCGCAGTTCTGTGGGCTGCATCCGCTCGAGGTCAAGGCAATCGCCGATGGCGAATCGGCGCAAGGCATCAAGGGCATGGACCCGATCATGACCGGCCAGCTGACCCGCGACGAGATCGCGCGCGCCGAGAAGGATGCCAACCATCGGCTGAAGCTTTCGGACCCCAAGGTTCGCGTGCCCGAATCCAAGCGCAAAGGCCCGCGCTATACGCCGCTGTCGAAGCGCCAGGATCGGCCGAATGCCATCCTATGGCTGGTGCGCAACCACCCCGAACTCAAGGACGCGCAGATTTCGCGCCTCGTCGGCACCACCAAGTCGACGATCGAGCAGATCCGCGAACGCAAGCACTGGAACTCCGCCAACCTGCAGCCGATGGACCCGGTGACGCTGGGCCTTGCCTCGCAGATCGACCTCGACATGGAAGTCAACCGCGCTTCGCGTGGCCGCGAACAGGCGCAGCCGGTCGGCGACACGCTGCTGCCGGCGGCCCTGACCGAGCGGCTGGTGCCGGCCCCGGAGAAGCCGAAGGACGAGGACGCCGAACTCGACGCCAACGCCGTGTTCGCCAAGCTCTCGGCACTGAAGTCGAAGGACGAGCATTCCGACGACGAGGAATGAGCGCCCGCAACGTGACGACAGAAAGCCCGCTTCGAGCGGGCTTTTTTGTCAGTTTCGCGCCGCGCGATCCGGCGCCATGCCGTAGTCCTCGCTGCGTTCCACCGCGCGGTAGAAGTCGGCGAGCTGCTTGCCGCGCTCCGGCTTGAAGATGCGGCCGGCGATGACCACCGAGGCAATGCGGTCGATGCGGAAGGCGCGGAAGTCGTCGCGCATCTCGCACCAGGCGACCAGCGTCCACACCTTGCCCCAGAACCACAGGCCGAGCGGCCGGATGTCGCGCGCGGTGCCGCGCCCTGCCTCGTCCGAATAGTCGATGGTCAGCACCTGGCGCTTTTCCACCGCGCGCTCGATCAGGTCGATCGCCTCGCGGGCGGCGTCGCTGACCACCCACATCGGCGTGTGGATCTCGGTGCGGGCAATGCGGTCCTTCTCGGCATCGGGAAGCACGGCGCCGATCTTGACCAGCGCCTCGTCGGCGGCACGCGCCATGGCGGCGCCGCCGAAGGCGCGCACCATGCGCGCACCGGCAACCAGCGCCACGATCTCGTCACGCGTGAACATCAGCGGCGGAAGGTCGAAACCCTCCCTCATCATGTAGCCAACGCCAGCCTCGCCGTCGATCGGCACCCCGGTCGACTGCAGGTCGGCTATGTCGCGATAAATCGTTCGCTCGGAAACCTCGAGCCACGTGCCGAGCTTCTGGGCGGTGACCAGACGGCCACCACGCAGATGCTGCACGATCTGAAAGAGCCTGTCGGCGCGGCGCATCGTTTGCTTCCCCAGTGTTTTTCCTAGAGCGGTTCACCGTTTCATGGAAACGGCGACCTGCTCCAACTCTTTGTCTTGATGCAATTCCGGACGGAAAACCGTTCCACACCGGAATTGCTCCATGCATGCAGTGGCTCCTGGACCGGATCCACTTCCAAATGACATGCATTAAGGTTTCAGCCCTTCGCGCTTGCGCTGCGCGGCAACGAACTCCGCGCCAAAGGACAGTTTTTTCGTTGTCGGCGTCTTCGCATCGAGCACACGCCAGAACGGGGCGATGTCGCTCAGCGTCATGCCGCGTTCGAGGTCCTCCCTGGCGGCTTCGGCAACGGTGCGCAGATGATAGCCTATGGTGACCGGGCATGTCACTTCGGCGCCATGTTCGACGGCAAGCGCGGTGCGCAATGCGCGCACGTCCATCTCGACGCCTTGGGGAATGGAACGGATGAAATCGTCGACCTGCCGCGCCGTCGGCACCAGCATCGGCTGGCCTTCGACGACGTCTCCCATCGTGCGCGGCGTTGGTTTCACACCATTTATGCCCGGCGTGTTCAGCCTGTCGTTCCAGCTTTTCATCGATCGTCCTCTCGGCCGGCCATGCGCATTATCCCACCATTGCACGCAGCTCCTGACAGCATACTGTCAGGAGGCTTCAGCATACTCCCTGGCGAACAGCCCCCGCATCTGTGCGAGATCGCCGCCTTTTTCTGGGTAGAGCGTCTGCAAAAAGGCAAGGGCGAAGGTGCCGGGCGCCGAACCCGGCGCGGACACGACCCTGCCGTCGGCCACGGCATGCGTGACGTCCTGGTAGTTGATGTCGCCGGCATAACCGGCTTCGTGGCGGTTGATCCAGTCGCGGCCATTGCTGGTATGCTTGGCCTTCTCGAACAGGCCGGCCCGGGCCAGCGCAAGCGTCCCGGCGCAGATGCCGCCGACGACACCGTCGCGGGACGCGACGGCCGTAAGCAGTCCTGCGACATCCGGCGGTGCCTTGCCCGCCCACTGATCGGAACCGATCACGGCGACGGCATCGAGATCTGCATTCTCATCGACGCCCGCCGAGCGGTCGGGCGTAAGCCGAAAGCCACTGATTCCGGTCACCGGCTTGCCTTCAGGCGTCAGCGAGACGGCGCGGGCGCCGAACCATTCCACCGCCGATGCCGCCAGCAAGCCATATTCCCAGTCGGCGAAGCCTTCGATGAACAGAAAGCCGATTGTCTTCCGATCAGGCATAAGCTCGCTCCATCCCTTTAGCGCCGGACTTTGTTTTCATGCATGTCGCAGCCTCAAAACCGAGCCACTTTCGGGCAAACGTGCATTGATATCTGGGCATCGACGCGCCCATGTCCAACACGCTGTCTCGAAAATCTTGTCTCAATTGCCGCGATGGCGACGGTCGGCATACATGTCCGGCCAGCCGATATCCTTGCGGATGTCCGCCGGCAGCGAATTCATGAAGCGCTGGGTGCGGATTTCGTTGCGCATGGTCCGCACCTTGCCGACATAGTGCTGCACGCCGCGAAGAATGGTAAACCCGTTCATGGCTATTCTCCTCTCTCTGACTGGAGGCAGTATCGCATACCCCTCCTGACAGCAGTCTGTCAGGAGGATGGCAGGGCGCACGACAATAGCGCGCACGGGCGCGGCTCGTCGGAGAGCGATCCTTGGACCACGGCCTCCGACCAGCTTACGGACAGTCGATTGTTCACTGAGTAGGAGCAAATCAGTCTGCCATTGTTCAATCAGCGGCGACGGACTGTCGGAGTGCAAGGCCTTCAGCGTCATGGCTGCCGTTCCGATATGGAAGGAGAAAATTCCCCCAAAAAACAGGGAGACCCCCCATGAGCCTGCAACTGACAGGGATCCACCATCTCACCGCCATCACGGCCAACGCGCCCGGCAATCTTCACTTCTACACGAAGGTGCTGGGGTTGCGGCTGGTCAAGAAGACGGTGAACCAAGACGACACCTCGGCCTACCACCTTTTTTACGCCGACGGCGAGGCTACGCCGGGCACCGACCTCACCTTCTTCGACTGGCCGGTCGGGAGCGAGCGGCGCGGGACGCACAGCATCGTGCGGACCAGCCTCAGGGTCGGCAGCCGGGAAAGCCTTGCCTGGTGGAAACAGCGCCTGACCGACGAGACGATCGCGACAGGAGAGATCGCCGAGATTGGCGGCTATGCCAGCCTGGATTTCGAAGACCCCGAGGGTCAGCGCCTGCGGCTGGTCAGCGATGGCGGCAAGGGCGACAGCCATCCCTGGGCGCAAAGTCCGGTTCCGGCCGAGCACCAGATCCGCGGGCTCGGGCCGATCGTCATCAGTGTCCCCGACGTCACCAACACCGAGGCGGTGGTGACTGGGGTCATGAATATGCGCAAGGCGCGGGAGTATGCGTCGCCGGAAGGCCAGGTTCACGTCTTTGAAATGGGCGAGGGTGGGCCGGCGGCGGAGCTGCATGTCCTGGTGCAGCCAGGTGTCGCGCCGGCAAGGCAAGGTGCCGGTGCGGTCCATCACGTTGCGTTCAGGGCGCCGGACCAGGAGACGCTGCATCAGTGGACGGCGCGCCTGGCCGAATTCCGCCTGCCGTCGAGCGGCGAGGTCGAGCGCTATTACTTCCGCTCGCTCTATTTCCGAGAGCCGAACGGCATCCTGTTCGAGATCGCCACCGATGGGCCGGGCTTCACCGCCGATGAGCCGCTGGAGACGCTGGGCGAAAGCCTGGCCCTGCCGCCATTCCTCGAAGCAAGGCGCGCTTCGATCGAGGCTGGGCTGAAGCCGCTGAAATAGGCCGCTGCGTGCTCAAGGCGGGGGGGGGGTCCCGGTTCGGGATCGCGGCGCCGGTTCTTTCCCGGAGACCGGACGATCCGCTTTGACAGCCAGCCACGTTGCTGGTCAAAGGCGGCATGACGAAATTCCTCGCCCTTGTCATTATAGGCTTCATGGTCATCCAGCTGATCAAGCCGCTCGGCTGGCCCGGGCTCAAGCGACGGGCTGATTTCTGGAAGCTGGCGCTGCTCGCCATGGCCGCGATCTCGCTGGCCGCCGTGCTCGGGCATTTGACATAGGGCGGCCAAGACAGAGCCTACCCGGTTGGCGTTCAGCCGGCGATCACTGGGCCGACAGGATGCTCGGCCCAAGCCCGGTAGCCGGCCTCCGAGGCGTGGAAGCCATCCGAGGCAAAGCCGGCCTCGGGATCGGTGATCGGCAGGCGAGGTGCGGGCACCGCGCCGCGCTCCAGGCACAGGCGCTCGCCCATTCGGTTCATCTCCGTGGCGCGGACTTCCAGGATTTTGCCAAGCAGCGACGGCATCGCCGGTGCCCGCGTGAACTCCAACACCGGCGACCACACCACGCGCGCCTCCGGCCATTTGGCGCGCAGGCCGTAGAGCAGCCCGCCGAACTCCTCTTGAAGCGCGGCACCGAGTGGAAGTTCTTGGTGTCGTTGGTGCCGATGGCCAGCACGATGTGCGTCCAAGGATCGGCCGACAGGTTGGGCAGGACAAGGTCGCGGATCTGGCCCGATGTCGCCGAATTGAAGCCGGCGGCGCGCCAGCGGACAGTGCGGCCGGTGCGCTGCGAGATCAGCACGGCGAGCTGCGCGGCAAGCCCGTCCTCGGAATTGCCGATGCCGACCGAGGCGGCGGAGGAGTCACCCAGCACCAGCAGCGAGATCGCAGGTGCTTCGCCTGATATTTCATGCATGACCGGCCCCTGCGCCGGCAGCATGCGGGTGGTGCGACGGCGCACGCCCAAGCCCTGCCAGACATAGGCGGGGTAGGCGAGCCAGGTGAGAAGGGCCGGGAAGCGCATGGCGATACCGTGAAATGATCAGGAAGGCTTAGCGCATGTTCGGGCCGAGGTGAACGCCTTCAGTCGCAGCAGTTGGACTTGCCGGCCTGGTCGTCCTGATATTCGTCATGCAGCCGCACCCAGTCCATCAGGCCGTGATAGGGACCGTTCTCGTTGCGGCCCTTCGGCGTCATGTCGAGATAGTCGTAAGCGCCGATCTGCGCCTCGCCGCCGCGGGCGCGCGACGTGAAAGTGAGGAAGATGTCGCCGTTCTCGTCCTTGTAGAAAACACTGGTGCCGGGGAGTTCCTTCGAGGTGCGGGGACGGGTCTCGAAATTGTAGGTGGTTTCACCGGCGGCGATCTGCCTGTCGGTGAAAGAGACCTGCATGTCGAAGTTGAAATCCGACGCATAGGACGACACCCAGTCGAACTTCCAACCCATGCGCTGCTTGTAGGGCACAAGCTCGGCCAGCGGCGCGCGCGAGATCACGACCAGCGACACGTCGTGGTGCTTGAGGTGCTGATTGGCGCCGTCGATATGATCGGCAAGGAAGGAGCAGCCCTCGCAATGATGGGAGCAGCCCGGCCCGAACATGAAGTGGTAGACGATCAGCTGGCTGTTGGCACCAAACAGGTCGGCCAGTTTCTTCGGTCCTTGCCCGGTCTCGAAAACATAGTCCTTCCTGATCTTCAGCCACGGCAGCTCGCGCCGCTCGGCCGCGAGGCGCTCGCGCAGCCGCGTCAGTTCCTTCTCGCGTGCCAGATGCGCCTTGTGCGCCTGGAACCAGTCTTCGCGTGAAACGACCTTGTTGCGATGCATGTATCTCTCCCTGTCTGCATCCCAAGGACGTTCGGGACGAGCGAAAACCGACATCGCCGCAGAGGAGATAAGGACGGAGACGCGCCGTCCCAAGCCCGGCATGCCACAAACGAAACCCGGGCGCGGCGGCCCGGGTTTGAAGGAAGACGAAAAAGATGTGGTCAGGCGGCCTGTTCGAGGCTCGCTTTCCATTTACCCAGCGCCGCAAGGTGGTTCATGTGGGCGCGGTGGGTGAAGGCGGCCTGGCCGGCGGCGACGTTCGATGCCTTGCCGCTCCAGGCCTTCTGCGGGGCGGCCTGCAGCGCGCGGCCGTAGGAGAAGGTCAGCTTCCACGGGTGCGGACCGATGGCGTTGATCGCGCTGAGGTTTGCGGTCGCCTCCTCGTCCTCCTGGCCGCCGGAAAGGAAGGCGATGCCCGGCACCGCCGCGGGCACCGTCTGGCGGAACAGTTTTATGGTCTTCTCGGCGACTTCCTCAGGGCTGTCCACCGTGCCTGACTTCTTGCCCGACAGGACCATGTTGGGCTTCAGGATGGTGCCTTCGAGCACGACGCGGGCTGCATGCAGTTCGTCATAGAGCTTGATCAGCGTCGCCTTCGATATCTCGTAGCAGGTGTCGATGTCGTGGGCGCCGTCCATCAGCACTTCCGGCTCGACGATCGGCACGATGCCGGCTTCCTGGCAAAGCGCTGCATAGCGGGCGAGCGCATGGGTGTTCGCAGCGATCGAATTGGCCGAGGGCACGCCCTTGCCGGTATCGATGTCGATCACCGCGCGCCATTTGGCAAAGCGCGCGCCGAGCTTGTAATAGTCGGCAAGCCGCTCGCGCAGGCCATCGAGGCCCTCGGTGACGGTGTCGCCGGGAAAGCCGGCCAGCGGCTTGGCGCCCGCATCGACCTTGATGCCGGGAATGGCGCCCGAAGCCTTGATGATGTCGACCAGCGGCGTGCCGTCGGCGGCCTTCTGGCGGATGGTCTCGTCGTAGAGGATGACGCCGGAAATATACTTGGTCATCGCGTCCTTGGCTCGAAACATCATCTCGCGGTAGTCGCGACGGCTATCGGCGGTCGATTCGACGCCGATGACGTCGAAACGCTTCTTGATCGTGCCCGAGCTTTCATCGGCGGCCAGCAGGCCCTTGCCGCCCGCCACCATCGCGGCGGCAATGTCTTCGAGACGTTCGCTCATCGTGCTTCCTCCTGAAAGGGGTTCTTCCGCGCTTAACGGAAGTCTACCGCCAAAGGAATGGCATCGGAAAGCTCGAATCGATTGAAAGTCCCGGGCGCCTCTCCGGCTCTCGCCGAGTTGATCGGATTGCCCGTTTTTCCTGGAATGCCTACCGCTTCAGCACGTCGACGCCGGGCAGCGGCTTGCCTTCCATCCATTCCAGGAACGCGCCGCCGGCGGTCGAGACATAGGTGAAGTCGTCGGCGACACCGGCGTGGTTGAGCGCTGCCACCGTATCGCCGCCGCCGGCAACGGAGACCAGCTTGCCGGCCTTGGTGCGCGCCGCGGCATGCTTGGCCGCGGCCACCGTGGCGTGATCGAAGGGCGCGATCTCGAAGGCGCCGAGCGGGCCGTTCCAGACCAGCGTCGCGGCGCGGTCGATCCATTCGCCGACGGCCGTCACGGTCTTTTCGCCGACATCGAGGATCATGCCGTCGGCCGGCACCTCCGAGATGGCGACGGTTTCGCAGGCCGCGCCCGCCTTGAATTCCTTGGCGACGACGCCGTCGACCGGCAGGATGATGGCGCAGCCGGCCTCGGCCGCCTCGATCATGATCTGCTTGGCGGTCGCGGCCAAATCATGCTCGCACAACGACTTGCCGACATTGGTGCCGCGCGCGGCGAGGAAGGTGTTGGCCATGCCGCCACCGATGACCAGCGCGTCGACCTTCTTCACCAGGTTCATCAACAGGTCGATCTTGGTCGAGACCTTGGCGCCGCCGACGATGGCGACGACCGGACGGACCGGGTTGCCCAGGCCCTTCTCCAGCGCTTCGAGCTCGGCCTGCATGGTGCGGCCGGCGAAGGCCGGCAACAGGTGTGCCAGCCCCTCCGTCGAGGAGTGGGCGCGGTGCGCCGCCGAAAAGGCGTCGTTGACGAAGATGTCGCCATTGGCGGCGAGCCGCTCGGTGAAGGCCGGATCGTTCTTCTCCTCGGCCTTGTAGAAGCGGGTGTTTTCGAGCAGCAGCACGTCCCCCTTGTTCATGGCGGCGACCGCGGTTCCCGCCGTGTCGCCGACGCAGTCCGAGGCAAAGCCGACGGGACGGCCGAGCACCCCTGCCGTCGCTTTCGCGATCGGCTCCAGCGAGAATTCGGGAGAGGGGCCATCCTTGGGGCGACCAAAATGGGCGAGCAGGATGACCTTGGCGCCCTTGCCTGTGAGCTCGGCGATGGTCGGCGCGATGCGCTCGATGCGGGTGGCGTCGGTGACCTTGCCGTCAGCGACGGGAACGTTGAGGTCGACGCGCACCAGCACGCGCTTGCCGCTGATGTTGCCGATGTCGTCCAGTGTCCTGAAGGCAGCCATGCCGATCCCTTTCCTCGAAAAATCGCCGGGACCATACCCCGCATCGGCTACGATGCAAGGCTTGGGCTGGGTTCGGGACGAAATTTTGAGGCGGGCGGGCACACAGTCCGTGAAGACAGCGCCGACGTAGATGAGGGAGACGCAAACGAGCGCCGCAGTCAGCTTCCCGTCGCTGCCTTTTCGACCGGCGGCTCAGGGGCGTCGTCTGTCTTTGCCGCCACCTGCGGTACCACCGGTCTGCGCCAATCGCGGATGAAGGCGGCGAGGCGGTCGACGATCTCGCCGGCACTGAGGAAGACCGGCACTCGCGCCACCGGCGCGGTGGGCTCGAAGGAGAGGCCCAGCCCGGTGATCCTGCCCTTATCATCGACATCCCTGACGATCAGCTCGATCGGACCGATCAGCACACGGTCGGCATATTCGGCATGGCCGCCGAGCCGCGCGGTGACCAGCGCGCCGACGGTCTGCTTCTGCTCCGCTTCGCTCAGGCCTGGCGCATAAGCGGCTTCCAGTTCGGCGGCCGAGCGTGCCGGGTCGACGGCGAAGGCGCCGAAGAAATCGGCGTCCTCGGGATCGACGACGGCGCGGCTGGCAAACAGCTTGTCGAGCAGGCGCGGATAGCGGTCCGGCACGAAGATGTAGACTTGGTCGCCGGCGGCGAGCCGGCCCATGTCCTGGAAGCGCATCGAGCGGCCGTCGCGCAGCACCAGCGAGGGCCGCGCCCAGCGCGGAATGCGCTCGCCGCGTGCCACCGGGCTGCCGTGTGCGACGCGATAGGCGAGCAGCTCGTGGTGGGCGGAGCCCGGCAATTCCAGCTCGACCTTGTCCAGGGGGCCGAGGCGCGCCGGCACGATGAGGCCAAGGCGACGTGCCAGCGGGCCAACCGTCCAGCCCTGGATGACCAGCGACACAAGCACGATGATGAAGGCGGCATTGAAGATGGTGCGGCCGTTCTCCAGCCCGCCAAGCAGCGGGGTGATGGCCAGCAGGATTGAAACCGCGCCGCGCAGGCCGACCCAGGAGACAAAGGCGACTTCAGGGCGGGGCAAGCGGAACGGGATCAGGCAGAGCCAGACCGCGATCGGCCTGGCGATGAACATCAGGAACAGGCCAAGCGCTATCGCCGGCAGCATGATCGCCGGGAACTGCGAGGGCGTCGCGAACAGGCCGAGGATCAGGAACATGATGATCTGTGCCAGCCACGACATGCCATCCTGGAAGCGCTTGAGGATGGTGACGGCGCGGATGTCGGAATTGCCGGCGATGAGCCCGGCAAGATAGACCGCCAGGAAGCCCGAGCCGCCGATGGCGCCAGCGGCGGCGAAAACCATCAGCGATAGCGTCAGCACGAAGATCGGCAGCAGGCCGTGGTCGAGATTGAGCCGGTCGACGAGGCGCACGATGCCGAGGCCGCCGAGCACGCCGACAACGGCGCCGAGACCCATGTTGACGAGGAAGCCCAGCATCAGGTTGGTGACCAGGACGTTGGTTTCGGGATTGGCGTGGGCGGCGATGATCTCGACCAGCGTGATGGTGAGGAAGATGGCGATCGGATCGTTGGTGCCGGATTCCACCTCAAGCGTGGAGCGCACGCGCTCGCGCAAATTGATCTCGCCGGCGCGCAGCAGGAAGAACACCGCAGCCGCATCGGTGGACGCGACGGCAGCCCCGAGCAGGAAGGATTCCAGCCAGCTGAGGTCGAGCAGATAGTGGGCGGCGGCCCCGAACAGGCCAGTGGTGAGCAGCACGCCGAAGGTCGCCAGCGACAGCGCCGGCCCCGCCGCCTGCCGCAAGGCATTGAGCGGCGTGCCGAAACCGGAATCGAACAGGATGACGGCCAGTGCCAGTGAGCCGGCAAAATAGGCGACGCGGGCATTGTCGAACTCGATGCCGAGGCCGTCGGTTCCGGTGGCGAGCCCGATGCAGAGAAACAGAAGCAGGAGGGGGGCGCCGAAGCGGAAGGCGATCAGGCTCGAAAACGCGGCGGCGACGACAAGCGCTGTGCCGACCAGCGTGACGAGATAGATCGCATGCTCCATCCGTGATTTGCCCCTCGAAATCCTGACGCATGACCCCGAAATCGGGATCGATTTCGGAAAGAGTCATGCGCCAAGTCAAAGTGTTACAGCGTCCTTTGCGCGTCCGAGGACGCGCGGCGCTGTAGTGCTTTCCCGATTCAACGGAGAGTGGGGCGAAGGCATGGCCAGTGCAAGGCGGGAGGGTGGTTTTTTGGCCGAAGCCGCTGATTTTCGGGCGACTAGCCGTTGCGGCTCCGGCAAATGAAAAACGCCCGGGCGAAGCCGGGCGTTTCAGGGTCTTGCGAAGACGGACCTTCGATCAGGCGATGGTCTTGCCGAAGGCGACCGCGGTGTCGCCCATGCGGTTGGAGAAACCCCATTCATTGTCGTACCAGGACAGCACCGAAACGAAGTTGCCGTCCATCACCTTGGTCTGGTCGAGCGCCATGATCGAGGAACGCGGATCGTGGTTGAAGTCGATCGAGACATTCGGGTGATGGGTGACGCCGAGAATGCCCTTGAGCTTGCCGTTGGAGGCGGCGATCACCGCTTCGTTGATTTCCTGCACCGTGGTTGCGCGCTTGGCGATGAACTTGAAGTCGACGACCGAGACGTTCGGGGTCGGCACGCGGATCGAGATGCCGTCGAGCTTGCCCTTGAGGTCGGGCAGCACGAGGCCGATCGCCTTGGCGGCACCGGTCGAGGTCGGGATCTGCGACAGCGCGGCGGCGCGGGCGCGGTAGAGGTCCTTGTGCATGGTGTCCAGCGTCGGCTGGTCGCCGGTGTAGGAATGGATCGTCGTCATCATGCCCTTTTCGATGCCGACCGTCTCGTGCAGCACGGCGGCCAGCGGCGCCAGGCAGTTGGTGGTGCAGGACGCGTTCGAGATGACGATGTGGTCCTTGGTCAGCTTGTCGTGGTTGATGCCGTAGACGACGGTGAGATCAGCGCCGTCGGCGGGTGCGGACACCAGCACGCGCTTGGCGCCGGCGGTGAGGTGCGCGGCGGCCTTGTCACGGGCGGTGAAGATGCCGGTACATTCGAGGGCGATGTCGACACCGAGTTCCTTCCAGGGCAGCTGCGTCGGATCCTTGATCGCGGTGACCTTGAATTTTTCCTTGCCGACGGTGATCTGGTCGCCATCGACGCTCACCTCGTGCGGGAAGCGGCCGTGCACGCTGTCGTAGCGCAGCAGGTGCGCGTTGGTCTCGACCGGCCCGAGATCGTTGACGGCGACGACGTCGATGTCCCTGCGGCCGGATTCATGGATGGCGCGCAGGATGTTGCGGCCGATGCGGCCGAATCCGTTGATGGCAACTCTGACGGTCATGTTTCTCTCCCTGGGAGCTGGAAGGTAATTTGGTCCGCAGCTTCATAGCGGCGGACGGCCGAAGAATCCAGCCATCCAAGGCATGGATTTAAATCGATTAGGTTGGGTCAGCCCACGAAATGCAAATGCAGTTTCGTGGATCTCGGCACTTCAATCGGTTATTTGCCGTGCAGGCGGGCTTCCGCCGCCTTGGCAGCCGCCTCGGCGGTGATGCCGAAATGCGGATAGAGCTGCTCGATGGTACCCGAGGCGCCGAAGCCGGTCATGCCGATGAAGATGCCGTCGGAGCCGATGAGATGATCCCAGCCCTGGCGGATGCCGGCTTCGATCGCCATCTTGATCGGCGCGTCGCCGATCGTCTTCTTGCGATAGGCGTCGCTCTGCTTGTCGAACAGCTCGAAGCAAGGCACCGACACGACGCGGGTCGGGTGGCCGTGCTTCTCCAGCAAGTCGCGGGCGCCAAGCGCGACCTCGACTTCGGAACCTGTGGCGAAGATCGTCACCGCCGCCTCGCCGCTGGCCGCGGCCAGTTCGTAGGCGCCCTGGCTGCTCAGGTTCTTGTCCGAGTGCTCGGTGCGCACGGTCGGCAGGTTCTGGCGGGTGAGCGCCAGGGTCGACGGCGTTTTCTCGGATTCGAGAGCGATCTGCCAGCATTCGGCGGTTTCCACCGCGTCGGCCGGACGGAAGACATTGTGGTTCGGGATGGCGCGCAGCGCCGCCATATGCTCGACCGGCTGGTGGGTCGGGCCGTCTTCGCCCAGACCGATGGAATCATGGGTCATGACGAAGATCGAACGGATGCCCATCAGCGAGGCGAGCCGCATCGAGGGGCGGGCATAGTCGGAGAAACACAGGAAGGTGCCGCCATAGGCGATGAGGCCGCCATGCAGCGTCAGGCCATTGATGGCGGCCGCCATGCCGTGCTCGCGGATGCCATAGTGGACATAACGCTGGCCGTAATCATCAGGCGTGATGTTCTTGGTCTGGCTGGTCTTGGTGTTGTTGGAGCCGGTGAGGTCGGCGGAGCCACCGATGGTCTCGGGCACGGCGCCATTGATGATTTCGAGCGCCATTTCCGAAGACTTGCGGGTGGCGACCTTCGGCTTCTCGGCCGAGAGCTTCTTCTTGTAGTCGGCAATGACGGCGTCGAAATTGGACGGCAGCTTGCCGCTGGTGCGACGCTCGAACTCCGCCTTCAGCTTGGCGTCGGCCTTGGCGAGGCGACCTTCCCAATCGGTGCGTGCCTTGACGCCGGCCTTGCCGGCGGTGCGCCAGGCCTCGAGGATGTCGGCCGGGATTTCGAAGGGGGGCGAGTCCCAGTTGAAGAACTTGCGCGCGCCGGCGATCTCGTCGGCGCCAAGCGGCGAGCCGTGCGCCTTGTTGGTGCCGGCCTTGGTCGGTGCGCCAAATCCGATGGTCGTCTTGCAGGCGATCATCGTCGGCTTGTCGGAATGGCGGGCGGCCTCGATGGCGTAGGCGATGGCTTCCGGATCGGTGCCGTCGATATGGCTGGCGTTCCAGCCGGAGGCCTGGAAGCGGGCGACCTGGTCGGTGTTGTCGGCGAGCGAGACCGGGCCGTCGATCGAGATGTTGTTGTTGTCCCAGAAGACGATCAGCTTGTTGAGCTTCAGATGCCCGGCCAGCGCGATGGCTTCCTGGGAAACGCCTTCCATCAGGCAGCCGTCGCCGGCCAGCACGTAGGTGTAGTGGTCGACGAGGTCGTTGCCGAAGGCGGCATTCATGATGCGCTCGCCGAGCGCGAAGCCGACCGAATTGGCGAGGCCCTGGCCGAGCGGGCCGGTGGTCGTTTCGATACCGGTGGCATGGCCGTATTCGGGATGGCCAGCCGTCTTCCAGCCCAGCTGACGGAAGTGCTTGATCTGGTCGAGGGTCATGTCCTCGTAACCGGTCAGATGAAGCAGCGAATAGAGCAGCATCGAACCATGGCCGGCTGACAGGATGAAACGGTCGCGGTCGGGCCAATGGGGGGTCTTCGGATCATATTTCAGGAAACGGGTGAACAGCACGGTGGCGATGTCGGCGCAGCCCATGGGCAAGCCGGGATGACCTGAATTGGCTTTCTCGACGGCATCCATGGCGAGAAAACGGATTGCGTTGGCCATCCGGTCATGTTGTTCACGCGACGTCATGGTTCCTCCATGGTGGGGAGTTGGGGGCTTGGGAGAGCCCTTGAAAAGGGTGCGCGACACATAGCAGGCGCGGGCTTTTAGTCAACAAATCGGGTGCACATTTACCGGTCTTGTGATGACGGCGGCGGGCCAACATTAGCGTTAGCGGGGGACAGTCGCGAGAGCTTTGTTGACGTCGCCTTCACCCGGTGCCTAATGTTTCCGATATAACGCGTTCTGAACGCGAACGATTCGGTGATGGGCAGGGCACAGGACGAACGCCATGACCGGGGAAACCACGCTCAAGGAAGTGATCGCCAGGCTAGGCAAGGCCATGGAGGGGCTGGAAAACGCCGTCGCGGCCAAGCTTGAGCACGAACGCGACTACTCGGAAGCCGAGGCCGAGGTGCAGCGGATGAACGCCGATCGCTCGCGGCTGGCGCAGGAACTCGACAATTCCGAAGCACGCGCCGAACGGCTGGAAGACGCCAACAAGGAAGTCTCGCGACGGCTGGTAACCGCCATGGAAACCATCCGCGCCGTGTTGGACAGATAGGAGCTGGCCCGATGGCACAGGTCACGGTTTCAATCGACGGCAAGCAGTATCGCATGGCCTGCGACGAGGGCCAGGAAGAGCATCTGATCGATCTTGCCGAACGCTTCGACCGCTATGTTTCACACCTGAAGGACTCGTTCGGCGAGATCGGCGACCAGCGGCTGACCGTGATGGCGGGGATCATGGTGATGGACGAGCTTTCCGAGCTGCAGAAACGTGTCAAGGGCATGGAAAGCGAAGTGCTGACCTTGCGCAAGACGCGCGACGAGGCGCTGACCAAGGCCGACAAGAGCGACAGCGTGCTGACCAACGCGCTCGGCGCGCTGGCGCAGCGCATGGAAGACCTCACGGCGACGCTGGCGGTTGGCAAGGCCTGAGCAAGTCGCGGTTGAACGGCATCGCGCGCCGGATCTGTTCTTTCATACAGACCTGTCTCCGGCAGAGACAGCTTCGACTTCGGCGGACATCCGAAAATCCTGCCGCAATTTCCATCGAGGACAGAATCTTTTTCGCCGCCAGCGCTGCAACTGGCAGGTTTAAGCATTTTGTCGGCGCTGCCAGGAGTGCTAAAAAGGTGTCGAGCTGCGGCAGCGGGTTTGCGGCATTGTCAGGGGTAGGGATAGATCATGAGCCTTCGTATCAACGATATCGCACCGGACTTCACCGCCGAGACCACCCAAGGGGTGATCAAATTCCATGACTGGATCGGCGACGGCTGGGCGATCCTGTTCAGCCACCCGAAGAATTTTACTCCGGTCTGCACGACCGAGCTCGGCACGATGGCGGGGCTCGAGGGCGAGTTCAAGAAGCGCAACGTCAAGATCATCGGCATTTCGGTCGATCCGGTCGCGAGCCACGACAAATGGCAGGCCGACATCAAGACGGCGACCGGCCATTCCGTGAACTATCCGCTGATCGGCGACAAGGACCTCAAGGTCGCCAAGCTCTACGACATGCTGCCGGGCGGTGCCGGCGAGACGTCGGAAGGCCGCACGCCCGCCGACAACGCCACGGTGCGCTCCGTCTATGTCATCGGGCCGGACAAGAAGATCAAGCTGGTGCTGACCTATCCGATGACCACGGGCCGCAACTTCGACGAGATCCTGCGCGCGGTCGATTCCATGCAGCTGACCGCCAAGCACCAGGTGGCGACGCCGGCGAACTGGAAGCAGGGCGAGGACGTCATCATCACGGCCGCCGTTTCCAACGAGGATGCGATCAAGCGTTTCGGCGCCTACGAAACCATCCTGCCCTATCTCCGGAAGACCAAGCAGCCATCGGCCTGAGCACCTCCCCGGGCGCCTGGGAACGGTTTTTGCGTTTCTCGCCGCCTCGGGCGAAGCGATACTTGACTGGGCGGCCTGAGAGGACAACCATGCTCTTCTCAGGCGCCGTCAGAGAAAATCATTCCTGCCGGCCGAGGAGTTGAGGGAGCCGGAATTGGACATGGTTTTGGCCAGGCCATTGGTCAGCGGCTTCTATGACAAGCCGACCGGGGCCATCCAGTATATCGTCGCCGATCCGGCCACGAAGCGCTGCGCCATCATCGATCCGATCCTCGACTTCGACGAGAAATCCGGCGCAACGGGTACGAAGAGCGCGGATGCCTTGCTCGATTTCCTGAGGGAAAACGGGCTGGAGCTGGAGTGGATCCTCGACACTCACCCGCATGCCGACCATTTCTCCGCCGCGCATTACCTAAGGGAGAAGACCGGGGCGCCGACAGCGATCGGCGACAGGGTCGTCGATGTCCAGAACCTGTGGAAGGCAATCTACAACTGGCCGGATTTTCCTGCTGATGGCTCGCAGTGGGACAGGCTGTTTGGGGAGGGCGAGACCTTCCGGATCGGCACCCTTCCGGTCCAGGTGCTGTTCTCGCCTGGACATACGCTGGCGTCGATCACCTATGTGGTCGGCGACGCCGCCTTCATCCACGATACGCTGTTCATGCCCGACAGCGGCACGGCGCGGGCGGATTTTCCCGGCGGCAGCGCCTTGCGGCTCTGGCATTCGATCCAGGCCATCCTGGCTTTGCCTGATGAAACGCGCGTCTTCGTCGGCCATGATTATCAGGCCGGCGGCCGCGAGCCCTTGTGGGAAAGCACGGTGGCCGCGCAGAAGGCCACGAACATCCATCTCGTCGCCGCGCACAGCGAAGCCGAGTTCGTCGCCTTGCGCGAGGCGCGTGACCGGTCCCTGCCGATGCCCAGGCTGATCCTGCATGCACTGCAGGTCAACATGAACGGCGGACGGCTGCCGGAACCGGAGGCCAATGGCCGGCGATATCTGAAATTTCCGCTGGATGGGCTTTGACGGGTATTTTTGTGGCGGGCGCCGCCGGTGAAACTGCCGATCTCCCCACCTGCGGGGGAGATGCCCGGCAGGGCAGAGGGGGGTGCTGTCCCTCCGACCTGTCAGCCAATTGTGCCTTCAGTTTTCGGTTGGGTGACTGACGCCGAAAGTAGCGTTCCTTCACACCCCCCTCTGTCCTGCCGGACATCTCCCCCGCAAGGGGGGAGATTGGCCATGCTCCCGGTTTTCGCCAACCGCCAGCCGAATATAAAAAAGCGGCGCCAGTTTCCTGACGCCGCCTTTTGATCTTGTTGCCGAACCCGGCTTTACGCTGCCGGCTGTGCCTCGATGGTGCGCAGCGCCTGCATCTGGCGCTTGGCGGCGGCCTTGACTGCATCCTGCACCTTCTCGAAGGCGCGCACCTCGATCTGGCGCACGCGTTCGCGGCTGATGTCGAACTCGGCCGACAGCTCTTCCAGGGTCAGCGGCTCCTCGGCGAGGCGACGCGCCTCGAAGATGCGCCGCTCGCGATCGTTGAGCACGGCAAGAGCGCCCGACAGCATGCCGCGCCGGTTTTCCAGCTCGTCCTGCTCGATCAGCATCTCTTCCTGGCTTTCGTGGTCGTCGACCAGCCAGTCCTGCCATTCGCCGGACTCGCCTTCCGTCGCCCGGATCGGGGCGTTGAGCGAGGCGTCGCCAGACAGGCGGCGGTTCATCGACACCACTTCGGCTTCGGAAACGTTGAGCCGCGTGGCGATCTCGGCGATCTGGTCGGGCTTGAGGTCGCCGTCATCCAGCGCCTGGATCTTGCCCTTCACCTTGCGCAGGTTGAAGAACAGGCGCTTCTGGTTGGCGGTCGTGCCCATCTTGACCAGGCTCCACGAGCGCAGGATGTACTCCTGGATCGAGGCCTTGATCCACCACATGGCGTAGGTCGCGAGGCGGAAGCCACGCTCGGGTTCGAATTTCTTGACGGCCTGCATCAGGCCGACATTGCCTTCCGAGATCACTTCGCCGATCGGCAGGCCGTAGCCGCGATAGCCCATGGCGATCTTGGCGACGAGCCTCAAATGGCTGGTGACGAGCTTGTGCGCGGCGGACGTGTCTTCATGCTCGGCATAACGCTTGGCGAGCATGTACTCTTCCTGCGGCTGAAGCATGGGAAAGCGGCGGATTTCTTCCAGGTAGCGGCTGAGGCCGCCTTCGCCGGAAACGATACTGGGTAGTGACTGGGCCATGATAGCGCCCCCTCTCTATTGGAGTGATGCCCCCGAAACGCGGCGGGCATGTGACGCGAGCACCAAAGGCTCGCCCGCGACACGAGATCTTATACAGGAACAAAACCAGAAAAGACAGCTTTTGTTCAACACGAAACAGTGTGTCACGTTGAAGTGAACAATGTCAGTCAGGTTTTTGATGGCTGGCTCAACGCCTGTCGTCGGCAGGTTCAGAACTTGCGAAAGCCGCCGACGAGTTCCTCCATGTCCCTCGGTATCGGCGCCTCGAACCTCATCGTTAGATGGGTATCGGGATGACGAAATGCAAGGAGCCAGGCATGCAAAGCCTGCCGGGAAAATGCCTTGACCTGGCTTTTCAACGGTTCGGGCAGCCGGTTGGCCTTGGTGCGGAAGGCCTGGCCGTAGTCGGGGTCGCCGATCACCGGATGACCGATATGGGCCATGTGGACACGTATCTGGTGGGTGCGGCCGGTTTCCAGCCGGCATTCGACCAGGCTTGCAGTGGCGAACTCCTGCTGTTTCTCGCCAAAACGCTCCTGGACGGCAAAATGGGTGACGGCGTGGCGGGCGTCGTCGCGACCTTCCGGCACCACGGCGCGGCGCACCCGGTCGGCGGCGCGGCCAAGCGGCGCATCGACCGTTCCGGTCGGCCGTTGCGGGATGCCCCAGACCAAAGCCAGATAGGCGCGTTCGAGATCGCCGGTCAGGCCATGATCGGCGAAGGCTTCCGACAGGGCCTTGTGGGCGCGGTCGGTCTTGGCCACCACCATGACGCCGCTGGTCTCCTTGTCGAGGCGATGGACGATGCCCGGCCGGCGCACCCCGCCAATGCCGGAAAGGCTGTCGCCGCAGTGATGGATCAGCGCGTTGACCAGCGTGCCGGTCCAGTTGCCGGCGCCGGGATGCACGACAAGCCCGGCCGGCTTGTTGATGACGATCAGTGCGTCATCTTCATAGAGCACATCGAGCGCGATGTTCTCGCCCTGCGGCTCGGCCGGCTCGGGCTCCGGCATGGCGACCGAGACGCTTTCACCTGGAAGCATCTTGCGCTTGGTTTCGTCGACCGGCTTGCCGTTGATGGAAACGGCGCCCTGCCGGATCAGCATCTGCACGCGGCTGCGCGACATGTCCGGGCCAAGGCTGGCAGCCAGCCACTGGTCGAGGCGCTGGCCGGCCGCATCCGCGCCCGTCACAAGCACGGTGGGTGCCTCCATCAATCGGTCCTCTATCAATTGAGGGGCCTCTTCGCTATGAGCGCTCATTGAAAAACCGTTCCGGAATGTTTTGCCATGGCCAGCCCAACCGCCGAGGAAGATCAGGAAAAGCCGCTCGACCCCGAAGTCGAAAAGGTGCGCAGGAAACTCGTCCGTTTCGTCGGCATCAATCTCGGCCTGCTGTTTCTTGCCCTTATGGTGGTGATCGGCGCCCTTGTCTACAAAGCGCGCAACGCGCCACCGACGAGCCCGCCGCTGGCCGGCGATATCCAGACCCCCGCCGGCGAGCTTGCCAGCGGCGACATCGTGCTGCCGGTCGGGGCCAAGGTGGTGAGCCAATCGCTGTCCGGCAGCCGCGTCTCCATCGATGCCGAGCTCACCGACGGCAGCCGTGCCATCTTCATCTACGATATCGCCGAGCGCCGCCTGATCGGCCGCTTTGCAATTCGCAACAGATGACGGATTTTGCCGAACATCGTCGCGTCGCGACCGTTGCGCTGGTCGTCGCCAACTATGACGAGGCGATCGCCTGGTATGTCGGTCGGTTGGGTTTTGATCTCGTCGAGGATGTCGATCTCGGCGGCGGCAAGCGCTGGGTCACGGTGGCGCCGGCCAACGGCCAGGGCGCCAGGCTGCTTCTGGCCGAGGCTTCCGACGAGGCACAAGGCAAAAGCATAGGCAACCAGACCGGTGGCCGGGTTTTTCTCTTTCTCGAAACCGACGACTTCGCCCGCGACCACGCGGCGATGCTGGAGAAGGGCGTCGAATTCCGCGAGGCGCCGCGTTACGAACCCTATGGCACGGTGGCGGTTTTCGCCGATCTGCACGGCAATCTCTGGGACCTGATCGAGCCCAAACGGTAACGTGCGCGTTGCTTTTTGTCCGATGCGGCAAAGCAGCCGAAACCCCAGTTGCTTTTTCCCAGCCGTCAGCCTATATCGCCGGTTCTTGAGCGCGCCCATCGTCTAGCGGTCAGGACACCGCCCTCTCACGGCGGGAACAGGGGTTCGATTCCCCTTGGGCGTACCAAGGATTTTCTGCCAGATGCGATGCTTGCGCCATACGGCCTGTTGCAGCAAGTTGGCTGCATGAAACAATTGGCTTTGCCGCTCCTCATTTCCGCGTCCCTGATCGCCCAGTGCGGTCCGTCGTTCTCCAAGGACAGGAAGATCACCGGCACCATTCGAGGTTTCGAATGTGGCGACAATTGCTATCTGACCATTGTCGACCGCAAGAAGGAGGAGCAAGTCGGCCTGTGTTCCGCTCCCGAGTGCGGAAGCTGGAACGAGCAAACCGCGATGCCGTCCCGCTACAAGGGAAAACGCGTGACCGTTACAGTCGGACAAGGGCAGCAGATCGATGACGGCGGCAACGTGATGGGAGAGATGATGTCCTTCACGAAGATCAGATTTCTCGACTAGCATTGGCGTATTCGCGACCACCTCGCGCTCCAAGTGGAAGTGGAGGGCCAGCGCAATGCCGGCCCCTTTTGCTTTTAGACTGCTGTGCAGCGGTCCGTCCCGGCGCAACAACAGCTCCGTCGCTTCTTCCCGCAGTCTCGGGTCACATTCAGACAAAGCACCCGTGTGGGTTGCGTTCACCGAAAGAAGCGGCAAAGCCCGCGAAAATCCGGTGGCCGCATGGCCGAATCCACCCAATTTAAGTCAGGCCGCGACGCTTGAAAGCGTAACGATCTCTGTTACTTGGCATGCGGGTAGCGTCCGCGGATGGCGGACTTTGGGTCGGGTAGAGTTGGGATGTCCTCAGTCAAGATGATTTGCTCGCGCTGCCATGGCGGCGGCAAGGTTTTCGATTGCTCGAGATGGTCTGCGTCAAAAGGGCATTGCTGCCCGCAGGGGACGCATCAGACAAACTGCCCGGGGAAGACCATCGCATGCGCCGAATGTGGCGGCGTGGGGATGCTGGCGGCGGCCGAGCTCAGGGCCGTCGCGTAGTCGCGGTTTCGGCCAGGGCGCTACGAGCCCGCCTTTGGCTAGGGCTGATAACCGCAATCCTTAAAAACGTTTCCCTGGCTTTTACAACCAGGAACGGTTTCGCCGGCGTGCCAACATTAGGGTTCGCCGCTTCTGGCGCGGCGGAGCCGATTGCATTAGCATCACCTCCTGGGTCTTGAGGCACGGCTCGAGTGGCGCGCAGAACGCCGAGCGCCGGGCAGATCCGCACGGGCAGCTGATGCCTCGGGAGGGGCCAATGCAGAAACTGCAGTCGCAGGGTGTCCACCACATCACGCTGGTTGGCGCCGGCCGCCAGACCTCGATCGATTTCTGGGAGGGCGTGCTCGGCATGCCGTTCATCTTCGAGCAGCCCAATCTCGACAAGCCCAAGGAGAGTCATCTCTATTTCGATCCCGGCGATGGCCGGCTGATCACCATCTTCACCGACGAAAGCCGCACGCCGGAGAAGCGACGCACGCCGACCGATACGGGTTGTGTCCATCACATCGCCTTTTCGGTGTCGCGCGTCACCTTCCTGCAGGCGGTCGCGCGGCTCGACCAGCGCGGTATCAAGCACAGCGGCGTCAAGGATCGCGGCTTCATGGATTCGATCTATTTCGAGGATCCGCTCGGGCTGCTGATCGAACTCGCCTCCTATCGCTTCGAGCCGCCGGCCGGCTTCACCCATGCCGACGTGCTGATGGAAGCGCACAGGCTGCGGGTCGCGCGCGGCGACTACAACATCGCAGAAGTGCATCTCGCCGATGCGATCCAGGCGCTCGTCGAGCGTTCGCGCGCAACCCTGTCGGATGACCGGGCGCCGAAGAACCCATACTGAACGGGCACAGAGGGAGGAACAAATGGCCAAGACAGCGACAACGAAGGCGAAGAAACCCGCGGCCAAGGTGGCCGCAAAAGCGACCCCAAAGGCGGGGGCCAAAGCAGCGGCGAAACCGACGGCAAAGGCCACCGCAAAACCCGCTGCGAAGGCCAAGGCCAAGCCGGCGAAGAAACCGGGGCTGAAGCTCAGCATGCTGAAGCCGAGCGTCAACAACATGACGGTGCGGGTGTTCGCGCGCGCGGCCGGATTCGACGCCGCCGAGACCGACGCCTGGGGCCACACGCGCTCGCCCGAATATATGGCGCGCAATCCGGCGCACCTGACGCCGATGATCGAGGACAAGGGGCTGCCCAGAGGCGTGCTTTGGGAAAGCTGCGCCATCATGCAATATCTCGCCAACAAGCACGGGCTGGAGAAATTCTATCCCACGGCGCCGGCCAAGCGGGCAATGGTCGACAGCGCCATGTTCTACCTGATCGGTACGCTCTACCCCTATGTGGCACGCGCCACCTATCCGGCGCTCGGCTTCCCGCACTATGCCGGCGAGGTCGGCCACAGCGACGCCCATCCCGACAAGAAGTCCGAAGCGCAGAAGGCAGCCATGGCCGCGATCGCCGAGCCGTTGGAGGTCTTCCACAGCTTCTTCAGGGACGGCAAGCCGTTCATCGGCGGCAAGCACCCGTCGATCGCCGACATCCGGCTGGCGGCGACGCTCGAATTCCTGGCCGTCATCGACTACGCGCTGCCCAGATGGACGAAGGAGTACATGGCGGCGATCGAGAAGAAGCTCGGCAAGGCCTACGCCGAGCCGGCCGGCGACGTGCGCGGCTATATCGCCCATGTGAAGTCGCAGGCCAGGGGTTAGGGATTCGTTAACCAAAGCCCTGTCTACTGCCCGGAATTCACCGCGCGACCACGGATGTACTGGCGCCGAGGTGGAAGGAAAGGTCGGCCCCGCGCCGGCCTTTTTGCTTTTTTTGGGGCGGTGGTGCCGGGGCATCGCGGCACGAAAGTCAGGCAACGCCGAAGCATCAACTTTTGCTGCAAGATATTGTCATTGCCAACGTCGGCTCTAACATCCCTTACAGCCAGTCCAGCCATGAATGCCGGCCGGCAGTGAAATCGAGGGATTGCAATGAAGTGCGTCGCGGCAAGGCTGATGATCGCCGTTGGAATGCTGGTCGGGACCCTTCTCCCGCTACAGGCCGCGACGCTCAATACAATGGCTGATGTCGGGGCCGCGATCCAGGCGTGCTGGACGCCCTCGGCGGATGCCGGGAATTCCACCGTAACCCTGAGCTTCAGCTTCAAGCGCGACGGCACGCTGATCGGTTCGCCAAGGGCGACTGCCGTCAAGGTGGCCGGCGATGACAAGGCGCGGCAGGCGTTCATCGACGCGGCCACCGCGGCCGTCAAGAATTGCACGCCCCTGACTTTCTCTGCGACGCTGGCACAGGGCATTGGCGGCAAGGTGTTCACATTGCAATTGGTTTCCCCGAAGCAGTTGCAATCGGTCTCCCCGAAGTAAATAGCTGTTCCCGCGACGACCTTACGGTGACCATGCCTGACGCCATGGGTCAGGGAAGGCTCGCGAAAAGCAGACTGTCCGGCAGGTTTTACACCTCCGCGTAGCCGGCCCCTCCGAGATCAGCGGCTCAATGGCCCGGCGCTTTTGGCTCAATGGCTCAGGCGCCGCGCCTCGGCATGCCGTGCCAAATCCGGTGTCTCGAAGACGTAGTCGCTCCAGGCCGATTCCGGAATTTGCCCGGCCAGATAGCACTCCAGCAACAGGTTCTGCTCGGCGTTGAGCGGCCGTGGCGCGCCCTCATGGTCAAGCCCGAGGGAATGAAAAAGGTTTCTTGTCAGTTCCGATACCGTGAAGTGGATCGACATCCGCGTTCTCCTTTGCCTTTCAACGCCGCACGCCAGGCAAAGGTTTCAGGTCAGGTATCGGATTTAGTCGCCCGCCTGGCGTCCTGGCCTTGCAGCATTGGCTGCCATCGATCGGGCCGCACTGTTTTCCGGTTCGTCTCAATCTTGAAATAAAAATGTAATATCGAATTTACAGGGCTGGTCCTATTACACTAAATGAAGGTCTGCTTAGGTCGAAAGTCTTAAAACATTAGACTAGGCTCATCTAACCAAAGGTTAGCTCAGTCTAAAGAACGTGATTCCAGACTATCCGCAACAAGGATCATGTCGTCCCGATGACCCGTTTCTGGTTTCTCATGATGACGGTCGCACTGGTAATGGTGACCGCCTTTGCGCTCGGCACAACATCTTCCTACGCGGACAGTTGCAGCGCGATCAGAGGCCAGTTGCTTTCCGCCGGTCGCGGCGGCGGCGTGAGCCCGGAACTGGCGCAGCTGCGTCGCCAGCTCGCGGCGATCCAGGGCCTGGAGAGGCAGCGCAGATGCACCGCGCAAAGTGCGACGGGTGGTTTCTTCAACGCTTGCGCCGACCTTGCCAGGAACCGGTCGGACGTGCAGCGCCAGATCGCCGCCGCGTCCAATTCCGGCCGGGACATTTCGGGCCTGCAGGCACGGTTCGCGGCGCTCGGCTGCACATTCCGGGGCAAGGAGCAGCGCCCGGCGCCGAAGACGCAGTCCGCCGCGGCAACGGCGGTGCCAACGTACGGCGGCAACACCATGCTGTTTTGCGTGCGCCTTTCGGATGGATATTTCTTCCCGGCGCCCAAGTCGCAATTCGCCGGCAATGACGATCTCAAGGATACGGCCGATCAATGCCGTTACATCTGTGACGATCCGGCGGTCGACCTCTACACGCTGAGCGATGCCAGTCTGGAAACCGAAAAAATGGCCGCGCTTGACACGCGCAAGCCTTACACGGAATTGCCGACGGCTTTCCGCTACCGTGAGGATGCCAATTTCAAGGCCTGTGACGTCAAGCGCTATTACCAGCGGGTTGCCGAACTGAGAGCGAGGACGGTCACGCCCACGAACATGAGCAATGCCATCATCCCCTTGCCGCAGCCAAAGCCGGACCTCGGCAGTGTCGCGGCAATTCCGGGATCCGGCAGCGAGGCTCCGGGCACCGCTCGGTTGCAATCGATCGAGGCTGGCAAGCGGTCGGTGCGCATGGTTGGCCCTGCCTTCTTCCCCGTGGAATAGCAACGGTTTTTCAAACCCGGCGGCCGACCGCCGCGATGAGCCTGTCGCTTACCTGGCCGCGATCCTGGCCGCCGCGATCCGGCTGGAACAGGTGCCTGCTCCCAGCGTTGTGATCGACATCAGCCGGGAGCAACGCCATGGCCACGTTCAGGGAAATGCGGGTTCTGGAGATCCTCGAAGACGGCTCCTTGACCAAAGACGAGAAGATCGCCGAACTGCGCAAGATCGAATCCGAGGCGCGCGGGCTACAGCGGGCAGCGTCGGAGAGCCCGATGGGCAACGATGACGGCTGGCAAGACGATCTGCGCCAAGTTCGCCTAGCGCTCGACAAGCTCGGTGCAAAAGAACCCAAGAAGGGCGCGGCAACGCTATAGAAGCCCTGCCGGCAACAAGGCTCCAGCTTTAGTCGCAAACCATGCGAACGCGTTGGCCTGGCGCGCTTACATTCCTGCACGCCAGCTGCTTTTCCGGGCCGGAAGACGAGGGAGCCGGGGAGGAAAGCCTCCTTTGATGCCGTCTCTGCACGGCGGGCTTCACAACCCTGCGCTCGGAAAACCGTTCGGGCGACTGTGGTGGCGCCGGAAAGGCACCGTTGTCGACCTGCGACGGTCCGTAGTCGACATTGGGTGGCGGCCGGTCCCAGAAGCGCCTGGCATCGAGCGGCCGCGGGATGATGACCGTGCCGTCATAGCTGCGCGAACAGCCGCTGCCGAAAAGCAGCGCCACGCCCAGCAAAAAAGGCCCTATCCGTCCAGACATAAGCAACACCCCTGCGGGCGCTTATAACGCAGCGTTGGCCGACCCGGCAACCGCACGGAACAACGCAGCAACAACGGTCCGGTTGCTCGTTAAGGTTAGCGGATCGTTAATGCTTCTCGGGCACATTCCGCCGACGAACCGCGGAGGGAGGGTTCGGCCTTGATTTTCGGGGTGGGGACAGCATGGCGGAAGCGGACGAAGCAATCGGCGCGCGCGGCAAGCGCGAGCCCGGCAAGGCAGCAGTGCATGGCGGCGACGCCTTGCCACATACTGCCGATATGGATCGCGCCGAAGGGCTTCGCCAGCTTGTCGAAGCCGGCTCGGACTGGATCTGGGAGACCGATGCGGAGCTGCGCTTCTCCTGGCTTTCGCAGGGCTACCAGGCGGCGACGGGCATCGATCCGGCCGATGTGCTTGGCCGGTTCCGCTTCGATTTCCTCAACCAGGTCCTGAAGGGCAATCGCAGCGCGGCAGCGCATCTGGAAGATCTGCAGGCGCGCCGGCCGTTCCGCGACTTCGTCTATGAGCTGAAGGGCGGCGGCGCCGACTGCCGCTGGGTGCTGACGTCAGGCTTTCCACGCTTCGACAGCGAAGGAAAATTTGCCGGCTATCGTGGCATCGGCCGCAACATCACCGCGCTGGCCGCCGCCTTCGAGGAGATGGCGCCGAAACAGGACGAAGACGTTTCTTCGCAAAGTCTCGTCAACCTTCGCACGATGGTCGATTCGATGCCGATCGGCGTGGTCGTCCTCGGTGCCGACATGCGCGCGGAGGTGATCAACAGCGCCTTCCATGACTTCTGGAGGATCGATCCAAACCGCGCCGGGATCGGCTCCAGCTTCCGCGAGCTGATGGAAGCCAGCCGTGCCATAGATCCCTTCGGTGCCGACGAGACTGCCTGGCAGCGCCATGTCGCCGAGCGCGAAGCCGAGATCAGGGCCGGCGTCGCCGGCTCCAGGCAATTGCCGCACAATGACGGGCGCACGCTGGTGGCCTCACTGGCAACGCTGGCCGGTGGCAAGCGGCTCATTTCCTATGTCGATGTCACCGACATGAAGGGCCGCGAGACGGAAGCCGAGGATGCCCGCAAAAACCTTGCAACCGTGCTGGAATCGCTGCCGGCGGGCGTCATCATCTACGACCGAGACGACAAGTTCGTCTTCGCCAACCGCAAGCTGCAGGATTCGCTGCCGGCACTGAAGCCCTACTGGCAGCCCGGCCGCACTTTCCGCGAGGCGCTGGAGTTCGGCCACTCGGTCGGCTATTTCCGCTCGAGCGGCGATGCCGAGGTGGACAGCCTGTATGCGGTCGATACCGACCGCTGGCTCGACGGCATGCTGACGCGCTACCGTCTGTCAAATTCTTCCTACGAGCGTCTCAATGCGGACGGACGCTGGTACCAGGTCTACGACATGCGCACCGATGACGGCACGTTCATCGGCGTGCGCGTCGACATCAGCGACCTCAAGAGCCGCGAGGCCGCCTTGCGCGACTCGATGCGCCAGATCGATCTGTTCCGGCACGTCATGGACGAGCTGCCGGTGGCCGCCTTCATCAAGGCGCAGGACCTGAACATCGAATTCGTCAACAAGGCCTGGTGCGCGCTGACCGGCCTCGCCAAGGAAAATGTCATCGGCCGGACCGACCGGCAATTGTTCGGCGCCGAGGAAGCGGAAGGCTTCAGCCATGACGACGCCGATGTCGTGGCGACCGGCAATGTGCGCGAGGTCGAGGAGCCGATCACTCATCGCGACGGCACGGTGCGGCAGTTGATGACGCGCAAGAGCCGCCTGGTGGCCAGCGACGGCTCGGTGCACCTTGTCGGCTCCAGCACCGACATCACCGATGTCAAGGCGCGCGAGCGGGCGCTGGAAGAAAGCATGCGCGAGAACGAGGTGTTCCGCAGCCTGATCGACAACGTACCGGTGTCGATCTACGCCAAGCGCTCCGACCTCAGGCAGTTCTACGTCAACAAAGGCTGGTGCGATCTCACCGGTCTCGGCAAGGAAGAGGCGATCGGCAAGACCGACGTCGAGATCTTCGGGCCGGACGGCGAGGCCTTCGTCGCCGGCGACCTGGCCGTGCTGCGCACCGGCGAAACCCAGGAGATCGAGGAGACCGTGACGCTTGCCGATGGCAGCGTGCGCCACCAGTTCGCCCGAAAGGGCGCGATGATCGCGTCCGACGGTTCGCTCTATCTGATTGGATCAACCACCGACATCACCGAATTGAAGATGCGCGAGGCCGAATTGCGCGAGGCGCGCCAGCGTGCTGTGCTTGCCGACCGTGCCAAGTCGGAATTCCTCGCCAATATGAGCCATGAGATCCGCACGCCGATGAACGGCGTGCTGGGCATGGCCGAACTCCTGGCCAAATCCAATCTCGATCCGAAGCAGAAGACGTTCACCGACATCATCGTCAAATCCGGCAACGCGCTTTTGACCATCATCAACGACATCCTGGATTTCTCCAAGATCGATGCCGGCCAGTTGGTGCTCGATCCGGCGCCCTTCAATCTCGCGGAGGCGATCGAGGACGTCGCGACGCTGGTGTCGACACGCGCCAAGGAAAAAGATCTCGAACTTATCGTGCGCATCGAGCCGAGGCTCGGAAGCCTGTTCATCGGCGATGTCGGCCGCATCAGGCAGATCGTCACCAACCTGCTCGGCAACGCGGTGAAATTCACCGACGAAGGCCATGTGCTGGTCGACGTGACCGGCGAACGGATGCCGACCGGAACCAGGCTGACGATCTCGGTCACCGACACCGGGATCGGCATCCCCGAGGAAAAGCTGAAGCTGGTGTTCGAGAAGTTCAGCCAGGTCGACACCTCCTCGACAAGGCGGCACGAGGGCACCGGGCTTGGTCTCGCCATCACCTCGCGGCTGGTCGAGCTGATGGGCGGCAAAATCGGCGTCGAGAGCGCCGAGGGCAAGGGATCGACCTTCTGGTTCGAGGTGACGCTGCCCAGCGCCGAACAGCAGAACGGGCAGCGCATCATGCCGGTGGACGTGACCGGCGCTCGCGTGCTGATCGTCGACGACAATGCCGTGAACCGCGCCATCCTGACCGAGCAGATGACGTCGTGGACATTCGATTCCTGCGCGGCCGAAAGCGGTGCCGAGGGGCTCAAGGTGCTGATCGCCGCCGCGGCTTATGGCGTACCGGTCGACTGCGTCGTGCTCGACTACCAGATGCCTGGGATGAGCGGCGCCGAAATGGCGCGCATCGTGCGAAACACCGCCGGCCTCGCCAACACGCCGATCATCATGCTGACCTCGGTCGACCAGTCGCTTGCCAACACCAGCTACCGCGATCTCGGCATCGACGCACAGCTGATCAAGCCGGCGCGCTCGTCGGTGCTGCTGGAAACGCTGGTCGCGACCGTCCAGCGCCATCGCCACACCACGGTTGGCCACGCCGCCGAGCCATCGGCAGGCGAGGCGCCTAACGCGCCTCAGCGGCAATCATTGGCGCTGTCCGAGCAGCGCGCACAATTGCAGCCGCCGCCGGTTCGTCCCAGGCTGCCGGCCGTCGGCGGTGACGGACAGAGGCTTGATATCCTCGTGGCCGAGGACAATGAGGTGAACCAGATGGTCTTCACCCAGATCCTTGGCGAGACCGGCTACGGCTTCGAGATCGTCAGCAACGGCCGCAAGGCGCTCGACGCCTTCGGCAAGCTCAATCCGTGCATGATCCTGATGGACGTCTCGATGCCGGAGATGAGCGGTCTCGAAGCGACGGCCGCGATCCGCCGGCTGGAGGAAGAAACCGGCACGCATGTGCCGATCGTCGGCGTCACCGCGCATGCGCTCAAGGGCGATCGCGAACGATGCCTGGAAGCGGGCATGGACGACTATCTGCCAAAACCGATCAGCCCCAGGGCCCTCTTGGAGAAGGTCGAGCGCTGGGTCGGCGCCAGCCGCCAGGCGCAGCGCAACGCGGGATAGCACCGCGTCGCGGATTCGCGGCATCTGAAGAGGCAAGCCGAAGGAATCAGTGGGAGATTCCCTGCTACCCCCGCGTGCAATGACTATGGTGCGATCGCACCATATCAAAGGCTGTGCCTAGCCGGGACAATGGCGGCATCGAATTCCGCTCATCCAGTTACGGGCGGGAGCAGCGACCGCCGGCAAGGAACAGCGTCACTCTACCCCAACGGACCTGTTTTCGGCGATGGCCCGGCCACGACACGCTCTGGCCTCGAGCAACGCACTCCCGTCCGGATTTTCTTCACCTTTGAAAGCCCCGTCGAATCCGGCGGCGGCTGCGGTCGGCGGACGGCTCAAGCCCATGATTCCGGGGACAAACTCGGATCGGGCCGCGAACCAGCCGCGCCACCGCCTTTGCCGGCGCCGGCGACGCGTTACCGGGCTGACATGAAACTGTCATGCGACTGTTATAATCGAAGGCTATTGGCCTCAGCGGGCGCTGGCAAGAAATGGCGCCGAGAGACCATCTTCCGAACAGGAGCAGGCCACATGAGACATTTCATCCGCTCGGCGGCCGTTGCGATTGCAATGGCTGCGGCGTCCACCATCACCCTTTCCGCGGCAATGGCAGCTGACCTTTCAGGCGCCGGCTCGACCTTCATCTATCCGGTGTTCGCCAAGTGGGCCGACACCTACAAGAAAGACACCGGCATCGGCCTCAACTACCAGTCGATCGGTTCCGGCGGCGGCATCAAGCAGGTCATCGCCAAGACCGTGACCTTCGGCGCCACCGACAAGCCGATGTCCGATGCCGATCTGGAAAAGAACGGCCTCGTGCAGTTTCCGATGGTGATGGGCGGCATCGTGCCGATCGTCAACCTCTCCGGCGTCAAGCCGGGCGAACTCGTCCTCGACGGCAAGATGCTGGCCCAGATCTATCTCGGCGCCATCACCACCTGGGACGATGCCGCGATCAAAGCGCTGAACCCCACCCTCACCCTGCCGTCGACCGCCATCGCCGTCGTGCACCGCTCGGACGGCTCGGGCACCACCTTCAACTTCACCGACTATCTGGTGAAGCTCTCGCCCGACTGGAAGGACAAGGTCGGTTCGGACACGGCCGTCGAATGGCCGACCGGCGTCGGTGCCAAGGGCAGCGAAGGCGTTGCCAATACCGTCAAGCAGACCGACGGCGGCATCGGCTACGTCGAATACGCCTATGCCAAGCAGAACAACCTGTCCTACTCAAAGATGGTGAATGCAGCCGGCAAGGTTGTCGAGCCTTCGCTCGAATCCTTCGGCGCCGCCGCTTCGAATGCCGACTTCAAGACTGCCAAGAATTTCAACGTCATCATCACCAACGAGCCCGGCGACACCACCTGGCCGATCGCGGCTTCGACCTGGGTGCTGATCCACAAGGTTCCCGATGACGCGGCCGCCACCGGCGAAGCGCTAAAGTTCTTCGCCTGGGCCTACAAGGACGGCAAGGAAACCGCCAAGGCGCTCGACTATGTGTCGATCCCCGACAGCGTCGTCGACCTGATCAAGGCTTCGTGGAAGACCGACATCCAGGCCGACGGCAAGCCCGTCTACGCCGGCGAGTAACATCTTCTGGAGGAGCGCCGCGCCCGCGGCGCTCCTTTTCCTTCAACTCGAAAGAGCCGAGCTTGACATGAGTGCTGTCCAGGAAGCCTTGCCAGCCATTCGAGGTTCGCGCGACGCCATCGTCAGGCGGTTTGCGCTGACAGACGCGATCTTCCACGCAATGACCCGCGCCGCCGCGATATTGGTGCTGGTTCTGCTCGGCGGCGTCGCGATCTCGCTGTTTGCCGGCTCCTGGCAAGCCCTGTCGACCTTCGGCTTCTCGTTCCTGACCAGCGAAAGCTGGAATCCGGTGACGGAGAAATTCGGCGCGCTGGCGCCGATCTACGGCACCATCATCACCTCGGCAATCGCCATCCTGATCGCCGTGCCGCTCGGCATCGGCATCGCCATCTTCCTCACCGAGCTTTGCCCGCGCCCGCTGCGGCGCCCGATCGGCATGGCGGTGGAATTGCTGGCCGGCATTCCCTCGATCATCTACGGCATCTGGGGCCTGTTCGTGCTGGCGCCGTTCCTGCAGACCACGGTGCAGCCGTTCATCATCAGCGTGTTCCACGGTATCCCGGGCCTCGGCAGCCTGTTTGCCGGCCCGCCCTACGGCATCGGCCTGCTGACATCGTCGATGATCCTTGCCATCATGGTGCTGCCTTTCATCACCTCGATCACCAAGGACGTCTTCGACACGGTGCCTCCGGTGCTGAAGGAATCGGCCTACGGCATCGGCTGCACGACGTGGGAAGTGACCCGCCGCGTCGTCATTCCCTACACGCGGATCGGCATCATGGGCGGCGTCATGCTCGGCCTTGGCCGCGCGCTCGGCGAAACCATGGCGGTGACCTTCGTCATCGGCAACGCGCACCGCATCTCGACATCGCTGTTTGCGCCCGCAACGACGATCTCCGCGACCATCGCCAACGAATTCACCGAAGCGGTCGGCGATCTCTACACGTCTTCGCTGGTGGCGCTCGGCCTGATCCTGTTCGTCATCACTTTCCTGATCCTTGCCATCGCACGCTACATGCTGATGCGCATCGACGCCCGCACCGGAGCCTGACCGATGTCGACAGCCACGTCGCTTCACCAGAGCCGCAAGCGCAAGAATGGCGTGATGATGACGCTGTGCGTCGCCGCGGCCGGCATCGGCCTTGCCTGGCTGGCGCTCATTCTCGGCGCCCTGCTCTACAAGGGCCTGTCGGGCGTCAATCTTTCGGTCTTCACGGAAATGACCCCGCCGCCCGGCGATGCCGGCGGCCTGCTCAACGCCATCTACGGCAGCATCGTGATGACCGTCATCGGCATCATCGTCGGCACGCCGATCGGTGTGCTGGCCGGCACCTACATGGCCGAATACGGCCGCTTTTCGAAGCTCACCACCGTTGTGCGCTTCATCAACGATATCCTTCTGTCGGCGCCGTCGATCATCATCGGCCTGTTCGTCTACGAATTGATGGTTCGGCCGATGGGGCATTTCTCGGCGATGGCCGGCGCCGTCGCGCTGGCTATTCTGGTTATCCCCGTCGTCGTGCGCACCACCGAGGACATGCTCAATTTGGTGCCCAACGCCTTGCGCGAAGCCGGCACCGCGATCGGCGCGCCGCGCTGGGTGGTGATCCGCTCGGTCGCCTACCGCGCCGCGCTTTCCGGCATCGTCACCGGCATATTGCTGGCCATTGCCCGTATCTCCGGCGAGACGGCACCGCTGCTGTTCACCGCGCTCAACAACCAGTTCTGGTCGAGCAATCTCAACGCGCCGATGGCCAGCCTGCCTGTCACCATCTTCCAGTTCGCTCTCAGCCCCTACGAGGAATGGCAGCAACTGGCCTGGACCGGCGCACTCATCATTACATTGACGGTTCTCGCGCTCAGCATCTTTGCGCGCAGCCTGACCGGACGCAGAGAGGACAAATGAGCCAGATGTTGTCTCCAGACATGACGATCGCCGCCGAGGCAGCCGCCAAGGCAAAGATCGAGGTCAAGAACCTCAATTTCTACTACGGCCAGTCGAAGGCGCTGAAGGACATCACGCTGTCGCTGCCCGAACGCAGCGTCACCGCCTTCATCGGACCGTCGGGCTGCGGAAAGTCGACGCTGCTGCGCGTCTTCAACCGCATCTACGAGCTCTATCCCAGGCAGACAGCCGAGGGCCAGGTGCTGCTCGACGGCAAGAACGTTCTCGACCGTTCGCAGGACCTCAACCTCTTGCGCACCAAGATCGGCATGGTGTTCCAGAAGCCGACGCCGTTCCCGATGTCGATCTATGAGAACATCGCCTTCGGCGTCAGGCTCTACGAGAAGATCAGCAAGGCCGAGATGGACGGCCGCGTCGAGCAGGCGCTGAAGCGCGCGGCGCTCTGGACCGAGGTCAAGGACAAGCTCAATGCCAGCGGCCTCAGCCTTTCGGGCGGCCAGCAGCAGCGGCTCTGCATTGCCCGTACCGTGGCGGTGAAGCCGGAAGTCATCCTGCTCGACGAGCCGGCCTCGGCGCTCGATCCGCTGTCGACCGCCAAGATCGAGGAACTGATCGACGAATTGCAGGCCGACTACACGATCGTCATCGTCACCCACAACATGCAGCAGGCGGCGCGCGTGTCGAAGCAGACGGCCTTCATGTACCTGGGCGAACTGGTCGAGTTCGACAAGACGGAGAAGATCTTCACGTCGCCCCGCGAAAAGCGCACGCAGGACTACATCACCGGCCGCTTCGGCTGATCACGCATACGAGGACCAGGATCATGGCCGAACACACGGTTGCAGCCTTCGACGAAGATCTCGGACAGATCAGCAGGCTGATCAGCGACATGGGCGACCTCGCCGGCTCGATGGTCGGCGGTGCCACCAAGGCGCTGCTGAACTCCGACAATGCGCTCGCCCAACGCGTCGTCTCCGATGACGCGATCATGGACGCGCGCCAGCGCGAGCTGGACGACCGCGCCATCACGCTGATCGCCAAGCGCCAGCCGATGGCCGACGATCTGCGCCACGTCGTCGGCTCGATCCGCATGGCCGGCGATCTCGAACGCATCGGCGACCTTGCCAAGAACATCGCCAAGCGCGTCGGCACGGTCGGGCTCTCCGCCACGCCGCGCGACCTGTCGCACTCCATCGACGCGATGGCGCAGCTGGTGCTGATCCAGGTTCAAGGTGTCATCGAGGAATATGCGGCGCGCGATGCCGCCGCACTGGCCAAGCTGCGCGCCGACGACGAGCGTATCGACGTCAAATACACTTCGGTGTTCCGAGAACTGCTGACCTACATGATGGAAGATCCGCGCAACATCACCGCCTGCACGCATCTTCTGTTCTGTGCCAAGAACCTCGAACGCATCGGCGACCACGTGACCAACATCGCCGAGAATGCGTATTATGTGCTGACCGGCACGCAGCTGCCCGCCAATCGCCCGAAGCAGGACGAAACCGCGATGTCGGCGCCGGCGGCATAGCAGGGGTGACCAGCCGATGATCGCGCCACGCATCATGGTGGTGGAGGATGAGGAGCCGCTAGGGGTGCTGCTCCGCTACAATCTGGAATCGGAAGGCTACCAGGTCGAGGTGGTGACGCGCGGCGACGAGGCGGAGATCCGCCTGCAGGAGAACGTGCCCGACCTTCTGGTGCTCGACTGGATGGTGCCGGCGGTGTCCGGCATCGAACTCTGCCGGCGCCTGCGGATGCGGCCCGAGACCGAGCGGCTGCCGATCATCATGCTGACCGCGCGGGGCGAGGAGAGCGACCGCGTGCGCGGCCTGTCGACCGGCGCCGACGACTATCTGGTCAAGCCGTTCTCGACGCCGGAATTCATGGCACGCGTCAAGGCGCTGCTGCGCCGCGCCAAACCTGAAGTGCTGTCCAGCGTGCTCAAGGTCGGCGATATCGTGCTCGACCGCGAATCGCACCGCGTCTACCGCAAAAAGAGCGAGATCCGGCTCGGACCGACCGAGTTCCGCCTGCTCGAATTCATGATGCGCCATCCCGGCCGGGTGTTCTCGCGCAGCCAGTTGCTCGACAATGTCTGGGGCGAGACGATCTACATCGACGAGCGCACCGTCGACGTGCATGTCGGGCGGCTGCGCAAGGCGGTCAACAATGGCCGCATGCCGGATGTGATCCGCACGATTCGTGGGGCGGGCTACGCGATCCGGGAAGATTAGGTTCTTCGGCGCGGAAGGTTAGACAGTCGGATTTCGTGCTTAAGCCGGATCGCTTTACCTTGGCGATTCGCGAAAACGTCCATTGCTTCGTCATCCACGGGCGGAGCAAGGAGCGAAGCGACGCGGCGCAGACCCGAGGATCCATGCCGCGACTTCGAAGCGTTGCCTCGGTGCGGAATTCTGCTCCGCTGCACTCCGTGGCCAAGGTCGCGGCATGGATCCCAGGGTCTCCGCGACGGAGCTTCGCTCCTGCTCCGCCCAGGGATGACGAAGTCGTGAGGCTTTGTCCAACCCACGGGTGTTACGATGGCTTCGATTTCACGCCACGTTCTTCCCAGCGGCGCCCCCTCTCGCCTGCACGCCTGGCGCGAAAATTTCCTGGTCGACGAAGGTCAGAGCGCGCATGGCGCAGCCTTCGCGGATCAGCGGCAGTTCGTTCGGCTCGGTGTCGAAGGAGATCGATTCCGAGTGCTGGCCACCGGCGGTCCGGGCAATCGCCTCGCGCAAGGCCGGCTCGATCAGGTCGAAGGCGGCGGCGCTGACGCCGACCATGGCGACGGGGGCGGGATCGATCAGCGCGAACAGGCTGCCCAGGCCATAGCCGAGCGCCTCGCCGGCCTTGCGATAGGCCTGGCGCTCCGGGCCGTCCTTCTCGCGCGCCGAGGCCGCCAGCGTCCGCATGTCGGCGTCGCTGACGTCGACCGGTTCGGTGTCCTCGCCAAGCTGCCTCGCATTGCGCCAGATAGCATAGTTGCCGGCATAGGCCTCGACGCAGCCGCGCCGTCCGCAGCGGCAGAGCGCGCCGCCCGGCCGGTGGATCATGTGGCCGAACTCGCCGCCCGAGGAATGGGTGCCGGTGAACAGTTCGCCCTTCAGCACCAGGCCCATGCCGATGCCATGCGACAGCAGAATGGCGATGAAGTCGTCGCGGTAGCGCTCGGGATCGCGCCAGCGCAGCGCCACCGCCATCATGTTGCAGTCGTTTTCCATGGTGGCGGGGATGCCGAACTCGGCTTCGAATATGTCGGCGAAGGCGATGTCGGTCTGCGGCGTGATCGGCGACCACAGCATGGCGCGCGCCTCGGTGTCGGTGATGCCCTGGATGGCCAGTGCGATGCGGGCGACGCTGCGGACGTCGACGTCGGGATCGTCGATGCGGCGCCGCACGATGGCAACGCATTCGCCGATCAGCGCCTCGCGCGACATGGTCAGCGTGTCCAGCCGGCGCTGTTCCTCCGATATCACCTGGCCGGCATAGTCGATGACGGCGACCGACAGGAAATTCAGCGACAGCACCACGGTCATCACCGCCGCCGCCTCCGGGTTGAGTGTGAGGCCGACCTGCGGTCGGCCGCGTTTCAGCGACCCGGCCTCGCTCGGCTTGCCCTCGGTCAGGACGCCTTCGCCGATCAGGTCGGAGGAGATCGCCGAGATGGTCGAGTGGCTGAGGCCGGTGGTCGCGGCGATCTCGGTGCGCGAAGGCTGACCGGCACGGCGCACGGCCGCGATCACCATCGCGCGGTTGCGCCGGCGCAGATCGTCGTGGCGGATTCCGACCGACATGTTTCCCACATCCTCCCGATCGCCGCGGCCTTTCGTGCCTCCCGAACGCCGCCAGCGAAGCCACCAAATACTGGCAGAAGCGCCCCACGCTGTCATTATTTATTCCGGAGCTCGAAAAAAAGTCCGCGGCACCTCAAAATCCATCAGAATCATTGTTGACAGTGTTCCGGCGATGGACCAGTGTTTTTTCGAGGCTCGAAAAAATAGGGGCCTTTGTGCCGGCCTTAGGGCCAGTTTGGTCGCGCCATACGCGGCGCAGGGAGGAATATCATGAAGAAATTCACAGCCGCCATCCTGGCGGGTGTCGCCATGTCGCTGACGCTTGCGTCGGTCGCGCAGGCGAAGGACAAGGTCATCGGCGTTTCCTGGTCCAATTTCCAGGAAGAGCGCTGGAAGACCGACGAGGCCGCGATGAAAAAGGCGATCGAGGCCGCCGGCGACAAGTACATCTCCGCCGACGCGCAGTCCAATCCCGGCAAGCAGCTCACCGATGTCGAAAGCCTGATCTCGCAAGGCGCCAATTCGCTGATCATCCTGGCGCAGGATGCCTCGGCCATCGGCCCGGCGGTGCAGAAGGCGCTGGACGAAGGCATTCCGGTCGTCGGTTATGACCGCCTGATCGAGAACAAGGACGTCTTCTACCTGACCTTCGACAACAAGGAAGTCGGTCGCTTGCAGGCCAGCGCGGTGTTCAAGGCCAAGCCGGAAGGCAACTACGTCTTCATCAAGGGCTCGGGTGCCGATCCGAATGCCGACTTCCTGTTCTCGGGCTCGATGGAAGTGCTCAAGGAAGCCATCGACAGCGGCAAGATCAAGAATGTCGGCGAAGCCTATACGGACGGCTGGCTGCCCGCCAACGCCCAGAAGAACATGGAACAGTTCCTGACCGCCAACGACAACAAGGTCGACGCGGTGGTCGCGGCCAATGACGGCACCGCAGGCGGCGTCGTCGCGGCGCTGACGGCGCAAGGCCTTGCCGGCACCGTGCCGGTGTCCGGCCAGGACGGCGACCATGCGGCACTCAACCGCATCGCGCTCGGCACCCAGACCGTGTCGGTGTGGAAGGACGCGCGCGAACTCGGCAAGAATGCCGCCGAGATCGCCTCGCAGCTGGCCGACGGCAAGAAGATGGCAGACATCGCCGGTGCGAAGGACTTCACGACGCCTGGCGGCAACACCGTCAAGTCGCTGTTCCTGACACCGGTTGCGATCACCAAGGACAATCTCAACGTGGTCATCGACGCCGGCTGGATCAAGAAGGACGAGGTCTGTGCAGGCGTCGCCGCCGGCAGCGTCGCGGCCTGCAACTGATCTCGAAGACGTCAGACAATGAAGCGCCGCGGCTGTCAGGCCGCGGCGTTTTTTCAGGAAGATTTGTGTTTCCGCCGCGGGCGGGTAACTTCCAGGCTCTATTCCGGCATCCGCGTCAGACGGCAAGCCGGCGGGAGGATTTCATGACCGACACGACCTCAAATGCACCGGCCGACACCGCGCGGGCATCGGAACTTGGCGCGGTCGCCCGGTTTCTGAAGGCAACCGAACTCGACACACGCATGCTTGGCATGGTCGGTGCGCTGCTGGTCATCTGGATCGGCATTCACATCCTGTCGGGCGGACTTTTCCTGACGCCGCGCAATCTCTGGAACCTGTCGGTGCAGACGTCCTCGGTCGCGATCATGGCGACCGGCATGGTGCTGGTCATCGTCATGCGTAACATCGACCTTTCGGTTGGCTCCGTCGAAGGTGTGATCGGCATGATCATGGGCGTGGCGCAAGCCGAATTCCTCATTCGCGTCATCGGCTTCCAGCTTGGAAACCCCTGGCTCTGGATCATTGCACTGGCCGCCGGTGTGGTGCTCGGTCTCCTGATCGGTGCGTTCCAGGGCTTCATCATCGCCTACCTCGAAGTTCCCGCCTTTATCGTGACATTGGGCGGCCTGCTGGTCTGGCGCGGCATGGCATGGCTCATCACCAACGGGCGCACGGTCGCGCCGCTCGACGCCACATTCCAGCTGATGGGGGGCGGACCGAGGGGCTCGATCGGCGCCACCGCCAGCTGGATCATAGGCGCCGTTGCTTGCGCGGCTGTCGCTTTCGCGCTGCTCAACGGTCGATCGCAGCGCAAACGGTTCAACTTTCCGCTGCGTCCGGTCTGGGCGGAAACCTTTCTCGGCGTAGTCGCCTGCGCTGCCATCCTTGGCGCGGTGTGGATCGCCAATTCCTATCCGTGGCCAATCGGCATCGTACGCCAGTACGCTCAGCAGAACGGCATCGCCATTCCCGAAAATGGACTGTTCATCGCCCACGGCATCGCCATACCGGTGCTGATGGCGGTCGCGGTCGGCATCGTCATGACGTTCATCACCAAGCGCACCCGTTTCGGCCGCTACGTCTTTGCCATCGGCGGCAATCCGGAGGCTGCCAATCTCGCCGGCATCAACACCCGCTGGGTGACGATGAAGGTGTTCATGATCATGGGCGTGCTGGCCGCGATCAGCGCTGCGATCTCGTCGGCCCGTCTTAACGCGTCGACCAATGCGCTGGGCACGCTGGACGAGCTTTTGGTGATTGCCGCCGCCGTTATCGGCGGCACTTCGCTTGCCGGCGGCTCCGGAACGGTGCTCGGCGCCATGCTTGGCGCGCTGCTGATGCAGTCGTTGCAGTCCGGCATGGTGCTGCTCGGTATCGACTCACCGCTGCAGAGCATCGTCGTCGGCGCCGTGCTCGTCGTCGCGGTCTGGCTCGATACCGTCTACCGCAAGCGGGTCTAGGGAAGGAGAACCATCATGGCCGACAACACCGCTCCCGCATCTGCTCCCGCCGGCACGTCGCTGGTCGACATGCGCAACATCTCGATCGCCTTTGGCGGCATCCGTGCCGTCGACGACGCCTCGATCGATCTTTTCCCCGGCGAGGTCGTGGCGCTGCTCGGCCACAATGGCGCGGGCAAGTCGACGCTGATCAAGATCCTGTCCGGCGCCTACAAGCGCGATGCCGGCCAGATCTTCGTCAATGGCGAGGAAGCGGCGATCTCCAACCCGCGCGACGCCAAGAAATACGGCATCGAGACGATCTACCAGACGCTGGCGCTGGCCGACAATGTCGACGCCGCCGCCAACCTCTTCCTCGGCCGCGAGCTGATGACCGCCTGGGGCACGCTCGACGACGTCGCCATGGAGGCCGAGGCGCGCAAGGTGATGGGGCGGCTCAATCCCCGCTTCCAGCGCTTCAAGGAGCCGGTGATCAAGCTGTCTGGCGGACAGCGGCAGTCGGTGGCGATCGCGCGCGCGATCCTGTTCAACGCCCGCATTCTGATCATGGACGAGCCGACCGCCGCACTCGGTCCACAGGAAACGGCACAGGTCGGCGAACTGGTGAGGCAGCTCAAGTCGGATGGCATCGGCATCTTCCTGATCAGCCACGACATCCATGATGTGTTCGAACTGGCCGACCGGGTCTGCGTGATGAAGAACGGCCAGGTCGTCGGCACCGCGCGCACCACCGACGTGACGCAGGACGAGGTGCTCGGCATGATCATCCTGGGTAAATGTCCTCCGGGAGCCATTCCGGGGCCGGGCGCGCTGAAGATCGCCGCCTGAGGCGTTTTGTCGGTCCGGCATCGGCCGATCGGGCACGGCCGGTTGCCGTTCACGTGATGTACCAGCGATCACGATGGCTTGGCCTTGCCATTGTGTTGACCCGGCGACTTGCCCATAAAGGTCCGATATCGCTCATGGATCGCATCACCATTGAAGAAACTTTTTCCAATCGTCGCGTTCGTCGCCGTCGCGCTGATCAGCATGACCATGGCGGGGTTCGCCTATTTCGCGACGCAGGAAGCCGCCCGCATCAAGTTCGAAGGGGCGGCCGACGATGCGCTCAACCGAATCGAGAGCCGTATCGACCTGCATCTGTCGCTGCTGCGCTCCACGCAGGCTCTGTTCGACGCCCGTAACGGCGACATATCGCAGAATGAGTTCAAGGCATTCTTCAACGCGCTGGATATCAAGGACAATTTCGCCGGCCTGCGCGGGATCGGGTTCCTCCAACTCGTCAAGACGGGCGACGAGGCGGCGGTCGAACGCGATATCCTCCACGATTTCGGTGCCAGCCATCCGGTCTATCCGGATACGACGCAGCCCTGGCGCGCGCCTATCACTCTGTTCGAGCCGCTGGATCCGTCCAACCAGGCGAGCATCGGCTACGATATGTTCAGCGAGCCGGTTCGGCGCGCGGCGATCGAAAAGGCAATGGCGGACGACCAGCAGCACGCGAGCGGGCTGGTGCAACTCGGCCAAGGCACCGGCGCTGCGCAGACCTTCACCGGCTTCCTGGTCTTCGTGCGGCTCAACGTCGAAACCGCGCCCGAGGTCATCAACGCATCGCGATCCTCGACCGCGGGCTTTCTCTACGCGTCCTTCCGGGCCCGCGACCTGTTCCAGATCGCGCTCAGCCGCACGCCGCTGCTGCCGGTCAACACCGAGATCTATGACGGCGCGGCGAACGGCGACAATCTGTTGTTTCGGTCGGAGACGCCACCGGCTTCGTCGTTTGGCGATGGGCTACTGGTCACCCGCAAGATCATGGTGGCAGGCCGTCCGTGGACCATATTGTTCAGGCCGACCAGCGCCTTTTCGCAACCGTCGTCGCGCGCCATCCCGGTGATGCTGGGGCTGTTCGGCCTGCTCGCGGCGGGCGCCATCGCGCTGGTGGCGCGCTATCAGGAACGGGCTTACGAGGCGGCATCACGTCTGCACGAGACGACCGAAAAGAGCCTGCTCGAAAAGGACCTGATGCTGCAGGAGATGAAGCATCGCATCAAGAATTCGATCACCAGGGTGCTGGCGATCGCGCGACAGACGGCGTCGCGGGCGACCGACGTCAACGAGTTTTCCGCATCCTTCTCGGCCAGGCTGCAGGCGATGGCGGCTTCCCAGGACATGCTGACGCGCTCGCGCTGGCAGAAGGCGGATCTCGCCGATCTGCTGCGCATCGAGCTTGGCCAGGTGTTCGGCAAGGAACTGCCCGAGGGGCTGCTGTCAGGGCCGGAGGTACTGCTCGACGAGACGACGACGCAGTCGCTTGGCCTGACCTTCCATGAACTGGCGACCAACGCGCTGAAATATGGCGAAGCCGGCAATTCCGCCAATTCGCTTGGGAGTGACTGGGCGCTCAAGGTGGACTGGTCGCTGGAAGGGCGTGGGCGCGAGCGGACGCTGGCGCTGAACTGGCGGGAGGCCGGGAAAAAGAAAGTCGAGGCGCCGTCCGAAACCGGATTCGGCACCAAGCTGATCGACCTCAACGTCACGCGCGAACTGCGTGGCACGATCAAACGCGATTTTCAGGCCGATGGTCTGAAGGTGGAGATCAGAATTCCGTTGGTCGGCTGAGGTTCAGCCTGTCAGCAGGGACAGCCACAGATTGCCGGTCATAAAAAAAATCCGGAGGCCGGACACGGCCTCCGGATTTGCATTCCATTATCGCGGATTAGTTGCAGCGTGCCGTGTAGATGCGGCCATGGCGGTCGCGATACTGGCAGTAGCCGTTCTGCAGCTTGCGCACCAGCAGACCGGAACCGGCGCCGACGGCCGCACCAATCAGCGCGCCCTTGCCACCGCCGACCAAGCCGCCGATGCCGGCGCCGATCAAGCCGCCGCCAACCACGTCCTGCTCGGTGGAGGTGCAGCCGCTTAGAGCAGCCACCGCAACCATGGCAATAATCATCTTCCGCATTGAGTCACTCCTCACTTTGTGTCCACACTTTGGTAAGCACCAGCAGCCATTTAGCATGAAACAACGGGCTTTGCTGCTCCAATTTATTGTTGGCTAAGGTCGCCTTTTTCTGGGCGCGCCGCGTTCGATGCCACGACGAGGCTGGATATCGCCAGCGAGGCGTCGAGACTGCCATCGGTATGCACATTCCAGACGATCCGATCATAGTCATCCTCGAGAGCGGGATCGACGGCGAGGCACTTGGCGACGACATGTTGCGCCTGCCCCCGCACATCGCCCACGGCGAAGGGACGCTCGGCGGTGCATTCGTCGGCGGTCGCAAAGACGCTGACCGGAACCTGCAGCTCATGACAATCGGCCATCGAGTTGGTGCAACCGATGACCAGCAACAGTGCAGCGATGTGTTCCATGGCGAACCCTCTCGCCATAATAACGGTCCAGATCGGCCAAAAGTTCCTGGTTCCTGGGGGTGGCTAGCGAATAATGGCTGTCGCGAGCAGCTAACATCACGTCCCCGTTGCCGGCGGGGCAGGACGGATCGCAGTCAGGTCAGCCTGAACACGGTGACCAGGAGAATTGTCGCGGCCGCGGCCAGGACCACACCCCAAAGCAGACCGTGATGAGGCGGGGAAAGCGGTTCCGCGGATGCTTCGGGATCCTGGAATTCGCCCATCGAAACACGGGCGGCCTGTTCCAGTCTGTTCATGTCGGAGACGGTCAAGCATTCCTCCCAATACCTTGTTGCAACCCAAGCAAGTTGCAGCAGTATCTGGGTAAAACAGCATCCGCCCTTATGGTGAACAGCCGGTTAATGGTGAACAGCCGGTTAAGGATCTCCGGCCGCCGCGCGCTCCCGGCCACCGCGCTCATTATGTCTCGAAATTGCTATGCGGAACGACAAGGCGGTATTCGAGGTGGCCATCCACGATATCGAGGTTCGCGGTTCCATTCAGGGACGTGGGCACCACCCGCTCCAGCGCGACGCTGCCGAAACGCTTTTGACTGCCTCGGCCGCCATTGGTTCCGATGGCTTCGGCCCATGTCAGCGACAGGACGACCTCACCGGCGGCTGCGGTGTTGAGATCGGCGCTCACCTCGACGAAACCATCCGGCCGGGACAGGGCGCCATAGCTGACCGAGTTGACGGCGAGTTCATGCATCGCGAGGCCAATATGCAGTGCGGCGTTGGGATTGAGGTAGGGATTGGCGCCTCGGAAGCGAAGGCTGTGCGATGTGCTCGTGCCATAGCGGCCGACCTGGCTGGCCACCAGTTCATGGAGGGCCGCGCCGCGCCAGTTGGAAGAAGTCACCAGGTCTTGGGAGGACGCCAGCGACTGCAGTCGGCCACGAAAACGGGTCAGGAAATCGCTGATGCTGTCGGAATAGCGGCCGGTCTGGGTCGCTATGCTCTGGATGATCGCCAGCAGGTTCTTCGAGCGGTGGCTGACTTCGCGCAACAGCGTCGTCAATGTCTGTTCGCGGCGCTTCTGCTCGGTCGTCTCGACCATTGTGGTGACCACGCCTTGCACATCGCCGCCGTCGCCATGGTCGGCATCGACCCAAACCTGGAACCAGCGGATGCCATCTTCGCCCGGAACACTGATCTCAAGCCGCTCCGGATTGCCGGTCGCGACCACATCGCCCTTTGCGGCGCGGATGCGGTCGGCCTGCGCTGTCGGCAAGATGCCATTGCCGTCGGCGTTATCGGAGACCCAGGGCGCACGCATGTTGCGGGCCCATACGGTCTTCATCTCGCGATCCTGATAGAGGACGGAAATGCCGGCATTGTGCAGCGCGTGGAGAAGCGCCCGGCCAAGCTGCATGCCGCTTTCCGCCGGATGCAGCGCGATGACTTCGTCACTCCCCGCGCCTTCCGTCCTATCTGAAGTCTTGGAGCGCATCGGTCAATCTGTCCACCCCTGCTAGGCTGAACGGTTCCCTGGCAAATGGGTTCCCAAGGAAAAACCAGCTTCCAAATAGCGGTCCGCCGGACGGCGTCCGTTTGAGGGACACCGCCCGGCGGTGGCTGGAAACCGTTTGAGGGGTGCGGCTTCCAGTGTTCGCCTGAATGAAGGTCGCCTCATGCTCGCCTGAACAAACCGGCAAGAAGCGAGATGATCAGGAAGGCGAGAAAGACGAAGAACAATATCTGCGCTATGCCAGCAGACGTGCCGGCGATGCCGCCGAAACCAAGCGCGCCGGCTATGATGGCCACGACGAGAAATACGAGCGCCCAGTAAAGCATGGTTCATCTCCTTCCGAATGGTGCGAGCAAAACGTGGGTGGTTGCGGTTTGTTCCACCATTTGCTGAAAAAGACGACGCTTGCAAACGGTTCGGGGGAAATCGCTGATGAGGGAACCCCGGCTTTGCAAAAGGGCCGCCAGATGCGTCGCATCTGGCGGCCCTTGCCGTGAAGTCCTGCTATCGGTCGGATATTGCGGCCAGACGGCCGGGCCTATGCGGCGGCCTTGGCCTGACGGTCGAAGAACAGCGCCTGGCTGATCAGCGCCTTGACCATGTCGGGGTTGAACGGTTTGGTCACCAGGAAAGCTGGCTCGGGGCGCTCGCCGGTCAGGAGGCGCTCGGGAAAGGCAGTGATGAAGATGACCGGCACCGACGTTGATGACAGGATCTCGTTGACCGCTTCGATACCCGAACTGCCGTCGGCGAGCTGAATGTCGGCCAGCACCATCTTCGGCCGTGTCTTGCCGAACATCGTCACCGCTTCGGCATGGGTGCGCGCCGTTCCCACGACGCGATGGCCGAGGCTCTCGACCATCTCCTCTATGTCCATGGCGATCAACGGTTCGTCCTCGATGATCAGCACATCGGTTGCCACCTGGCGAGAGATCTCATTGCTCGCCTGGGCAAGCAGCTCGGAGAATTCCTGGTCGCCGACGTCGAGGATCTCGGCCGCCTCGTCCTCGCTGAAGCCTTCGACGGCGACCAGCAGGAAGGCCTGCCGGGGAAGCGGAGCGATCGCATTGAGATTGGCGGCTGCGCGCTGCTCCCATGCCGATTGTGCCTGCTCCTGCGGAACACGGATGGCGACCGACGTGAACAGTTTGGCGAAAACCTTGTAGAGGGCGATACGGTCGCTCGATGCTTCGGGAAAGATATCGACATCGGCAATGATGGCCTCGAGCATCGCGGCGACCAGCGCATCTCCGCTCTCCTGGGATCCGGAAACGGCGCGCGAGAAGCGGCGCAGGAACGGCAGGTGCGGGGCGATGGTGGCGGATAAACTCATGGTAGGACGTCTCCCTCAGAATGACGCGATTGCCTGGATTTGCAGGTCAAGCTGATTGCAAGCCCAGTTAACATAACGCGGGCCCTCCGAAAAAGTTCCGACGCAAATGGAACGAATGGGCGCGAACGGCGTTGGGGGTTGGGATGGGCGACCAGACGAGGATGCCGCTTGCCTTGTGTCGAGTTGAATTCAAGCGGCTTTCGTGCTGGGAATATAAGGGCGAAATGAAGGATATGACCAAAGAAATTTTGACTGGCGCCGCGGGCAGGCGCCGGAACGGTTCGGGCGACCCGCTCGGGCCGAACTCCGAAATCGGACGCAAACTCAAGCAGTATTACGACGAGCTGGTCTCCGACGATGTGCCGGATCGCTTTGCCCAGTTGCTCAGGCAACTGGAACGGACCGAACCCGCGCAGAAGAAGGACTGAGGCATGGCAGCGGTCTCCCAGGGCTTCAAGACCGATTTGCTTGGGGCGATCCCAAGCTTGCGGGCCTTTGCCGTGTCGTTGACGCAGAATGCCGACAAGGCCGACGACCTCGTTCAGGAGACGCTGGTCAAGGCGTGGGACAAGCATGAGAGCTTCCAGCCCGGCACCAATCTCAAGGCATGGCTTTTCACCATCCTGCGCAATGAATTCTATTCGCAAATGCGCAAGCGCGGCCGCGAGGTGCAGGACAGCGACGGCATCATGACGGCCAGGCTTGCGGTGCATCCGGCCCAGCACGGCCAACTGGACCTCAAGGATTTTCGTGGCGCTCTCGAGCAATTGCCGGAAGACCAGCGTGAGGCCATCATCCTCATCGGTGCTTCGGGCTTCTCCTACGAGGAGGCCGCCGAAATCTGCGGTTGCGCGGTCGGAACGATCAAGAGCCGGGTCAGCAGGGCCCGCACGCGCCTGCAGGAAATCCTGAAGATCTCCGGTGAAGACGAATATGGTCCCGATGCGATCTCGACCCAGGTCACAGGGACGGCAGCACATTGAAGCATGCCTAGTAGCAGGAACCCGGATGCTGCCGCGTCGGTCTCAATCAGGCGAGGCACGTCCGTAGGCCAGCGCCACCGCTTCGACCAGATCTTCGCCTGAATAGGGTTTGGTGACCAGCCTCACCCCTGGAAACGTTGCCTTGATCTCGTCCGCATCCGAATAGCCGGAGGCAAACACGAAGGGGACGCCTGTTTCACGCAGGCCCGCGGCGAATTCGAGCGTCGAAGTGCCGCCCAGCATCAGATCGACGATGGCCGCGTCGAATTGCGTTGCGACCTTTCGGCCATCGACCTCGGTCAGGTCGCGGGCAATCACCACCTCGCCTGCACCGTGGTCACGGCAAAGCTGCTCGACATCCATGGCTATGAGGAACTCGTCCTCCAAGACAAGAATGCGCAATCCATCAAGTAACGGGGGCACGGGCAATGGCTCCTTGAAACGGTGGGAGTCATGATGGTTATTTGGGCCGTTGTCATTTAAAAAAGACATGCCGCCGCTCGTCTAACAGAGACATCCCGCCGCTCGTCGGAACTTCGATCCCGGCAAAGCGTTTCAAATCTTGCCTGCCGCCCGGCGGGCGCTCGAGGAGGGGGGTCGAAATGCCAAGCCAGAATGGGCGCTTTTCAGCTGATGGATCGCAAGCTGGTCGTCTGGCGCGACGGCGGTTGCGAGGCGCTAAAGCAGCTCGGGAGGGCCGCCGAGTTCTGACGCAATGCATCTTGCCAGATCGGGTGCGCGCGGGCAGCTTTCCAGGTAGTTTGGACCGATGCCGGAACGTTAAGCCGCACGGCGCGTTTGAAATCGAGCAATCACAAGGAGTTAAGCAATGGCAGCTGCCGCAGGAAAGACCGCCAACGAGGCGCGGGCGAATTCGGACCTCGAGGCCGATATCAGGCAGTTGAAGGCCGATATCGACAAGCTTACCAAACAGTTGGCCAAGACCGGTGAACACGGCTACGGCACCGCGCGTCGTGCGGCGGCCGAAGGTGTCGAGCAGTTGCGGGCCCAGGGTGAAGCGGCTTTCGATAGCCTGCGCGGCAACGCCAGGGATATCGAGGCGCAGATGGTGGCGAGCGTACGCGAAAAGCCTGTGACGTCACTGGCAATCGCCGCCGGTGTCGGCTTCCTCTTCGCGCTGCTCGCGCGTCGCTAGTCACGCCGCAGATGGGACTGCTGGCATCGCTGCTTTCGGGTTTCGCCTCGGGTGAAACTTTGGCCGCCGTGCGCCGCGCGCGCACGGCGGCCATCGTCTATGCGCTCGCCGCTCTGGCGGCATTGTGCGGTCTCGGCTTTCTGGTGGGGGCCGCCTATATCTGGGCGGCCGCCCGCTATGGATCGCTGGCGGCGGCGCTCGGTTTCGGTGTCGGCTTTCTGGTGGTCGCGGGCCTCGTTCTCCTGATCCATCGGTTGATGTCCGGCGCTCGCGCTCGCCGCGAGGCAAAGCGGCGCAAAACCGACATGAAGGCGATCGGCGTCACGGCCGCACTGGCCCTGCTGCCGACGTTGCTCAAGGGGACAGGGGGACTCAAGGGGAAAGGCGGCCTCGGGATCATTCTGGGCCCGGCCGTGGCGCTCGCGGCCTATGCCATTTACCGCGAGAACTCCAAACCCGGCGCTGACCATCCGGATGATGCCGGCGAGGGGAAATAACGTCGCCGCTTCGGCCCGGATGGGTCCGTCATTTCGACAGGTCTTCCAGGGGCATCGATATTTCGGCGAATACGCCCTCCTGACGGAATTCATGGGTCACTTCGCTTGAAAGGACCTTGGCTAGGCTGCGCCGGATGAGGATCGAGCCAAATCCATGGCGCTGGGGCGGAGCAACCTGCGGGCCGCCGGTTTCGCGCCAGGTCAGTACCAGGCGACGGTCGCTCTTCCTGCCTTGCGCCTTCCAACCGAGATCGACCTTGCCCGACGCAACCGACAGCGATCCATATTGCAATGCGTTGCTGGCCAATTCGTGCAGGATAAGGCCGAGACCGACGGCCTGATCGGGCGACAGCAGCAGGTCGGCGCCGGAAATCGTCATGCGCGCCTGGCCGGCTGTGTCAAAGGGTCCGGTCTCGATCTGGACGAGTTCGCGGATGCCGATGCCGCGCCACTCTCGGTCGGACAAGAGATTGTGCGCGATGCCCAGGGCCTGAAGCCGGGCACCGAAGGCCTCCAGGAATTCGCTCGGCTGGCGGGCATGACGCACGGTCTGCGTCGCCAGCGCCTGGACGGTCGCCAGCGTGTTCTTGACGCGATGGTTAAGTTCGCGCAGCAACAGCCGCTGCCGTTCGTCGCCGAGCTTGCGTTCGGAGATGTCGTAGTTGACGCCGAAGATCAGCGTCGGCTTGCCCTCGCCGTCGCGTTCGATGACACGGCCACGCGTCGCGACCCAACGCGGCGGATGGAAGCCCTTCACGCGATATTCGCCGAAGTAGTCGTCACTGCCGGTCAAGGCGTCGCGAAAGCGGGTCTCGGTCTGGTAGACGTCGCGGGGATCGATGGCGGTGAGGATATCGCGGGCCCGCAGCCGGGTCGAGCGCGGCAGGTTGAAAAGTTCCGACAGCCGGACATCGCATTCGATGATATCGGTGCGGATGTCCCATGCCCAACTGGCAAGCGAGGCGGCATCGAGCGCGATGGCGCGGCGTTTTTCCTCGCGCGCCAGTGCGGCCTCGGCGATAGCGCCGCTGCGGGTTGCGTCCTTCAGGGTGAACAGGCTGGCGGCGAGGCCGGCGAGCGTCTTCAACTGGTCGAGCGTGGCAGGGGACGGATAGGCGTGCGGCTTGCGGTCGAGGACGCATAGCGTGCCGATCCTTGCGCCGGCCACCAGCATCGGCGCGCCGGCATAGAAGCGCACATGGTGCTTGCCCGTGACCAGCGGGTTGGTTTTGAAGCGTGGATCCGTCGTTGCGTCCGTCACCACCATGGGTTCGTCGCCGGCGGCGATGGCGTGGGCGCAGAAGGAGATGTCGGTCGTCGTTTCGGTCTCGTCCAGGCCAAAGCAGGACTTGAACCATTGCCGCTCGATATCGACGAGTGTGACCAGGGCGATCGGCGCTCGCATGACGGTCGCAGCAAGGCTGCTGATGCGGTCGAAGTCCAGGTCCGCGGCCGTATCCAGCATCTCCAGCCCGTGCAGCACGGCCAGACGGCTTTCCTCCCTCACCGCGCGCGCAACCGCGGCCGGCAGAACCGGCACTGTTTCCACCTTGCTATCCACCCAAGTCCCCAAAGCCCAGCCCCGGTCTTTGCCGCTTCGCCGGCCTGCGGCCGATCGGCTCGTCTCGGAACCATCCTAGCAAGGAACCGTTACCGAGAACGTCAACAGGCGCGGAACGAAACAAGGACCGGCCATGATCAAGATCATTCCCGAAAACAAAGCGCGTCAGGGGCGATGGGGCAGGCATGGCTTGCGTATCCTGATCGCCGCGCTGCTTCTCGCCTTCGCGGCCTGGGGCATCGCCGAAATCTATGGCGAGGTCGCCAAGACGCCGGCGACAGAGCAAGGAAGCGCGCCGAGCAACTAGAGCCTTGACCGTCATCGTCCGAGATCGCATCAGGCGGCCTTTGCCTCGGCAATGCTGGCCGGCACCAGGACATTGAGCGCGCCAGGCCGGATTTCGAGCGTCGTGTCGCGGTCGAGCCTGACCAGTTCGCCATCCATCACAGCGTGGAACTTCTTACTGCCCGAGTGGATTTTCAGAACCGCCCGGTCGGCTTGGTGGATTTCGACATGCTCGTTGTCGCGCCATTTGCCACGCGCCACGTCGAAGAAGAATTTGACCAGTTCTGCACGCTGCTGCGCCACCGTGACGTAGATACCGAGCACGCCGCCAGCAGGGTTGTCGGCATAGGGCAGGTGGCCTTCGCCAAACAAATTGTTGGTAATACCGATGCCGGTGATGCGCGCCGCGATCTCGGTTTCGCCGATATTTAACGTGACGTTCATCGCCGGCGGATTCTTGATCGTCGCCCACGCCGCCTTCGCCGAAGCCCCGATCTTTCCCAGGCGCGAACCGAATTCCATCCTTTGGCGCAACTGAACCATCCTCGCATGCATGCCGATGGAGAACTGATGGATGAAGGGCTGGCCGTTGGCCGTGGCCATGTCGACGGCGATGATTTCGCCGTCAGCGAAGGATTTCAGCGCGGCATCGAGCGACTGTGGAATGCCCAGGCCGCGTGCGAACAGGTTCATGGTGCCAGCCGGCAATATGGCAAGCGCTTTGTTCTTGCCCATCAGCCTGGCGGCCGCGGCGGAAATGGTTCCGTCGCCGCCACCGGCCAGCACGACATCGACGGCACGGCGCGAAGCGACGCTGTCGAGGGTTTCGACCACGTCCTTGCCGGCAACGACATCGATGCTGAGAGAATGGCCAGCACTTTCCAGGGTCCGACGCATCCTGTCGGAAAAAGCCGCGAGGTCGGTGGTGCGCATGGTGCCACCGTCCCGGTTCAGCACCGCCGCAAATTTCATGCCCCGCTCCGCTGCCTAAGACACAGTCCGGCCGGCATGCGCCCAGCCGAAGGCTGAAACGCAGCGAAGCGGAAAAGGTTCCGGCGGCACCGGGATCCGCGGTTGCATCCAGTGGGCCTGCCCCGCATTTCGCTTCAGGTTTTCATCACCAATGCCACGCGGCTTTTTGTCGGAACAACAGCATGGTCACGACGTTGTGAACTTGTAGAAATGCCGCGCTCGATCTCACCGGCGACGGTCAAAACCGGGCGCGGCGTGCACGCAACTCAGGCACGCAGGAGAGATGATCATGATCCGCACCCTTTTAGCTTCGACCGCACTCGCAGCCCTGGTCGCGACCGGCGCCTTTGCGCAGACCGAGGCAAGCCCGGGACCGGCCACACCTTCCGTCCAGCAGCCCGCCGCTGGTTCGGCGATACACGCCGAAGGTAGCATCGTCACCAACATCATCGGCGAATCCGTCTATAACGGCCCCGGTGACGACGCCGAAAATATCGGCAAGGTCACCGATGTCGTCTTCGACAAGGATGGCATGACGAAATCCGTCGTCATCGGCGTCGGCGGCTTTCTCGGTGTCGGAACGAAGGATGTCGCCTTCGACTACGACAAGCTGCAATGGGCCGAGAAGAATGGCGACCGGTGGCTGATTGCCAAGACAACCAAGGACGAGTTGAAGGCCCAACCTGAATTCGACAGCAAGCCTTATGAACCCGCGTCAGCGCCTGCGGCTTCCAACGCGGCAGCACCCGCGGCAACGGATACGGCACAGGCACCTGCCGCCGCACCGGCCGAGCCGGTAAAGCGCGCCGATGGCAATCTTGCCACCAACATCATCGGTGAGACCGTCTACAACGGCACCGGCGACGACGCGCAGAACATCGGCAGCGTCAACGACATCGTGCTGAGCAAGGAGGGCAAGGCCCAGTCACTGGTGATCGGCGTGGGCGGGTTCCTTGGCCTCGGGGCCAAGAACGTGACCTATGACTTCAACAAGGCACAGTGGGCCGAGAAGAACGGCGACCGCTGGCTGGTGGCGCAGACCACCAAGGAAGAGCTGCAGGCGCAACCGGATTTCAACCGCAAGGCCTATGATCCGGTGCCGGCAACGACGGCGTCCAATGCACCGGCGGCAACCACTCCGGCCGCCGCGCCCTCCGGCACGACGGCCCCCGCCGCTCCGGCAAACAAGACGGCGCAGGCGCCGGCATCCCCAGATGCCTCGGCTCCCGACCAGACGCAGACCGCGGCCATCGACAAGTCGGCGCTGACGGAAATGCCGATTGGCGAAATCCGTGGCGAGGACCTGAAAGGCACGACCGTCTATGGCGCCAATGATGCCAAGGTCGGCGAGATCGGCGATGTCGTGCTGACGCCCGACAACAAGCCCGACGCCGTGATCGTCGACGTCGGCGGCTTCCTCGGCATAGGCTCGAAGGAAGTGGCTGTCGGCATGGATAATTTGAAGTTCATGACCGACAAGAACGGCAAGAAGTACCTGTACACGACCTTCACCAAGGAACAGCTCCAGGCCCAGACCGCCTATGACAAGGGCAGCTATGCCGAGAAGCGGGACCAGCAGCGGATGATTGTGAGGTAAGGGAATAGGGATAGGCAGTAGGCAGTAGGGAATAGGGAAGAATAGAGCTGGCCAACATCAGGCCGCCGCGGATGCTCTACTGCCTACTGCCTACTGCCTACTGCCTACTGCCTACTGCCTACTGCCTACTGCCTACATACCCAGCCACACCATTGTCCGTCAGTTCCGCCAGCGCCAGTGACTGGTCGAGATGTTCGGCACGCCAGGCGAGAAGCCGCTCGGCGAATTCCAGACGGGTGGACAGATGCGCAGGGCTGGTGGCGAGGTTGGTCAGTTCGCCAGGGTCTGCCTCGACGTCGAAAAGCAAGGGTGGCAAGCCGCCGCCGAAATGTACGTATTTGAATTTTTTGGTGCGGATGACGGCCAAATTGCACTGGCGCGAGGCAATGCCGAAATGCCGCTCGGCCTCGCCGTCCGCGATCGAGCGGAAATCGAACTCCCAATGAGCGGCGTCGCGCCAGACAGCGGGCGTTCCGCCGCTCAGGAACGGTTTCAGCGAGCATCCGTCGAGATGCGGCTCGGGGGCCCCACCAAGCAGATCCATAAGCGTGGGTAAGATGTCGACCGCTTCGGTGAAGCGATCGACCGTGCTGCCGGCGGCTTTGCGATGTCGCGGATCGCGAATGACCAGCGGGATGTGGTAGCTGCCGTCGAAGTAGCCGCCCTTGCCCAGCATGAAATGGTCGCCCATCATCTCGGCGTGGTCCGACGTCAGCACGATGAGGGTGTCGTTCCACGCACCCGCGGCCTTGACTGCTTGCCAGATGCGGCCGAGTTGCGCGTCCATCTCCGCGATCATGCCGTAATAGATCGCGCGGATCTGGCGGAAATCATCCTCGCTCCAGTCGTGCACTTTGCCCACAGCGCCGGATCGGAACTTCGCGCGTTTCTGCCGGCCAAGATCATAGGCGAGATAGGGATGGCTCTGCGCTTCGGCGCGCCAGCTTTCCGCGCGGTGAAAGACCGGGCCGTCGGCCGGATCGTACAGCGTGTTGTAGGGCTCCGGCACGATGAAGGGTGGGTGCGGGCTGATGAAGGAGAGATGCGCGAACCAGGGCGTGGCCTGCTCCTGCTCGCCCAGCCAGCGGATGAACTCACCGGCAAGGAAAGCCGTCGGCGTATGGTCTTTCGAATAGGCTGGCGGCGCCTCTGTCACTGCGTCGGCATGATCTTCCAGGGGACGATGGATGCCGGGCGATCCGGCGCTGACATCGATGCCTTGCTGCTTCAGCCAGGAAAGCCATTGCTTCTGATGCTCGGGCAGCAGCTGGCGCACCGTGAAACCCGGCAGCACGCCTTCGTAGCTTTGCAGCCTTGGGTCGCCTGGCGCCAGCAAGCGCGGATCGAGCGACACATCGGTGTAGCCGAACAGCGTCGGGTCGTAGCCCAGACTGCGCGCATGCAGCGCAATGTTGCCGTGGCGAGCGTCGAGTGGCGTGCCGTTGCGGCAGACGCGATTGTTCATCTGGTAGAGGCCGGTGTAGAGGCAGGCGCGAGCCGGCGAGCAAGGTGCGGCGCCGCCATAGTGGCGCTTGAACAGCACGCCTTCGGCGGCCAGCGCATCGGCATTCGGCGTCTTCACCACGGGATGGCCGGCGGCCGAGAGGCTATCGCCGCGCCACTGGTCGCAGGTAATCAGGAGAACGTTGGGGCGCCTGCCTGTTCCAGCCACGTGTTATACCTTTCGCTGCATTGTTCGAACGCCGCTCATGGACCGATTTCCGGCAATGGCGCAAGACCGCTTCTGTCACTCGATTGGTGAACAAATAGCTTTCGATTGTTCACTTTTGCAGCACAGTCCATTCTGTGTTTGCCGCCTTTGCCGCAAACGGTGGTGTCCTCATATTGGCGTGGACAGCGGCGAGGGCCGCACAGACACCAAGGGAAGGAGCAAGACAATGCTCGACCAGATCAAGGGGCTGCATCACGTCACCTCGATGGCCAAGGATGCAAGGCAGAACAACGATTTCTTCACCCACAAGCTCGGCCTGCGCCGGGTTAAGAAAACCGTCAATTTCGACGCGCCCGACATCTACCATCTCTATTATGGCGACGAGGTCGGCACGCCCGGTTCGGTGATGACTTATTTCCCGTTTCCCAACATCGGCAAGGGCCGTCGCGGGGTCGGCGAAGTCGGCACCACGGTTTATTCCGTGCCGCAGGGCACGCTCGCCTATTGGGAAAAGCGCTTTGCCGATGAAGGCGTGACCGGCGTCTCGCGCGGGGAGAGCTTCGGTGAGAAGCGGATCAGGTTTGATGGCCCCGACGGCGACGGTTTCGCGCTGGTCGAGGACAAGGCCGACAGCCGTGCGCCCTGGGCCAAGGGCGGTATTCCCGCCGACGAGGCGATCCGTGGCTTTCACTCGGTTGCGCTCAGGCTGAAGGATGGCGGCGCCACCGAGGAGCTCTTGAAGTTCATGGGCTACGAGGAAGTCGAGAATCGGGCACGGTCAGGCGGCTGGCGCTGAAGAACGGCAACGGCGCCGATGTCGTCGACATCGAATCGCTGCCGACGGCGGCCTTCGCCGATCTCGGCGCCGGCTCCGTCCACCATGTCGCCTTTGCCGTCGAGAACCGCGCCAAGCAGCTCGAAGTGCGCAAGGCTCTGATCGACACCGGCTATGCGGTGACGCCGGTGATCGACCGTGACTATTTCTGGGCGATCTATTTCCGCACACCGGGCGGTGTGCTGTTCGAAGTCGCCACCAACGAACCGGGTTTCGACAGGGATGAAGATACCGCTCATCTCGGTGAGGCGCTGAAGCTGCCGACGCAGCACCAGCACCTCAGACCCTATCTCGAACAGCATCTGCAGAAACTGGAAGGCTGAAGCCATGAGCAAGGACGCCTACATCCACAAGGTGCTGCCCGGTTCGCCCGGCGGTCCGTTGCTCTTCGTCTTCCATGGCACGGGAGGCGACGAGAGCCAGCTTGTCTCACTGGGGCGCGATCTCGCGCCTCAGGCCACCATCATCTCGCCGCGTGGCGATGTGTCCGAACAAGGCGCGGCGCGCTTCTTCCGCCGTACCGGTGAGGGCGTCTATGACATGGACGATTTGGCGCGGGCGACGGGCAAGATGGCAGGGTTCGTCAAGGCGCATGTCGAGGCTGCGAAGCCATCGGCGGTGCTTGGCCTCGGCTATTCCAACGGCGCCAACATCCTGGCCTCGGTGGTGTTCGGGGCACCGGCACTGTTCGACGCTTCGGTGCTGATGCATCCGCTGATCCCGTTCGAACCACAGGTCAACGGCAGCCTCGCCGGCCGTCACATCTTGGTGACCGCCGGCAAGCGCGATCCGATCTGCCCGCCGAACCTGACGACACGGCTCGAAGCCTATTTGCGTGCCGACGGCGCCGATGTCACAGTGGAGTGGCACGATGGCGGGCACGAGGTGCGGCCGAATGAGATCGAGGCGGCCCGGCTTTTTTTTGCCGGTGCCGCGCAAGGAGTCTAGAGATGCCCGACCAACTGCCTGAAATCGAACTGGAGGATCGCGGCTCCAAGGGCCGCTATGTCTTGCGCGGCCCCGGTGGCGCCGAGGCCGAGATGACCTTCACCAAGATCGGCGAGCACCAGATCATCATCGATCACACAGAAGTGCCGGACGTCTTTCGCGGCCAGGGTGCCGGGCTTCGGCTCGTGACCCGCGCCGTCGAGGATGCGCGTGCGGCGGGCAAGAAGATCATCCCGCTTTGTCCGTTCGCCAACGCCCAGTTCCGCCGGCATAAGGAATGGGTCGACGTGCTGAAGCAATAGGATCGTACAGGCGGGTGATCAGCTGCGCGGGGACAAAAGCGCAGCCACTGGCACGGCTTTGTAATTTGCGCGGGTAGCACATCGTGCCTAAGTGGGTATGATAATCGCTCCCGCGCCGACAAACGAACCGAATGATCCCCCAATGACCGCATCCGATCTCGTCCCCGTCTTCGACGGCCATAACGACACGCTGCTCAGGCTGTATCAGTCCAAGGACACGGACGTCGAAAAGCTGTTTAGCGAGGGGAAATCGGGCGGCCACATCGATCTGCCGCGCGCCAAGGCCGGCGGCTTTGCCGGCGGCATGTTCGCCATCTTTCCGCCGCCGGTCGAGAAAGCCAGGCGCAGCGCCGTACCCTCGGCACCGAGCGACAGCGAGCCTTTGCCTCCCGAAGTCCCGCGCACCGATGCGCTCAACTCGACGATCGCTATGGCCTCGATCCTGTTTCGGCTGGAACGGGCGGGGACGCTGGCCGTCTGCCGCAGCGCCGCCGATGTGCGCAACGCCATGGCCAAAGGCACGACCGCGGCCGTGTTCCACATCGAGGGCGTCGAAGCCATCGATCCCGAACTCACCATGCTCGACGTGCTGCATGCCGCGGGCCTGCGTTCGCTCGGCATCGTCTGGAGCCGGCCGAATGCCTTTGGCCATGGCGTGCCGTTCCGCTTTCCCTCTTCGCCCGACACCGGGCCTGGGCTGACCGATGCCGGCAAGGCGCTGGTCAAGGCCTGCAACGAGCTGAAGATCATGATCGACCTCTCGCATCTCAACGAGAAAGGCTTTCGCGACGTGGTTGCGCTTAGTGATGCACCGCTGGTTGCCACGCACTCCAACGTGCATGCGATCTGCGGTCATTCGCGCAACCTCACCGACTGGCAACTCGGCGCGATCCGCGAGTCCGGCGGCATGGTCGGGCTGAACTTTGCCACCGGGTTCCTGCGCGAGGACGGCCGCATGAATGCCGACACCAGCCTCGATATCATGGTGCGCCATGTCGATTCCCTGCTGCAGGCCTTGGGCGAGGATGGCGTCGGTCTCGGCTCGGATTTCGACGGCGCCATGATCCCGGCAGTCATCGGAGATGTGGCCGGCCTGCCGAAGCTGATCGATGCGCTGGCCGCGCGCGGCTTCGGACGAGCGCTGATCGAGAAGATCGCTTACCGCAACTGGCTAAGCATGCTGGAAAGAACGATAGGCTGAACCACCTATTCGAAGCCGATGCGCTTCAGCCAGTCCTTGCCGACGCCACGATCCCTGATGATCGGCAGCGGGTTTTCCGAATCGAGCCTTGCGCAGATGCGATAGACTTCGAGCGTCTCGGCGCTCATCTCGCCGCGTTTGTAGAAGTACATGGCGGCGGCATAGCGCGTGCGTCCCGACCATTTCTCGCCGAGCGGCGTGTTGACCAGCTCCCACTGCTCGGTGGCTTCCCCATCTTCATCTGTCTTGCCGGCCATGGTCAGAAATCCGCCGGCGGATTGGCGGTGCGGCGATCGAGTTTTATGAAGGGTCGCGCCACCACCTTGGCCCGCTTCATCAGCTTCTGGTATTGCAGCTCGCGCATGGCGTAGATCTCGACCCAGAGGTCCTCCACCACAGTATCACCGTAGGGCCGCGCCAGCGAGGCGATGGCGATGTTGCGCTTGGCCATCGGCGACCACATGGCGGCGCTGACCAGACCGACCTCCTGGCTTTTCTTGTGGTAGACAATGGCGTGTTCGGCCGGGACGTTGCCTTCGATCTCCAGTCCGACCAGCACATGGCGGAGCCTGCGTTTGGCGCGGGCCTCGAGAATAGCGCGGCGGCCGTTGAAATGGCCTTTTTCGGGATCGATCATGAAGCCGAGCCCGATCTCGTCCGGCATGCGCAAGCGGTCGGCGCGAATGGCGTGCTCGGCTGTGGTGAAGTCCGCATTGGCGACGATCAGCCCGGCCTCGAGCCGCGCGCGATTGAGTGCGGTGTAGCCGATGGCGCGGATGCCGCGCAGCTCGCCCGCCGCCATCAGCCGGTCCCAGAGGCTCAGCGCCTTGTCGGCCGGCACGAACAGTTCGTAGCCGAGATCACCGGTGAAGCCGGTGCGCGAAATGTTGACGGCACCGCCGTCATGGGGAAAATCGGTGAGGTCAAAGACCTTGAGTTTCTCGACGCCGACGAAGCCGGCATCGCGCAGGACGGCGAAGGAGGTCGGCCCTTGCAACGCAAGGCCGGCGACGGCCTCGGTTTCTTCCTCGACCGTGACGCTGAAGCCAATGGCGCTGTCGAGAAGCCAGGGCAGATGCCGCTCCTGCGAACAGAGCCGGAAGCGTGTCGGCGACAGCCGGAACAGCATACCGTCATCGAGGACGAAACCCGCGTCGTCGCACCACGCCGTATAGTGGACGCGGCCGGGCTTGAGCTTCGTCACGTCGCGCAAGGTGACGCGGTCGAGGAAGGCTTCGGCGTCCGGCCCTTCGATCCGGTATTTGGTCATCGGCGAAATGTCGAACAGCGCCGCCTGGCTGCGGATGGCAAAATATTCAAGCTCCTCGTCCCACAGCGAATGCGGCGCGCGGTAGCCGGCCCAATTGTACCAGTCCTGGGTCTTGGCCAGCGCATCGAGGCGCGGCTGGAACGGCGTGCCGAGGCGCAGCGTGCGGAAATGGGATTGCGCGGCGATGCGGGCAGAGTTGATTTCCACATGATGATTCATGACGGCGTTCCTTTGCGCCCCCCTCTGTCCTGCCGGACATCTCCCCCTCTTGGGGGGAGATTGGACGTCGTCGTCGGCGATTTCGCCAATTCTCGACGTTGCAAGGAAAGCGCCGACCGAGCGAACTGCCAATCTCCCCCCAAGAGGGGGAGATGTCCGGCAGGACAGAGGGGGGCGCCGTGGGGCTGGACTTCCGTGAATAGAAAAATCATGCTCACCCCTTCATCGCAATAATACGCCGCGCAGCGTTCAGGCCCGGCGCACCCGAAACACCGCCACCTGGATGCGAGCCGGCGCCAGCCAGGAACAGTCCGTCGACGGGCGTGTCGTAGCCCGACCAGCCTGAGACGGGACGCGAGATCAGCATCTGGTCGGCCTGCAGTTCGCCGTGGTGCCAATGGCCGCCGGGCATGCGGTAGCGCGCCTCGATGTCGGCCGGTGTCAGAAGCCCGGCATGGACAACGCTCTTGCCGATGCCGGGGGCATAGGTGTCGAGCTGCGCCATGATAGCCTTGAGGAAGTTCGGCTTGCCGGCAGTCCAGCCCTCTTTCAACCCGTAGGGCGCGTATTGCACCACCGCCGACAGCACACAGGCTCCGTCAGGCGCGAGCGATGGATCGGCAAGGCTGGGCAGTGTGATCTCCATCACCGGCTCGGGCGAGAATTCGCCATATTTGGACGGGTTGAAGGCGCGCTCGACATGGTCGGACGAGGGCGCGATGACGAGGCGGCCCTTGTGACCGGCGGCATCGACGCCGGCGAATTGCGGCGGCCGGTCGAGCGCCAGATTGAGCTTTGCGGCATCGCCCTTCATGCGGATGTTCTTCACCTTGCGCACGAAGCCGGTGTCGAGCTGGCGCGGGCCGACAAGATCGAGGAAGGTGGTTGCCGGGTTGATGGCGGAGACGATTGTTCTGGCGCGCAGCTCCTCGCCATTGTCGAGCGCGACACCGACGGCGCGGCCGTTCTCGACAATGATTTTTGCGACCGGAACCGATGTGCGGATTGTCACGCCGGCCTTCTCCGCCGAAGCGCGAATGGCGGTGACGACCGCACCCATGCCGCCTTGCGGCAGCATCTGCGCACCGGCCGCCTCGCCGGCCTCGCCGGCCAGGCGATAGTAGAGGCCAAGCAGCGAAGTCGGCGAGCGTGGACCGAGATGGCTGCCGAGCGTCGCGTCGAAGGCGAGCAGGCCTTTCAGCCTGATATCGGTAAGCTGTTCGTCGAGCAGGTCGGCGACGTTCATCAGCAGCACGCGCAGGAAATCGCGCATGTCTTCCTTGCCGAGCTTCTTCAGCGCCAGCGCGGCCTGGCCGAGGGCAGCCGTCTCAAGCAGCGACATACCGGCAAGATCGGGCGGCCGGCGGGAGAGGAACGGTTTCAATATGCCGGCGTAGCGCAGCAGCTGCGCGCGCAATTCCTTCCAGGCCGATTGTTCGGAGGAACTGGCGCCGGTCAGCACCTCGCCATAGGCGCCATGCAGGACAAGCGGCGGACCATCCGTGGACAGAGCAACCGACGGCATGAAGTCGGCGCGCGCAATCTTTAGCCCGTGCTTCTCCAGTTCCAGCCTTTTAACCACATCGGGATGCAGCCGGTTCAGCAGATGAGCGACGGACGAGACGCGAAAGCCGGGCGCGAATTCCTCGGTGCGCGCGGCGCCGCCGATTTCGGCTCCAGCTTCCAGAACCAGCACCTTGCGGCCGGCCTTCGCCAGCGTGGCGGCGGCGACGAGGCCGTTGTGGCCGCCACCAATGATGATTGCATCAAATGACGTCATGGGCCGGGCTCATATGCGAGGTGGATCTGGCGAGATCACGCAGGATTTCTGCCGCGGCGTTGCGGCCGGGTGCACCCATGACGCCGCCGCCGGGATGTGTCGAGGAGCCGCACATATAGAGGCCACCGAGCGGCGAACGGTATTGCGCGTAGCCCGGCACCGGGCGGTTGAACAGAAGCTGGTCGAAGGTCAGTTCGCCCTGGAAAATGTTGCCTTCGGTGAGGCCGACCTCGGCCTCGATCTCGCGCGGCGTGCGCACCTCCATATGGACGATGCGGTCGCGGAAACCCGGCGAGTACTCGGCGATCTGCGCGATCACGCTCTCGGCGAAGCCGTCGCGATCGGCGTCGGTCCAGTCGCGGCCGTTCACCTTGGGCGGCGCATACTGCACGAAGCAGCTCATGAAGTGCTTGCCCGGCGGCGCCATCGTCGGGTCGAGCGTTGTCGGGATCACCATGTCGAGGAACGGGTCGGCCGACCAGCGACCGGCCTTCCAATCGTCGTAGGCGCGCTCCATGCGCTCCATCGAATCGGTGAAATGCATGTCGCCGCGATAGATTGGTGAATCCTTCGGCAGCGCCGGAAATTCCGGCAGCGAATCGAGCGCGATGTTGACCTTGCCGGAGGAGCCGCGGATCTTGAAGTTCCTGACCCGGCGCAGGAAAATGTCGGGCAGCTCCTTTTCCTCGACCAGCTTGAGGAAAGTGCGCTTCACATCGGCGTTGGAGACGACGAGCTTGCCGTAAATCTCCTCGCCGCCGGCCAGCACCACGCCCTTGGCCTTGCCTCGGTTCACCAGCACATGGTCGACCTCGGCGCCGGTGCGGATGGTGCCGCCCGAGGCCTTGAACGAAGCGGCCAGCGCTTTGGTCACCGCGCCCATGCCGCCGCGCGCATAGCCCCAGGCGCCGACCGAGCCGTCGACCTCGCCCATATAGTGGTGCAGCAACACGTAAGCCGTGCCCGGCGACATCGGCCCGAGCGCGGTGCCGATGATACCGGACAAAGCGAAGTTCGCCTTGATGACATCGGTCTCGAAATATTCGTCGAGGAATTCCGAGATCGACATGGTCCAGAACCGCAGCGTCAGCGCCATCTCCTCGGCGGAGAGGCCGGCGAATTTCTTGCCGAGATAGAGCAGCTCGCCGAGGTCGCGTGGCTTGAGGCTGGTCGGGTCGGGCGCGGTGCGCATCAACAGCGGCTGGATGAAGCGGCACTGCCGCGTCACATCGCGGGCGTAGCGGTCATAGGCTTCGGCGTCGCGCCTGGAGAAGCGGGCGAATTCGCGCCGATGGGCATCGTGGTCGCGGTAATTGGCGAGATAGTCGCCGTCGCGGGTGAACACCGCGCCGCCTTCGTAGGAGATGACCTGCAGGCCGAAGCGGGGCAATTCCAGGTCGCGCATGATTTCCGGACGAAACAGCGAGCAGACATAGGAGCAGTTGGAATAGAGGAAGCCCCGGGTCAATTCGCGGCTGGTGGCGGCGCCGCCGACCCAGTCGTTCTTCTCGACCACCAGCACGTCGAGGCCGGCGCGCTGCAGATAGCAGGCGTTGACCAGTCCATTGTGTCCGCCGCCGATGATGATCGCATCCCAAGCTTTCATTTTGGCTCAATTCCCACGTGCGACCCGCTGTTCATTTTTGCGTGATCTGTTCCCGATTGCGCGGAATTTGGCACGGCATCGGCCATTCTGTCCAGTCATACTGAATGAATGTTCAACAAATGATGTTGCGTTTTCCTCGGCATGCGCTACGCTTTGCCGACGTTCGAAACGGGCATTCATCGATTGGGGATCGAATGATCGAAACGGCAGATGCCGAGCCGGAGTATGACGACACCGCAATCCGCTTCCTCGAAGCGCTGTGGGGCGATGGTTACCTGTCGCCGGGTGGACCCGAGGAGGTCGACAGGGTGATCGAGGGGCTTTCGCTTGAGGGCAGGACGATCCTCGATATCGGCTGCGGCTCGGGCGGCATCACGCTGCATCTGGTCGAGCGCCACGGCGCCGCGCACGCCACCGGTTTCGATGTCGAACAGCCGGTGATCGAGGCGGCCCGACGGCGAGCTGCCGCGCGCGGGCTCACGGATCGCGCCAGCTTTCTCCAGGCGCCACCTGGACCGCTGCCTTTCGCCGATCGCTCCTTCGATGTCGTCTTTTCCAAGGACGCGCTGCTGCATGTGGCTGACAAGGACGCCTTGTTCGCCGAGATATTCCGCGTGCTGAAGCCCGGCGGTGTCTTCGCGGCCTCCAACTGGATGATTGGGCATGACGGCGAACCGTCACCCGAGATGAAGGCGTATGTCGCCGCCGAGGGCCTGTCCTTCGCCATGGCATCGCCGGCGCGCTATGCGCAGGCGATGCGCGGTGCGGGCTTTGCCGATGTCACCGTCACGGACCGCAATCCCTGGTATCGCGAGGTGGCGCGCGGCGAGCTGGAAAGGCTGAAAGGACCACTCTATGCGCCGGTCGCAGCCGCGGTCGGCGCGGCCTATGTCGACAAGAATATCAGGACCTGGGAAGCCATGCAGAAGGTGCTTGACAGTGGCGAGCACCGTCCCACTCATCTGCGCGGTTGGAAGCCGGTTGGATAGCCGGCAATGCTGGAGACCGTCACATCCATGAAGACTTCCGAAGCCAGGGACATTCTCGCTGAAACGGCGCCAAAGGGCGATGCCGAAAAGCGCGGCCGCAAGGCCTCGAAGGAGGTCCGTCGGCTGCAGCTGATCGAGGCGACGATCGATTCGCTGGCCAAGCGTGGCTATGCCGAGACGACGATGGCCGATGTCGCCGATGGCGCGGGCCTCTCGCGCGGCATCGTCAACTTCCATTTCGAGAGCAAGGAAAAGCTGCTGATCGCGACGCTGCAGCATATGTATGACGAGTATTCGGCGCATTGGCGCGCCTCCCTGCAGAAGGCAGGCGACGATCCGGCGCGGCAGCTGCAGCAACTGGTGTGGGCCGACTTCGACCGCTCGATCTGCAACAAGCGCAAGCTCGCCGCCTGGCTGGCCTTTTGGGGCGAGGCCAAGTCGCGGCCGACCTACCAGGCGCTGAGCAGTTCGCGCGATGCTTATTACCAGCAGGTCTTCATCGATCTCTGCACGACGCTCAAGCAGAGCGGCTCGTATGGCTATGAGCCACAGGTGATGGCGCTGGCGCTCAGCGCCATGCTGGAGGGGCTGTGGCTGCGGCTGATGATGGGGACCGAGGACACCACCCGCGAAACCGCCCTGCTGGCGGCCAACGAATTCCTGTCGGCTGCTTTCCCGAAGCACTACCCGCTGAAAGGCGCGACCAAAGCATAAGAAAACCACAGAGGATGGAACAGCAATGAAGACATTGACGAGACGCCTGACACTGACGCTCGCGCTGGCGGGAACGCTGGCGGCTTCGGCCGCCGCATTGGCGATCGCCGCCGACAAGGACCTGGTCGTATTCGACTGGTCCGGCTATGAAGACCCCAGCTTCCACCCGAAATATGTCGAGAAGAACGGCGATTCGCCCACCTTCGCCTTTTTCGGCGACGAGGACGAGGCCTTCGAGAAGGTGCGCTCCGGCTTCAAGGCCGATCTCGGCCATCCCTGTTCGCAAAGCGTGACGAAATGGCGCGAGGCCGGCCTGCTGCAGCCGCTCGACACGTCGAAGATCACCGGCTGGAAGGACCTCAACCCCGGCATCATGGGGATGAAGAACCTTGCCACGACCGATGACGGCAAGGCTTGGTTCATGCCCTGGGACTGGGGCAACACGCAGCTGACCTACAACTCCTCCAAGATCGACGAGAAGGACGTCCAGTCGCTGAAGGCGTTTGCCGATCCGAAGTTCAAGGGCCGGGTGTCGATCGGCGACAATGTCGATGACGCCTATGCGCTGGCGAGCCTCGCCATCGGTGTCAAGGACTGGACCAAGATGACGGACGACCAGTTCAAGCAGGCGTCCGACTTCCTGCGCCAGGTGCACAAGAACGTGCGCTCCTACTGGACCGACACCACCGACGTCGTTCAACTGCTGAGCGGCGGGGGGGTCGACCTCGCCTGGGCCTGGAACGATGCGACGGTGCAGTCGGTCGCGGCCGGCGTGCCGGTCAAGTCGAAGAAGGACACCAATGAGGGCATCTCGACCTGGGTCTGCGGCTATGTGCTGTTCAAGGATGCGCCCGGCAATATCGACAAGGCCTATGACTATCTGAACGCCGTCAACGATCCTGAGACAGCCAAGGTGCTGGTCAAGGACTGGGGTTACGGCCAGGCCAACGCCAAGGGCATGGCCGGCGTCGATCAGGCGATCCTGAAGGAAAAGGGCTATGACGACGTGCAGAAATTCATCGACAAGACCCTGTTCCAGTCGCCTGTTCCCTCGGATCTCAAGCTCAAGATGATCGCTGAGTTCGAGAAGATCAAAGCCGGTTACTGAGCCGGTTTCGCCTCTCCGTCCACGCGCCGGGATGGCGGGTGGACGGGCTCGCCAAGAGAGCCGAATTCTCCTAACCTCGCCGTAGCTTTTTCGCGATGGGGGAGTTTGCCATGAAGTCAGTGCTACGCCGCCTTGCCCTTGCCCTTGCCACTGTCTGCATGATCGGTGCCGGTCCGCTCCATGCCTTCGGCGAAGGCGGTGGCGATCTCGTGGTGTTCGACTGGTCGGGCTATGAGGACCCGCTGCTGCACCCGGCCTACACGACCAAATATGGCGCCGAGCCGACCTTCGCCTTCTTCGGCGACGAGGACGAAGCCTTCGAGAAGATGCGGGCGGGCTTCAAGGCCGACATCGCCCATCCCTGCTCGCAAAGCGTGGTCAAGTGGCGCGAGGCCGGCATGCTGCAGCCGCTCGACACCTCCCGGATCGCGGGCTGGAAGGATCTCAATCCCGGCATCATGGCGATGAAGGATCTAGCCGTCACCGCCGATGGCAAGGCCTGGTTCATGCCCTTCGACTGGGGCAACACGTCGTTGCTCTACCGCACCGACAAGGTAACGGCCGACGAGGCGCAGTCGCTCAGGATCTTCGCCGACCCGAAGTATAGGGGCCGCGTCACCATCGGCGACAATGTCGACGACGCCTATGCGCTGGCAAGCCTGGTCATTGGGCTGAAGGACTGGACCAAGATGACCGATGCCCAGTTCCAGGAGGCGTCCGCCTTCCTGCGCGATGTGCACAAGAACATCCGCTTCTACTGGACCGACGACACCGATCTCAACCAGGCCTTCATCGGCAATGAGGTCGATCTCGTCTGGGGCTGGAACGAGACCTATGTGACGCTGAAGGGGCAAGGCTTGCCGATCGCCATGAACCGCGACAGCAAGGAAGGCATTTCGACCTGGGTCTGCGGCTATGTTGTGATGAAGGATGCGCCGGGCAAGCTGGATGAAGCCTATGATTTCCTGAACGCGGTCAACGCTCCCGCTGTTTCGGACTATCTGGTCAAGACCTTCGGCTATGGCCACGGCAACGGCGCCGGCATGGCCGCGATCGACCACAAGGTGCTGGCCGACCGCGGCTTCGACAATCTCGACAAGTTTCTCGACAAGACGCTGTTCCAGCAGCCGGTGGCGCCAGAACTGAAGCAACGCATGGTCGCCGAGTTCGAGAAGATCAAGGCCGGCTATTGACGAACGATTTGGAAAGCACCGATGTCGTCATCGTCGGCGCCGGTTTCACCGGCCTGTCGGCAGCGCTCGAGCTGAAGAAGACCGGCATCGATTTCCTGCTGCTGGAAGCACGCGACCGTGTCGGCGGCAGGGTCGAAGCTGTTGGCAATGGGCTTGGCGAACGGATCGACAGTGGCGGACAGTTTTTCTGCGAAGACATGCCGGAAGTGACGTCGCTGGCCGCGGCGCGCGGCAAGGCCTTCGTCGAAACCTACGTGAATGGCGATTTCATCACCCATCCGTCGATGTCGATCGAAGAGGCCGCGCGAACCTATCATGGCGCGATGGCGATCCGCGAGCGCATGAACAGGATCGAGCCGGACGATGCCTCGATTGCCGGACTGACCGTCGCCGACTGGCTTGCCCGCCAGCCCGATCCGGCCGATGCCAGGGCGGCCTTCCGTTCTATGATCGAAGGCCTGTGGTGCCTGGCGCTGGACCATGTGCCGCTCTGGCATCTGATCGACAATGACCGGCGCATCACCAACGAGGTGCCGGAGCTGCAATATTTCCTGCGCGACACCATGCAATCGCTGGCCGACGATCTGGCGGGCGATCTGGGCGGCCAGGTGCGGCTCGGCGAGCCGGTCACGCGCGTCGAGCACGGTCCGCAAGGGGTTCGTGTCGTCTCGGCCAGCGGCGCCATAGAGGCGCGAGAAGTGCTGGTCGCGCTGCCGCCGGCGACGGCCGCGAAGCTCGATTTCGAGCCTGCCTTGCCGGTGGCCCTCAACAAGGCGCTTGGCGTGTGGGAAAGCGGTGCGGTGATCAAACTGCTCGTGCGCTATGCCAGGCCGTTCTGGCGTGATCGCGACTTGTGCGGCATGGTGATGTGGCGCGACCTGCCGGGGCTGTTTGCCTGCGACGCCAGCAAGGATGTCGACCACGCCGCGCTCGTCGTGTTCATCGGCGGCCCGCTGGCGCTGCGCTGGCGTGATCTCGGCGAGGCTAGGCTGCGCGCGGAAGTCACCGCCCGCCTGGAGGCAGCCCTCGGCCCGGAAGCCGGCGCCGTCATCGATTTCAGTTGGCGAGATTGGACACATGACCGCTGGAGCGGCGGCGCCTACAGCGATCTCGTCGTCGACGTGACGGCGAGGCACGCCGAGCGAACGATCCTTGCCGGCGCGCCGCCGGTGCATTTCGCCGCGTCGGAACTGTCGCCGTCATTTCCGGGCTATGTCGAGGGCGCGATCGTGGCGGGGCGCATCGCTGCCAGGAAGATCGCGGCCGCGCTTCAGTCCGACATCGCCACCAGGGCCTCGGGGTCGTAGGCGAGGCGAATCGGAGTGCCGACCGGAATGTCGTCGGCGCCGAAATCGTTGGTTTCGGTCACCGACAGCGGCTTTTCCAGGCCCGGTATCTCGACGATCAGATGGGTGATCTCGCCGAAATAGTGGCGCTCGACCACCTTGCCGGCGACCTCGAACTTCGCGGTTGCATTGTCCCACAGCACGCGCAGGCGCTCCGGCCGGATCCCCAGCGTGGCGCCACCGCCGTTGCGCACGAAAGCCTTCGGCTTGTCGGTCTTGACGCGGCCGAAGCCCAGCGTGTCGACGACCAGCGAGGCGCCGTTCTCCTCGACGATCTCGGCCTTGACGAAGTTCATGCCGCCGAGGAAGTCGGCGACCTGGCGGTTGACCGGCCGCTGGTAGATTTCCTTCGGCGAGGCGACCTGGGCGATCCTGCCGCCGAACATCACGGCAATGCGGTCGGACATGGCGAGCGCCTCATACTGGTCGTGGGTGACCAGCACGAATGTGATGCCGACCGCCTGCTGCAGGCGGCGCAGTTCGACCTGCATCTGCTCGCGCAGCTTCTTGTCGAGCGCCGACAGCGGCTCGTCGAGCAAGAGCACCTTGGGTCGCATCACCAGCGCGCGGGCGAGCGCCACGCGCTGCCGCTGGCCGCCGGAGAGTTCGGTGGCAAGCCGGTTGCCGAGCCCGGTCAGCGACACCTGCGCCAGCGCTTCCTCGACGCGGCGCTTCTCCTCGCCGCCTTGCAGCCTCAGCCGCTTCAGCCCGTATGCGACGTTCTGCTCGACATTGAGATGCGGGAAGATCGCGTAGCTCTGGAACACCATGTTGGTCGGTCGGCGGTTGGCCGGGATGCCTTCCATCGGCTGGCCGCCGACCGCGATCGAACCGCTGGTCGGATTGTCGAAGCCGGCGATCATGCGCAGCAGCGTGGTCTTGCCGCAGCCGGAAGGGCCGAGCAGCGAGAAGAACTCGCCTTCCCTGATGGTCAGCGAAGCATCGTCCAGCGCCTTGAACGCTCCGTAGCTGCGGGTGACGTTCTTGATCTCGATCATGGATCGCTGCGCCTGCTCAGGCATAAAGGCCTCCCTCGTTCTGGGTGCGTCTGGCCGCACGGCGACGCAGGATTTCGGCGATTGTCATCAGCAGGAAGGAGGCAACCAGTAGCAGCGTCCCAAGTGCCAGCACGCCCGGCAGCTTCGCCGCGAAGCGCAACTGGCCCCAGATATAGATCGGCAGCGTCGCCTCGGTGCCGGTCAGGAAGAAGGCGATGATGAACTCGTCGAGCGAGATGGTGAAGCAGACCAGCAGGCTGGAGATGATGGCCGGCGCCACCATCGGCAGCGTCACCCGACGGAAGGTGCCGAAGGCGCTTTCGCCGAGATCGGCGGAGGCTTCCTCCAGGCTGCGGTCGAAGCCTTCGAAGCCGGAGGTCAGCACCGTCATCGAATAGGGAATGCAGATCAGCACGTGGCCGAGCACGACGGTGAACAGCGAGAGGCTCAAACCCAGTTGCAGCATCACCAGCAGCATCGAGATGGCGACGATCACTTCGGGCAGCACCAGCGGCGCCATGATCAGGCCGTTGATGGTGCGGCGGCCGGGATAGCGGTAGCGGGTGATCGAGCGGGCGGCGAGAATGCCGAGCACCGTGGCGAGAACCGAGGCGCAGACGCCGACCTTCAGGCTGTTCCAGGCGGCGTCGAGCAGGGCCGGGGTGTTGGGCAGGTCCTCATACCATTTGAGCGTAAAGCCGGAGAGCGGAAACTTCGGCGTCGCGGCCGTGTTGATCGAGAAGATCGGCAGGAAGATCACGGGCAGATAGAGGAAGACGACATAGAGGAAGGCATAGGCGGACAGCCAGCCGCTGGACAGGAAGCGCCGCACCGCCGTCATCGTGCCAGCCTCTGCAGCGCGCGAATGACCAGCACCGTGGCCCCGGCCATCAGCGTCACGATCACCATGGTGGTGACGGAAAGGGCGGCGCCCAGCGGCCAGTTGGAAGCCTTGCCGAACTGCGCCTGGATGGCGTTGGCGATCATGACGCCGTCCTTGCCGCCGACGAGCTTGGGCGTGACGTAGTCGCCGACGGTCGGGATCATGACGATCAGCGCCGCCGAGATGACGCCCGGCGCCGACAGCGGCAAGGTCACGCGCAGGAACGAACGCAGCGGACCGTCGCCGAGGTCGGTCGCCGCCTCGACCAGCGTGCGGTCGACCTTTTCCAGCGAGACGAAGATCGGCAGGATGGCGAAGGCCGCCCAGGCATGGGTCAGCGTGATGATGACGGCGCTCGAGTTGTAGAGCAGCGCGGTCGACGGCTCGTCGATGATGCCGAGACCCATCAGGCCGGAATTCAGGACGCCGTTGTAGCCGAGAATGACCTTCCACGACATCACGCGCAGGAGATAGCTGGTCCAGAACGGGATGGTGATCAGGAATAGCCAGAGGCTCTTGTGACGGCCGCCATGGAAGGAAATGAAGTAGGCGATCGGGTAGGCCAGGACGACTGTGAACAGGCTGACCGTCAGCGAGATGTAGAGCGAGCGCCACAACAGATCGCGATAGATCGGCTCGGTCAGCGCGATGCGGTAGTTCTCCAGCGTGAAGGTGCGGTCGATGGTCAGGTAGTGCTGCGTCCAGAAGGAGTGGGCGATGACCACCAGGATCGGCAGGACCAGCAGGATGAGCGCGTAGAGAAAGGTCGGGCTGATCAGGGCAAAGCCCTGTACGGGTTCGGATTGCAGAAGGGCATTTCGTCTGGCCCGCGTCATGCGCAACGGGGGCGACCCTTCCGCGGCCGCCGTCATTGCCAAACTCCGCGGGGCCAGACTCGGGAGGGCAGGACTCCGGGTGTGATCTCGGTTGCTGGCCTGGACTGTCCCGCCATGCGGCATCCCATTGTGCTGGCGCCGGCTGTGTTCCCATTTTTGGTTTTGGAGCGCGATCGGACGCAAAACCGGTGACCACTTTTGCTGATCGCGTTCCTAGCTTGCCGGCTTTCTTTCATCATGCGCGCATCCGCCGATTGAAATCAAGCGCTATTTCTGAGATATTGATTGAATGGACATTCAAAATATGGTGAAGAAAGCCGCCATTTCCGGCATTTGCCGCCGAATTTTAAGTCCGAGAAAAGATTGATAGGCGGTATGGAGGCGACAATGGCGGCAGTGAGAGACCTGAAGGCGACTGAAATGGCAGCGCATGGCGGCGATGATGCGATCGAACTGGGCAAGCGCCACCTCATCCAGCCTTGGCCGTATGCCGGGTCCGTCGGTGCCGAAGCGCGCGCGCTGATCGGCGAGGGCGATGGGATCTACATTACCGACAGCACCGGCAAGCGGCTGATCGATGGGCCTGCCGGCATGTGGTGCGTCAATGTCGGCCACCGCCGCGAGGAGCTGGCCCGAGTGATGTACGACCAGGCGATGGCGCTGTCTTACAACACGCCGTGGTACACGATGAACGCGCCGTCGGCGGAGCTTGCCATGCGTATCGCCGGCCATACGCCTGGCGATCTCAGCCATGTCTTCTACACCACCGGCGGCTCTTCGGCCGTCGAGACTGCGCTGCGCTTCATGCAGTTCTACAACAATGTGCGCGGCCGGCCGGAAAAGAAGCTGATCCTGAGCCGAGGCGGCGCCTATCACGGCTCGACCTATCTGTCGGCCTCGCTCAACGGCCGCCCGCGCGACCGCGACTGGATGGATGGCGCCGACGAACTGGTGATCAAGCTGTCGTCGCCAGATCCGTTCCGTCGCCCGCACGGCATGAGCCTTGCCGCCTTCACCGATTTCCTGGTCGACCAGTTCCGCGACACCATCGCTCGCGTCGGCGCCGACAAGATCGGCGCTTTCGTCGGCGAGCCGGTGCAGGCCTCCGGCGGCGTCGTCGTGCCGCCCGACGGCTATCTCAAGCGCATCCGCGAGATCTGCCGCGACAACGACATCCTCTATGTCTCCGACGAGGTGGTGACGGGCTTCGGCCGGCTCGGCCATGTCTTTGCCTCGGGCGACGTGTTCGGCATCGATCCCGACATGATCACCTTCGCCAAGGGCGTCACCTCGGGATATTTCCCGCTCGGCGGCGTCATCATTTCGGAGCGGCTGCTGGAGGAACTGCGCCGCTCGAACCATCCCGACGCCTTGTTCGGCCATGGCCTGACCTACACCAGCCATCCCGTCGGGTGCGCCGTGGCGCTGAAAAACCTCGACCTGCTGGAACAGGGCGTGCTTGCGCACACGCAGGCGGTCGCGCCCTATTTCCAGGCGCAGCTGAAGACGCTGGAAGAGCTGCCGCTGGTCGGCGAGGTGAGAGGCGTCGGGCTGATGGGCTGTGTCGAATGCGTCGCCGACCGCGAAAGCAAGGATCCGCTGCAGCTCGACAAGGACGTCGGCAAACGCATCGACGCGCATTGCCACGAGCTCGGCCTCCTAGTGCGGCCGCTGATCAATATGTGCGTGATGTCGCCGCCGCTGATCATTTCGCGAGAGCAGATCGACGACGTGGTCGGCATCCTGCGCGAAGGCATTTCGCGCACCATGGACGATCTCAGGAAAGAGGGCGTGTGGCGGGGGTGAAGCTTGTCCCTTCTCCCCGTTTCACGGGGCGAGGGTGCCGGCAGGCGGATGAGAGGCGGCGCCAGCGTTGGCGATTGTTCGCATTCGCATCTCGTTGCCTGCCCGATGCAATTCCGCAAGGCTGCCCTTCACCTGCCTGCCGGCATCCCCTTCCCGTAGACCGGGCGAGAGGGACGCTCGCTTCGCGGTCAGCATCTTACGACCGCGACCGCAGCGCGTCGTTCAAGTTCCACATGTCCTTCTCCTCCGGCGCTGTCTCCAGGCCCAGCACCGGCAGCATCTTGCGCAGGTGGTCGTGGTGGGTGCGCACGCCATATTCGAGGTCGGAGAGGTAAAACCCCTCGAAGGCTTCGGACAGCATGGATTCGTTCGACCACACCGACAACTGCACGTCTTCCGACATCGTGTCGCGGTCGATGCGGAAGGAGAGGTAGCGGGCGGCGGCCTGCTCGCGGCTCTCGTCGCGATAGCGGTAGATGGCGCCGCGCAGCAGCGTCTGCCCGGTCGACAGCGGAAACTCCTGATAGAACTGCACCGATTCCGGCATCACCGAGATGACCGCATTGGGGAAGATGCCGTAATAGACCCAGGCCTTCTTCAGATAGTCGGGCAGATGCGTCGGCTCGGGCGCGATCTTGACGTAGTTCCGGACGCTCCAGCGGCGGCCGGCATGCGGGTTGTAGGTGGCGAAGGAGCGCGACACGCCGTTGATGAACGGCTCGTCGAAATAGGTCGCGCCATATAGATCCTGCAGGGCAGGATGGGCCATGGCGACATGATAGCCTTCATTGTCGACATCGCGCACCGACTTCCAGTTGACCGGCGTCTTCTGGTTCCAGATGCCCCAGGAGGGCACCATGTCGGCGGCCTTGTAGTGCGCGAATTCGGGCTCGATCGGCTTCATCAGTTCGGCGACCGAAGGCTGCGGCCCGCCATTGCGGAAACGGATGAAGATGAAACCCATCCAGATTTCGAGATCGAGCTGCATCAGTCCGAACTCGGTCTTGTCGAGATCGGGGAAAGAGCGCGGGCGCGCGGCGCCGCGCAGCGTGCCGTCGAGATTGTAGACCCAGCCATGGAACGGGCACACCAGCGCGTTCTTGCAATTGCCCTGGCTGTCGGCGACGACGCGGCTGCCGCGATGGCGGCACATGTTGTTGAAGCCGCGCACCACGCCATCCTTGCCGCGCACGATCAAGGCACGCTCGCCGACCACGTCCATGGTCAGATAGTCGCCGGCGTTGGGTACGTCGGAGACATGTCCGACGATCTGCCAGTGGTTGCGAAAGACATGCTCCTTCTCAAGCTCGAGAAGGGCATCGGAATGGTAACTCCAGCCCGGTAGTCCCCGCCGGTCCCAATCGTTGGGGATCGCCACGTCACGGAGGTGCGGGTTCATAAAAAGTCTCTTCTTTTTGTTGAATAATCATTCAATAAAAGCATATTTTTCATTGAAATGCAATGGCTTGCGAAAATCGTCCTGATTTTTCACTGAAATTCGAGCGCCGTTTCCGGTTGAATCCGATCGGGCTGTTGGCCGGGAAAATCCCGGAGAATCCGGGCGTTAGTCACGGTTTCCAAGGTGCTGTCCCGGCTCGATTCCGCATGGCGTGCCGAAGGACGAACAAGGCTTGTTGCGAGGGATCAAAATGGCCTCGGCGCTCGCCGGCTCTGCCCGCGCTGCAGCGGCGCTCTGGAACGGATCGGGCCCGAAACCGGCGGCGCGAACCTTTGTCCGACGAGCGTGCGGGCTGCGTTGTGACCGTTTTTGCCCGATTTTGCCCGGAACCATGTTTCGTTTCGGTTACATTGGCAGGCTCGCGTCACCTTTGCGCCGTTACAAAGTGCGGCTAGGTTCGTTTCATCACTAAAAAGAAACTCAGCGAAGGGGAAGGCAATGTATGCGAAAGTTGAGACCATCAGCAGCGACCACCGCCTTGAGGCTCCACAGCGCGCTGACCGCCGCCCGAAACTGGCGTTACGCCAACGCGCCAGCGACCACCCGATGGCCATGTTCATGGGGCTGGCTGCTTGCGCCTTCCTCGGCATGGCGCTTACGCCGACGGTCGGGCCGGCTTTCGCTTCGCTGAACCCGCCGGCCAACGCCATCGATGGCGCGCCGACAACCATCAAGACCGCGCGCCTGCCGATGCGCGCAATCGACTTCGCCTGCAAGGGCCAGTCCTGGGGCGCCGAGAGCGTGGATTGCCTGCGCGCCATTGCCCAGCAGTCCGGTACGCACAAGAACCGCGCCATCCGCATGATCGCCAACGCCGCACCGTTGACCGACACGCCTAACGTTTTCTGATTTCCGTCGAGGCATGATCCCGAACCGGTTCCCTCTCGGGATCGTGTCCTGACCTCCCCGAGCGCTCCTCCAGCGCTCCATTCGGCTCCCGCGGCGCAATCCGCCGGGGGCCACTTTTTATCCTTTGACCGTCGCCTGTTCGGCAATGGCGGACAGCACGCTGCGCACATCGAGCGTGCTGAACGGCTTTTCGAGGATCTGCGGCCGCTGCTGCGCCGGCAAGGCTTCGATCTCCGCTTTCGCACCGATCAGGTCGCCGGTGACCAGCACGAAACGCCGCGCCAGATCAGGCCTTTCGGCCAGCAGTTCGCGATAGATGGCAATGCCGCTGATGCCAGGCATGCGCAGGTCCGAAAACACGATGTCCGGCGGCATGTAGCCGCTCAAGGTGGCGGCGCCCGATTCCCAGACGAGCGCGACCCGCGACTTGATGCCCATCAATTCGAGGATGTCGGACAGCGAGCCGGCGACGTCAGGCTCGTCGTCGATGATCAGGGCATGGCGCAGGCCACTCGAGCGCGGCTGGTTCTCGCCGGCGGCAGCGATGCCGGCTTCAATGGCCGGCAGTTGGACGACGAAACGCGCGCCTCTCGGCAACACTTCCTCGAACCAGACATTGCCATTGTGCCGCTCGATGATCGACTTCGAGATCGACAGGCCGATGCCGGTGCCGACCCCAACCGGCTTGGTGGTGAAATAGGATTCGAAGATGCGGGAGCGGATCGCTTCGGGCACACCGGGCCCGTTGTCCTCGACCGAAAAGCCGGGTTTGCCCAGGTCGCCGCGGAACGTCCGTACCTTGATCAGCCGATCGCCGGCGACACCGGCCAGCGCATGCTGGCTGTTGATGAGGAAATTCGCCGCCACCTGCGTCACGTGGTCGGCATCGGCCATGGCCAGCAGCGGGCCGGCGGCGAAATCCGTGTCGATGATGATGCCGCTCGATCGTGCGCCATAGGCGGTGACCTCGAGAGCGGCGCGGATCACCTGGTTGAGGTCGGTTTCGGCCTGTGCCGCCGGATGAAGGCGGACCATCGACAGGAAGCTCTTGACGATGCGCCCGCAGCGCTCGGCTGCGGCGCGGACTTTCTCGGCACGAACCTTGGTCTGGGGGTCGGAAGCGAATTCGTGCAGCAGCGTCGATTGCGCGACCACCACCGCCAGCGGGTTGTTGAGCTCGTGCGAGACGCCGGCCAGCAGCGAGCCCATCGCCGCCATCTTTTCGTTCTGGTGCAGCTTCTCGCGCTGCCGGTTGATTTCCTCCTCGGCGCGCAGCCTGTCGCGCAGGTCGCGGATCGAGCCGAAGATCAGGCGACGGTCGCCGACGCGCATCTCGGTCGCCGTCAACTCGATCGGAAACACCTCGCCCGCGGCATTCTGCGTCACCGTCTCCAGCCGCTGGCCGACCATCGGCGCGCCGCGCCCCGACATGTAGTCGGCGCCCGACGTATAGCCCTTGCGGTAGTATTCCGGCACGACGGTGTCGAGCAGGTCCTTGCCGAGGATGTCGCTGCGTTGGAAGCCGAACATCTTTTCGGCGGCCGGATTGAATTCGATGATCGATCCGGCTTCGTCGATGACGATGATGGCGTCCAGCGAGGCCTGCAGCATCGTGCGGCGGATCACTTCGCTGGCATGGGCGTCGGAGAGCGAGTGTTCGATGGCGTCGCCGATAGCGAGCGCGATGATATGCAGCGTCGCCTCCTCCTCGTCGGTCCATTCGCGCTCGTCGGCGCAGTCATTGACGGCCAGCGTGCCCCACAGATGGCCATGCGCGAAGACGGACACGGACAGGAACGACTTGATGTCCTGCTTTTCGAAGTCGGTCCTCAGGAAACCCTCGAGATCGCGCGTGTGTCCGGCGAAGATCTTGCCCTGGCGTTCGTCCTCGGCCACCCGCTCCAGCAGCGGATCCGAATTGACGATCGACTGCATGATGACGGTCGGCGACGCCAGCTCTCCGCCGAAGTCGGGATCGATCCAGTAGGCGGCGACCGACTGGGCAAAGCCTTGGCCGGGCAGTTCGCGCAAGCGGAACAGGATACCGCGCTGGCACTCGATGGCGCGGCACAGCGTCTCCAGTATGCCGTCCATTTCGCGCTGCCAGTCGCCTGCCTCGCGCAGCCGGCGAACCACGCGCACGGCCGCCATCGCCGCGCCCTGCCTGAGCCCTTGCATATCCGTGCTTGCTGTTTCAGCGGTCATCGTCAGCCGTTATTCCAGGGTCCTGCCAATTCGATCGGCCCAATCGATCGGCCCAATCGATCGGCGAGCCACGGCTACGAACCTGAAACCTGTAGGCCTGGCTTTCAGTTGCCGTCGCCGGTCGGCAGCGAGAAGATATAGCCTTCGCCGCGCACCGTCCGCAGGAATTTCGGGTTGGCAGGGTCGATCTCGATCTTCTTGCGCAGGCGCATGATGCGAATGTCGACCGCGCGCGATGATTCCGGATCCTCGGTGAAGCCGATCGCCTCGGAAATCGCGGCGCGGGTCAGCAGCCGGTTGGCGCGCGTCAGGAAAACCTCGAGCACGTCGAATTCGCTCTTTGCCATGTCGATCACCGCGCCGTTGGCGCCGGTCACCAGCCTGCCGTCGAGATCGGCCTGGAAGGGGCCGAAGGCAACGGAGCGGCGATCCGTCCTGGCTTTCCTGTCCAGCAGTTCCGACGGCTGCGGAACACGGCGCAGCACGCTGCGCACCCGCGCCAGCACTTCGCGCAGCTCGTATGGCTTGACGATATAGTCGTCGGCGCCGAGCTCCAGCCCGACGATGCGGTCGAGCGCGGTGCCTGCGGCGGTCGCGTAGATGATGCCGATCGGCATTCTCGAGCGCAGCCAGCGGCCGAGCGACAGTCCGTCCTCGCCCGGCATGGCGATGTCGAGGATGGCTAGATGGAAGGGCTGCGTCTCGATCAGGATGCGGGCCGCGGCCGCGGTTTCCGCGGTCGTAACGTCATAGCCGGCGGCGCCGAGATACTCGGCGACCGCGTCCCTCAGGTCGGGCTCGTCCTCGACGATGACAATTCTTGCCCGCACGATGCTCTCGCTCCCACTTTCAGTGGAAAGTAGATTGGGTATAAACATGATGTCCAGCACTCATATCCGGTTGCCAGGGAACGGTTGGAGAATATGGCCCCACGAGCCGTCATTGCGCTTGTTTCCGTCGCCGACGTGATTGCGACCGAACTTGCCGATCATCTCGAGCGGCGTGGCCATGACGTGCGTCAAGCGCGGCAGCCCTGGGAAGCCGAATCGTTGCTGTCGGGGAAGGGCGTCGATGTCGTCGTTGTCGGCGACAGCCTCAGCCAGGCGGATGGCCGGGATCTGCTGCGGCGTTACGGCGGCCAAGGGAATGGCGGCGAGGACGGACCGGATTTCATCCTGATCTGCCGGCCGGCCGACCTCGTCGACAAGGTGCTGGCGCTCGAGCTTGGCGCTGCCGACGTCGTCGAGAGCCCGCTCAATGTGAGGGAACTCGCCGCCCGTGTCGGCGGCCTGCTTTCGCGACGCGGCAGGGGCAACCAGGAACTGATCGTGCTGGAGAACGCGACCGTCGACTTGAGGTCGGCGATGGTCATGCATCGCTCCGGCACCGAAGAGCAGCTGTCGCCCGGCCAGGTGGCGCTGCTCAGGCTGTTCCTGGCCAGTCCGCGCAAGGTGCTGACGCGCGACGACATCATCGCGGCGGCGCCGGCCGAAAACGCCGACGCCTTCGACCGTTCGATCGATTCGCGCATCGTGCGGCTGCGCCGCAAGCTCGACACCGAAACCATCACCACCATCCGTGGCGCCGGCTACCGGTTCGATCCGCCGCGTCAATTCGCCGACTGACTGCTGGGCACTCTCGGTGACGGTTTGGCCGAGCATCGGATTTTCCTGTTCGCCGATGCTCCCGGAGTTCAGCGTGCCACCAGCAGCGACGGACCCGATGGCATGTCATTGCTCATGACGAGTTCGTTTGCCTGGGCGCGCTCCTTGAGGAGCACCGTGGCAAGAGCGGCAAAGCCAAGCAGGCCCTGCGCATAAAGCAGTGCGGAAAGCACCGAGGCCGCGAATTTCGTTTTCATCGTCCGACTCCCAGAATGTCAATTCTTCAAAAAATTGAATGTGTCGCGGGTCGCCTCGGGAAACTCCCGAAGTGCCCGCGCCGCCCACGGAGCCCCCCGCAGCGGCGCGGGCCTTCGGTCCTCTCGGCAGCAAGTTGCCGGAGGGGCCGCGCAATGCCAGCAGCCGAAGGCCAACCCGCCAGAGGGCCTTCAATCGGGCGATGCGCACGCTGGTGGTAATCCAGACCGAGGCAGAAAACAGAGCGACGTGCGGGGTAGAGATCTCGCTCGAACTCATCGCCAGCCTTGTCACGGGGGCGCCGGCAAGAATGCCGACACTACCTATGGCCGCTGCCGTGATGCTGATCCTGAAGAACCAGAACTGCGTGTTCGCTTTCGTTCCCGTGGCCGTTGCCGTCTGCTTTCGTTACGTCAACCTTGCCGGCCAGCTGTATCGGCTTCATGCCGCTTGAAGCCGCGCTTTGTTGCAGATTGGTTTCGGGAAATCGGCTCTATCCTTTCATTAAGGGAAGTTCGAACTTTCGTTTCGGGCTGAATACCTATGTGCGGATTTGCACGCTCGTTCGGCGACAGCGATCGCGTCACCCGGTGACTTGGGCCGTTAACCAGAGGAAACAGATTCGAAACACAAACGAGCATTTCGCGAAATCTCTCCGAAACATGCGGAGCCGATAAGCCCCCCCATCGAATTGGAGCCGGCCAGACCGGCAGAGAGAGGGGACATCATGCACACCACCATCACCGCGAAGCTGATCAACATCACCGCCGCCACGCTCACCGGCGCCGCGCTTCTGTTCGGCGCCAACGCCGCTCACGCCGCCAACAAGATCGTAGCGCGGGTCTCGCTTTCGCAGCAGGTCATGGAGATCTCGGTCGATGGCCGGCCGACTTTCGCCTGGAAGGTCTCCACCGGTGACAGGGCGCATGTGACTCCGACCGGCTCGTTCAAGCCGACCCGCATGCATGAGATGTGGTATTCGAAGAAATACGACAACGCGCCGATGCCGCACTCGGTCTTCTTCAGCGGCGGCTATGCGGTCCACGCCACCTATGCCATCAAGCGTCTCGGGCAGCCGGCCTCGCATGGCTGCGTGCGGCTACACCCGGACAATGCCGCCGATTTCTACCAGCTGGTCGAGACCTTCGGGGCCGCCAACACCAGCATCGTCATCGTCAAGTAGCAGGCTGAAGAAGCGGGCCGGTTTACCGCCGTGCCCGTGTTCAGGCTCCCGCCGGAAATGTCCGCGGTATCGAGCTCGCTCAAACCGGTGATATTGAGCCCGCTCAAACCGGCGGTTTGAGCACAGCCAAAAAAAGAGGCCGGGGATTTTTCCGGCCTCTTTTTTGTTCTTCGGCTTTTCTATCAGTCCGGCAGGGCCGGCATCAGCTTCGGATCCGGCTTTTCCGCCAGATGCGGCAGGTCCTTGCTGGCGATGAAGGTGTAGAACATGGGCACGACGAAGAGCGTGAACATGGTGCCGACGAGGATGCCGGTGAAGATGACGAGGCCCATCGAATAGCGGGCCGCGGCACCGGCACCGCTGGACGTGATCAGCGGCACCACGCCGAGCGCCATCGCCGCCGTCGTCATCAGGATCGGCCGCAGGCGCACCTTGGCCGAGGCGATGATGGCATCACGCCGTCGCATGCCGTGGATTTCGCGCTGCTGGTTGGCGAACTCAACCAGCAGGATGCCGTGCTTGGTGATCAGGCCGATCAGCGTGATCAGGCCGACCTGGGTGTAGATGTTGAGCGTGCCGAGGCCCAGATTGAGCGGCACTATGGCGCCGAAGATCGACAGCGGCACCGCCATCATGATGATCAACGGGTCGCGGAAGCTTTCAAACTGCGCCGCCAGCACCAGATAGATGACGATGACGGCGGCCCCGAAGGCGATCAGGATCGTGTTGCCCTGCTCCTTCTCCTGCCGGGATTGGCCGGAATAGTCGATGAAGAAGGTGTCGGGCAGGCTCTCCCTGGCGATGTCCTCGAGCACTTTCAAACCATCGCCGGTGGTGACGCCGGGCAATGGCAGCGCGGAAATCGTCGATGAATTCAGCTGGTTGAACTGCTCGATCGCGGCCGGCGATGCATTGTTCGAAATTTTCACGACGGCCGACAGCGGCACCATCTCGCCCGTCACGCTGCGCACGAAGTATTGGCCGAGTTTTTCGGGGTTGTCGCGGAATTCCTGCGGCACCTGCGGAATGATGTCGTAGCTGTTGGAGTCGCGGTCGAATTGCGCCACTTCGGCGCCGCCGACAAGCAGCGTCAGCGTCCGGCCGATATCGGCGATAGGCAGGTTGAGGGCGGCGGCGCGATCGCGGTCGATGGTGACCGTCACCTGCGGCGAATCATAAGACATCGAGTTCTGCACGACGATGAAGCGGCCCGAGGCCTGTGCCTTGTTCTTGATCTGCTCGGCTTGCTGGTACACTTCCGAGGAATCGCCGGTCGAGCGCACCACCATGGCGATCGGCAGGCCGCCGCCGGAGCCCGGCAGCGTCGGCGGGGCGAAGACGAAGGCCTGGACACCCGCGACCTTGTTGATACGAGCCGTGATGTCGGCCTGCAGCTCCTTGGAATTGCGCTTGCGGTCAGCCCAATCCTTGAAGGCAAAGCCGACGAAAGCGCTGTTTGTCGTGCCACCGAAGGCCACGGCGGAGAACTGCGCCCGTGTTTCGGGAATGTCCCTCACCAGGCCGAGAATCTGGTTGACGTAGGTCTCGGTGTAATCGGATGTCGCATAGGCCGGCGCGGTCACGAGCGAGAGCAGGAAGCCCTGGTCTTCTTCCGGCGCCAGTTCGGTCGAGGTCTTGGTGAACATGAAGCCGGTCACGCCGACAAGCGCCAGCACGATGAGCAGCGTCAGCGGGCGATAGTTCAGCGAACCGGTGACGGCGCGCTCGTAGACATGCTCGACCCGCGAGAAAACGCCGTCGACGATGCGCTGGAACCGGCCGGCGTTGCCGGGCTTCAAGAGGCGCGCCGACATCATCGGGGTGATGGTGATGGCGATGACGCCCGACAGCACCACCGAGCCGGCGAGCGTCACCGCGAACTCGCGGAACAGCGCACCGGTCAAGCCACCGGTGAAGGCCAGCGGCGCGAACACGGCGGCCAGCGTCATGGTCATGGCGACGATTGCGGAGGCGATTTCGCGCATGCCGCTGAACGCCGCTTGCATGGGCGTCATGTGGTCTTCTTCCATGTGGCGGTGGATGTTTTCCACCACCACGATGGCGTCGTCGACGACAAGGCCGATTGCCAGCACCATGGCCAGCAGCGACAGAAGATTGATCGAATAGCCGACCGCGAACAGAAGGAAACAGACGCCGACCAGCGACAGCGGGATGGTGATGATCGGCATCATCACCGAACGGAAAGAGCCAAGGAACAGAAGGATGACGACGACCACGATGGCGACCGCCTCGGCGATGGTCTTGAACACCTCGTCGATCGAGGCGCTGATCTGCCCGGTGGCGTCGTAGACGACCTCGATCGTCATGCCTTTCGGCAGCGTTTCCTGGATCTGCGGCACAAGCTTGGTGAGCGCGGCCGCTGTGGTCAGCGGGTTGGCCGCCGGGGTCGGGAAGATGGCGAGGAAGGTGCCGGGCTTGCCGTTGAAGGAGACCCTGGTGTCGGTGTTCTCGGCGCCGAGTTCGACGCGGGCCACGTCACGCAGCCGCACGACATTGCCGTCGGTCGAGCGCAGCGGCAATTCGGCGAAGGCTTCCGGCGTCTGCAGCGTCGAGCGCACGGTAATCGACGAGACGACATATTCGTTCTGGGTGTTTCCGGGCGCAGACAGGAAGTTGGAGTTGTTGATCGCTGCCAGCACTTCGGCTGCCGTCACCCCGCGCGCGGCAAGCCGGACCGGGTCGATCCAAACGCGCATCGAATATTCCTGGGCGCCGAAGATCTGCACATCGGCGACACCTTCGACCGTCGACATGCGGGGCCTGATGACGCGCTCGATATACTCGGTCAGCTGCTCCTTCGTCATGTTCGGATTCTGCATCGAGATGTACATCATCGCGAACTGCTGGCCGGTGCCCTTGACGATGACCGGGTCCTTGGACGCGTCCGGCAAGGTGCCGCGCACGCCCTGGACCTTGGACAGCACTTCGGTCAGCGCCACGTCGGGGTTGGAGCCGAGCTTCATCTGCACCGTCACGGTGCTGGACGACGGACGGCTGGACGAGGTGACGTAGTCGATGTTTTCGGTCGAGGCGACGGCGCGTGCGATCGGGGCGGAAATGAAGCCCTGGATCAGGTCGGCGCTGGCACCCGGATAGGCGGTCGTGATGGTGATCGCCGTTTCATCAACCTTCGGATACTGCCGGATCGACAGGTTGAAGATGCCCTGGAACCCGAGCAGCAGGATCATGCAGGCAAGGACCGTCGAAAGGACGGGCCGGCGAATAAAGAGATCGGAAAAGCTCATTGCTGGTCGGCCTGCTTGTTCGCCGATTTGGTCGGGTCGATGGTGTTGTCGACGTTGACGGACATGCCGTTGAAGAGGCGGTTCTGGCCCGCGGTGACGATCTCGTCGCCTGCCTTCAGCCCTTCGACGATCTCGACCATGCCCTGGTTGCGGCGACCGGGCTTGACGAAGACCTGCGACAACACCAGCGCTGGCTTGTCGCCTTCCGCCGCCGGCTTGGCCGCATCGGTAGCGGGCTGGTCGGCAGGTTTAGCCGCATCGGCCGCGGGCTTGGCCGCTTCAGCGGCCGGCTTCATGGCATCGGTTGCCGGCTTCATCGCGTCCGCCGGCTTGGCATCCGCTGGCTTGGCATCCGCCGCCTTGTCGGTAGCCGCAGCGGGTTTTTCTTCCGGCTTGGCCGGCGCCGCCGCAGCCGGTTTGGCCGGTTGCACGACGAAGACGTAGTCGCCGTAGAGGCTGGTGGTCAGCGCCGTCTGTGGCAGCATCAGCACGTTCTGCTCCTCGGGCAGTTCGACACGCACCTGCACGAACTGGCCGGGGGTCAGCTTGCCGTCGGGGTTGGCGACCTCCGCCCGGATGTTCACCAGCCGGCTGGACGGGTCGATCTTGGGGTCGATGCCGCGAATGGCGCCGGCAAACGGCTTGTCGTCGCCACCAAGTCCCAAGCGAACCGTCTGGCCGATCTTGAGCAGCGGGAGCTCCTGTTCGGGAACCGTGAAGTCGGCCCGCATCGTGTCGAGATCCTGCAGTGTCACAACGGAAGTGCCGGGCGACAGATACTGGCCGAGGTCGATCTTCGGGATGCCGACCGTACCGGCGAAGGGAGCCGTCAGCTGCTTCTGCTCGAGCACGGCCTGGAGCCTGGTGACCTGGGACGCCGAAGCGGACGCCGCCGCCCGCGCGCTGTCCAGTGTCGAGTCGGAGCCGACGCCGCGTTTTGTCAGTTCGAGGGCGCGGTTCAGCGACACCTGATCGAGCGCGGCCTGCGCTTTCTGCGCGTCGAGATCGGCGCGCTCGACGGCGTCGTCAAGTTGCAGCAGCACCGCGTTGGCCGCGACTTTCTCGTTGGCGTGGAAGGGGATCTCCTTGACGATGCCGGCGGTCTCGACCGTCAGGTCGACACCACGCACCGCCCGCACGGTGCCGATCGCCTCGACGCCGGGCGTCCAGCTCGATGGCTTGACGATTGTCGTCGACACGGTCGCCGCGGGCGGCTTCATGGTGGCGAAATACTGCTTGATGCCGTTGTCGCGCAGGAAGTTGAAGCCGACGATGCCGCCGACCACGATGACGAGCACGGCCAGGACCGCAATGATGATAATGATACGGAGTATGCGCTTGAACAAGGAAGTCCCCTCAGTCGAAATCCGGCGCAAAGCGCGGACATCGGGACACATATCGACTGCAGGCCCCGATTTCAAATAGCGGCGGTCTTACTGTACCGTCTGGACGGTCTTGTCAATTGGGCCTAAGTTTGCCAAGGGAGGCGCCATGAGAGCCCAACGACCGAATTCGCGCGAGAAGATTCTCGCCGCGGCGGCAGATGTTGCCCGGGAAACCGGGCCCGGCAGCCTCTCGCTGGAGGCCGTCGCCAGCCGCGCCGGCGTGTCGAAAGGCGGGCTGCTCTACAATTTTCCGACCAAGGCCAAATTGATGCAGGGGCTGGTCGAGGACTATCTGCGCGAATTCGAGCGGGCGTTGGAAGTCGCCAATCGCAATGGCGAGGGTAAAAACCCGCTCGCCGTCTACATCAGGCTGTCGGCCAATGACTGCGAGGAAAAGCAGCCCTCGGCCTCCTGGATCTTTTCGGCGATCGCCGAGGATCCCGATTTCATGACGCCGATCAAGACGTTCAAGCGCCAGCTTTTCGAACGGCTGAAGGGCGAAACATCAGACCTCAAATCGCTGCTGGTCTGCTATCTCGCCATCGAGGGGTTGCGCAGCATGAACCTCTTCGATTCCGATGTGCTGTCGAAAGACGAGCGGGAGCTGTTGGTCTCCTCCCTGCTGGAGATCGCCAAATAGTCGGGGCGGTGCGAGCCGACAGCGCTGCCCCGTGCGCGGCTTGTCTCAGGCCGTTGGTAGGGCCTTGCCTGTCGAAGGGTCGAATAGGCGAAGCGCAGTTTCATCGAAGGTGAGATTGTGCTTTTCGCCCTTGGCGACCCGGGCTCGCGGCGGCAGGCAAGCGGTTAGCCTTTGCGTGCCGATCCGTGCCGTCGTGACCAGTTCGGGGCCAGTCAATTCGACAACCTCGATCTCCACGGGCAATGACAGTTCCGTCGCGGTGTCGCTCGCCACGCGAAGCGCTTCGGGTCTGATGCCGACGATAACGGGAGCGCCTTCGCGAGCCGCGTTCGCATAGCGCGCGGGCAGAGGCATCAGCACATCGGACTCGGCAACGGCCAGCTTGCCGCCGGTGACGATGGCCTGAAGCATGTTCATCGACGGTGCGCCGACAAAGCCCGCGACGTAGAGCGTTGCCGGCTCGTTGTAGATCTCTTCCGGTGTGCCGAGCTGTTCGATCCTGCCGTCGCGCATCACCGCGATGCGCGTCGCCAGCGTCATCGCCTCGATCTGGTCATGGGTGACGTAGACGACGGTGGTCTGCAACATCTGGTGCAACCGCTTCAGCTCGGTGCGCATTTCCAGGCGCAGCTTGGCGTCGAGGTTGGACAGCGGCTCGTCGAACAGGAAGACCTGCGGCTTGCGCACCAGCGCCCTGCCGATGGCGACGCGCTGGCGCTGGCCGCCGGAAAGCTGGCTCGGCTTGCGGTCGAGCAAGGTCTCGATCTGCAGGAGTTTCGCCGCCTCGCTCACGGCCGTCTCGCGCTCATCGGCCGCAACCCCGCGCATCTCGAGCCCGAAGCCGATATTGCGGCGCACGGTCAGGTTCGGATAGAGCGCATAGGACTGGAAGACCATGGCGATGTCGCGGTTCTTGGGGTGAACGCCGAGGATCGAGCGGCCGCCGATCAGCACATCGCCACTTGTCGCTTCGGCGAGCCCGGCGATGATGTTGAGCAGCGTCGACTTTCCGCAGCCGGACGAGCCCAGCAGCACCAGGAATTCGCCGCTCTGCAGCGCGATGTCGATGCCCTTCAGCGTCTCGACGCTGCCATAGCTCTTGCGGATGCCGCGGATTTCAAGCGCGCTCATGCATGGGCTCCTCGAGATGCATCGGCCCGCCATAGTTGCGGGGCAGAGTGGAAATGGCGCGCGAAGCGACATGCGTCGCGGCGCGAAGGCAGGCGGACAGCGGCCGTTCCTGGGCGAGGGCCGCCAGGAAGGCGGCGTTGAAGACATCGCCGGCACCGATCGTGTCGACAACGCGGACATCAGGCGCCGTGGCTTCGACGAGGTTCCCGTCGGGACCAATGGCGATGGCGCCTTGCGGCCCGCGCTTGACGACGAAGGTCGCACCCTGCCGCATGCTGGAGCGGATTTCGCGCGCGGCTTCCACCGGGCTTGGGGTTGCCGCCAGCGTCACCGTCTCGACCTCGTTGAAAAGGGCTAGGTGGCAGCGCGAGAGCCATGCCCTTGTCGCGGCGCAGTTGGCTTCGGTCCAGCCGTCGATCGGCCAGCCGGTGTCGAGCGCGACGGCAATGCCGTGGCCGTCCGCCCAGTCGAAAAACGCCTCGTAGTCGCGCGTCAGGTCTTCGGTCAGGAAGGAGCCGCAGAGCAGTGCGTAGCCGCCAGAAAGCGCGTTGCCGTCCAGAACGGACAGGACGTCGGCAAGGCTGAAGCGCGGCAGGTGGCCGCGCGTGGTGAAGAAGGTCCGCTCGCCATCCGGATGGGTCATGCCGACCGACAGCGTCGTGCCTTCGGGACGCACCGGCCATTTTTCGGCGCGGCTTGCGAAAGCCTCGCGAAGCCAGCGGCCGAACTGGTCGTCGCCGACATTGGCGGCAATAGCGAAGTCGACGCCCAGCGCCTGCCAGGCCAGTCCGCTGTTGCCGGCCTGGCCGCCAACGCGCAATTCGTCATGATCGACGACGGTTTCGGTTCCCGCCTTCGGCCATGGCGCGACCGGGCCGACGATCAAATCGACATTGACGTTGCCGATAACCGCGAGTGGACGCATCATTCGCTCCTGGTGATCTTGGTGGTGCGAACAGGCGTGCCGGCATTGTCGACACGGGCATCGGCGAAAGCGATCATCAGGCGCTGGGCGACCGGCAGCATGGCAAAGATGGCGGCCATACCGGAAGCCGGTTTGAAAGATAGGGTGGCCGCACCCACGACCGGCGCGAGCTCAGACGAATCGAAGATGACGAGCGGCGCGCCGGCCTCGACCACGGAGGTGGCCATGGCGGTCACCAGGTCCGCCGTCGGATCGTTGCCGCGAAACAGGATGACGCCGATCCGCGGGCCGAGCATCTCCATCGGCCCATGCCGCAACTGGCCGCCTTCGAGTGAAAAGCACGGCAACCGCGACAGTTCGGTGAGGCCGAGCGCCAGGGCCTCGGCGACGCCCTGCAGCCGGCGGCCGGAGGTGACGATGGTCGTTACCCTTTCCAGTGCCACAAGTGCCTGTTTGATGTCCGTATCGTGCGGCTGGTCCAGCGCGCCGAGCGCGGCATCCGGGCCGTCGCCGAGGGCTGCAAGGATGGCCAGGTGCAAGGCGAAGCTCACGGTCAGGCTGCGGGTCGCGGCGAAGGCCAATTCGGTGCCGCCGGCGCCGACCAGGCAAGGCGCGGTGCGGGCGAGAAACGAGCCGTCCTCGAGTGTCAGGCCGAAAACATCGGCGGCACCGCCGGCCTCCGCAAACCACCTGACGACCTCGGCGCTCTCGCCGGATTGCGAGGTGACAAGCACCGTCCGTCCCGCCAACGGTAGGGGCTGGCCGAGCTGTTCGGAAAGCGGCAGCGCCAGGGCATCGATGCCGAGCGCGCGATAGAGCGGCTCGACGGCGCGCCCAACCGCATGCGAACCACCCATGCCGAGCAGCAGCAGGCGTCCGGTCTTCCCGATCGAGGCGGCGACCTGTTGCGCCACGGCGGCGTTCTGTTCGAACGAAGTGCGCGCGTCGGCATGCTGTCGCGCCATTTCGCGGTCGATCGCGGCCAGTCCGGCCGGCCGGGTTTTTGTCGCAGTCATCATCATCCTTTCACACCGCCGCTGGTCAGGCCCGAAATCAGCGCCCGCTGCATGACCAGGCCGATCAGCACCGGCGGCAGAGCGGCGAGTACGCCGGCGGTGGCGATCAGCCCATAATCGGAAACACGGCCGCCGGCCAAATCGGCGATGGCGACGGTCAGGGTCTTGGCGCGCTGGTCGGAGGTGAACAGCAGCGCATAGAAGAATTCATCCCAGGCGAGCAGCACGGCAAACAGCGCCGAGGTCGCCATTACCGGTGCGGCGAGCGGCAGAGTGATGATGCGCAGGGTCTGGAACAGGCCGGCGCCGTCGATCATCGCCGCCGCCTCGATTTCGCGCGGGATGGAATCGAAGCCCGATTTCATCAGCCAGGTGGTGAAGGGCGCCAGGATGGTCAGGTAGACCAACGCTAGGCCGAAGACATTGTTGAGCAGGCTGAGATGCGACAGGCCCATATAGAGCGGCACGGCCAACGCCACCGGCGGCAGCATGTAGGTGGCGATGACCATCGACAGCGACCAGCCGATCGCCGGCGTGCGGGACACCGCCCAGCCGGCGGGGATGGCGAGGGCCAATGCCGCCAGCGTCGCCATGCCGGCGATCTCCAGGCTGTTGCGCAGCGACGAGGTGAAGGCGGCGCCGGCGCTGTTTTCAGCGGTCGACAGCAATTGCCGGTAGCGCGAGAAGTCGGCGGCCTGCGGCCACCAGCGCAGCGGCTTGGCGGCAAGGTCGGCGGCCGGCGATATGCTCATGATGAACAGCCAGGCGATGGGCGCCAGGATGATCGCAGCGAGCAGCAATGCGCAGGCGTGGATGAAGATGGTGAAGCCGAGGCTCTTGCGTTCCATCAGGCGGCACTCCCGGCGGTCTTCCTGACCAGCGTCGCATAGGCGACGGCGAGCACCGTCACGAGCAGCGTGACGATCAGCGCCAGCGACGCGCCGGAGCCGGCGCGCTGGAAGGAGAAGGCCTCCTGGTAGACGAGGATCGACAGCGTGCGCGTGCTGTTGGCCGGGCCGCCTCGGGTCATCACCCAGATAATGTCGAAGACCTTGAACGCCTCGATGGTGCGCAGCACCAGCGCCACCATCAGCGGGCCGGCGAGGTAGGGCAGGATGACGAAGCGGAAGCGGTTGAAGGGCCCGGCGCCGTCGACCAGCGAGGCTGCGGTGATGTCGCGTGGCACCGCCTGCAGGGCGGCGAGCGCGATCAACGCCACCAGTGGAAAATTCTTCCAGCAGTCGGCGACGATCAGGGCCGCCAGCGCCGTGCCGGGTTCACCGAGCCAGGAGCGATAGGCGTCGATCAGATGGAGTTGTGTGAGAGCCGCGTTCAGCGCGCCATATTCAGGATTGTAGATCAGCCGCCACAGGGTGGCGTTGACCACCGTCGGCAACGCCCAGGGCAGGATCATCAGGGCACGCAGGACGGCGCGGCCGTGGAACTCCTGATTGAGCAAAAGAGCCGCGAGAACGCCGATCACCATTTCGGCGGCAACCGAAATGACCGCGAACAGCGCCGTGGTGACCAGCGTGCGCGAGAAATTCGAGCTCGACAGCATCTTCGTGTAATTGTCGAAGCCGACGAAATCGCCACCCGTGCCGACCAGCTTGGCATCGGTGAAGGAAAGGCTGACCGTATCGACCAGCGGCCAGCCGATGACGGCGATCATGACCACGAGCAGCGGCAGCATCAGCAACCACGCACGGGTGGTCATCCAGGTGCCCGACATCAGAGCAGCCTCTCTTCATTCATCGTGATTTCAGACATAGCACGGGCGGCGCTTAGGCCGCCCGTGCTGAGAACAAGACGAGTTCAGAGGCCGCTGTTCTGCGCGGCGGTCTTCAGGGCGTCTTCCGGCGAGGACTGGCCGAGCAGCGATTCCTGGATCGCTTGCTGCAGCGCGGTCGACAGCTCCTGGTATTTCGGCGTGGTCGGACGCGGATACATTGCGGCCAGGCCGAGCTTGGCGGCGGCGATCAGCTCTTCCTGGCCCTTGGTCACCGCCGGGTCGTCATAGGATGAGGCCCAGATTGGCAGCGAGAGCTTGGCATACTGGTTCTGCGTCGCCTGCGAGGTCATGAACTCGATGTACTTCCAGGCTTCGTCCGGATGCTTCGAGACAGCCGTGACGCCGAGGCCCATCGAGCCGTTGACGGCCGAAACCTCGCTGGTGCCGGCAACGCCCGGCGCCGGCACAACGCCGACCTTGCCGACGACCTTCGAGTCCTTCGGATCGTTGGCCATGTTGTACATGTAGGTCCAGTTCAAGGCGAAAGCGGCGTCGCCGTTTTCGAAAACCTTGCGCACGTCCTCCTCCAGGAACTCCTTGGAGTTCGGGTTGGTGAGGCCGGACTTGTAGCTGTCGACCATGTATCTCAGCGCCTCGAGGCCGCCGCCGTTCTGGAAGTCCGGCTTGCCGTCCTTGAGGAAGTCGCCGCCATAGGCGCTGACCAGCGTGGTGTAGTCGCAGATCGCGGCTTCGGCCTGCGACCAGCTCCAGGCGATCGGCGTTTTCAGCAGGCCTTTGTCCTTGATGATCTTGGCCTGCGCGCCGAGCTCTTCCCAGGTCTTCGGCGGTGTCTTGATGCCGGCCTTTTCCAGGATTTCCTTGTTGTAGAACAGGTATTTGGTGTCGAGGATCCAGGGCATGCCGTAATATTTGCCGTCGTAGCGGACGGTGGTCCAGGCGCCGGGCAGCACACCCTTCTTCATGTCGTCGGTGATCTTGGACGACACGTCGATCAGCACCTTGTTGGTGGCGTATTCGGCTGGCCAGATGACGTCGAACAGCACGACGTCGTAGCCGCCGCCCGAGCCTTGGGCGAGCACGGTCTTGTCGTGCAGGCCTTCATAGGGGACGAATTCGAGATTGACCTTGAGGTCCGGATTGGCCTTGGTGAAGGCATCCGTCATGGCGCGCACATCGGCCTCGCTGTAGGCGGCCTGCGCCATGAAAAGCGCGTTGAGCGTGGTTTCGGCGAAAGCGTGCGGAACGAACAGTCCGCCAGCGAAGACCGCGCCGACCAGTGTTTTGGTGATTGTCTTAAGCATCTTCTTCTCCCATTTCCGGCGTTGATGGGCCGGCGGTGCAGATGTTTCGCATCGTCTTCCCGGATCCATGTCGCGTGACCTGATGATCACCCGGCTGCCCGGTGGCGACGGGCCGAGGCCCTGGCCATCTTGTTTTGCGGCATTCGGTTCGCATTAAGTCAACTCGCTTGACTTAATTAGTCGATCAATATTCTAATGGAGTCAAGAGGGGAAACGCCGGTGGATGACATCAGCCCGATCCGCGCCAAAAGCGGCACCAATCAGGAAGGCACCAGCGCGCACAACCGCCGTGTGATGATCGAGGCATTGCGCCTCAATGGTGCCCTGTCGCGCGCCGACCTGGCGCGGGCGACGCAGCTAACCAAGCAGGCGGTTTCCAACATCATCGAGGATCTCGAAAGCGACGGCCTTGTCGTGGCGCTCGATGCGGTGCGCAAGGGCAGGGGGCAGCCCTCGACACCCTACAGGCTGGTTCCCGAAGGCGCCTTCGCCATCGGCTTGCAGATCGACCGCTACCTGACGCGGGCGGTCGCGGTCGATCTGATGGGCAGTGTGCTGGCGCGCGCCGAGGCGAACCTGCCGTTCGATGAGCCTTCGAAGGGCGTCGAGGTGATCCTCGGCCTGATCGACGGCGTCCGGCGCGACCTGGCCGGGATTTCCTCGCAGTCGGAGAAACGGCTGGTCGGTCTCGGCGTGGCCATGCCCGGCCCTTTCGGGCTGAAGGATTCGGACGACAAATGGATGATGCCGGCCTGGCAGAAGTTTCCGCTGCTGGAGACGCTGGCCAAAGGCACGGGGCTGAATGTCGGCCTGCAGAACGACGCCGCCGCTTGTGCGACGGCGGAACGCATCGTCGGCGCGGCGCATGGCGTCGATCACGCGGTCTGCCTCTATGTCGGCTACGGCATCGGCACCGGACTGATCCTCAATGGCGAACTCTACAGCGGCGGCCACGGCAATGCCGGCGAAATCGGCATGGCCTTGCTGTCGCCGGCCGGTCCCGGCTCGACACCGCTCGAACATCGCGCATCGCTGGCCTCGCTCTACCAGCATCTCGGCCTCAACCCGGCGGACAGCGATATCTACGAGCAGATGAATGCCCTGGTCCTGGCCGGGAACCCCGGGATGATGGCCTGGATCGAGGGCGCGGCGCATGATTTGCGCTGGAGCGTGCATCTGATCGAGACGATCTTCGATCCGCAGACCGTCATCCTGACCAGCGGCGCGCCGGAAGCACTGGCCCGCCGGCTGGTCGAGGCGATGCATCCGCTGCTGCCGTCGATCGCCGACCGGCCGGGCCGGACCTTGCCACGCCTGCAGCTCGGCACAACCGACCCTTGGTCGATCGCGCTCGGCGCCGCGGCGGCGCCGATCAGCCGCGCCTTCGATCCGCTGTTCTCGGCAATCCTGAAGACAAGCTCCGGTCCGGCCTAGGAGCTTCAGGGGTCTACCCGGCGTCACACAGGGTTCATCGTCCGGACATAGCGTCTTTCCCAGTTCTTTGCTGCAATGCAATAGGAGTGGGACATGGTGGACATAGTTTCTAGCGAGGCGGGCATTCCGAGACCGGAGCATCCGCTGGATCATTCAGGTGGCGCGAAGTGGTTCCTGCCGGCCTTCGGTGTGCTTGTGCTGGTCGGCATCGTCTATGTCGGATACGCGCTCAGCCAGGACCTGGCGGTGGCCAAGACCGTGCCGTGGATCCTGCTCGGCATTGCCTTGCTGATCGCGCTCGGCTTCGAATTCGTCAACGGCTTCCACGACACCGCCAATGCGGTGGCGACCGTCATCTACACGCGCTCCCTGCCGGCCGAATTCGCCGTCATGTGGTCGGGCGTCTTCAATTTCCTCGGGGTCCTCACCTCCAGTGGCGCGGTCGCCTTCGGCATCCTGTCGCTGCTGCCGGTCGAGCTGATCCTGCAGGTCGGCTCCTCCTCGGGCTTTGCCATGGTGTTCGCGCTGCTGGTCGCCGCCATTCTTTGGAACCTCGGCACCTGGTTTCTGGGCCTGCCGGCCTCGAGCTCGCACACCATGGTCGGTTCGATCATCGGCGTCGGCCTCGCCAACCAGTTCATGGCCCCGGCCGGCAGCGCCACCAGCGGCGTCGACTGGTCGCAGGCGACCAATGTCGGCACCACCTTGCTGGTATCGCCGATCGTCGGCTTCTTCGCCGCCGCCATCCTGCTCTATGCGATGAAGCTTCTGGTGCGCAATCCGGCGCTCTACGAGGCGCCGAAGGGCAATGCCCCGCCGCCCTGGTGGATCCGTGCCCTGCTGATCTTCACCTGCACCGGCGTCAGCTTCGCGCACGGCTCCAATGACGGCCAGAAGGGCATGGGCCTGATCATGCTGATCCTGATCGGCGTGGTGCCGACGGCCTATGCGCTGAACAGGACGCCCGACATCAACTACCTCGAAGCCTACAAGTCGGCCTCCGTCAATGTCGAGACGGCGCTCGGCAAATATGCAAAGCCCGGCATCACCGTCGCCGACGCCAAGGCCGCTGTCCAGGATGCCGTTCGCACCCGGACGTGGAGCGACCAGACCACCGTGGCGCTGCAGACTTATATCCACAACACGACCGCCGGGCTGCAGCCCTATGCTTCGGTCGACAACGTGCCGACCGATCTCGTCAGCAACGCCCGTAACGACATCTATCTGATCGGCGAGGCGCTCAAGCTGATCGACAAGAAAAAGCTGTTGCCGATGGAAGCGGCCGATCTCAAGGCGGTCACCGACTACCACAAGGCGGTCGACAACGCGACGAAGTTCATCCCGTTGTGGGTGAAGATCGCCGTCGCCCTGGCGCTTGGCCTTGGCACGATGGTTGGCTGGAAGCGCATCGTGGTCACCGTCGGCGAGAAGATTGGCAAGAGCCACCTGACCTACGGCCAGGGTGCGGCCGCCGAACTGGTGGCGATGGTGACCATCGGCATGGCCGACAGGCTCGGCCTGCCGGTGTCGACAACCCATGTGCTGTCGTCGGGCGTCGCCGGAACGATGGCCGCCAACGGCTCGGGCCTGCAATGGTCGACGGTGCGCAACCTGCTGCTGGCCTGGGTGCTGACCCTGCCGTGCTCGATCGCGCTCGCCTTCGTGCTGTTCATCGTCTTCCGCCAGGTGTTCTGAGCGGAGCATGTACTTTCAGAAAAAAGGCAGCGCCGGTCGCCGACGCTGCCTTTTTCTTGTTCATCCCGAAGCGTCGCGGGACAGCACCCCCCCTCTGGCCTGCCGGCCATCTCCCCCGCAAGAAGGGAGATTAGCAGTTCATGCGCCCCGCCAGTCTTGAGAGCTATTGGAGATTGGCGAAGGCGCAGCCCTCATCGATCTCCCCCCTTGCGGGGGAGATTTCCGGCAGGACAGAGGGGTGTGTGAAGGAACTCGACGGCGGGATTGTTGCGGGTACCGCCCTTGCCCGACTCTAGGTCGGATCCTCGCGATGCAGATCGTGGATGGCAACGCCATCGACATTGGTCGGCAGGGTCAGCCATTTGCGATTGCGCAAGGTGCGCTGGGTGTCCTCAAGGCCTGTCTCCCAATGCTCGCGCATCGAGGTGCCGGAGAACTCATAGTCCTTGGCGTGACCTTCATAGCCCTTGTGCTGGTAGATCAGGTGCACGATGTTGACGATGCCGGCGTCGGAATAGTCCGCGATCAGCACTTCCTCATCCGGCGTCAGCTGCTCCTTGGGCACCCGCTTCAGCGCGTCGAGCAGGCGCATCTTCAGGCCATGGATGCGCTTGAAGTTGTCGGTGTTCTGGCGCGTGCGGCTGGAATACATGATGTCCTTGTGACGCGACAGCACGTCGGGCATGCTGCGCGGCAGGACACCGCGGGCGCTGAACAGGTCGACCTGGAAGACGAGGGAAGAACGGTCCTCTTCCTGGTCGAGCAGATATTGCAGCGGCGTGTTGGAGACGATGCCGCCGTCCCAGTAATACTCGCCCTCGATGCGGATCGCTGGGAAAGCAGGCGGCAGCGCGCCGCTGGCCATGATGTGCTCCGGTCCGATGCGGACCTTGTCGGTGTCGAAATAGACGAAGTTGCCGGTGCGGACATTGACCGCGCCGACGCTCAGCCGCTTCTTGCCGTCGTTCAGCACGTCGAAGTCGATCAGGCTCTCCAGCGTGTCCTTCAACTCGGCGGTGTCGTAGAAGCTGGTGGCGCCCTCGGCGCCCTGCTGCTCGAACCAGGGATTAGGGCTTCGCGGCTTGAAGAAGCCGGGCTGGCCCATGGTCATCGTCATCCAAGAGGAGGTGCGGTTGCGGATATCGCGATAGATATCGCCCTCGGGCGTATAGGACCAGATCTTGCGGCCCGAGATCGTTTGCCAGAACTGCTCCAGACGCTGCAGGCGGCGGCTTGACTCATTGCCGGCGATGATCGCCGCATTGATGGCGCCGATCGATACGCCGGACAGCCATGTCGGTTCGCAGCCGGCGTCGGCCAGCGCCTGGTAGACCCCGGCCTGGTAGGCGCCGAGCGCGCCGCCACCCTGAAACACCAGCGCGATACGGTCGTACTGCGCCGAGATTTCCTCGATGGTGGCGGTGGCCTCCTTCTTGCGGTTGCGTTCAAGCACGGGCTTTCTCCAGCTGGTTGGCGGCGGACAGGCCGTGATCGCCGAGATAGTCGTGGACCACCTCGCCCAGTCCCAGCGTCAGATCGGCTTTGAAATGAACGGCGGATACGATGTCGAGCACCGGCAGCTTCGCCACGTCGGCCATGACGTGTGGTCTGAGATCGAGCGCCGCCGGCGCCGTCCAGGCCTCCTTCAGCGTGATATCGGTGAGGTAGTAGCGCACCAGCTCGCAGATGCGCGGGCTTCCGTCGACATGCGGGATGATCTTGATCAGGAAATTCGGCGCGGCGAGCGCTGCGAGCACGGAATCGTGGTCGGCCTCGCGGTGCTTGTAGCCCATGGTGCCGGTGGCGCACAAAACGCTGCCATAGTGCAGCGTGCCGACGATCACCTCGCCCTCATGGATGATCTTGGGGTTGGCCAGCTTCTTCGGGAAACCCCACAACTCGCGGCCGCCGGCGATCGGCGCGTCGTCGTCGAGATACATCGAATGGACGTAGCCGCCATGCTGGCCCTTGTAGCGCACGGGGATGACCTGGCCGGTCTCGGTATAGTCGCCGAAGCCGGTCGAGTCCGGCATGCGGATGAATTCGTACTTGACCAGGGGTTCGTCGATCTCCAGCGGCGCCGGCACGACCGCCTCGAGCGCCTCACGCGTCGTGCGGTAGGTGATGATGATGTATTCGCGGTCGAAGAAACGGTAGGGCCCTGGCGGAAAGGACGGGTTGGTCAGCGGCATCGCATAGGCGCGCTTCACGACATCGGCGATTTCCAAGCTGCACCCCCAAGGTTCTTCGGGCAATATTTTCGTCAGGAATGACCGCGCGAATGCGCAAGCGATTATGTTGCACGGCACCATGACAGGGCCGTGTCAGGCTCACGACCATGGTTTCGAAGGGGGCGAGGGGCCGTGCCAGCGGTGTCGTCTGGCTGTAATCGCATCGACACATGGCTCTGCCATTGTCATGTTGCGACGCACAATTATATCGTCATGTTCCCTCCCACTTCGCGCGAGATCACCATGGGTTCCCTGTCTTCGAAGAATGCCCTCGTCACCGGCTCGACCAGCGGTATCGGCCTGGCCATCGCCCGCGCCTTTGCCGCCGAAGGCGCCAACGTCACCATCAACGGCCTTGGCGATGCCGCCGCGATCGAGCAGGAACGCGCCGGCATCGAGAAGGATTTCGGCGTCAAGTGCCGCTATTCCGATGCCAACATGATGGATGGGGCTGCGGTGAGCGCCATGGTGCACGACGCCGAGGCGGCGTTCGGCAGTCTCGATATCCTGGTCAACAATGCCGGCATCCAGCATGTCGCGCCGATCGAGGACTTTCCCGACGACAAGTGGGAAGCCATCATCCGCATCAATCTTCTGGCCGCCTTCTATGCCATCAAGGCGGTGGTGCCCGGCATGAAGGCGCGCAAATGGGGCCGCATCATCAACACGGCGTCGGCGCATGCGCTGGTCGCCTCGCCGTTCAAGTCGGCTTATGTCTCGGCCAAGCACGGCATTGCAGGCCTGACCAAGACGGTGGCGCTGGAAACCGCGCAGGACGGCATCACCGTCAACGCGATCGCGCCGGGCTATGTCTGGACGCTGCTGGTCGAAAAGCAGATCCCCGACACGATGAAGGCGCGCGGCATGACCGAGGAGCAGGTCAAGCACGACGTGCTGCTCGCCGCACAGCCGACGAAGGAATTCGTCACCGTCGAGGAGCTTGCGGCGCTGACGCTGTTCCTGTGCTCGGACGCGGCCAGGCAGATCACCGGCACGACCTTGCCGATGGACGGCGGTTGGACGGCGCAGTAGAGGGTAGCCAGCGCGTTCCGTTTGCCGGCTGATGCCCACGGCGTCGGCAGGCAAGCCCATGGTCAGGACCATGAAAGTCATCCAGCTCTCCGATCCGCATCTGATGGCACCTGGTGGTCGCCTTTACGGCAGCGATCCGCTGGCGCGGCTGGATGCCTGCCTTGCCGATATCGTCAAGAACCACGCCGACGCCGAACTCGTGGTGATTTCGGGCGATCTCACCAATGACGGCGAGCGCGCCGCTTATGCGGCGTTGAAGGAAAGACTGGCGGCATTCGCCCCGCCTTGCCGGCTGATGCTCGGCAATCATGACGACCGGGCGCTGTTTTTCGAGATGTTTCCGCAGGCGGCCGCCGAAGGGGGCTTCGTCCAGAGCGTTTTCGATGGCAGCCAAGGCCGCCTGATCCTGCTCGACACGCTGGACAGCGGACATGTCGAGGGCAGGCTATGTCAAGCGCGTCTCGACTGGCTCGACCAACGGCTGCAAGAAGCGCGAGACCGGTCGGTCCTCCTGTTCATGCATCACCCGCCGTTCCGGATACAGATTCCGGTGCTCGACGAGGTCAGGCTCGCCGGCGCCGATATCTTCCATGACGTCCTGTCGCGCCACGGCAATGTCCGCCACATCTTCGCCGGCCACGTTCACCGGCTGATCGCCGGCAGCTGGCGCTGCATCCCGGTCAGCACGCTGCGCAGCACCAACCACCAGACGGCGCTCGATTTTTCGGAAAGCTGGAGCCTGGGTCACGAACCGCCCGCCTATGCCGTGATCCTCATCGACGCCGATGGGGTGGTCGTGCATTTCCACGATTTTCCCCTTGCCGGCGGCATCTGATCGAACTCCGTAGGGCTCTCCATACTGGAGACGGTCCGCCATCATGGCGATCGTTACGGCCATGGGGCCGGCCTGCTTGTTCCCTCCGTCGGGAAGCCCCGCCGCCGCGCCTGCCTGTCGATATGCACCCGCCGTGCGGCTGCCGTTGCCTAGGGCGCCGCAGCCTCCGCGAAGGCGCGTCAAAAAGCACCGAATTTGGACATTAGTCTTGACAGGAATACAGATGTTCAATACCCGTCAAGCACTTGAACATGGCCTGCACTACGGGAGGAATGAGCGGTATGGCTTCCAATGTTTCATTGACGGGCCTTGCCCGCGATCTCGAGGAACGCGGCAAGTCGGGCAAGCCCATTCGTATCGGCCTGATCGGCTCCGGCGAGATGGGAACCGATATCGTCACCCGCGTCGCGCATATGTCCGGCATCGAGATCGGCGCGATTTCCGAACTGAACCTGCCCGCTGCCAGCAGAGCGGTGGACATCGCCTTCCAGGAAACCGGCCACGCGCGCGAGGTGTCGAACGCTTCGGCGATGACGGCCGCCATGGAGGCCGGCAAGGTGGCGGTCACCAACGACGCCAACCTGGTCATCGACAATGATCTCATCGACGTCGTCATCGACGCCACCGGCGTTCCCGCCGTCGGCGCCGAGATTGGGCTGCGCGCCATGGAACACGGCAAGCACCTGGTGATGATGAATGTCGAGGCCGACGTCACCATCGGCGCCTATCTGAAGAGCGAGGCCGACCGGCTTGGCGTCACCTATTCGCTGGGTGCCGGCGACGAGCCGTCCTCCTGCATGGAACTGATCGAGTTCGTCTCGGCCATGGGCCATCCGATCGTCGCCGCCGGCAAGGGCAAGAACAACCCGCTCAACATCGACGCCACGCCGCCCGCCTATGAGGAAGAGGCCAGGCGCCGCCACATGAATGTGCGCATGCTGGTCGAATTCGTAGACGGCTCCAAGACCATGGTCGAGATGGCGGCGATCGCCAACGCCACCGGACTGGTACCCGACAAGGCCGGCATGCATGGCCCGGCCGCGACGCTCGGCGAACTCTCGAAAGTGCTGGTGCCGCAGAAGGATGGCGGTGTGCTGTCCAGGGTCGGCGTCGTCGACTACTCGATCGGCAAGGGTGTCGCACCCGGCGTCTTCGTCGTCGCCGACATGTCGCATCCTCGCATTTCGGAGCGCATGGAAGATCTGAAGATGGGCAAGGGTCCTTACTTCACCTTCCACCGTCCTTATCACCTCACCTCGCTCGAAGTGCCGCTGACCTGCGCCCGCGTCGTGCTCTACGGCAAGGCCGACATGGTGCCGCTGGCCAAGCCCGTGGCCGAAGTCTGCGCGGTGGCCAAGAAGGACATGCAGCCGGGCGAGAAGCTCGATGCGATCGGCGAATATTGCTACCGTGCCTGGATCATGATGGCACCCGAAGCGCATGCGGCCCGGGCCATTCCCTGCGGCCTGCTGCAAGGCGGCTCGGTGACGGCGCCGATCAAGAAGGGCGAGCTCATCACCTATGCCAATGCGGCCCCGGCTCCGGGCTCCAAGATCGCCGAACTGCGCGCCCGCCAGGACAAGCTCGTCTATGGAACCGTTGGAGCCTGATCATGGCTGGATTGAGCAAAGTCGTGGCGGACAGCCGCGCCAACCTGCCCTTCGTCTATCGCCAGTACAGCGCCGAGCAGCTCAAGCAGGTGCTCTACAAGATGTACCTCATCCGCCGCTTCGAAGAGGGCGCGGAGGAGTGCTACACGCGCGGCCTCATCCACGGCACCATGCATTTGTCGATCGGCCAGGAGGCCAGCGCCATGGGCATCTGCATGCCGCTTGGCGAGGATGACCAGATCACCTCGACCCATCGCGGCCATGGCCACTGCATCGCCAAGGGCGCCGAGGTCAAGCGCATGTTCGCCGAGTTCTTCGGCAAGACCACCGGCTACTGCAAGGGCCGCGGCGGCTCGATGCACATTGCCGATGTCGGCAAGGGCAATCTCGGCGCCAACGGCATCGTCGGCGGCGGCATTCCGATCGCGGTGGGGGCAGCGCTCTCCTCCAAGAGGATGAAAACCGGCAAGGTTGTCGTGTCCTTCTTCGGCGACGGCGCCAACAATGAAGGCGCCTTCCACGAGGCGCTCAACATGGCGGCGATCTGGAAGCTGCCCGTCATTTTCGTCTGCGAGAACAATGGCTACGGCATGTCGACGTCGACGGCTCGCTCGACCGCGGTCAAGAACATCGCCGACCGCGCAGCCGCCTATTCGATGCCCGGCGTGATCGTCAACGGCAATATCTTTTCGGAGGTCGCCGAGGCCTCCTACAAGGCCATCGAGCGTGCGCGGGCGGGCGAGGGGCCGACGCTGATCGAATCCAAGACGTACCGTCATCGCGGCCATTCCAAGAGCGACCGCAACCGCTATCGCACCAAGGAGGAGATCGAGGACTGGATGTCGAACCGCGACCCGATCACGCTGTTCGAAAACGAGCTGCGCGAATTCGGCTTCATCGACGACAAGGGCATCGAGGCCATCCGCGATGCGGTGGCGCGGGAAATCGCCGACGGCATCGAATTCGCCAAGGCAAGTCCGTCGCCGGACATCAGCGAGACCGGAAATTATGTCTATACGGAGCAGGCGTGATGGACGCGATGGTGCGTGAACTGAGCTACGCCCAGGCGATCCAGGAAGCCATGGCAATCGCCATGGACATGGACGAACGCGTCTTCCTGATGGGCGAGGATATTGGCGTCTATGGCGGCGCCTTTCAGGTGACCGGCGATCTGGTCGAGCGCTATGGCGCGGACCGCGTGATGGACACGCCGATTTCGGAACTGGGCGGCGCCGGCGTCGCGGTCGGTGCGGCCCTCACCGGCATGCGGCCGATATTCGAATTCCAGTTTTCCGATTTCGCGACGCTCGCCATGGAGCAGATCGTCAACCAGGCGGCCAAGATGCGCTTCATGCTGGGCGGCGAGGTTTCGGTTCCCGTGGTGATGCGCTTTCCCGCCGGCTCCGGCACCGGCGCGGCCGCGCAGCACAGCCAGAGCCTCGAAGCCTGGCTCGGACATGTGCCCGGCCTCAAGGTCATCCAGCCGGCAACGCCCTACGATGCCAAGGGCATGCTATTGGCGGCGGTCGCCGATCCCGATCCGGTGATGATCTTCGAGCACAAGCTGCTCTACAAGATGAAGGGCCCGGTGCCCGAAGGTTATTACACGGTGCCGATCGGCAAGGCCGATATCCGCCGCGAGGGCCGCGACCTCACCATCGTCGCCACCTCGATCATGGTGCAGAAGGCGCTCGACGCCGCGGCCACCCTGGAAGCCGAAGGCATCGATGTCGAGGTCGTCGACCTCAGGACCATCCGGCCGATGGACAAGCAGACCGTCATCGACAGCGTCAAGAAGACCTCGCGGCTGATGTGCGTCTACGAGGCGGTCAAGACGCTGGGCATCGGCGCCGAGGTCAGCGCCATGATCGCCGAGAGCGAAGCGTTCGACTATCTCGACGCGCCGATCGTGCGGCTGGGCGGCGCGGAGACGCCGATCCCCTACAATCCGGAGCTGGAAAAGGCCACCGTGCCGCAGGTTCCCGACATCATCACCGCCGCGCGCGACCTCGCGAAAGGGGTTCGCTGAGAGATGCCGACCGAAGTCATTCTTCCCAAGGTCGACATGGACATGGCGACCGGACAGATTTCGCGCTGGTTCGCCGAGGAAGGCGCGCACGTCAAGAAGGGCGACGTGCTGTTCGAGATCGAGACCGACAAGGCGGCGATGGAGATCGACGCCCCGGCCAGCGGCGTCCTGCGCGATGTCACTGGCAAGGAAGGTGTCGATATCGCGGTGGGTGCGGCTGTTGCCTGGATCTATGCTGATGGGGAGGCGTATGGGGACAAGGCGCCAATCTCCCCCCTCGAGGGGGAGATGTCGGCGAAGCCGACAGAGGGGGTCGTCTCAGGAGGCACCGCTCCTGCGTTGAGCCCGGTCGAACCGACCCCACCCGACCGGCCCGCGGCCGGCCACCCTCCCCTCAAGGGGGAGGGGGACGTGCTGCGTTTGTTCGAACCTGGCTCCTACGAACTCGTCCCGCACGACAATATGCGCAAGACGATCGCGCGCCGCCTCGTCGAGGCCAAGACCACCATCCCGCATTTCTACCTGACGCTCGACTGCGAGCTCGATGCACTCTTGGCATTGCGTACGCAGATCAATGCCGCGGCTCCGGTGAAGAAGACCGAAAAAGGCGAGGCGCCGGCCTACAAGCTGTCGGTCAACGACATGGTCATCAAGGCGATGGCGCTGGCGCTGAAGGCGGTGCCGGATGCCAACGCCTCATGGACCGAAAGCGCCATGGTCAAGCACAAGCATGCCGATGTCGGCGTTGCCGTGTCGATCCCCGGTGGCCTGATCACGCCGATCATTCGGCATGCGGACGAAAAGACGCTGTCCGTGATCTCGAACGAGATGAAGGACCTGGCAAGCCGCGCCCGCAGCCGCAAGCTGAAGCCGGAAGAGTACCAGGGCGGCACGACGGCGGTGTCGAACCTCGGCATGTTCGGCATCAAGGACTTTGCCGCCGTCATCAACCCGCCGCATGCGACGATCCTGGCGGTCGGTGCCGGCGAGGAGCGGGCGGTGGTCAAGAACGGCGAGATCAAAATCGCCACCGTGATGTCGGTGACGCTGTCGACCGATCACCGCGCAGTCGATGGAGCGCTCGGCGCCGAACTGCTGGTCGCCTTCAAGCGGCTGATCGAAAATCCGATGGGCATGCTGGTCTAGGCCCTCTGTCGCAAGCCGATGCCGAATGGTATGCCGGCTTACGAGGGAAATGACTTGTCAGGCGCTGACCCTTGACCCATCTTCTCTGTGGACCGCGATCCAGGGAGGCCAGCATGCCCGCATTCGACCCATCTGATGTCAAAACCCTGTTTGGCAAGGTCATGGGCGCCTCGCCATCCGACATCAAGCTGGTGGCGCAGCGCCTGCACGACCATGCCTTCGAACCGCGCATGTCGGCGGAAGAGACGAAGCAGCTTGTCGCAAGCCTCGGCTACGACAGCCTGGATGCATTCTGTGCCGATATCGGGCTGCCCATGCATATCGCCGAGCGGTGGAGCCGTTTTGGCGTTTCCGGCGAGATGAAGCAGGTGTTCACGCTGCTGGCTGCCCAGCGCAAGCGGGTGGCCGAGGCGATCGCCGAGTTCGAATCCATGACCCATGTCGGCGTCGAGGATTTTTTGCGCGAACGCGGACTTATCTAAACCAAACTGTCTGGGTGGAGGTCGCCTCAACCGGCCTTGGCGAGCAGCGCTGCGGCCGTGTCGCTGTCGGTGATCAGCACATTGGTGCTGACGGCCTTCAGCGCGGCGAGGATCGCGGCAACCTTGCGTTTTCCGCCGGCGGCCAGCACGACATTCGGCACCTGGCCGACCATTTCGAGATCGATGGCCATGACGCGCCCATTGACCTCGTGGTCGACCAGCCTGCCCGCGGCATCGACGAAGTAGCACAGCATGTTGGCGACCGCGCCTTTCGCCTTCAGCGACGCGATCAGCGACGACGGCACGATGCCGTGCCGGAAGATGGTGGCGTCCGGCGACATGTCGCCGACCGTGAGCAACGCGATGTCGGCGGCGGCCGCGCGCTGCCGCACATCCTGCAGGGTTGGTTGCGCCCACAGGAGATCGCGAAGCGAGGGATCGTCGACCGTCACCGGCGCGGTGATCTGATAGCTGTCGACCTCGAAGACATCGGCGACCTTGGCGGCGACGATCGACGGGTTGATCCATTGCGAATGCGGCAGGCTGCCGACCAGCGCCACCACCGAGGCGCGCTTCAACTGCCGGCGGGCGAGAAAGCCCAGGCTGGCATGCAGCGTCGCGCCGCCGCCGATGGCGAGCGTCATGCCGTCCTGCATCTGCTCGCCGAGATAGGCGGCGACGGCATGGCCGATCGCCTTTTCCAGATGGTCCTGGGCCGAGGGCGTCGGAATGACGACCGCGGCGTTGAGGCCCCAGCGCTTCTCAAGCGCTCGTTCGAGCGCCACCTGCTCGGCGGTCGGCGCGTTGATCATGGTGACGACGATGCCTTCGGCGGTGCAGGCGGCCAGCGTGCGCATGACCTTCACCCGGGAGACATCGAGCTTTTCGGCGATCTGTTCCTGCGTGAAGCCTTCGACATAGTAGAGCCAGGCCGTCTTGACGTTGAGATCCGACGACACCATCGGCAGGCGGGCCGGTGTGGGTTTTTGCGTGGGCATGTCTTCTGGTCCCTCATCAGCCGTGGCCGGGCCGCGTTCTCCTCATCGGAGAAACGCCGGCCGGATGTCAACCGGATGCCGGGTTGCGGCATGCCGATTGTTGCACATCTCTGTTCATTTGTAATTGACATTGTACATATGAACATATTTTGTGGGTTTCACGCGCTGTGTCATCCACCAGTCATATGCGCCGTGCAGGGAGGAAGAGACGGGGAGCCGGCCAGGGGCCGGACCGGTCATGCACAGACAAGACAGGAGGTCTCATGAAGACGCACTTCATCAAGCTGCTGGCCAGCCAGCTGGCGCTCGCGGCAACTTTGTTTGCCGGCGCGGCAAACGCCGAAACACTGACGCTCTACACATCGCAGCCGGAGGCCGACGCGGCCAAGACCGTGGACGCCTTCAAGAAGGCGCAGCCCGGCATCGACGTGACCATCTATCGCTCCGGAACCAGCGACATCCTGACCAAGATGGCGGCCGAGTTCGCCGCCGGCAGCCCGCAGCCCGACGTGCTTTTGATCGCCGACGCGGTCTCGATGGAGCTTTTGAAGAAGGACGGCCGGCTGATGGCCTATCCCGAGGCCAAGCTCGATGGCATCGAGGCCGACACCTATGATTCCGACAAGACCTATTTCGGCAGCAAGCTGATCACCACCGGCATCGTCTACAACACCGCTGCCGCCGAAAAGCCAGAGCATTGGGCCGATCTCGCCAAGCCCGCCTATGCCGATGGTCTGGTCATGCCGAGCCCGCTCTACTCGGGTGCCGCCGCCTACCTGCTCTCGGGCTTCGTCGGTGACGCCAACTATGGCTGGGATTTCTTTCAGAAGCTGAAGACCAACAACACCGTCAGCGTGCGCGGCAATGGCGCGGTGCTGAAGTCGGTGGCATCGGGCGAGAAGCCCTATGGCATCCTGGTCGACTTCATGGCGATGAATGCCAAGAAGAAAGGCTCGCCGGTCGAGTTCGTGTTCCCCAGCGAGGGCGTGCCTGCAGTGACCGAACCGGTCGCCATCATGAAGACCGCCAAGAATGTGGACGGCGCCAAGAAGTTCGTCGACTTCATTCTTTCCGATGATGGCCAGAAGCTGGCGCTGTCCATGGGCTACCTGCCGGCGCGCGCCTCGGTCGGCCGTCCCGACTGGCTGCCGGAAGGCGTCAAGGTCAAGGTGATGGCGTTCGACACCAAGGCGATCGTCGCCAAGACCGACGCCGACAAGGCAAAGTTCTCCGAACTGTTCGGCGGCTGAGCCGGCAATCGCTTCGGGATGCCGTCTCAGCGGCATCCCGAAGCGCTACGAACAAAGCCGATCGCGGATCGATCCCAGGAAAATCAATCATGTCCACACGGATAAGGGAAAGTCGGGGCCAGGAAATGGCCCTGACGGCGGCGGTGGCCGTCGTCATCGTACTGCTTTCCCTGTTGCCGATGCTGCGGCTCGTCAAGGAGATCGTGGCGCCCGGCGGCACGATGTCGACCGTGGCCATCGAGGCCGGGCTGAGAAGCCCGGCGACCTGGATCGCCACCTGGCATACGCTGGTCGTCGGCATAGGCGGCACCCTGCTTGCGGTGCTGTCGGGAACGCTGGTGGCAGTTCTCGTCTCGCTGACGGACATTCGCGGCCGAAGCGCCCTGGTGCTTTGCTACGTCATGCCGCTGATGATCGCCCCGCAGGTGACGGCTCTGGCCTGGCTGCAATTGTTCGGCCCGGCCAGTCCGTTTCTCAAGCTATTCGGCGCGGCACCGCCGCTCGGCACGAAAAATCCACTCTATTCGACATCGGGCATCATTCTGCTGCTCGGCGTGCAGTATGGTCCGCTGGTCTTCCTGCTGGTGCGTGCCGGCCTGCGCAAGCTGCCGCGCGAACTGGTCGAGGCGGCGCGCGCCGGCGGCGCCGGCTGGTTCACCGTGCTGGTCACCATCGTGCTGCCCCTGATGACGCCGTCGATCATGGCCGCGGCGGCACTGGCCTTCGTGTCCTGCGTCGGCAATTTCGGCATCCCGGCCTTCCTCGGCATTCCCGCCAACTATCTCGTGCTGCCGACGCTCATCTACCAGAAGCTGGCCGGCGGCGGCCCCGCCGTGCTTGGCGAAACGGCCTTTCTTTCGGTGCTGATCGGCGTCATCGCCATGGCGGGCATTCTCGCCCAGGAGCTCATGAGCCGCCGCCGCGACTACCGCATCAGCTCCACCTCGCTGTCGGCCGAACCCTACGAGCTTGGCTGCTGGCGCCCCGCCGTCCAGGCCGGCATGTGGCTGCTGATCGTGCTGGTGCTATTCCTGCCGCTGTTCGGGCTGATGCTGACCTCGCTGGTGCCCGGCTACGGCATTGCGCTCACCGCCAAGACGGCGACGCTCGACAATTATCGCTTCGTGCTATTCGAGCACGATGCGGCGAGCCGCGCCTTCTTCAACAGTTTCTGGCTGTCGATCGCGACGGCCTTCTTCGCGGTGCTCGTCGCCGTGCCGATCGGCTATCTGATCGCTTGGGGCAAGCAGCGCTGGGTGCGGCTGCTCAATCTGTCGGTGGAACTGCCTTATGCCTTGCCCGGCGTGGTGCTGGCGATCGCCTCGCTGCTGCTCTTCCTGCGACCGATCCCGCTGACCGGCATCCAGCTCTACAACACGGTCTGGATCATCCTCTACGCTTACCTTGCCCGCTTCCTGGTGCTGGCTCTGCGGCCGACCATCAGCGGCTATCACCAGATCGACCGGGCGCTGGAGGAAGCGGCGCAAGTGGCGGGCGCCGGGCTGTTCACGCGCATGCGCACCATCATCTTTCCGCTGGTGGCACCAGCGGCGATCGCCGGCGGACTGCTGATCTTCATGACGGCGCTCAGCGAACTCACCGTCTCGGCGCTGCTGTGGTCGTCCGGGTCGGAGACGATCGGCGTGGTGATGTTTTCCTTCGAGCAGGGCGGCGATTCCAACTACGCGGCGGCGATGTCCGTCATCACGGTCGCGGTCACCTTCGTGCTGATGCTGGTGACCAATCTGCTTGCCCCTCATCTTCCGAGTGGAGTTCTGCCATGGCGCGACTGACCCTGGACCATGTAACCAAGAGCTTCGCCGATTTCGACGCCCTGAAGGACGTATCGATCGACGTCGCCGACGGCGAGTTCCTGGCGGTGCTCGGGCCGTCCGGCTGCGGCAAGACCACGCTGCTGCGGCTCGTCGCCGGATTCGAGAAAGTGACGTCAGGCGAGATCCGTATCGGCAGCCAGATCGTGTCGGCCAAGGGCGGCAGCGTCGCGCCGGAAAAGCGGCGCGTCGGCATCGTCTTCCAGAACTACGCGCTGTGGCCGCATATGACGGTCGCCGAAAACATCGGCTATTCGCTGAAAGTGGCGAAGCTCGACAAAGCGGCGGCGCGCCGGAAGGTCGAGGACGCACTCACCCTGGTCAACCTGCAGGGCTTGGGCGAGCGCAGGCCCGCCAATCTCTCCGGCGGCCAGCGTCAGCGCGTTGCCTTGGCGCGTTGTCTGGTCGCCGCGCCGTCACTGGTGCTGTTCGACGAACCGCTCGCCAATCTGGACGTGCATTTGAGAGCCTCGATGGAAGACGAGTTCGCCGCCTTCCACAAGCGCACGGGCACGACCATCGTGTACATCACCCACGACCAGGCCGAGGCGATGGCGCTGGCCGACCGCATCGCGGTGATGGATCATGGGCGCCTTGCGCAGCTGGCGACGCCGCGCGAGCTCTATCATGAGCCGGCAAATGAGATGGTGGCCTCCTTCATTTCGCATGGGATTTTGCTTCCTGCCGATGTGCTGAGCGCCGAAGATGCCGGTCACTGCAAGGTCAGGGTTCTCGGAGCCGAGTTGGTCGTTCGCTGCCGGGCCGGTGAGCAGCCACGCGCCGGCGCAAAGATATGCTGCCGCTCGGCCGATCTCGACGTTTCGCCTGACGGACCCGGCTTTGACGGCCTCGTCAAGCGGGTGATCTACCAGGGTGGTGCCGCGCGCATCGAATTCACGCCTTCCGCCGGTCCCGATCTCACCTTGCATTTCGAACAGCCCGATCCGGTGATCCTGGAGAGCGGAGCCCAGGCACGGCTGCGCATAAAGTCCGGTTGGCTGATCCCGGGGGCAGCATCGTGATGATGCTGGACTTGCTTGGCGGCTTTGGCGAAAAGGGCCGCACCAGCCTCGCCGTCAGCAGCGGCAGTGATCGCATCCTGCTCGATATCGGCATCAAGGTTGGTGCCTCGGGGGCGGAATACTATCCGGCGCTCGACGGGTCGGTCGCCGACATCGACGCGGTCTTCGTTTCGCATGCGCATGAGGATCATGTCGGTGCGCTGAGCTGGCTGCTGTCGCGCGGCTATGCCGGCCCGATCTTCGTGACGGCCGAGACCCGCGACGAGGCGCCGGCGACACTTGCCGCCTATGCCGATCCCGCGGACTTCAAGCGTTTTCCAATTCCAGACGATCGTATCGAAATCTTCGAACCCGGCGACACGCTGAAAAGCGGCAATTTGGCGATCAGGACGGGACGGTCGGGGCATGTCGTAGGCGGCGTCTGGTTCGCCGTCGATGACGGGAAAAGCCGTGTCGCCTATTCGGCCGACGTGGTGCCGGACAGTAGCGTCTTCGTCATGGATACGATCCCGCACTGCGATCTTCTGGTCTTCGATGCCTCCTACGGCGCCGACCCTGTGCCGGGCGCGGCGCGGGCGCGCGAAATCTCGCAGTGGGTGGCAAGGCATTCAGATGGGTGCCTGCTGCCGACGCCGCTGTCGGGACGACCGCTGGAGCTGATCGCGGCCTTGCCGGGGCCGTTTGCCGTTCACGCCGGCATGCGCTTATCGCTGGAAGCGCAGATCGGCGCCACGGGGGCCTTGCTGCCAGGCGTTTCCGAACTGCTGCGTGCCCGCTTGGCAAGCGCCACCGACTGGACCGATGCCGATCCTTTGCCGGCCTTGCCGCTGCTCGCGGATGACGGCATGGGTGCGGCCGGTCCGTCGTCGCGCCTTCTGCCGCGCGCCGAACAGGCCGGGTTGCCGGTGCTGCTTACCGGACATCTGCCCGCCGGTTCACCGGGCGATCTCCTGCACAAGGCCGGCCGTGCCGACTGGGTGCGCATGCCCACCCATCCGACCCTTTCAGGCAATGTCGGTATCTGGGAGAAGGCGGGACGGCCCGAGGCGCTCGGTCATTCCTGCACCACCGATCTCCTGGATGACCTGAAAACCCACATCCCGTCGCTGCGCACGCAATGCCGTACCGGCCAGCGCATCGCGGTGCCGGCTCTAAATCAAGGAGATCGAGCATGATGTCGTCCGAAAAACCGCTTCACACTTTTCATGCTCTGGGGAGCGAACAATGAGAATCCTGATCTGCAACGATGACGGCATCGAAGCGCCGGGACTTGCCCGTCTCGTCAACGCAGTCATTGGTCTGAGCGACGATGTCTGGGTGGTGGCGCCCGATGGCAAGCGCACCGCCGCCGGATCTTCGCTGACGATCGCGAGACCTTTGACGATGCGGCGCGTCAAGCCGAATTGGTACTCCTGCTCCGGCACGCCGGCCGATTGCGTGGTGAGCGCGATGACATGGCTGTTTGCCGACGAGAAGAAGCCGGACCTCGTGCTGTCGGGCGTCAATGACGGCCGCAACGTCGCCGAGGATCTCGCCTATTCCGGCACGCTCGGCATTGCCCGGGAAGCGACCTTCTGGGGCGTCCCGGCGATCGGCTTTTCGCGTGTGAAGAATCCTGATTTTACCGATGGCGACGACCACTGGCTCGGCACGTTGATTGCTTCATTGTGGCAATCGCGCTGGGATTGGACGAGCGAGGGACATTGGCTCAGCGTCAACCTGCCGACGGCGCTGCCGGCCGAGATCCGTCAGCCACGCATAGGCCGCGACAAGATCGGCCGGACGGCCGAAATCCTGGAGAGCGACGGCGATCGCACCGTCATCACCGTGCCGCGCGGTCGTGCCCATGCAAGCGAGCCGGGCGACGAGAACGCTGCGATCGATGCCGGCTTCGTCAGCATCAACCGGCTGTACTGGTTTGGCGAAACGCCGCTGGACGAACGGTTTCTCGACGGGATCGCGAGCCAGCGGCAAGCTGGCTGATCCGAGGTCTGGATCGTCGAGCCGCTTGAACCGTGCCAGCACTTTGGTCTCTCCGGCCCGCGACCGTGGATCACCAACCTGTCAGCGGCTAAATCGCGTCAATCCAATGCTTATGCTTGAAGCCGCCGTTATTTCATTCCACATCGGGCGCAATGAACGGCAAGATACGAGAATGGTTTCGCAGTTGGCGATGGGCCTTGGCCGCATCGCTGATCCTGCATGCCTTGATCGCAGGGTTCTTGTTTTTTGGCCTGCCGAGATCCGAGCAGCAGCCGGATCAGCAGGAACAGCCCGTCAATGTCGCGATCGTGCCGCCGCCCGAGATGCCCAAGCCGAAACCTGCCCCAAAGCCGCCGGAGCCGACACCTGAAAAGAAGGCCGAAAAACCGCCTGAACAGAAGCCGCCTCCGGAACCGCCGAAACCGCCAAACGACCAGGTTCTGAAGCGCGTTTTCCAGTACGGCCAGAAAGATACCGGGCCGGAGAAATCGCTCGACGGTAGCAGCGCCAAGCCCAACACGCCGTCGCCGGCCAAGGATGAGGCGGCGAAGCCGCCTGTAGCACCCACACCCACGCCAACCCAGCCCGCCCCGGCTGCAACGCCACAGCAGAAGGCGGAGCCCAGCAAGTCTGATGAGAAGCCGGCCACCGTTGCGCCGGACGAAAAGCCCGCGCAAAGCGAGGAGAAGCAGGCGGCCGAGGATACTGACAAACAGCCGCCGGAGGTCGCACCGCAACCCGCCGAAAAGCAAGCGGTCGTGACGCCAAAGCCATTGGAGGCTGAGACCGGTGGTAAGCCGGCGCCTCCAGCCTCGGCCGAAAAGGCAAAGCCCAAACCTTCAAAGCCTATGAAGTTCAAATCCGCAAGAGCCTTGAAGGCCCCAGGCGGGAATGCAGGGAAGCCAGGTTCGACGAACAACGAGGTTGCGGGATCGCCGGTCTATTCCGGCCTTCCGGGCGTTAGAAAGCTTTACTCGCAGGGGGCAACCGGCAATGCGTTCGCCACAAGCTCCATGGAGAACGTGCCGCGCGATCAGCGCATTGCCAACCTTTGCGCCAACGTACTGAACCAGGAATTGCAGCAGGCCGACTATTCTCCCAAATGGCTGCCAACCATTCCGCTTAAGGCAGGCAACGTTCTCAGCCGACCGGAGGCGGCCTTCAGCACGATGACCACTTGGTACCAGCTGAGCTTCCGGTGCGAGGTCGATACCGAGGCGACGAGGGTCTTGTCGTTCAACTTCCGTGTCGGCCCTGTGATCCCACGCAGCCAATGGCCGCGGCCTCTCTAGAATTGCTCTAACCGCCAGCCTAGGCCGGCACGCCGAGCCCAGATAATTGCCGGCTAACTTCATGCCAGTCGGCGCAGACGAAATCGGCGCCGGCGGCCGTCAGCCGCGCGCCATGCTCGGCATAGGTATGGCCGCCGCCGGTGTAGCCGATCGCCGTCATGCCGGCGGCGACCGCGCCCTGGATGCCGAAGGGCGAATCCTCGATGACGATGCAATCGGCTGGATTGGCGCCCATCCTGGCGGCGGCGAACAGGAAGATGTCCGGCGCGGGCTTGCCGTTCTTGACCATCGAGGAACTGTAGATCGCGTCGCCGAAAAACCCTGCCAGGCCGGTGACGGTAAGGCTGTGGTTGATGCGCTCGACCGACGATGACGAGGCAACGCAGCGGTCGCCCTCGAGCGTTTCCAAGAACGCGGCAATTCCTGGTGTCGGCTTCAATTCCTCGGAGAACAGGATCTTGGTCTCGGCCCAGATGTCGCTGGCCGCCGAAGCGGGAAACTGGTGGCCGGTTAACTCTTTGATTCGAATGATAATGTCGGACTGCTTCATGCCGACGCACTGGGCGATGATGCCGCCATGGACGCCGGGCATGCCGTGCTTTTCATAGACGCGTTCATAGGCCCTGGCGGCCAGCGGCTCGCTGTCGACGAGGACGCCGTCGCAATCGAAAATGATGGGCCTTGGTCGCGCCACGCGCTTCTCTCCGGACTCGATTTCGCACATCGCTATCGGCAAAAAGTCAAATGTTCAATAGCGCGATGTTTGTGGTGGGGTCAAAGCTGGCGCAGCGCGTCGCTGGCGCGGGCGGATCCGAGCGCCCGTTGCATGGCTTGCCGGGACTGCGCGCGGTCCGGCGTGATCCAGTTCGGTTCCGCACCCAGGAAGCGGTCGAGGAAAGCCACCGCATAGGCCGGCATCTCGGTGACGTTCTCGCGATAGGACCACCAGGTACGCAGATCGTCGGCACATTTGTCGATGCTGGGTGCCGTGCCGAATTCCTGCTCGTAGATCGCCGAAATGACCGAGACGCAGTAGTTGGTGTAGAGGAACCCTTCCGGCCAGAAGCGGATGATTTCCAGCGTGCCGGCGTTCTGGTCCGTCTCGATGAGCTGCTCGAGGCCCGAGATTTCCCTGGCCGGTGCCTGCTTGATCAATTCGCGCAGCACGAGGCCGGCGGCAAAGACGATGAAGTCGGCGCGGTCGACCGCGGCGAAGCGCTTCTGCTCTTCCATGATCTCGACCCAGTCGAGAAAAGCCCGGGTCAGCTTCGCCTCGTCGATCTCGAAACGCACGCCGAACGTGTCCGAGACCACCTTGGCGCTGCCGCGGAAGGTGGCGCGGAACCAGCGCAGCTGCCGCAACCGGTGGCGCAGGTCGGGCATGAGGGCCAGTTCGTCCCTGAAGGGCAATTCCATTTCACGCATCCCGTTTCGTCACAGGCTAGCACAGCCATGCCGCCGCCGAAATCGGCCGACGGCCCTGTGGATGACCGTGACCAGGGTCAATATCATACATATTGACATTCGAGGAAACAAATGTTCTCACTTTGCTGTTGTCGCGCGCCGGTCCAAGGTGAGCTTCAACTGAGGCTTCGGGAGGAGAACCGAATGGCGATTTGGCAGTGGGGACTGCTTCTGCTGGTTATTGTGTGGGCGCTGCAGTCGCTCGGCGTCTGGCTGCAGATGCGGCACTATTCGGATGTCTTCCGCGGTGTCACCGACCAGTACAAGGATGGCTTTGTCGGAGCCGGCAATTTTCGCGGCCGGCTGGCCAAGGGCACCATCGCGCTGGTCGTGGTGACGCCTGACTTGGTCGTGCGCCGCGTGATGGTGATGAGCGGCCGTTCCGTCTTCACCAAATTCAAGAGATTTCAAGAATTCGAGGGCGTTGCCCCCCCTCGACTCCGGTCCAACCCTGCAATCATGGGGGAGGGGGAACCCGGTGTGGCCGAGGCCGTGAAGCGCGCGATCGAGCAGATCGACAAAGCACGGTCGGAGCCGGGGAAGAAGCCGGGCCTATCCGGTTTGAACGTAGCAAGGGCCTAAAGCACGCCGCGCACCGACTGGGATAAACCGGCGGGCGGCATAAGGAGGAGAAATGTCTGTATTTTCGTTGTTGGCGCAGCATGCCGACATGGCCGTGCACAATCTGCATGTCGCAGGTGCCATGGTCTCGGATGCTGCTTTGCATGGCAAGCTCGCCGTCGAGCATGCCTCCGACCATCTCGTTGTCCTCGCACAGGCGGACAGCGGACCGATCACAGTCGATCAGTTCAAGGAAAAGCTGAAAGAGGTCCAGCAGGAAGAGCAGCTCGGCTGGCTGACCGCCATCGGCAAATACTTCATTGGCATCTTCCAGAAGGGCGGCGAAGTGTTCGCCGGCTTCGTCACCGGCATCATCCCGACGCTGGTGGTGCTGATGACCGCCTTCTACGCCGTCACCGAGCTGGTCGGCGAAGAGCGCGTGCACGGCCTGGCGCGCGGCGCCGGCCGTATCGCGCTGACGCGCTACACGCTGCTGCCGCTGCTGGCGGTGTTCTTCCTCACCAATCCGATGGCCTATACGTTCGGATCGTTCCTGGAAGAAAAGCACAAGCCGGCCTTCTATGACGCGGCCGTGTCCTACGTGCATCCGCCGCTTGGCCTGTTCCCGCACATCAATCCCGGCGAATATTTCGTCTGGGGCGGCATTCTCGTCGCGCTTCTGGAGCTGGAAAAGAAGGGTGCGGTCGTTGCCGGTTACCACGTCAAGGTGGCGATCTGGTACGCCATCGTCGGCCTCGTCGTCATCCTGCTCAAGGGCATGCTGACCGAGCGCATCACCGCCATCATGGCACGCCGCCAGGGCGTCGAGTTGTAAGGGCGGGAGGACATCATGGCCAAGACATACAAAGCCGTACGCATCTCCAGGGGCAACACAGGCTGGGGCGGCCCGCTCGTCATCGAGCCGACAGCGCAGCGCGACAAGGTGGTCTCCGTCACCGGCGGCGGCATTCATCCCGTGGCCCAACTTATCGCCGACATGACCGGCGCCACGGCCGTCGACGGCTTCAAGGCGCCGCCGGTCGAAGGCGAGATGGCGGTCGTCGTCGTCGACTGCGGCGGCACCGCTCGCTGCGGCGTCTATCCGCGCAAGCGCATCCCGACCGTCAACCTGACGCCGGTCGGCCAGGCTGGGCCGCTCGCCCAGTTCATCACGGAAGACATCTACGTTTCGGGCGTGAAGCCGGCCAACGTCACAATGGCGGACGGATCCGAAGCGGTCACCACTGCGGGGGGAGCAGCATCGATGAGTTCGAACAATAACACTGCAGCCGCGGCACCACAGCCGCTGCCGAGCGAAGGCGGGCTTATCGGCCTGATCAGCTCGATCGGCCGCGTCATGGGTCGGGTGGTCGGCATCTTCTTCAATTCCGGCCGCCGCACCATCGACCAGGTCGTCCGCAATGTGCTGCCGTTCATGGCCTTCGTGACCATGCTCATCGGCCTGATCCTGTACACCGGCATCGGTGACGTGCTGGCCCAGCCGATGGGACCGCTGGCCAACAACATCGTCGGCCTGCTGATCATCTCGGCAATCTGCGGCCTGCCGTTCCTGTCGCCCATCCTCGGGCCAGGCGCGGTCATCGCGCAGGTCATCGGCGTCGCCATCATCGGTCCGCAGATCGCCAATGGTACGATTTCGCCGGCGATGGCTCTGCCGGCGCTGTTTGCCTACAACACCCAGGTGGGCTGCGACTTCGTTCCGGTCGGCCTGGCGCTGGGCGAAGCCAAGCCGAAGACGATCGAAATCGGTGTGCCGGCGGTGCTCATCAGTCGCCAGATCATGGGTCCGGTCTCGGTGCTGATCGCCTGGATCGTCAGCCTGATCGTGTTTTAAAAAGGCAAATTCCGGGGAAAGTGTTCCACGGTTTCCCGTCCGGAATTGCTTCAAAACAAAAGACATGGAGTGGCTCGCCGTTTCCATAAAACGATGAGCCACTCTCAGAAGAATTGAAAAATGAGGTTCGCCATATGACGGTTCTGTTGAGAACACGGGTCACTGAAATCGGCCCCGAAGTGGCGGATCTTGCCGAAGGGGGCGTGGTCATCCTGTTCGCGGATGGCTCGCCGCCGGAGCTGGCCGAGGTTTCCGTGCTCCACAAGATGGAGCACGGACCCAGCGACGGCGCGCCGCAAAAGGGCGCGTCGATCACCCTTGGCGACGTTTCCGCGACCATAACCGCGGTCGGCTCCAGCGCGTGGAGCAAGGTCCTCGAGATGGGCCATGTCGTCATCTCGTTCAACGGCGCCAGCGAGGCCGAGAGGCCGGGCGAGATCTGTGCATCGCCGGTCGATACACAAGCGCTCGTGGCGGCCCTGAAGACAGACGCGATCATCACCATCGCCGCCTGAAAGCATTCGCGCCGCTGCCCGTCTGGTCATGGCGCTAGGAAAAGCAGAGTATTTGCCATGGAACGCTCGACCATCGTCAGAGTGCATGAAGGTTTGCACGCCCGCCCCGCCACGCGGTTCGTCAAGCTCGCCAAGGGTTTCGAATCCGATGTCGAGCTGGTCAAGGACGGCAAGGCGGTCAGCGCCAAGAGCTCCGTCAAGCTGATGCTGCTGGCCGTCAAGGAAAACCAGGAAGTCACGGTGCGGGCGAATGGCGCCGACGCCATCGAGGCCATCGAGGCGCTGATCGGCTATCTGGAAAACCCCAAGGCCGGTCTCGACGATGAAGAACCGCAGACCCCGGCGAATGATGCCGCACCTGCACCGGCGCCTCAACCGGCGCCGGCCGCATCCAGCGGAGCAAACAGCTTGCGCGGTGTCGCTGCGAGCGAAGGGGTCGCCATCGGGCCGGCCTTCGCGCATTTCCCGCCCGACATTGCCGGGCAGGGCCGCATGTTGCAGGCCGACGAGATCGCCGGCGAGATCGACAGGTTCCGCTCCGCCATTGCAGCCGTCCAGGCGCGCATGGACCGGGCGTTGGCGCAGGACAGCCTGTCGGCCGGAGATCGCGGCATCGTCGCCGCGCTCAGGGATATCGCCGCCGACGACAGCCTGACCGGCGAGGCCGAAAAGGCCATCAGGGGCGGCAATGACGCGGTTTCGGCCGTCATCACCGCCGCCTCTACCATCGCCGCCGATTTCAGCGCCGTCGACGATCATTATCTCAATGCCCGGGCCGACGATGTCCACGCCGTCGGGCGGCAGATTTGCCTGGTGCTGCTGGGCCAAGACGACGTCAGCCTCGAAAACATTCCCGAAGGCGCCATTCTCATCGCCGACGACATCGGCGCCTGGGATCTGGCGCGCGCGCCGCTGAAACGCATCGGTGGGGTGGTTTGCGGCCATGGCGGCGCCACCTCGCACATCGCCATCATCGCCCGCTCGCATGGCATTCCGGCGGTGCTGGGCCTCGGCTACCAGGTCAATGCCCTGCGTGCCGCGCAAGAGGTGGCGCTCGATGGCAACAGCGGCCAGGTGATCGTCGACCCCAATGCGGCGGTGCGCGCCGATTTCGCCGGCCGCGTCGAAGCGGCGGCAAAGGAGCGTGCAGGGCTTAGCGTCTTCAAGACGGTGACGCCGAAGCGCGCCGACGGCAGGGTTATCGAGGTCGCGGCCAATATCGGCTCGCTGGAAGAGATCGAGGCGGCGCAGGAAGCCGGCGCCATGGGCGTCGGCCTGTTCCGCACCGAGCTTCTGTTCATGCGCCATATGCATCTCCCCTCGGAGGACATGCAGGCCGAGACCTATGCGGCGCTGGCCAAGGCCTTCGCACCCTACCCGGTCATCGTGCGCACGCTCGACATCGGCGGCGACAAGCCGATTGCCGGCATCGAATTCCCCGACGAGGAGAATCCTTTCCTCGGCTGGCGCGGCATCCGCATGTGCCTCGACCGGCCCGATATCTTCAAGCGCCAGCTCAGGGCGCTGCTCCGGGCAGCCGTGCACGGCAACATCAAGGTGATGCTGCCGATGGTGTCCGATATTTCCGAAGTCACGCGCACCCGCGCACTGGTCGATGAATGCGCCGCCGAGCTGAAGGCCGAAGGCGCACCTTACGCAACGTTCGACCTCGGCGTGATGATCGAGACCCCGGCCGCCGTGCTGATCGCGCCGGCGCTGGCAAAAGAAGTGGCCTTCTTCTCGATCGGCACCAACGATCTCACCCAGTACATCATGGCCGCCGACAGGCTGAACCCGACGGTGGCCAAGCTCAACGACGTCACCAATCCGGCCGTCATGTCGGCGATCGGGCTGACGGCCAAGGCCGGCGTCGCCGCCGGCATCATGGTCGGCATGTGCGGTGAGGCGGCCGGGCGGCCGGATCTCATCCCCACCTTCGTCGAGATGGGGCTGACCGAACTTTCGATGAGCCCGGCCTCGATCCAGCGCGCCAAGAAAACGATCATGGCCATCGCCGGGGACTAAATCCCTGAGCTACGGCAAATGCGCAAGCAGGGTGGCGAAGACAGGCGTCAGTTCATTGACCGGGCTCGCCCTGCCGCAGGCCTGAGCGATGCGGTCGTGACGTATATCGGCCGCCAGGATCGCGATCTCCAGCATGTCGGGCTCCGGCGCGCCGTCGCGGCCGGTCGTCGCCAGGCCGCAAGCCAAGACGACCGGTGCCAGACAGCTTATGTCGAGTGCCCGGTCACCCGCCGCCGTCGTTTCCGGGGCGGTTTCGCCAAAGCGGACCGGACGCTGGGCGAGGCACTCAACCAGCAGCGCCGAACAGGTGGCCGCGATCGCCTGCAGGCCGGCACCGGGCGCGGTCAGCGCGGCCAGCAGATCGCCATGCCGCTTGCGCATCGTGGCATGAACGGCGGCGAAATCGGCTTCATGGATACGGGCATTGTCGATCTTCAGCCCGGCAAGCACCGCCTTGGTCAGATAGTACATGTCGCGCCGGAACAGGCGCTCCGCGCTCAACTGCCGGTCCTCGTTTCCGGCCGGGAAATAGGTGCCGAGGCCCTTTACGGTCGTTCCGTCGACCTTGATCGGTCGCTCGTGCGGGACAAAGGATTCGGCGATCGACAGGGCTTCGTCTACGGCACTCGCGGCGTGGCTGAGCAGGCCTTCGATGCCTTTGCCCGGAAATGGCGGCAGATGGCTGGTGGCTTCGCGCAAGAGGCTGGCGTCGCCGGTGCCGTCATGGCGGCTCTGGCGGATGATGTCGCGGACTTCCCGCAACCGGTCCTTCAGGTTGACGCGGACATCTTCGGAGATTTGTCGGAGCATCGCGGGTCGCCTCGAAAGTGCCATGGAGGGCCGTCAGCAGCAGCCAGCCACCAACACTACATTGTTCCTATCGATTGGCAGATCAATAGGCGATACTAAAACGGCATGCAGAATCGGCAATGGCGTGCTGGTCCATCGCTGCGGGGGAGGAATGATTTGGGCAGGCGACGACAAACCGGAGAGGGGCGGGCCGACGAGGGGCGGATAGGAGCCGGAGCGACCGAGCAGGTCGCCAGCGAGAGCCGGACGGATCGCCTCAGGATCCGCGCCGCCTGGATGTATTTCGTCGAGCAGATGACGCAGAACGAGATCGCCGACGTGCTCGGCGTCGGCCGCGTCACCATCGTGCGCATGCTGGCAGAGGCCCGCGCGCGCAACGAGGTGAAGATCACCATCGAGAGCGAGCTCCTGGAGATCGTGCGGCTGGAGCGTGCGCTCGAAAGGACCTTCGGCCTGCAGCAGGCGCTCGTGGCGCCGCTGACGGCGGCCAATGCCGATCCGATCCCGGCAATCGCCGCCAAGACCGGCATGTTCCTGTCCGATGCGATGAAATCGGGCATGCGGGTCGGTGTCGGCTGGGGTGTAACGCTGTTCGACACTTTGCCGTTCATCAGCGCCAAGTCGCTGACCGATTTCAGCGTGATATCGCTGCTTGGCGGTGTTGGCGTCGCGCGCCGGGTCAACCCGGCCGAGTTCGCCTGGCGCTTCGCCCAGATCTTCCAGGGTGACGGCTATCTGATGCCGACACCGGCCGTCGTCGACAGCGTCGAGACCAAGATCGCGCTGGTCGAGCGCTGCGGCCTGCAGGAGATTTTCGAAATGGCCGACGCGCTCGATGCCGTCCTGCTGAGCGTTGGCGGCATCGCTTCGGCCACCACCTTCTCGCGCGGCGGCTTTCTCAAGGAAGCGGACCGGGAGGCCCTGCTTGCGCGTGGCGCGGTCGGCGACCTTCTATTCCATTTCTATGACCGCAACGGCGACCTGGTCGACCATCCCGTCAATAGCCATGTGATGTCGGTGGATGTCGATCGCCTGCGCAAGGCGCCGATCCGCATCCTCACTTCCGGCGGCGAGGAGAAGACAGCGGCGCTGCTCGGCGCCATGAACCTGATCGCGCCGACGATCCTGATCACCGACGAGGAAAGCGCAAGGCGCATGCTCGATGCGGTCAGCGGAAGCTAAAGGAAGCCGTGATGTAGTCCGGCCAGGCCTGCTGCTCGTCGAAAACGGCGGCAAGATCCGATGTGTCGGCCAGGATTCCGCTCAGCACCAGCGCCGTGGCGACGCCGGCGCCATTTCCGCCCGCAATGTCGTGCTCGACGCTGTCGCCGACGCAAACCACGCTGTCACGGTTCGGCGCGCCGGCCAGCGCCAGCGCGGCGTCGAAAATCGCCGGATAGGGCTTGCCGATGCGGGTGACGCTGCCGCCAAGGCTTTCATAGAGATCGGCGAGTTCCCCGGCGCCGAAGCGGGGTCCGACCGCTGTCAGCATGATCCTGTCGGGATTGGTGCAGAAGCATGGCACCTGCCGTGCCGCTGCCGCGGCCAGCAGCCTGCGGTAATGGTCGAGGTCGTAACGGTCACCCTCGCTGGCCGAGATCAGCACCAGTTCGGCGTCTTCGCCGGCCTCGGTCAGCACAAAGGGCAGGCCGTCGATCGCCGTGCGGTCGTTGTCGCGGCTGATCAGCAGGCATTTTGTCCCGGGCCGCAGCCTTCCCGATGCCGCCATGTCATTGAAGGAGCGCCATGCCACCTCGCCGGAGGACACAAAATGGTCCCAGCTTCCGGCGACGAAGCCGAGCTTGAGCAGGCGCTCCTCGTTGGGCCTGGCACGCTTGCCGGAATTGGAAATCAGCACCACCGTCTTGCCGGCGTGCTTCAGCGCCGACAATGCCGCCACCGCGCCGGGATAAGGGGCCTGGCCGTCATGCAGCACGCCGAACTGGTCGAGCAGGAAAACCTGATAACGCTCAGCCAGCGGCGCGATGCCGTCGAGACGTTCGATCCTTTTCGCGCTCATGCCAGCCCTGCCTTGGCCGCGCCCTTCAGCGCCAGCCTGGCGGTGCCGGCTGCAGCCTCGTCGGAGAGCGTGGGCAGGAAATCGACGCCGAGCTTGCGCTGCCGGATCGCCGTCCATGCCGGATTTGCCGCACCGCCGCCGACGCTCCTGACCGATGTCAGCGCAGGTGCGCCAAGCTCTGCCAGCCTGCTGTAGCCGAGCGCCTCGATCGCGGCCATGCCCTCCAACATCGCCTTGAGATAGTCGGCGTCGTCTGCCGGCCTAGGGGTGAGGCGCGGCGGCAATGCTGGATCGGCGATCGGGAACCGTTCGCCCGCCGTGCTCAGCGGATAATAATCGAGGCCAGTCTCGGTCGCAGGGTCGATCGCCGCGCTGAGTTCGATGATCCGCGCGAGCGGAAAATACTGAGCCAGTACCTTGCCGCCGGAATTCGAGGCGCCGCCTGCCAGCCAGGTGTCGCCGAGGCGATGGCTGTAGATGCCGAAGCGCGGCGCCGAGATCGGCCGGTCGGACAGGATCTTGATGGTCAGCGAGGATCCCAGTGCGGTGACGCCGTCGCCGATGGCCGTGGCGCCGGTCGCCAGGAACGAGGCGCAGCCGTCGGTGGTGCCGGCAACCACGGCCACATCGCGCGGCAGGCCGAACAGATCCGCCATGGCTGGGGTGAGGGTGCCGGTGATATCGCCGGGCTCGACCACGCGCGGCAGCAAGTCCATGTGCATGCCGGCGGCCGCGATCCAGTCCGGCCAGCGCCGGGCCTCGACGTCATAGCCCGTCTTCAGCGCGTTGTTCTCGTCGCTGACATCGAAGCGGCCGGACAGGTTTGCGGCAATCCAGTCGGCCTGGTGCTGCACCGCCGCGATGCCGGGCAGATGCTGGAACAGCAAAGCCTTGGCGAGGCCCGACGTCGCCCCGTGGGCGGCGCTAGCCTCCGGTGCCTCGCGCGCGATCGCGGCCAGGATACCGTCGTCGGCGACCTTGTCGTTGTACATCAGCGGTTCCGCCAGCGGCCGCCCGGCGACGTCGACCGGCAGCAGCGTGCCCGACGTGCCGTCGATGGCGATGGCGCGAACCGTGGCGCGGTCGATGCCTGAAAGCAGCTCCGTCAGCGCCGCCTGGACCGCTTGCCACCATGCCGAGGGCGCGCGTGGATCCTGGCTGAACGTGTCGAGGCGGACAGCGGACTGGCCGGCAATGGAAAAGTCCGGACGCATGGCGACGGCGCGCGCGCCCGACGTGCCGATGTCGATGCCGATGACAAGAGGCATCATGTCAGTCCTTTGCTAGCCGCCGGCCGCGTTGAGCTTCTGGCGATACTGCTCGGCGTCCCAGTTGACCAGTTCGTCGTTTTCGGCGGCGGTGAGATAGTTCAGCCGCGCCGCGACGTCGACGCGTGCCGTCACGTCGGCGAGGCAACGCTGCATGGCATCGGCGCCGGCGCTGGCGTCGCCGCGCATCAGGACGCCGGCGCCGGGAAACAGGATCGCCACTGGTGCGGCGCCGAGCCGCGCGACGACGCCGGCCGCGTCCTCGCCTGGCTTGGCCACGACCGAGCCCCGGCCGAGGAAGATGACATGGTCCGGATAGAGGCTGCCGGCCTCGGCCATGCGGCGGCTTTCCGGATCGAGCGCGACCGCATGCGCCTCGATATCCGCCGGCAATCGGTAGACGCTGTCGCCGGCAAGCGTTGTCAGGGCCACGATATCTGGCGCGGCGGTAACGCGTGCCGGCCGCGCCAGCAGCGACCGGACGCGGCGCAGCAGAAGGTCAGCCTCGGCCACGGTTTCGGCGGCGACGACCAGTCCGTGATTGCCAAGGATCAGCACATCGACACCGGGCCGCAGCTTCTCGGCAATGCCGCGGGCGAGCGGCAGACCTGGCCGGAAATAGGGGACATAGGCCCATTCGATGCCGTCCAGCCGCCTAGCGACCTCAGTCTCGCCATTGGCCTGCACGGCAAGCGAAATCGTATCGACGCAATGCACGTGCAGGACCACGCGCTGTGGCATCAAGGCATGCACCGTGGTCTCGATCGATGGGCGCAGGCCGCGCGGATTGAGTTCATCGATGGCAAAGGCCTGCGGCTTGTCGGCTGCCGGATTGCGCTCTTCGACCGCCTTGAGCAACGGCGCCATCGCTACCGGCACCATGATGTCGTCGCTGAGCGCATCCTTCAGCCATGTGCCCGAAGCCTTGATCCACAGCGTGTCGCCGGCCTTGAGCGAGGTGTTGCCGCCCGCCGCCTGGGTCATGTGCGGGTTCAGCCCGATGCCGGCTGAAAGCGCCCGCAAGGCTGCCAGTTCCTGTGCATCAGCCTGGTTTGCCATGGCGCCTTCTTCTCCCTGCACGAAATCCCGTCGCCGGGACCGACATTTGGCGGAGATATCGCAGATATGAGTGATCTACGTCAACAGTGATCTACTATCCTCAAAACAGCTTGCAATCCGACTAATGTTGAGTAAGTTGCGCCAATTGTCATGAAAAATGGCATTTCGGGAGGAAAGTGTTGAGCGACTTCGGCCGCCAGCGTCAGATCGTCGAACTGCTGCGGGACCGCCCGTTCGCCTCGGTGCGCGAGCTGCAGGAGCGGCTCGGCGTTTCGGCGGCGACGGTCAGGCGCGATATCGACAGGATCGATGAAGCCGGGGAAGCCCGGAAGGTCTATGGCGGCATCTCGGCGCTCGACGGCGCTTCCCATGCGGGCGTCGCCTATGCCCGGCCCTATGACGAGAACCGTGACCTCGCCGTCGAGGCCAAGCGGCAGATCGCGGCCGTTGCCGCTACCATGGTGCGCGACGGCGACGCGGTCATCGTCCATGGCGGCTCGACCTGTTTCCATCTCGGCGTCAAGCTCGCCGAGCGCAACATCCGGCTCTACACCAATTCGATGCCGCTCGCGGCCTATCTCAGCGACCATGGCCATTGCAGCCTGACGGTTGCCGGCGGCGAGTTGCATCGCGAGCCCGGCATCATCCATTCGCCGACCCAGGCCACCCTCTTCTACGCCTCGAAATTCTTTCTCGGCGCGCAAGGCCTCAATCAGGAAGGGCTGCTGGAATCGCACCCGCTGCTGGTGCGCTCCATCGTCGATCTCAGCCTGTGCGCCGACCAGATCGTGGTGCTGGCCGACAGCCGCAAGCTTTCCATCCACGCGCGCAATGTCTCGCTGCCCCTGTCGCGCATCGGCACGCTGATCACCGATGATGGCCTCTCCGATACCGATGCACGCATGCTGGAGGACGCCGGCGTCATGGTGCGGATTGCTTCCACCTTGGGAGCCGTCCCATGAAACTGGCGGTGCTCGACTTCGGCAAGACCAATTCGAAGCTGTTCGTCTTCGGCCAGGACGGACGCATCCTCGATGAGCGCCGGACCCAGCCGAAATGGACGCGCCAGAACGGCTTCAGCGTGCTCGACGAGGCCGACCTCCACGATTGGGCGCTCAGTGCCGTCACTGACGCGGTCGACAACCATGGTGTCGAAGGGATGATGGTATCCGGCCATGGCTGCACCTTTGCCCTGGTGGACGATAAGGCGCTGACGCACCCGATTCTCGACTACGAGCAGGAGCCGCCGGCCGAGATCGCCGCTCGGATCGATCCTCGCATTCCGGATTTTGCCGAGACGTTCTCACCGCGCCTGCCGCTCGGTTTCAACTATGGCCGCCATATGCTGTGGCTGCAGGAGGTCGATCCCGACGCATTCGCGGCGGCGACATCGATCCTCGGCTATCCGCAATACTGGAGCTGGCGTCTCGGCGGCAGGCCGGTTTGCGAAGTGTCCTATCTCGGCTGCCATTCGCATTTGTGGGCGCCGCGCAAGCGTGATTTCTCTTCGCTGGTGGATACCGAAGGCTGGCGCGGCCGGATGCCGGCGTTCGCGCGTGCCGGCGCCGTCATCGGCGAGCAGCGTCTGGGCGGCGCGGCGCGGCCGGTCGCCATCCACAACGGCGTCCATGACTCCAATGCTGCACTCCACGCCTATCGTCGGCAGGAACTTGGCCCACTGACCGTGGTGTCGACCGGCACCTGGGTCGTCGTGCTCAATCCCGACTGCCCGCTCGACGCACTCGACCAGGATCGCGACATGCTGGTCAATGTCGATGTCGACGGCGGCCCGGTGCCGACCATCCGCTTCATGGGCGGGCGCGAATTCTCCGTCATCAGCGATGGCTGGCAAGGCGCGATCCCGAATGGCTCGATCCAGCAGGCAATCGACGCAGGCATCATGGCGCTGCCGAGCTTCGCGCCGGGCGGGCCGATGCCGGATCGTCCCGGCCGGCTGCTTGGGCGCATGCCCGATGCCGGGGAGCGCGCGGCCGTGGCACTGCTCTATGTCGCACTGATGGTCGATCTCTGCCTCGACCTGATCCATTCGCAAAACACTGTCATCGTCGATGGCGGGCTGAACGTTGGCGGACTGCTTGCCGGACTGCTGGCGCAACTGCGTCCCGGCCAAGCCTTCATGCAGGGCGCCTCGCTGGAGGGCAGCGCCACGGGTGCGGCAGCGCTCGCCTTCGAGAGTGTCGGGCGTGAATTCGCCGCCGAGGTACCGGGACCGGTGACAGCGGCGCGCTTCACCGGCCTTGCCGGCTACCGCGACGACTGGCGCGATCTCGTCGCCGGCCGCGGCACGGCGGGCAAAGCGGTAGGAGGCGCGCGATGACCGCGACAGCCAAGCCCGAAACGACACGTCAGCCGGTGCTGGAGATGCGCCACATCTCCAAGACCTTCGGTGCGATCCGCGCCTTGCACGATGTCTCGCTCAGCGTCCATGCCGGCGAGTTGCACGCGCTGATGGGCGAGAATGGTGCCGGCAAGTCGACACTGATGAAGGTGCTGTCGGGCGCCTATCGGCCGGATCCGGGTGGCGAGATCCTGATCGACGGCGTGCCCGCGGCGACCGGCGATCCGATCAAGGCGCGCGCTGCCGGCATCGCGGTGATCTATCAGGAGCTGTCGCTGGCGCCCAACCTGACAGTGGCGCAGAACATTTTCCTCGGCAACGAGCCGCGGCGTTTCGGCATCGTCGACCGTGAGCAGTGCAACCGGCGCGCCAGCGAGATCGTCGGCAGGCTCGGCGTCTCCTTCTCGGCGCGCGTCCTGGTCTCCAGCCTGTCGCTCGGCGAGCGCCAGCTGGTCGAGATCGCCCGCGCTTTGTCGACCAATGCGCGCATCATCGTCATGGACGAGCCGACGACGTCGCTGACCTCGCGCGAGACCGACCGCCTGTTCGAGGTGATCGCGACGCTGAAGGCGCAAGGCATCGCCATCATCTACATCAGCCATCGCATGGAAGAGGTCTACCAGCTGGCCGACCGCGTCAGCGTGCTGCGAGACAGCGGCTATGTCGGCACGCTGGAGCGTGCCGATCTCAACGCCTCGCGCCTGGTGTCGATGATGGTCGGCCGCGACCTCTCGGCTTTCTACAAGAAGGACCATCGCCCGCCGGACGAAAAGCGCGCGGTCGCGCTCTCGGTGCGCGGCATGTCCGACGGTCGGCTGCTGAAGAACTGTTCGTTCGACCTCCACAAGGGCGAGGTGCTGGCCTTGGCCGGTCTCGTCGGCTCCGGCCGCACCGAACTCGCCCGGCTGATCTTCGGCGCCGACAAGCGCAGCGCCGGTACGGTTGAACTCGACGGCAAACCGATCTCCATCGGCTCGCCGCGCGAGGCGCTCGAGGCCGGCATCGCCTACCTCACCGAGGACCGCAAGGAACTCGGCCTGTTCCTCGACATGTCGATCTCCGACAATATCAGCATGGGCGTGCTGGCCAGGGACGCACGGGCGGGCGGATTCCGCGACTTCACCGCAGCCGATCGTCGCGCGGCAAAGGCCATTGCGGATCTCTCGATCCGAACCCGCTCGGCGCAGGCCAATGCCGGCTCGCTGTCGGGCGGCAACCAGCAGAAGGTGCTGCTCGCCCGGCTGCTGGAGACCGAGCCGAAGGTCGTCATCCTCGACGAGCCGACCCGTGGCGTCGATGTCGGCGCCAAGTCGGAGATCTACCGGCTGATCGACAACCTCGCCAACCAGGGCATCGCCATCCTGATGATCTCCAGCGAATTGCCCGAGGTGATCGGCGTCGCCGACCGCGTACTGGTGATGCGCGACGGCGCCATATCGGGCGAGGTGACGGCATCCGGGGGCGAGCCGCTTCGTCAGGAAGCGATCATGGAACTTGCGACGGGAGCGGCCCAGGAATGATCGACAGAACGACCGAGAAGACGACCGGGACGGCGGCAGTGGACCAGGCGGCGGTCAGGAGCCGGCGGCTGCGCACCGTTTTCGCCGCGCTGGGCATGCTGCCGGTGCTGGTGCTGCTGGCGGGCGGCTTCCAGTTCATCAATCCCCGCTTCCTCACCCAGACCAACTTGTTGATCGTCACGCAGCAATCGTCGATCAATATCGTGCTCGCCGCCGGCATGACCTTCGTCATCCTGACCGGCGGCATCGACCTGTCGGTCGGCTCTATCCTCGCCGCCTCGGCGATGGTGGCGGTGCTGGTGTCCCTGGTGCCGGACTGGGGCCTGCTCGGCGTGCCGGCAGCCATTCTCGTCGGCCTCGGCTTCGGCCTCATCAACGGGCTGCTCGTCGCCTACATCAAGCTGCCGCCCTTCATCGTCACGCTCGGCTCGCTGACGGCGGTGCGGGGCGTTGCCCGCCTGCTCGGGCAGGACACGACCGTGTTCAACTCCGACCTGCCGTTCGACTTCATCGGCAATGGGTCGCTGTTCGGCATTCCCTGGCTGGTGGTCATCGCGCTGGCGGTGGTGGTGCTGTCCTGGCTGGTGCTCAAGCGCACGGTGCTCGGCACCTGGATCTATGCCGTCGGCGGCAATGCCGAGGCGGCGCGGCTGACCGGCATCAAGGTGCCGCTGGTGCTGCTCTTCGTCTATGGCGTTTCGGGCCTGCTCGCCGGCCTCGGCGGCGCCATGTCGGCGGCACGGCTCTACGCCGCCAACGGCTTGCAGCTCGGGCAGTCCTATGAGCTCGATGCCATCGCCGCCGTGATTTTGGGCGGCACCAGTTTTGTCGGCGGCGTCGGCTCGATCTGGGGCACGCTGATCGGCGGCCTGATCATCGCCGTGCTCTCCAACGGGCTCATCTTGGCCGGTGTCTCGGACATCTGGCAGTACATCATCAAGGGATTGGTCATCATCGTGGCGGTCGCCCTCGACCGCTACAGGCTCCAGGCAGGGGCAAGAACGTGAGTGACCTGGTCGCCGGCGCAAATGCCGGCTTGTGTAACGCACCGTGAGAGGCGCGGGCAATCGGAGGAAGTAAGCGTAATGAAGACCATCGCCAAACTGCTCTGCGGCGCCGCATTCGCGGCCGTCGCCATCGCGCCGGCATCGGCCAAGGACCTCAACAAGGTCGGCATCTCGGTCGGCCTGCTCGGCAACCCCTTCTTCGTCGCCACCATCAAGGGCATCGAGGACGCTGCCAAGAAGATCAACCCGAAGGTCGAGGTGACGTCGGTATCGGCCGACTACGACCTCAACAAGCAGGTTTCGCAGGTCGATTCCTTCATCGCCGCCGGCGTCGACGTGATCATGCTCAATGCCGTCGACGCCAAGGCGATCGCACCGGCGGTGAAGAAGGCGCAGGCCGCCGGCATCATCGTTGCCGCGTTCGATGTTTCGGCGCCGGGCGCGGATGTCACCGTGATGACCAACAACGTCAAGGCCGGCGAGGAGGCCTGCCAGTACCTGGTCGACAACACCGGCGGCAAGGGCGACTACGTCATCCTCAACGGCCCGGCGTCTTCGTCGATCCTGGAGCGGGTGAAGGGCTGCAAGAACGTGCTTTCGCAGCATCCCGACATCAAGATCCTCTCCGACGACCAGAATGCCGAAGGCTCGCGCGACGGCGGCCTGAAGGTATTCCAGTCGCTGCTCACCCGCTTCGACAAGATCGACGCGGTGTTCGCCATCAACGATCCGACGGCGATCGGCGCGCAGCTTGCCGCCAAGCAGCTCAACCGTTCGGAATTCATCATCACCGCGGTCGACGGCGCGCCCGATATCGAAAAGGAGCTCGCTTCCGGCAAGTCGATGATCAAGGCCTCAGCCTCGCAGGATCCCTATGTGATGGCCGGCCAGTCGCTGACCATGGCAGCCGAGCTGCTGGCCGGCAAGAAGCCTGCGGAGGCCACCGTGCTGCTCGATCCCAAGCTGATCACCGCCGAGAACCTCAAGGACTACAAGGGCTGGACCGCGGCCCGCTGATCACTTCAACAGGCGCGGCCGGTTGATCCCGGCCGCGCCCATCCTTTTCGCCGCAATCCGGAGACGATCATGTCGCGCATCGGAATCCATTCTTTCGTCTGGTCGGCAAGCTCGGCGCAAGGCGAGCTCGAACGCACGCTGGCCAACACCAGGGAGGCCGGCTTCGATCTGATCGAATTCTCCTATCTCGACCCGGCCGATGTCGACATTGGCGGGCTTGCCAAGCGCATCGCCGATCTCGGGCTCGGGGTGACGATCAGCATCGGACTGCCCGCCGACGGCGACATATCGAGCGCCGACAAGGCGGTCGCGGCGCGTGGCGTCGAAATCCTGAACCAAACCATCGCGCTGACGCGCGACCTTGGCGGCCGCAAGGTCGCCGGCATCCTGTCGACCAGCCACGGCTTGCAGGTCGAGGCGCCGACGCGCGATCAATGGAACCGCAGCGCGGCGGCGCTGGCCAAGGTTGCCGAGACGGCCAAGGCGGCCGGGGTCACGCTCAATCTCGAAATCGTCAACCGCTTCGAAAGCAACCTCCTCAACACCGCCGCGCAGGGGCTCGCCTTCATCGAAGACACCAGCTCGGACAACATCTTCCTGCATCTCGACACGTTCCACATGAACATCGAGGAGGCCGATGTCGGGCTCGCCATCCGCCACGCGGCAGCCAAGATCGGCTATGTCCATATCGGCGAAAGCCATCGCGGCTTCCTCGGCACCGGCAATATCGACTTCGCGGCGATCTTCGATGCGCTCACGGCCATCGGCTATGCCGACGATCTCAGCTTCGAATCCTTCTCCTCGGAGATCGTCGACGAGAACCTGTCGAAGAAGACCGCCATCTGGCGCAATCTGTGGACGGACAACATGGCGCTCGCCAAGCACGCGCGCGCCTTCATCGGCCTTGGACTGGAGACGGCGCGGCGCAAGGCGGAACTCGTCTCGGCCAGGCACAAGCCATAGTTTCGTTCGTCGAGGCGACTGTCCGGATGTCAGGCGCTGGCGGCGCCGGCATTGCCCGTTGCGGGTGCATCGGATATCCCACCGTCCAGGCAGATCACGCCAGCACAATTGACCAGACGGAGCCCTGACATGACAGACCAGACGATCTTCAAATTCGGCCCGGTCGAACACGCGGAGGCCGGCGATCTCGCCGGCTGGATCGTGGTCGAGGGCAGGCCGACCATGCAGACCGCCGTCCAACACACGACCGAGGACGGCAAGGTGATGTCGGGCACGTGGCGGGCGACGCCCGGCACCTATCACGCGACTTATACCGACTATGAGTTCGTGCACATGATTGCCGGCCGCATCATCATCACCCCCGACGGCGGCACGCCGGTCGAAGTGGGTCCCGGCGACGCCTTCGTGGTGGAAGCCGATTTCAAGGGCACCTGGAAGATCATCGAGCCAGTGACCAAGCATTTTGTGGTCAGGGTTGCCTGAGGCGGGGTGACCCGTCTGGCCGCATGAAAGTCCCGCCATGGTTCGCCATGGCGGGCGAATGCTCAAGCGAACGCCTTTCGTGCCTCTGCGGGGCTCTGCCGTCCGGCTTGTGGAACATTCATCTGGTGCCAGCGTTTGCTCGTACGCTGTCTTTCAGGAATGCACTGCAGGCCGCGAAGGGGTGCGCGCTGCCTTTTGGAGGCACTACCATGAGCCGCAACCCACAAAGCACGGCACGTGTTGCCGGCCATCCCATCCACCCGATGCTTATTCCGTTCCCGATCGCCTTTTTTGTCGCCACCTTCGTTTGCGACCTGATCTTTTGGCGAACAGGCAATCCGGGATGGGTCACCGCTAGCCTTTGGCTGCTTGGGGCGGGCCTGATAATGGCCGCCTTGGCCGCGCTTGCCGGCCTGACAGATGTCTTGGGCGATGTTCAGATCCGCAATTTGCGTGATGCATGGCTCCACGCTGGCGGCAATGTGGTCGTCGTCCTGATCGAACTCTACAACTGGTACTCGCGATACGCCCACGGCGAGGCGGCGGTGGTGCCCACCGGCGTGATCCTGTCGTTGATCGTGGTTCTCATCCTCCTGTTTACAGGTTGGAAGGGCTGGGAAATGGTCTACCGACACCGCGTGGGTGTCGCCGATGGCTCGGAGGAGGTGCGCTGACCCTGAGCCGCGGTAAGCGTGATCGCTGATCTGTGCATTTTCCTTCGCCGGGGCATCGGCCGGGCCACTCGGCTAATGAGTCGTGAAGGCGTCTGCGGCGTTATCCAGGCGGCCTTGACATCAGCGATATGGCACTCGCCAGCCAAGCGATCTCATCGATCCCTACCAGCTAAGTATCCTTGATACACCGGATTCATCCCCTAGTTCTTTCGGGGGCGCGGCAATCGCGAGGTTGCTCGGGCAGCGGCGGTTCGCGCCGTTCTGACTGCACGCCGCGGAAGGACGGTTGCGCATCCATGGAGGTCGTCTTGCGTCAATCGCGTGGATTCGCTTGTGCGTATTTCGTCATAGCTTGCTCGATCGCGGTGGTTTGCGCAGGAGCTGCAACCGGCGGTCAGCACGGCGGGGGGCAGGGCGGCGGCCATGGCTCTGGTGGCCATAGTGGCGGCGGAGGGCATGGCGCTGGCGGCCAAAACGGCAGCTCACAGAAAGGGACTAGCAACAATCCCGGCGGCTCCGGTTCGCCAGCGGACGATGAGACCAGCACAACCGGCACGACGACGGCCCCTGGGGCGGCCACTGCCACCGCTGTCGCGTCCGCGAGAGGCGGACAGTCGCTCGACCTCCCGGCTGCTCTCCAGCCTCCCAGCGACAGCAACACTCTATCAACGGTCAGCCGAATCGAGCCGCTGCCGGGCGTCCCGGATGAAGTCGTTCGGGCCTGCCACGATGCCATCGAGTCGGCAGCCGCCCGGTTTGGCGCGACCAGCGTGCGCGTCAGCAGCGCGGGTCTCGTACGTCAGTTGAGTCAGGATACGATCTCGGCTCCCGTTGAGGTCAGCATCGACTATCTACGGCAGGGCAGCGTGGAAACGCGGCAGGCGCCGGTCAAATGCGAATTGAATGCGACAGGCAGCGTGATCGGGCTGACATAGCGCATCGCGCAGAATTCCTCGCCGATAGGGCGTGGCATTCATCCTTTGCCCGAAATGGCAACAGGCCTCGCGCGTACTGCGAAGGGGTGCGGGCATTCAAAGATCATGGCCACAGAAGGGACCGCTCGGCCGGAAATCACTGCGATGTCGCGTATGTCGGCAAGAGCGAATAGGGAAGAGTGATAGAACGCACCCGTGTCACCCGTGAAGGGTTGCGTACCTTGCCAGTCTTCTGGCTGACGGCCTTCACCTGGCCGGTAGCTGCCGCGCGGGCAGAACGTGGCTTCGCAGGCGGCTCGATCTGCGCGCTGCGACGCTCAGTCCTGAGCCTGTCATTGTCCGCGCGCGCGGCGGTCAAGTCGCGGGCAAGAGAAACAGTGGCTTCGCGTTGCTCGTCCAGAGCCTCCTGCAGCTTGGCGACACGCAGCAAAAGAGCTTGGGTGGCCGCGCGTTCGATGCGAGCCTTGTCGAGATCCTGACGATTCAAGACGGCTGTAGCACGTTCCCGTGCCAGAGCCTGTGCCGTCTCGGTCGTGGTCTGCTCGGCACGCTCTTTCGCTGAGACTGCTCTGGTGCGCTCCTGTTCAGCCGCCTCGCGCTCGATGCGAGCCTGTTTCAGCTCCTCACCGGCCGATGCTGCTGCAGCGCGTTCCCGTGCCAGCGCCCGCTCCGCGTCAGCTGCGGTCTGCTCCACTTGTTGTCTCGCCTTGACCGCGCCGGTCAGCTCCTGCTCAGCCGCATCCGCACGCTTCGAGAGTGCGGCATTGGCCAGTTTCGCTTCGGCGAGATCGCCACGAAGCTGTTCCGACCTCCGGCGCTCGTCGTCGAGCATGCCGCTCGCCTGCGCCAGTGAAGCCCTGGCCGCGGCGCGATCCTTGGCGGCGTCGGTCTCAAGCTGTTCAATTTGCGCCCGCGCTTGCGATAGATCGCGCGCCTGCCTCTGCGCTTGCTGCTGCTCGAGATGAGCAGCGGGCATCTCCTTGAAGACATAGCTGGTGGCCTCGCCGACCAGCGTGCGGGCATCTCCCGCAATGCGCCGCAACGCGTCAAGGGTGCGGGCTGCCGCGAGTTCGTTGCGCAATCGCTCCTCGCGTGCATTGGCGGCTGCCATGCTTGCCCTCAGCGTGTCGATCTGCTTGCTCGACTCGAGGAGTGCTCCCTGCAGGGCAGCGCTCCTGGCACGCTCGCCTTCCGCCGCCCGGTGTTCCTGGTCGGCCAATTGTCTCGCAGCGGCTGCCTGACCACGATCTGTCCCGGCTTGCGCCTGTTTAGCCGTGAGATCCGGGCCGAGCAATTCGACATTCGCCGGAAGCTCCAAGGGGTGCGAAAGGTCTCGATTGGTCTGGCTTTGGGCTTGCGAAATGGCGGGGGCGCTTTCGACCCAGGTTTGTCTCGTCGTCGCATAACCAATCGGCGCGGCCAGACAAATGACGGCGAGGCCCAAGCGGAGTACAAGACCGATCGGCCTGCGAACCACAGGGGCTGAGGCAGGCGCCATGGCCCCGTCGGGTTCTCCCATCTGAGCCGTGAAATTCAAACCGGGATCCGCGGCATAGGCCAATGGAGCAATTTTTCGCGGTGAAGCCTTATGGCGCAATTGATCCCATGCCGACCCGCAAATCCGCTTCCCACGTTCCTTGATCGTGCTGATGGACGCTGCAAGCCGGCCAGGCCGAACTTTGTTCGGTGCAGGAGCACCGGTCTCGACCACCGACGAGCTCCCGCGAAGCTCGGACGTCATGTCGAAATGCTCGATTCGCACTCCGAACCGAGAGTAGTTGGCATTTTGTGCCCGAACATCCAGGTCGACGGTATCCAAGGGGTTGGCGACCTTGGAAGGAACAGGCTCGGCGACAAGGCCGGCCGGGCTTTCCCATTCCCAAGAAGCGTCGTCGGGGGGACCGGATCTGCCTTCGTCAGGCGGCGCAAGGCGGCGCCGTCGCACCGCGGCAAAGATACGCCAGAGCACAAAAAAGACGCCCACCGACACGAGCGTCACCACTGCGCCCAGAATGGCCAGATTTACGTCGTTCGCGTGAATTTCGGCAAGATAATTTGGCATTGCCGTGCCCGTGCGGTCTGGGGTGTCCCGTGCGGTCTGGGGTGTATTGTCAAGTTCGCAAAGCGATGTCTGGTCATTCGCCTTGACCAAGGCCTTATCCCTCTCGAAGTGTCGCTTTCTTGGGCTCCTCCCGGCGCTATGCTAGTTGTTGCGGATGGCGGGGCGCCGGTCGCATGCCGATAGATTGTCGACCAAGGACGCATGCAGGGCCCTGAAATGCCGATTTGCACCTCTGCATATCAGCCTTGCGAGGGTTCGCCATTTCCCGGCTCTGGACTGTCCATCATGAACTTTAAGCTAGGTCACAGCGCACCACGGTCAACCATCATATGCTGTTTGAACAATCGAGTGGGGTGAGAGGTATCCGGCGGCAATAGCGTAGCTTGCTGAGCCGCCAGTTCCCGTTCGTCATCTTCCGCTGTTAATGGAGATGTCGAGGCCCAGACCGGCTGACGCTGGAAAATCTCGATCGAGAGCTTCCAGGCGGTTCAATTTATAACCGCCACCGGCTTTATTTGTATCTGATCTGCTGATACGTAACCCGTGTGACGAGCGCGGGCCATATGTCGAATGAAATCATGGTTGTCGATCCGCTTGAGCGGCTCGACTTGTTGAAGAGCCTTGCGAGCGAGGTCCGGGTTCGAATTCTCGATCTGCTGCACCGCAAGGGGCCGAAAAACGTCAATCAGGTGGCTGAAGAACTGGGTCTTCCACAATCGACAATTTCGGCAAACATCCAGGTACTTGTCGATGTCGGTTTGATCGAGACGAAATCACAAAAGGCGCGCAAGGGAAGCCAGAAGGTATGCTATTCGACCTTCTCCGAACTGGTTGTCGTCTTCAAGGACCGCACTCCGGCGCAGGATCTCAGCGTGATAGAAGTGGCGATGCCGCTTGGACTCTATACGAGATGCGAAGTCTCCGCTCCCTGCGGCCTGTGTTCAAGGGACGGCGTCATCGGGCTGCTCGATGTGCCCAATACCTTCCTCGATCCTGACCGTATGCGGGCCGGGCTGCTGTGGTTCACGCGCGGCTTCGTCGAATACCAGTTTCCCAACAACGCGACGCTTGCCAATGCCAAAGTCGGCGGGTTGGAACTGGCGATGGAGCTTTCGTCCGAGGTGCCGGGCACATCGAAGGATTGGCCATCGGACATCACGGTCGCGATCAACGGACACGAGATCGATACCTGGACGGCGCCGGCCGACTATGGCGACAAGCGCGGCAAGCATACTCCCGGCTGGTGGAAACTAGCCGGATCGCAGTATGGCGACCTCGTCCACTGGCGCGTCACGAACAACGGCACCTATCGCGGTAATGACAAGGTTTCCAGATGCTCGCTGGCTGATCTGGAACTCGAGCGACACCGCTCGATCCGGATACGAATCGGCGTGAAAGAAGATGCACGTCACCCCGGCGGCATAAACATCTTCGGCAGCGGCTTCGGCAATTACAGCAACGACATCGTTCTGCGCCTGCTAAAGGCCTGAGAGCATAGACCCTTGACGGGCGGACGAACTCCGCCCTTAACTGACCCACGCCCCGGATATAAACCGGAAAATCGGATTGATAATCCGCAGTGGGAGGGATCATGAAGGCCAGAGTCACGGCGAACGCGGCCTACGCCGTCGCGGATATCGACAAACGTCTTTACGGCTCGTTTCTCGAGCATCTTGGCCGGGCGGTCTATACGGGCATCTACGAGCCCGGACATCCGCAAGCGGACGCAGAGGGGATGCGCAAGGACGTGATCGAGTTGGTGCGTGCGCTCGACACTCCGATCTGCCGTTACCCGGGTGGCAACTTCGTGTCCGCCTACAATTGGGAAGACGGCATAGGCCCCAAGGAGAACCGCCCGCGGCGGCTCGATCTTGCGTGGCGCACCACGGAGCCGAACCTAGTTGGAATCCACGAATTCGCCGACTGGGCCGAAAAAGCCGGCACCGAGATGATGCTTGCGGTCAATCTCGGTTCCCGCGGCCTCGACGAGGCGCGGGCCTTCGTTGAATACGTCAACCACCCGGGCGGCAGCTACTGGTCCGACCTCAGGGCCAAGAACGGACGCACGCAGCCCTGGAACTGCCGCCTCTGGTGCCTCGGCAACGAAATGGACGGTCCCTGGCAGGTCGGCCACAAGTCGGCGAGCGAATACGGCCATCTCGCAAACGAGACCGCCAAGGCGCTGCGCGGCCTCGACCCCACGGTTGAACTGGTCGTCTGCGGCTCGTCGCATTCCAATATGCCGACTTATCCCCAATGGGAAGCAACCGTGTTGGAGGCGACTTACGAGCAGGTCGACTACATCTCTCTCCACATGTATTTCGAGAATTACGAGAAGAATACGGCCGAATATCTCGCTCTCCCAGCCAAGCTCGACCGCTACATTGGCACGGTCGCGGGCATCATCGACTACGTGAAGGCCAAGACCCGCTCGAAGCGGGACGTGAAGATCTCCTTCGACGAGTGGAACGTCTGGTACCATCAGCGCAAGCGAGACGCCGAGCGTATGCGCGCCTGGGACTGGCCGGAAGCGCCCAGGCTTTTGGAAGACATCTACAATTTCGAGGACGTGCTCCAGGTCGGCTGCATCATCAATACCTTCATCCGCCGATCGGATATTGTTCGTATCGCCTGCATTGCGCAGCTGGTGAACGTTATCGCGCCGATCATGACCGAGCCCGGCGGCGGCGCCTGGCGGCAGACGATCTACTGGCCTTTCATGCTGGCCTCCAAGCACGGCCGCGGCACCGCGCTGCAGCTCGCGGTCGAGGTGCCCACCTATGACGCGGCCGCGGCCGACAAGGTGCCATGGCTCGACATTGCAGGCGTGCACGATTCGAACGCCGGCACGCTGACCTTCTTCGCAATCAACCGGCATGGGTCCGAGACGATAGAGGCCGACGTCGCCCTCGAGCGGTTCGCCGCCAAGTCCATCGAGCATACGATCATCCGTCATGACGATCTCGAGGCCTGCAACACGAAGGACGAGCCGGACAATGTAGCACCGGCCAAAGGCAACGGGGCAGCGCTCAGCAGCAAGGGAATGATGCTGAAGTTGCCGCCGCACTCCTACTCGATGGTGCGTCTGACACTCTGAGAAGATATCCGACTACCGGATATATACCGCAAAATCCGTTGCAGGCGGTTTGGTTTGGTGTAGCATTGAAATGTTCAAGGCGGATCTAACCGCCGTACTCGGGAGGAAGCTGAGATGAACTTTCGCAGGATGATGGCCATAGCGGTGGTTGCGGCCGGAGGATTTTGGGCCGTCGCGGCCCAGGCCGAAGAAACCGTCATATGGTGGGATTTCCTCGGCGGGGGTGACGGTGTGCGCATGAAGCAGATGATCACCGACTTCAACACCGCCCACGCCGGAAAGATCAAGATCGACGCCACGACGCTGGAGTGGGGCACGCCCTTCTACGCGAAGGTGCAGACCTCGGCCGCGGTCGGTGAGGCGCCAGACGTCATGACCTATCACGCCAGCCGCATCCCCTTGGCGGTGAGCCAGGAGATTCTCGAAGAAATCACCGCCGAGGACATGAGCAAGATGAGCCTCTCGGCCTCGGACTTCGCCCAGACGACGATGGACGCCGTGACGGTCGACGGCAAGCAATACGCAGTGCCGCTCGATACCCATCCAATTGTCCTGTACTACAATCGCGTCCTCTTGAAGAAGGCAGGCGTGCTCGGCGACGACGGCCGTCCGGTGGGCATGAGCAACAAAGAGGAATTCACCGCGACATTACAGAAGTTGAAGGATGCCGGCGTCGAGTTCCCGTTGGGCAGCGTCACCGCCGATGGCAACTTCATGTACCGCACCATTTATTCGCTGGTGTGCCAGCAAGGCGGCGAGCTTCTGACGGGCAAGGAGTTCCTCGCTGGCGACAATGCTGAAAAGCTGGCGAAAGCGTTAGCGGTTCTGCAAGGGTGGACGAAGGCTGGGCTGCAGTCGACCTATACGGACTATCCGGCAACCGTTGCCCTGTTCACCTCGGGCAAGGCCGCCATGATGATCAACGGCGTCTGGGAAGTTCCCACGATGACCGACCTCGCCAAGCAAGGCAAGCTGTTCGACTGGGGCGCCGTCGAGATCCCGGTGATCTTCGACAAGCCATGCACCTACGCGGACAGCCACTCGTTCGCGATCCCGAAGAACAAGGGCAAGGAGATCAGCCCGGAAAAGCGTGCCGCCGTTCTCGAGGTGATCTCATGGATGGACAAGCACTCGCTGTTCTGGGCCACGGCAGGCCACATCCCGGCATACAAGCCAGTCACCGAGACGGCGGAATACAAGGCAATGGAGCCAAATGCGACCTACTCGACGCTGACGGCCAATATGATCTTCGATCCGAAGTCGACCAAAGCTGGCGTCGCCGGGCCGATCTTCGACATCATGTCCAATTATTTCGTGCCAACCCTCAACGGAGAGATGGACCCGGGCGAGGCGGTGAAATCCATCAAGGAAGAGCTGAACAGCATGTAGGGTCTCAAAGGCTGGGACCGCCCTGCCCAGGTTGGTCCCAGCCATGTTTGAGGAAGAGCCATGCTTCGCAACTCCCGCACTGAACGTCTTGTCGCGCTGGTGCTGGTCGCTCCCTTCCTGGCGATCTACTTGCTGGCGTTCGTCTATCCGACGGTTCAGATGTTCCGCATCTCCTTCACCGATGCGCCGCTGATCGGTGCGGGTCAGTGGGTTGGTCTCGACAACTACCTGCGGCTCGACAATGACCCGATGTTCCGGCGCGCGGTCTGGAACACTGCTTACTTCGTGCTGATGACGGTCGTCCCGGGAACACTCGTCGCCCTTTTGATCGCGCTTGGCGTGTCACGCCTCAAGGGCCGGTTCCAGGCGGGTGTGCTGGCGTTGTTCTTCCTGCCCTACATCCTACCGGTATCCGTGGTCTATCTGATCTGGGACTGGACATTGAATTTCCAGTTCGGGATCGCGATGCATGTGCTGGACTGGCTGGGAATCGCGCGAGTACCGGTCTTTAAGTCGCGCGCCTGGTTCTTGCCGGCGGTGGCCGGGGTGACGATCTGGTGGACCGCGGGCTTCTCGATCCTCCTCTTCCTCGCCGGACTGCGGTCCATACCAGCGGAGATCTACGAAGCCGCCGCGCTCGACAACTCGACGCGATGGACCACGTTTCGGCGTATCACCTGGCCACTGCTTTGGCCGATCACCTCGCTGGTATTGACCATCCAGCTCATCCTGCAGCTCAAGATCTTCGATCAGGTCTATCTGTTCTCGATCGGCGGCCGGCCGAACGACAATATGGTGCTCGTCTACTACGTCTTCCAGAAGGCTTTCCAGCAGAACCAGGGAGGCAGGGCGGCGGCTGTCGCCGTCACCCTCTTCGTGCTTGTGGTCGTCGTCTCGGTCCTGCAATTCCAGCTGCTCCGGTTCGCCGAAAGGCGGCGCCGATGAACGCCATGGCTGCGCGGCGCTGGAATTTTTGGGGCGGGGTAATCACGGCAACGACGCTCGTCTGGGCCATCCTATGGGCATTCCCGCTCTATTGGGGCGTGATCTCATCGCTCAAACCGGACGACGAAGTCGTCCGGCCCTACATCGAACTCTGGCCCGAGACGCCGACGCTGGAGAACTATATTGACGCCCTGACCACCACGCAGATCGGCACCTGGTACGTCAATTCGGTGGCGGTCGCGGTCGGCGTAACGGCCATCACCATCTTCATCTCGATGCTGTGCGGCTACGCGATCTCGCAGTTGCGGTTCCCGGGGCGGATCGCGCTATGGTGGTTGATACTCGCCTCCTTCATGGTCCCAATTTCGGCGCTGATCATCAATCATTTCGTGCTGGTCGCCAACCTTGGCCTGCTCAACACCTGGGCCGGAATCATGTTGCCGCAGCTTATCCACCCCGTCATCATCATCGTGTACAAGCAGTTCTTCGATCAGGTCCCGAAGGACTTCCGCGAGGCCGCGGTCATGGACAATGCGTCTGAATTCGGGATCCTGTTCAAAATCTACGTGCCCATGAACTGGGGGGTAACGACGGCGCTGTCGATCGTCTGTTTCATCTGGACGTGGAACGCGTTTTTGTGGCCGTTCCTCTCTGTGACCCGCACCGAGATGATGACGATCACCGTCGGCATCACGCAGGTCAATGACGCCTTCGGCGTCTACTACGCGCGCCAGCTGTCGGCAGCTGTGCTGGCCGGCCTACCGGTGGCACTGGCCTACCTCTTCTTCCAGCGCCGGGTAACCGAAGCGATAACGCTCTCGGCAGGTATCAAGGGGTAGCCTCGGCCCGCAAGCGAACCGCAATGCCAGAGGGCATGACCCTGCTCGGCGGATTCGGGCCGGGTCAGCGTGCGTGCCAGGTCGATCCGTCCGCGGCGAAGAGATGCAGGGCGGAGATGTCGAACTTCAGCCGAACGGTGTCGCCCGGCTTGACGCTCGAGACCCCGCGATCTTGTGCCGTAACCTGCGTCCCATCGGCGAGCCGCGCATAGACGAGCGTTCGCTCGCCAAGGCGCTCGACAACGGTGGCCGTGGCGGATGCATCTTCGCCGTCGGAGACGACAGTCAGCGATTCCGGCCGCACTCCCAGTTCGCGCCAATCCATGTTGGACGGCGCGCCAGGAAGTTCGACGATCGATCCATCCGTCAAGCGCGCATTGAGCCTGTCGCCTGAGCCCGAAACCGTAACGGGCAGAATGTTCATCGCCGGAGATCCGACGAAGGTCGCGACGAAGCGCGATGCCGGACGTGCATAGACCTCGTCGGGTCTTCCCATCTGCTCTATCCGGCAGTCGTTGAGGATCACAATACGGTCGGCGAGGGTCATCGCTTCCACCTGGTCGTGGGTGACGTAGATCATCGTCGACTTCAAACGTTGATGCAGCTCGGCAAGCTCGACGCGCGTACGGGCCCGAAGCGCCGCGTCCAGATTGGAGAGCGGCTCGTCGAACAGGAATGCCTTGGGCTCCTTGACGATTGCCCGCCCGATGGCCACGCGCTGGCGCTGCCCGCCGGAGAGCTGCGACGGCCGCCGATTGAGCAGCGCTTCGATCTCCAGGATGCGCGCAGCCTCAGCGATCCGCTGGCGTATGACATCCGGCGCGACACGAATGTTCCTCAGCCCAAAGGCCATGTTCTCCGCGACTGTCATATGTGGATAAAGCGCATAGTTCTGGAAGACCATCGCAACGTTGCGCCTGCCCGGCGCCAGGTTCTCCGAGCGCACCCCGTCGATCGTCAGCGTGCCCTCGTCAATGCTTTCGAGGCCGGCGATCATCCGCAACAGCGTCGTCTTGCCAGAACCGGACGGACCGAGAAACACGACCAGCTCTCCTGGTTCAATGTCCAGGCTGACGCGGCGGATCACTTCGACTGCGCCAAAGTGCTTTGATACGCCCGACAGCGCGATTCCCGTCATGCTTGCGATCCTTGTTTCCTCCATAATTTCGGATAAATACCCGATGTCAAGGAACGTGGGGGGCTATGGCACAATGAGCGCCCTTATCCCTGGTCCCCGGAACAGCTGCTTTCCAAGCTACCTTGCCAAAAGCCGACCATCTGCAGGCCCCAAACACGACCCACAGGCTGACGGATTGTTCTCTTGAAAAAGACGGCGTCCATCCAAATCATAAAAGTCAGCGAAATTTGCCGTACTATGTCTCTCAAAATTTCTCAGAAAAATGCGGCAGATTTCTCGCTAAATCCTTGAAATGCATGGTGATCCCGACAGGAATCGAACCTGTGACCTACAGATTAGGAATCTGCCGCTCTATCCTACTGAGCTACGGGACCACGCGGCCCGACACATAGCCGCTTCGGATCGTTTCGCCAAGAGGCTGGCCGAAGGCAATTCAAGAGGCCGGCCGAAGACAATTCGGCGGCCTCTTGTCATCGTTCGTCACCGCGCGCCTCAGGCGGCCAGCGCGGTTTCGGCCAGTTTCACCCAGTAGCTCATGCCGTGCGGGATGGCCTCGTCGTTGAAATCATAGGCCGGGTTGTGGAGGCCGGCGGTGTCGCCATTGCCGATGAAGATGAAGGCGCCGGGGCGGGCTTCCAGCATGTAGGAGAAGTCCTCGCCGCCCATCACCGGCTGGATGCCGCGGTGGACATGGGCGTCGCCGGCGACGTTGGCCGCGATGTCGCTGGCGAACACCGTCTCTTCCGCGTGGTTGAAGGTCACCGGGTAATTGGCCTGGTAGTCGACCTCGATCTTGGCGCCGAAGGCGATCGCCAGCCCTTCGCAGATGGTGCGGATGCGCTCTTCGGACTTCTTGGCGATTTCCTTGCGCAAGGTGCGCACCGTGCCGGCGATCTCGGCCGATTCCGGAATGATGTTGTAGGCATCGCCGGCATGGAACTTGGTCACCGACACCACCACCGCCTCGACCGGATCGGTGCTGCGCGAAGCGATGGTCTGCAGCGCGCTGACCAGCTGGCTGGTGATGACGATCGGGTCGATCGTGCCGTGCGGCATGGCCGCATGGCCGCCACGGCCGTTCACGGTGATGGTGAATTCGGCCGTCGCCGCCATGATCGGGCCCGGCCGGATCGCGAACTGGCCGACAGGCAGGCCCGGCATGTTGTGCATGCCGAACACCTTGGAGATGTCGAAGCGCTCCATCATGCCGTCCTTGACCATCTCGTTGCCGCCGCCGCCGCCTTCCTCGGCCGGCTGGAAGATCACCGCCACGGAGCCCGCGAAATTGCGTGTTTCGGCGAGATATTTCGCCGCGCCCAGAAGCATCGCGGTGTGGCCGTCATGACCGCAAGCGTGCATCTTGCCGGGAACGGTCGAAGCGTAAGGCTTGCCGGTGATCTCGTTGAGCGGCAGCGCATCCATGTCGGCGCGCAGGCCGATGGTGGCGCCGTCGCCCTGGCGGCCACGGATGATGCCAACGACGCCGGTCTTGCCGAGCCCGGTCACCACGTCGTCGCAGCCGAACTCCTTCAGCTTCTCGGTCACGAAGGCGGCGGTCTTGAAGACGTCGAAGTTCAGTTCTGGCGTCTGGTGCAGGTGTTGGCGCCAGCCGGCGACTTCGTCCTGCATCTCGGCGGCTCGGTTCAGGATTGGCATGGTGGTTCCATCTCGCTGTTGGAGCAGGCGGGCTGGCCCGCTGCCTTTCAATTGTGATCGTCAGGCACTTTTGCCATGTTGGCGTCACATAGGGTAAATAGCACCGCAACGATGCGGTCCGTTTTTGAGGGGCGGACTCGTTATGCTGCCGGTCACGTAACGAAATCTTACGGAGCCAGGGGCGACTACGGCAAGAGGCGATTTCGGATTTGATCATGCGGCACAGGCATTTCCTCAAACTATTCTCGGCTGGCGCAATCATGCTGTCGGTCCTGGCTGGGCCGACGCTGGCCAATCCGGTGGTTGTCTTCGACCTCAAGAGCGGGCAGATCCTGCAGCATCAGGATGCCTTCAAGCGCTGGTATCCGGCCTCGCTGAGCAAGCTGATGACCGCCTACGTGACCTTCCGGGCGATCGCGGCCGGCGAAGTCCAGCTCGATTCGCCGATCAAGGTGACGAAACACTCGGCCGCGGAGCCGCCAAGCAAGATGGGCTTCAAGCCGGGTTCGGTGATGCGGCTCGACAATGCGCTGAAGATGATGCTGGTCAAATCGGCCAACGACATCGCCATGGCGGTCGGTGAGAATATCGGCGGCTCGCAAGCGGCCTTTGCCGAACGAATGAATGCCGAAGCAGTCCGGCTCGGCATGAACGGCACCCATTTCGTCAATCCGAACGGCCTTTATTCGCCGGACCAGTACACCACGGCGCGCGACCTTGCCGTGCTGGTGATGGCGATACGCCGGGAATTTCCGCAATATGCGCCATGGTTCTCGATCGAGGGGCTCGCGGTCGGCAAGAAGGCGATCCCGAACTACAATCTCTTGATCGGCCGCTATCCCGGCGCCGACGGCATGAAGACCGGCTTTGTCTGCCCTTCCGGCTTCAACATGATCGGTTCGGCGACGCGCAACGGGCGCACGCTGGTGGCGGTGGTGCTTGGCGAGAAGTCGGCGGTCAGCCGTGCCGAGGCCGCGGCCAGACTGCTCGACCAGGGTTTTGGCGCGCCCGCCGCCGGCTCGACCACCGTCGCCACGCTGGCGCCCTACGGCGATACGGTCTCGCCCAACGACATGCATGACGAGGTCTGCAAGAAGAAGACGCCGGAGGAGCAATCCGAAGCGCCGCCCGCCTTGGCCAAGGACGTGCCGAAATCGCCCTACCAGGTAAAGCTCGACCATGTGCCGACGCTGGTTGCCGTCGGTCTTGGCGGCGCCACCGGCCCGGCGCCGAAGGCGATACTCGACCAGGGCGGCCAGGAATATGCCGACGTGCCGATCCCGACCTGGCGGCCGGACAAACCCCAGCCCGCGGGCACCGGTCCCAAGGTGGCAGGCGCCGACGCGCAAGGTGACCGGCCCGCCAAGACCGCGAACTGACCGCAATGGCGAGCTTCCCGATACCCGTCTCGGTGCTGACCGGCTTCCTCGGCGCCGGCAAGACGACGCTGCTCAACCGGCTGCTGAAGGATCCGGCGCTGGCCGACACGGCGGTCATCATCAACGAGTTCGGCGAGGTGGCGATCGACCATCTGCTTGTCGAGCAGGCCTCCGACGGCATCATCCAGCTTTCCGACGGCTGCCTGTGCTGCACGGTGCGCGGCGAACTGGTCGATACGCTGGCCGACCTGGTCGACCGGCTGCAGACCGGGCGCATCGCACGCCTTGCCCGCGTCATCGTCGAGACCACTGGGCTCGCCGATCCGGCGCCCGTGCTGCAATCGATCATGGCGCATCCGGCGCTGGTCCAGGCTTTCCGGCTCGACGGCGTCATCACGCTGGTCGATGCGGTCAATGGCGACGCCACGCTCGATGCCCATGTCGAGGCGGTCAAGCAGGTCGCGGTCGCCGACCGCATCGTGCTGAGCAAGGCCGACCTGGTTGCCGGCCCCGTAGAACTTGAAATGCTGCGGGCGCGCCTGCGGCAGATCAATCCGGGTGCCGAACTGCTCGATGCCGGCGATACGGGGACGGGCGTGGCGGCGCTGTTCGACTGCGGCCTCTACAATCCAGCCACCAAATCCGCGGACGTGCGGCGCTGGCTCGGCGAGGAAGCGGCGCACGATCACCACCATCATGACCATCACCATGACGGGCACGATCACCATGAAGGGTACGATCACCATGACGGGCACGATCATGGTCACCGGCACGACCAGCGCGTGCGCTCCTATTCACTGGTGCATGATGGTCCGGTGCCGTTTTCGGCCATCGAAATGTTCCTCGACCTTCTGCGCTCGACGCATGGCGAACACCTCTTGCGCATGAAGGGCGTCATCGAATTGCAGGAAGATCCGTCGCGGCCGCTGGTCGTGCATGGCGTGCAGAAGATCCTGCATCCGCCGGTGCAGTTGCCCTCCTGGCCGGACAGCCAACGTGGCACGCGGCTGGTGCTGATCACGCTCGACATGCCGGAAGACTATGTGCGCCGGCTGTTCGCCGCCTTCACCAACCGGCCCTCGATCGACACGCCCGACCGCTCGGCGCTGGAAAACAATCCGCTGGCGATTGCCGGGCGGTAAACGCTATGATCCCTGCGCGCCGCGTTCGACCAGAAAACGGTGGCCGCCCACGACAGCCGCCGTTTCGATCAACTGATGGCCGGCGTCGGAACAGAAAGCGGGAATGTCGATGACGGCGAGCGGATCGGTGGTCTCGAGCCAAAGCCTGCTGCCCGGCGGCATGCCGGCAAGACGTTTTTTCGCTTTAAGCATGGGTAGGGGACAATTCAGCCCCTTGAGATCATAGATCGCGGTGCGTCCGGCCAAGGATAGAACCTCAGCCGCCGAACATGCCGAGCAGCTTGTTCTTGAGCTTGGTAACCCGGCTCTCATCGGCATTGGCGGCCTGCGTTTCGGCTTCCGGCGCGGCCTCGGTCGGGGCGGCTATGGTGGCGGTGGCGGCAGGCGCCTCCTTGGCGGCCTTGGCCGCTTCCTTCTCGGCGAGCGCCTGTGCCTTGGCGGCTTCCTTGGCCTGCTTGGCAGCCTCTATCGCAGCCAGCCTCTGCTCCTCGGCCTTCTGCTTGGCGGCTTTCTCGGCGTCGAGTGCAGCCATCTTGCGGCCGGTCGGCGAATCGATGCGGCCCATGCGCGTCGTCTCGGTCACCGTGCCATTGGAATTGAGCGAAGGCGGGTCGATCGGCACGCGCTCGCCGCGCGCCCGGCGCTTCGACCAGTCGGAGACGATGCTGGCTTCCTTGATGCCGGCGATGGTCGGCCTGGGCGGCGGCACGCTGGCCTTGAGCGCGCCGGTGAACGCCGCGTCATAGGTGCTCTGATAGGCGTTGTAGGCGCTCTTCAGCGAATCCGGCTGCGTGGTCGCCGGGCACGGTCCGGTCGGATCGAATGTCTGGCCGTCGGGGGCGACCTGGTTGAAGACGTAGCGCTTTTCGCAGACGTCGACCTTCGGCGGCACCTTGGTGATCTCGAAATTGTCGTAGCCGACCTTCAGCATCTTCCAGAACTCGTAGTTCGGGTCGTTGCGATAGCGCGCCATGTTGGCGGCGGTCATGCGGAACGGAAAGGCCTCGACCTGAAACTCGGTCTGCCCGCCCTGGAAGGCGTCGCGGCCGAAGGCATAGATCTGCTCGATCTGCGCGTCGGTCATCGAATAGCAGCCCGAGGACGAGCAGGCGCCGTGCACCATCAGGTTCTGGCCGGTGCGGCCGTTGGCACGGTCATAGGCGTTGGGAAAGCCGATGTTGAAGGACAGATGGTAGTTCGAGCGCGGGTTCATCTGCGACGGGCGAACCGTGTAGAAGCCTTCCGGCGCCTGGCGATCGCCCTCGGTGTATTTCGGACCGAGCTTGCCCGACCATTTGCAGATGTCGTAGCTGGCGACCATGTCGTAACGGCCGTTGGTCTTGGCCTTCCAGATTTCGAGCTTGCCTTCTTCCTTGAAGATACGTGCCATCACCGAGGAGGTGCGCACCATGCCCTTGGCCTTCATGTCGGCCAGGATCTTGTCCGGCAGCGGCTTGTTGGCCTCCGGGGCAAAGTCCTTCATCGACGAATCATTGCAGCCGGCGATAGCGATCGAGGCGACGAGGACTCCGGTACGGGCGAGCTTGGCAAACATGGATACGGCTATGTCTTTTCCCTCGGGCCAATGGCTTCGAAACGGCCGAGCCCACATGCTGAACACCGACGGACCGTAAGCCCGTTAACCTTGAAAATTCCTTACCGCAAGCGTCGGTCAACCCCTTCGCGGCAATTTCCCGAGCCTTCGTGGCAACTTCCCAACCCTTCGTTGCAACTTCATTGACCCGAATGCGGCGGCATTTTTGTGGCGAAATTGCTCATTGACGCCACATTGCGGTGGGCAAGCCGCTTCCGATGACCTCGTTCCGACGTCAGCGGGTCAGAGGCTGCGCCCCATCGCCAGGTATTTCTCGCGGCGCTGCTCGCGGAAATCGGTGTTGGCGCCGGCAAAGTCCTTCATCGTCTTGGCAATGAGGTCGCCGGTCGCGGCAATCACCGTCTCGGGCGCGCGCTGGGCGCCGCCCATCGGCTCGGGGATGATGGCGTCGATGATCTTCAATTCCAAAAGATCCTGCGCGGTGATCTTCATGTTGGTCGCCGCGTCCTTGGAGCGGGTGGTGTCGCGCCACAAGATCGAGGCCGCGCCCTCCGGCGAAATCACCGAATAGATGGCGTGTTCGAGCATGTAGACACGGTTGGCGGTGGCGATCGCGATGGCGCCGCCAGAACCGCCTTCGCCGATGACCACCGAAATCGACGGCACCTTGAGCGCAAGGCAGGCCGAGGTCGAGCGGGCGATGGCTTCCGCCTGGCCCCGCTCCTCGGCGCCGACGCCGGGATAGGCACCCGCCGTGTCGACCAGGGTCAGGAGCGGGATCTTGAAGCGGTCGGCAAGCTCCATCAGCCGCACCGCCTTGCGATAGCCTTCAGGGCGCACCGAACCGAAATTGTGCTTCAGCCGGCTGGTCGTATCCGAACCCTTCTCCTGGCCGATGATCGCGATGGGCTCGCCGCGGAAGCGGGCGAAACCGCCGACGATCGCCTGGTCCTCACCGAAATTGCGGTCGCCGGCGAGCGGCGTGAAATCGCTGAACAGGCCCTTGATGTAGTCGACGCAGTGCGGCCTGTCGGAGTGGCGTGCCACCTGCACTTTCTGCCAGGGCGTCAGCGCCTTGTAGAGATCGCGCAGCGCGTCGCGCGACCGCTTCTCCAGCCTGGTGATCTCGTCGGCGACATCGACCGCCTCGCCATTCTCGGCAAGCTTCTTCAGCTCGAGGATCTTGAGCTCAAGATCCTGCACCGGCTTTTCGAAATCGAGGTAATTGTACATGCGTGAGCGGACCGATACGTCGGAAGGCAATGACTGCGGAACCGTTTAATCCAAGGCCCCGGGCGGTGAAATGTCGTCCTCACATAGCGATATGAGGCCTAGTCGGCAAGCGGATGATGATCGTTGACCAGCCGCACCAGCCGCTCCTCCAGCACATGGGTGTAAATCTGTGTCGTCGATATGTCGGCATGGCCAAGCAACTGCTGCACGGCCCTGAGATCGGCGCCGTTCTGCAGGAGATGGCTGGCAAAGGCATGGCGCAGCACGTGTGGTGAAATCTTGGCCGAGGCGATGCCGGCCCGCGCCGCCAGCCCTTTCAGATCGCGGGCAAAGACCTGGCGGGAAAGATAGCCGCTGTCGGAGGCGGCCGGAAACAGGAACGGGCTTTCTGCGAAGGCGGGCACTCCGGCCCGGGCGGCAAGCCAGGTTCGCATCGCCGCGCGCGCCTTGGCCGACAGCGGCACCATGCGTTCCTTGTCGCCCTTGCCGCGCACCATGAAGAAGCGGTCGTCGCGCTGCGCCACCGTCACCGGCAGGCCGACCAGTTCGGAAACGCGCAGACCCGTGGCGTACAGCACCTCGACCAGCGCATGCAGGCGCAGGGCCGCCAGCCTGTCAGCATGGCCGAGCCCGGCGTCGCCGGCTTCGGTGGCGGCGCGGTCGATCAGCCTGCCGGTGTCGGCCTCGGACATCGTCTTGGGCAGCGGCCGTCCCTTTTTCGGGCTGTCCAGCGTGCCGGTCGGGTCGTCGCCGCGCAGGCCCTCGGCGTAGAGAAACTTGAAGAACTGACGGATCGCAGACAATTTGCGCGCCTGTGACGTCGGCGCGAAGCCGCGGACGGCGATGTCGTCGAGATAGGCGCGGATGTCGGCGGCCGCCGCACCGGCAAGCCCGCCATCGATCCCGTTCGAAGCGTCTTCGAGATCGCGGCGATAGGAGGAAAGCGTGTTCTCGGCAGCACCACGCTCGGCGCTCATCATTTCCAGGAAAGCCTCGATGCGGGCGGCGCTGTTCATCCTTGAGGATCAGTTCTTCTTGGGATTCAGTTCTTTTTGGGATTCAGCTTTTCCAACGGGATGCGCACGCTCATCTCCGCTTTTTTCGGTTCGACGAACATCACCAGCGCGAACATCGTACCATAGGCAATGCCGGCCAGAATCGCGAGGGTCACGACAAAGCGAAACAGTGTCGGCATCAATCTTCGCCCGTCTTCTTGTTCTGCGTTTCCAAACCCTGTGCCCTTATGGGACGCCAATCCGGCCAATTCAAGGACGAAGCGGAGGCTTGTTAGCAACTTCTGATGCAGGCATTCCTTGGCCGATATAGGCTTGCCTCTACTCGGCATGCTTGACGCAAACGGGCTTTTCATGTCGATACGCCGGCAAAGAGGGCCCCAGAACCGTCATGGTGTCATGAACGCGCTACACGCAAATCCTCCAGGCGAGACCAGCGCCGCGCTGGTTAACCGGCTGGGCAGCCGGTCCATCGTCTTTGTCGGGCTGATGGGCGCCGGCAAGACGGCGATCGGCCGCAAGGTGGCGACGATGCTTTCGCTGCCCTTCATCGACAGCGACCAGGAGATCGAAAGCGTCTCGCGCATGACCGTGCCGGAGCTGTTCGAGCGCTATGGCGAAACCGAGTTCAGGGCGCTGGAACAGCGTGTCATCCTGCGCGTGCTGGAAAATGGCCCCCAGGTGCTCTCCACGGGCGGCGGCGCCTTCATGAACGCACAGATGCGCGAGGCCGTCGCCACGCATGGCGTGTCGGTGTGGCTGAAGGCCGAGCTCGACCTCTTGATGGAACGCGTCTCCAAGAAGCAGAACCGGCCGCTGTTGAAGAGCGCCGATCCCCGTGCCGTGCTGGAGCGGCTGATGGGCGAGCGCTATCCGGTCTACGCAACCGCTGATGTCACCGTGCCGACCCGCGACGACCGCAAGGAAATCATCGCCGCCGAGGTGCTGGAGGCGCTCTGCCGGCATTTCGGCATCGAGGAAAATGCCGCGACAGGCGAGGTCGAATCGTGAGCGTGGATCAGCCTGTCACCGTCGAAGTCGGGCTTGGCGACCGGGCCTACGACATACTCATCGGCTCAGGGTTGCTGTCCCGCGCGGGTGAGGAGATCTCGCGCCGGCTGCCGGGCACGCGCGCGGCCGTCATCACCGACGCCAATGTCGCGGCGGTGCATCTCGAGGCGCTGAAGACCGGGCTCGAAAAGGGCGGCATCCAGCCCGCCGTCATCACATTGCCGCCCGGCGAGAAGACCAAGAGTTTTGTCCATCTCGAAGAGGTGGTCGACGGCGTGCTGGCCGCCAGGCTGGAGCGCGGCGACATCGTCATCGCCTTGGGCGGCGGCGTCATCGGCGACCTTGCCGGCTTTGCCGCCGGCATCGTGCGGCGCGGCATGAATTTCGTGCAGATCCCGACCTCGCTGCTGGCCCAGGTCGATTCCTCCGTCGGCGGCAAGACCGGCATCAACAGTCCACGCGGCAAGAACCTCGTCGGTGTTTTCCATCAGCCGAAGCTGGTGCTGGCCGACACCGAAGTGCTCGACACGCTGCCGATCCGCGAATTCCGCGCCGGCTATGCCGAGCTCGCCAAATACGGGCTGATCGACCGGCCGCAATTCTTCGCCTGGCTGGAAGAAAACTGGAGGCAGGTGTTCGCCGGCGGCCCGGAGAGGGCGCAGGCGATTGCCGAGGCCTGCCGCGCCAAGGCCGACGTCGTCGCCCGCGACGAGTTCGAGACCGGCGACCGGGCGCTGCTCAATCTCGGCCACACGTTCGGCCACGCGCTGGAAGCCGCCACGCAGTATGACGGCGCCCGCCTCGTCCATGGCGAGGGGGTCGCCATCGGCATGGCGCTGGCGCACCGGTTCTCCTCGCGCCTCAATCTGGCCAGCCCCGACGACGCGGCGCGCGTCGAGACCCATCTGCGCGCCGTTGGGCTGCCGTGGCGCATGGCCGACATTCCTGGCGATCTGCCCGACGCCGAGGCACTGCTGGCCTTCATCACCCAGGACAAGAAGGTGTCGCGCGGCGCGCTGACCTTCATCCTGACGCGCGGCGTCGGCCAGGCCTTCATCGCCAAGGACGTGCCGGCTTCGGAAGTGCTGTCGTTCCTCCGGGAGAACCACCCGGCCAACGGGAAAGCCGGCTGAGATGAGCAACCAGACGGGCTGGGTCGTCGTCGCCGTCCTTGCAATCCTCATCCTGCTGATCGTTGCCGTGCGCACGCGCCTGCTTGCCATGTTCGGCTACGAGCTGTCGCGCATCGAGCCGCAGCGCTCGAGCCAGGACGAGTTGCGCGGTGCGGTCGACGATTTCCGCCGCGACGGTCAGGTGGTGCGCGAGGATCGTGATCGCATTGGCGGCCTGTTCGATCTCGAGGAGCTCGAAGTCTCCGATGTCATGGTGCACCGCACCAACATGCGCTCGGTCAATGCCGACAACGCGCCGGAGGCGGTGGTGCGCGAGATCCTGCAGAGCCCGCACACGCGCATGCCGTTGTGGAAGGGCTCGCTCGACAACATTGTCGGCGTGCTGCACGCCAAGGACCTGCTGCGCGCGTTGAACGAAGTCGGCAACGACTTTTCCAAGATCGACGTGATGAAGATCGCCTCGAAACCCTGGTTCGTGCCGGACACCACGACGTTGCAGGAACAGCTCAACGCCTTCCTGCGCCGCAAGGCGCATTTTGCCGTCGTCGTTGACGAATATGGCGAGGTCGAAGGGCTGGTGACGCTGGAGGATATCATCGAGGAGATCGTCGGCGAGATCGCCGACGAGCATGATGTCGACATCCATGGCGTCAAGCAGGAAGCCGACGGTTCCGTCGTCGTCGAGGGCACGGTGCCGATCCGCGACCTGAACCGGGCGCTCGACTGGAACCTGCCCGACGAGGAGGCGACCACCATTGCCGGCCTCGTCATTCACGAGACGCAGTCGATCCCCGAGGAAAAACAGGCCTTCACCTTCCACGGCAAGCGCTTCACCGTGATGAAACGCGACAAGAACCGGATTGCCCGGTTGAGGATCAGGCCTGCCGCCGACACTTAAGCGCGTCGCGCTGAAACGGATCCCGTCCGGCGCTCAGCAATCCTTGGTCCAGCGTTCGCTGAGCGTTGCGTCTGTTTCCGCATCGACCGACGCCAGGCTGACCTCATAGCCCCAAAGGCTTCGGATGTGGCGAAGTGTTGCGTCGCGGCTCTCATTGTCGAGCAGGACGCCGTCCTTCACCTTGTGCTGCAGTCGCAAATGCCGGTCGCCGAGCAAGTCCACGTCCACGATCTGGATGTCGGGCCGGTTTGCGCCCCAATCATAGTTTTGGGCCAGCGCGGCCCGTATTTTGTTGTAGCCCCGCTCGTCGTGGATCGATGCGACTTCGTAGTGCGGTCGGTCGGATCCGTCGGCCAGCACGAAGAGCCGCCATTTCCGGATCAGGGTCGGACTGAGATATTGGCGAATGAAGGATTCGTCACGGTGATTGGCCCAGGCGTCGAGCAAGGTTTCGAGCCAGTCGCCGCGGCCGGCAATGTCGGGAAACCAGTCGCGGTCTTCCGCCGTCGGCTCGGTCGAGATGCGCTGGATGTCCTGCATCATGTCAAGGCCGAGGGCATAGGGGTTGATGCCGGAAAACCGCGGGTCGTCGAAGGAAGGCTGGAAGATCACGTTCGAGTGGTTGCGCAGGATTTCGAGCATGGTGCCTTCATTGATCCGGCCACGGTCGAACAACATGTTCATCAAGGTATAATGGACGAAAGTGGCGCACCCCTCATTCATGACCTGGGTTTGCCGCTGCGGGTAAAAATACTGTGCGATGACCCGGACAATGCGGAGGATCTCGCGTTGCCAAGGTTCCAGGACGAGGCTGTTCTTTTCCAGGAAATAGAGCAGGTTCTCCTCGGGCAGGCTCAGCGATTTTTTCCGTTCAGCCAAGACTTCTTCCCCGGCTTCGGCCTTGTCGGCGTCCTGCACCGGAGGCAGAGTCCGCCACAGATCATTGTAGGAGCGCTCCTCGTATTCGAGACGTTCGCGAAGGCCTTCGCGTTGCTGTTCCGACGAGAGTTTCGGCGGCCGGTGGTATCGGAACACGCCTTGCTCCATCAGCGCGTGAGCCGAATCGAGAACCGCTTCCACGGCGGCGAGACCGTAACGCTCCTCGCACCGGGCGATGTAGCCTTTCGCGAAGTCCAGGTAGCTCAGAATCCCGCCTGCGTCCGTCCACTGGCGGAAAAGGTGATTGTTCTTGAAGAAATGGTTGTGTCCGAGTGCCGCATGGGCCGTCACCAGGGCCTGCAGGGCCATGGTGTTTTCTTCCATCAGGTAGACGATGCAGGGATCGGAATTGATGACCAGCTCATAAGCCAGCCCGCGCCCACCTTTGCGGTAGAGAAGCTCGTTGTAGAGGAAATGCTTACCGAACGACCAATGCCGGTACATCAGCGGCATGCCGACCGAGGAGTAGGCGTCGAGCATCTGCTGCGAGGAAATAACCTCCATCTGCACCGGGTAGGTGTCGAGGTGAAGCTGATCAATCGCGATTGCCTCGATCTCGTCATAGGCTCGCGACAGTGTCTTGAAGTCCCAGTCGGACCCTGAGAAAAGCAACCTGGATTTACCGGCTTGGCTAGCCATCCGACATACCTCACGCGCTCGCACGCATCGCCGGCTGCCTGGCGAAGAGCTGGCGAAAGACGGGGTAGATATCCGCTGGGGATGCGATGCGCCGCATCTGGAAATTCGGCCATTTCTGCTCGATGGCGCTGTAGGCGCGCCAAAGAGAGGTGCCATTTTCGGTCGACCCAAAAATATGGCTTTCGCGCTCGTCGATGATCTCCACATAGGCGAAATACTGGCACAACCGCATCAGTTTGCCGCCGAGCAGCTCGATGCAGCGTTCGGAATCGGTGGCGAAATTGTCGCCGTCGGAGGCCTGGGCGGCATAGATGTTCCATTCCGTCGGGGGATAACGCTGTTCAATGATGCGGTGCATTTCCTCGAGCGCCGTGGAAACGACCGTGCCGCCGCTCTGGGTATGGTAGAAGAACGTCTGCTCGTCGACCTCCTGGGCCTCGTGGGTGTGACGAATGAAAACGATGTCCGTCCGCTCATAACGCCGCGTCAGGAATAGATGGAGCAGCACGAAGAAGCGTTTGGCCAGATCCTTTTCGCGCTCCCCCATCGATCCCGATACATCCATCAGGCAAAACATGACGGCGCTGGCATTGGGCTGCGGCTGGGGGTCGAAGCGGTTGAAGCGGATGTCGACCGGGTCGACATAGGAAATTCGCCGGCGACGACGCTCCATCAAATCGAGTTCTTCGCGCAGGGCAGCGATGCGTTCGCGCCTTGCCGCGTTCGGGGGTTGCGCTTCGAGCAGTGCAAGCTGGCGGGCGATCTCATCCAATTGCGCCTGTTTGGGACGCCGGAGCGCAATGCGGCGACCATGGCTGTTGCGCATCGTGCGGCCGACATTGATGTTGGTCGGCGAGCCGCTGGCGCTGAAGCCCGCCCGCTTCGGCTTGAACGTCAATATCTGCTTGAGATTGAGCTTGACCAGATCGGGCAGTTCAAGATCCTCGAAGAAAAGATCGAGAACCTCCTCGCGTGACAGCATGAAACGAAAATCGTCTTCGGATTCGCTATTTCCCGGAGACGAGGAGCCCATGCCTCCCAGACCTGGCTTTGGGATCAGATCTCCGGAAATGTAAGTTCTGTTGCCAGGCAAGATGTGCTGGCGCCGGCCGCTGTCCCTGGCATCGCTGAAGACCGGCTCGCTGGTGCCTTTCCGGGGCATGGGCACGGCATGCTCCCGGTCAACCTCGGCGATGCGGCCGGCGCGGACCTGGTCGCGGATGTTTCGCTTGAGTTCCTCCCGCGCGCGCTTCAGAAACCGCTGGCGGTTGCCCAGGCTTTTGTCCTTCGGATTCAGGCGTCTGTCGATAAAGATCGGCATGGAAGCATCCGGGCCTGCCTCAACCCGCCTTGTTCACACGCATGTACCAGTCGACAAGCCGGCGCACCTGCCGCTCGGTGTAACCACGTTGCACCATGCGCTGCACGAATTCATTGTGGCGTTTTTCCGTGACGCTGTCCTGTTTGGAGCCGAAACTGATCACGGGCAGAAGGTCTTCAACCTGTCCGAACATCCGCTTCTCGATCACTTCACGCAGCTTTTCATAGCTGGTCCATGACGGATTGCGGCCATGGTTGCGCGCCCGGGCGCGCAATGTGAATTTGACCACTTCGTTGCGAAAATCCTTGGGATTGGCGATGCCGGCCGGCTTTTCGACCTGCGACAGTTCCTTGTCCAGGATCTCGCGGTCGAGGATCTGGCCGGTATCGGGGTCCTTGTAGTCCTGATCCTCGATCCACGCGTCGGCATAGGCGATGTAGCGGTCGAAAAGGTTCTGGCCATATTCGCTATATGACTCCAGATAGGCCTTCTGGATTTCGTGGCCGATGAACTCGGCATAGCGGGTCGCGAGCTCCGACTTGATGAATTCGAGATAGGCGGCTTCCGTTTCCTTCGGGAACTGCTCGCGCTTGATCGCCTCTTCCAGGATGTACATCAGGTGCACCGGGTCCGCCGCGACCTCGTTGGTGTCGTAGTTGAACGTCTGCGACAGGATTTTGAAGGCGAAGCGCGTGCTTACGCCGGTCATGCCCTCGTCGACGCCGGCTGCGTCGCGATACTCCTGAACGGACTTGGCCCTGGGATCGACCTCCTTGAGGTTTTCACCGTCATAGGCGCGCATCTTGGTATAGAGCGGCGAATTGTCGTGCTCGGCAAGGCGAGTCGAGACGGTGAACCGGCTGAGAATGTCCAGCACTTCAGGTGCGCACGGGCTGCCGGCCAGTTCGCTCTCGCGCAGCAATTTCTCGTAAATATGCCTCTCTTCGGTGATCCGCAGGCAATATGGCACCTTGACCACGAGGATGCGGTCCAGAAAGGCCTCGTTGTTTTTGTTGTTCTTGAACTGCTGCCATTCCGATTCGTTGGAATGGGCAATGATGATGCCTTGATAGGGGAAGGCGCCGAAATTCTCAGTGCCATTGTAGCTGCCTTCCTGGGTCGCCGTGAGCAGCGGGTGCAGGACCTTGATGGGCGCCTTGAACATCTCGACGAATTCGAGCAGGCCTTGCGTGGTCCGGTTCAGGCCGCCGCTGTAGGAATAGGCGTCCGGATCGGACTGGCTGAAATTTTCCAATTGCCTGATGTCGACCTTGCCGACCAAGGCCGAGACGTCCTGGTTGTTCTCGTCGCCAGGCTCTGTCTTGGCAATGCCGATCTGGCGCAGCCGCGACGGCATCAGCTTGACGACACTGAACTTGGAAATATCGCCCGACAGTTCGTCGAGCCGCTTGGCCGCCCAGGGCGAGATAAGTCCGTTGAGACGGCGCCGGGCTATCCCGTATTTATCCTCCAGCAGGTCTCCCATGCGGTCGGGATGGAAAAGGCCAAGCGGCGATTCGAAAATCGGACTGATCTGGCTGCCGGCCTTCAGCGTGTAGATCGGCCGTTCCTCCATCAGTTTCTTCAGCCGTTCGGCAAGGGAGGATTTGCCGCCGCCGACGGGGCCGAGGAGGTAGAGGATCTGCTTGCGCTCCTCCAGTCCCTGAGAGGCATAGCGGAAATATCCGGCGATGCGCTCGATCGTGTCCTCCATCCCGTAGAACTCGGAGAAGGATGGATAGACCTTGACGGTGCGGTTCGAAAAAATGCGGCCGAGCCGTTCATCCTTGCTGGTGTCGACCAGGTTCGGTTCGCCGATTGCCTCGACCATCCGTTCAGGCGCCGAGGCATACATCGACTTGTCCTCTCGGCAAGCAAGGAGATACTGCTGGAGGCTGATTTCTTCCTGGGCCGCGTTCGCATAAATCTCCGAAAACAGATCGAAGACGTCGGACTGATTCTCACGCATGATGCTTTGCCCTCAGAGCCGTTCTGGCTGTCAGCTAGCTCATCATATTCAACTGCCGGAGCGCATTGTGGTTCCCTTCACATGAAGGAGAGAACGTGCATTTGGCAGTGAAACCTGGGACGCCATCCCGTGTGGCCGGAATGCTTATCCAATACTGAAGGTGGTGATGGCGCGATGAGATCGTCAAGGGGCAGATATGATTTCGTGAACTGAACAAAAAAGAGCCGTGCATTTGAAGCGGGCTGATACGGCGAGAGTTACGGCCCGATGCGAGTTCGACGAAGGGCGGTCGATCCGGCCTCGTCGACAGCGGTGAGTCCCAAGATATCGAGTGCCATTCTCGCAGGTCGAATCGATGGTCGATCGCCAAGCCGTACCTCTGGTATTACCAATCCTTGACTGGACGCTCGTGGCGCCTGCGGGCACTCTCTGGCCGATACGGTCGGGAGACCATGATGATCGATCGACGAAGCCTCATTCTGGCCGCGGTGACGGCGCTGTTGCCATTGGGAGCATCGGCGGCATGGCGCCTGCGCCAGCCCGCGCCAACGACCTTCGACTATGGGCCGGCCAAACTCGACATCTATGCTCCCGATGGCGCGAAAAACCTGCCGGTGGTGTTTTTCGTCCATGGCGGGGCCTGGCAGTTCGGCAAACGCAGCCAGGTGGGTGCAAAGCCGGCTTTCCTGCTCGCCAATGGGTTCTGCTTCGTTTCCATCGACTATCGCATGCTGCCGCAGGTGGATGTCGCCACCCAGGCCAGCGATGTCGAAAAGGCCTATGCCTATGTCAGGGCCAATATTGCCGGGCATGGCGGCGATCCCAGGCGCATCGTCGGCATGGGGCATTCGGCCGGCTGCCATCTGATTGCGCTGACGGGAATGCGCGGCGGGCTGCCAGGCGTCGCCGGGCTGCTTCTCGACGATACCAGGGCCTATGATCTCGCCAGGCTTGAGAAAAATGGCGGCATGGTGCGGGCCTATGCCCGGGTGTTTTCCGATCCATCGCAATGGGCGGCATTGTCGCCGGCGAGCCATGTCGACGGCAGCAAGCATCCGCCGACCTTCATCGCCTATTCCCGCGCCGAGGGTCGCGGCGAGGAGTCGAAAGCCTTTGCCGAGCGCTTGCGCGCCACCGGTACCAAGGTCACGCTGTTCGACGGCAGCGCCTATACGCACATGTCGATCAATCGCGATTTCGGCGAAGACGGCGACGCGCTGACGGCGGCCGCGCTGGCGTTCCTGAAGTCGACGGTCGGCTGAAGGGGAGCGTAGGCGTCAGCGGCACTGGATCAGACCAAAAGCGGCGGCGGGATATTGCCGTGCGGCCATCGGCGAGTGCTATTGGCTTCGTGATGGGGAGAAAATTGCATGAATGGCGCCGATGTCCTGTGCGATGTGCTGCTGGCCAATGACGTGACGGTCTGCTTCGCCAACCCCGGCACATCCGAAATGCATTTCGTTGCCGCGCTTGACCGCAAACCGCGGATGCGTTGCGTGCTCGGCCTTTTCGAGGGCGTGGTGACCGGTGCCGCCGACGGCTATGCGCGCATGACCGACCGTCCCGCCGCGACTTTGCTGCATACGGGGCCTGGTCTGGCCAATGGCCTGGCCAACATGCACAACGCCCGGCGCGCCTTGAGCCCGATGATCAACATCGTCGGCGACCATGCCTCCTATCATTTGCCGCTCGACGCACCACTCACCAGCGATATCGAGGGCCTCGCGGCGCCGATGTCGAACTGGGTCGGCCGCGTCAAAGGTCCTGAGGATGTCGCGCCGGCGGCCGAAGCCGCCTTTCGCGCCTCGCTGACGCCGCCGGGCGTCGCGACGCTGATCCTGCCGGCGGATGCCGCCTGGGGTGAAGTCGGCGCGGTCCCGGTCGGCAAGGTGAAGCTGGCGCCGACGCGAGCCGCCGACATGGACGCCGTACGCAAGATCGCCGCGGCGATCCGTGCCACTCCGGGGCGGGTCGGCATGATCGTGCGCGGGCGCGCCGCGCGCGCCGATGCGCTCGACATTGCCGGCCAGATTTCCACCGCAGGCGGTGTCCGTCTGTTCAGCGAGGTCCTGACCGCGCGGATGCAGCGCGGACGCGGGCGCGTGGCGCCGATCCGCATCCCCTATCCGGTCGATGCCGCGACGGCGCTGCTCAAGGACATCGACGTCCTGGTGCTGGTCGGCGGCAAGGAGCCGGTCGCCTTCTTCGCCTATCCGGGAAAACCCGGACGGCTGGTCCGCGAAGACTGTCAGGTGCTGACGCTCGCCGCCCATGGCGACGATCTCCATGCGGCGCTGGAAGCGCTTCGCGAGGAACTCGGCATCAAGCCATCGCAGCAGACGGCGTTCGCGGCCGCTTTCCCGGACGAGGCAACGCCGAATGGCAAGTTGACCGAAGATGCCATCGCGCTGTCGGTGGCGCGCAAGCTGCCGGACAATGCGATCATCTGCGACGAAGCGGTCACCTCGGCGCGGCGCTTTTTCGCGCTGTCGGCATATGCGGCGCCGCACGACCACATGATGGGTACGGGCGGATCGATCGGCGGCGGCATCCCGATGGCGACCGGGGCGGCAGTCGCCTGTCCCGACCGCAAGGTGATCAATTTGGAGGCCGACGGCAGCGGCATGTACACGGTGCAGGGGCTGTGGACGCAGGCCCGGGAAAATCTCGATGTGGTGACGATCGTCTTTTCCAACCGCACCTACGCTATCCTGCATGGCGAGATGAAGAATGTCGGCGTCGGGGCGATCGGCGAGAACGCCAGGCGCATGCTCGACCTCGACCATCCGTCGCTGGACTGGGTGTCGCTGGCCAAAGGCATGGGCGTGGAGGCCGCGCGCGCCGAGACCTGCGAACGGTTCGACGCGCTTCTGGACAGTGCCTTGTCGCGGCGGGGGCCGTTCCTGATCGAAGCGGTGCTCTGAGCGCCCGTGACAGGGCTGGCTGGCCTACCAGCGGGTCTTTTCGCCGGGAGCCGCCGGTTCGATCGCCAGCGCGTGCACGCCGGCCTTCAATTCGTCGGCGAGCAGTTCGTTGACGGCGCGGTGGCGGTCGATGCGGTTCATGCCGGCAAAGGCGGACGCGACGACACGGACGCGAAAATGCGTCTCGCCGGTGCCGTCATAGACGCCGTGATGGTCGGAGCCGTGATGATGGTGGCCGGCATGAAGATGGCTTTCGTTGATGATCACCAGCCGCTCCGGCGAAAATGCCTTGTTGAGCTTGTCTTCCATGGTCGCCTGTATGGACATAGTCGTCTCCGTTCACCACATATGGCCAGCGCGCCAGCGTGAAAACCGCAAACCGGTTCATACGGGGCCGCTACCGCGCAACAAAATCCGCCATTCGCCTGCTTTATGCCGCGATTCAGCGGTTAGGGCGATGATCGCGAAAATGTCAATTCTTGTTTCGCATCTGCGAACGCCCCATAAATGGGTCAGATGAAGCCGTATCCCAAATATTTCGAAAAGATTCGCGTCCGCCCCGACAAGGACGCGGAGCTGAAGTCGCATTCGCCGATTTGCCAGTGGGACGGCTGCAAGGAGGCGGGCACCCATCGCGCGCCGGTCGGGCGGATGAAGGAGGGCGAGTATTTCCGCTTCTGCTTCGACCATGTGCGTGAGTACAACAAGGGCTTCAACTACTTCTCCGGCGTGCCGGACACCGAGGTCGCACGCTTCCAGAAGGAAGCGATGACCGGCCACCGGCCGACCTGGAAGATGGGCGTCAACGGCGCCTCGACACGTTCGTCGCCCGATATGGCGCAGATGCGCTCCGGCCGCGCCGGCTACTACAACCGCATGCGCGACCCGTTCGATCTGTTCAAGGGGCCGAAGGATCCGCGTGAGGCGCGCGAGCGCAAGGCCAAGCCGCTTGAGGCCAAGGCGCTGGAAACGCTTGGCCTTGATACAAAGGCGACTGGCAAGGATATCAAGGCGCGCTATAAGGAACTGGTGAAGCGCCACCATCCGGATGCGAATGGTGGCGACAGAGGTTCGGAAGACCGGTTCCGCGATGTGCTGCAGGCCTATCGCGTGCTCAAGCAGGCGGGCCTGTGCTGAGCGACCCAATGGTTTGTGTCGTTTTCCAACTTTCATAAGGGTGGAAAAGGCTTTAAGACCGCCCCCGAACAAAATCGATTGCCGGCGAAACGGGACGTTTCGCCCGTGGAGACGTTGAGAGATATGAACAAGGTCGATCGCGACATCGCCAACCTGCCCGACACGACGGTCTCGGTGAAGGACAAATTCGGCTTCGACTCCAAGATGGTGGTGCCGGCCTATTCGGTAACCAGCGAACATGTGCCGGATATCGATCCGGACTATCTGTTCGACAAGGCGACCACCTTGGCGATCCTTGCCGGCTTCGCCTACAACCGCCGCGTCATGGTCTCGGGCTATCACGGCACCGGCAAGTCGACCCATATCGAACAGGTCGCCGCCCGGCTCAACTGGCCCTGCGTGCGCGTCAATCTCGACAGCCATGTCAGCCGCATCGATCTCGTCGGCAAGGACGCCATCGTCGTCAAGGACGGGTTGCAGATCACCGAATTCCGCGACGGCATCCTGCCCTGGGCCTATCAGCACAATGTCGCGCTGTGCTTCGACGAATATGACGCCGGGCGTCCGGACGTGATGTTCGTCATCCAGCGCGTGCTGGAATCGTCGGGCCGCCTGACGCTGCTCGACCAGAGCCGGGTCATCCGTCCGCATCCGGCTTTCCGGCTGTTCTCGACCGCCAACACGGTGGGTCTCGGCGACACCACCGGCCTCTATCACGGCACGCAGCAGATCAACCAGGCGCAGATGGACCGCTGGTCGATCGTCACCACGCTGAACTATCTGCCGCATGACAATGAAGTGAACATCGTACTGGCCAAGGCCAAGCACTATCGCGACGGCAAAGGCAAGGACATCGTCAACAAGATGGTGCGCGTCGCCGACATGACGCGCTCGGCCTTCATCAACGGCGATCTGTCGACGGTGATGAGCCCGCGTACCGTCATCACCTGGGCCGAGAATGCCGAGATCTTCGGCAATATAGGCATGGCGTTCCGGCTGACCTTCCTCAACAAGTGCGACGAACTGGAACGCTCGGTAGTGGCCGAGTTCTACCAGCGTGCCTTCGGCGAGGATCTGCCGGAGAGCGCGGCCAACGTGGTGCTGGGCTAAGCAGAGTCTCGATGGCGGGTCCGGGCGACAACACGCGCAACAAGTCGAAGACGGGGTCTGAAGCCGATAGCTTCAAGCGCGCCATCACCGTCTGCATGCGCGCCATTGCCGGCGACAAGGAAATGGAAGTCGGCTTCGCCAAGGATAGGCCGGCGCTCGCCGGCAGCCGCGCGCGCTTGCCCGAACTGCCGAAGAAGGCATCGAAGACCGACATTGCGATTACCCGCGGCCTCGGCGATTCCATGGCGCTGAAGCGCGCCTGCCACGATCAGCGCATCCACACCAAGCTGGCGCCGGAAGGCAAGGCGGCCCGCGCCATCTATGACGCGGTCGAGCAGGCCCGTGTCGAGGCGATCGGCAGCCGCGCCATGCAAGGCGTCGCCGACAATATCGGCTCGATGCTGGAGGACAAATACGCCAAGGCCAACCTCATCGACGTCAAGGACAAGGCCGACGCACCGATCGAGGAAGCGCTGGCGCTGATGGTGCGCGAGAAGCTGACCGGAAGGTCGATCCCGAAGAGCGGCGAGCGGCTGGTCGAGCTCTGGCGCCCCTGGGTCGAGGAAAAGGCCAAGGCCGATCTCGAAGGCCTGTCGGCCAAGCTCGAGGACCAGCAGGCCTTCGCCCGGGTCGTGCGCGAGATGCTCGCCTCCATGGAAATGGCCGAGGAACTCGGCGACGACCAGGAGACGGAAGACTCCGAGGACAATGACGACAACCAGCCGCAAGGCGAGGAGCAGAGCGAGGAGGGCGGCGAAGAGGATTCCGGCTCCGAGCAGTCGCAGTCCGAGGACGCCGAAGCTTCGGCCGACGATGAGCAGTCGTCCGAAACGGAAGCGTCCGACGCCACCGCCGACGATCTGTCCGACGATGATGATGCCGATGCCGAGACGCCCGGCGAGGCGCGCCGCAACGACAATCCCTTCACCAACCTGCCGAAGGAAATCGACTACAAGGTCTTCACCACCGCTTTCGACGAGACGGTCGGGGCCGAGGAGCTTTGCGAAGAAGAAGAGCTCGACCGGCTGCGCGCCTTCCTCGACAAGCAGCTTGCCAATCTGTCCGGCGTCGTCGGGCGGCTCGCCAACCGGCTGCAGCGCCGCCTGATGGCGCAGCAGAACCGGTCCTGGGATTTCGACCTGGAAGAGGGTTACCTCGACCCGGCGCGCCTGGTGCGCGTCGTCATCGACCCGATGCAGCCGCTGTCCTTCAAGCAGGAGCGTGACACCAAATTCCGCGACACGGTGGTGACGCTGGTGCTCGATAATTCCGGCTCGATGCGCGGCCGGCCGATCACTGTCGCCGCCACCTGCGCCGACATCCTGGCGCGCACGCTGGAGCGCTGCGGCGTCTCGGTCGAGATCCTCGGCTTCACCACGCGGGCGTGGAAGGGCGGGCAGGCGCGTGAGAAGTGGCTGAAGGACGGCAAGCCGCCGAATCCCGGCCGCCTCAACGATTTGCGCCACATCATCTACAAATCCGCCGACCATCCGTGGCGGCGGGCACGGCGCAATCTCGGCCTGATGATGCGCGAAGGCCTGCTCAAGGAAAACATCGACGGCGAGGCGCTGCTGTGGGCGCACAACCGCCTGATCGCCCGGCCGGAGCAGCGCAAGATCCTGATGATGATCTCGGACGGCGCGCCGGTCGACGATTCGACGCTGTCGGTCAATCCGGGCAACTATCTGGAACGCCATCTGCGCGCCGTCATCGAACTGATCGAGACGCGCTCGCCGGTCGAACTCTTGGCCATCGGCATCGGCCATGACGTCACGCGCTATTATCGGCGCGCCGTCACCATCGTCGATGCCGAGGAACTGGCCGGCGCCATGACCGAGCAATTGGCCTCGCTGTTTGCCGAGGAAAGCGCGCGCGACACGCGGCGTGGCGGCATGCGGCGCGCCGGATGATCCTTTCGCGGGGCGGTTTTCGACGGACGCTTTTCGCTGCCATCGCCCTGTTCGCCGGCGTGGCTTCGGCGCCGGCCGGTCCGGTCCGGTCCAGCTCTGTCGAGCCGGTCGAGATCTCGGCCCGCCCGATCACCCAGTTTCATATCGGTCGCGCCGACAAGCAGTTCGGGCCGCTCGAATTCGTCGGCGGCCTGGAGATGACCTCGCCGACGCGCGATTTCGGTGCGTTGTCGGCCTTCCGTTTCGTGAAGGCGGGCGGCGATTTCATCGGGGTGGCCGACACCGGCTTCTGGTTCTTCGGGACGGTGGTTCGTGACGCCGACAAGCGACCGTCCGGCATCCAGAATTTCCGCATGCAGCAGATGGTCGATGAAAACGGCCAGCCGATCGACGAGAAATGGATGGTCGACGCCGAAGGGCTCGACGTCAAGGACGGCATCGCCACCGTCGGCTTCGAACGCAACCATCGCGTCGCCCAGTTCAAGATCGACCCGAGTGACATGAAGGCGCCGTTCAAGCAGCTGGATTTCCTCATTCCAGCGTGGGAGTTGCGCCAGAATCGCGGTTTCGAGACCGTCACCCATGCCAATGCCAATGGCCAGCATGAGGGCGGCCTGGTGGTGGTGTCGGAGAAGAGCCTCGACAAATCAGGCAACATCTATGCCGCCATCATCGAAGGGCCGCACAAGGGCGTGTTCACCGTCAAGCGCAACGGTGATTTCGACATCACCGACGGTGCGTTCCTGCCGGATGGCGACCTGCTGCTCCTGGAGCGCAGCTTCTCGATGGCAGGCGGCCTCAAGATGCGGCTGCGGCGTATCTATGGCGAAAGCGTCGAGAAGGGCGCCGTCGCCGACGGACCGGTGCTGCTGGAAGCCGACATGGGCTACCAGATCGACAATATGGAAGGACTCGACGTCTGGCCCCGCGATGACGGCGCGCTGATGGTGTCGCTGGTCTCCGACGACAACCACTCGATCCTGCAGCGCAACCTCTATCTGGAATTTATCCTCCACCAGGATTGAGCGGCGCTCCAAGTGCGAACCTGACGTTGAGAGTTTTCAATGGGGGTTCGTTTGAGTTGGATGCCTTCCCCCACTCCGTCGCTGCTTCGCAGCGCCACCTCTCCCCCCTCCGGAGGGAGAGGAAGGGAGCCTCCCGGCATAAGCTCGCGCCCTTCCTCTACCCCGTCGATCGGGGGAGAGGTGGCGCTGCGAAGCAGCGACGGAGTGGGGGTCGACTGTTCATCGCGAGCCGTTGGTGGCGATCCAGATGACGTGGCGCGCGCCGCGCTTGCCGTTGGCGCGCGTGTTGACCTCTTCGACCGCGAAGCCGGCCTGCTTCAGCCGTCGCGTGAAGCCGCTGTCCGGGCCTTGCGACCACACCGCCAGCACGCCGCCAGGCTTCAGCGCCGTGCGTGTGGCCTTGAGGCCCGCGAGGCTGTAGAGCGCATCGTTGCCCTTGTGGACGATGCCTTCGGGACCATTGTCGACATCGAGCAGGATGGCGTCCCAGCGGGAGGGCTGCGACCGTATCAGATCTCCGACATCGGTCTCCCGGACCTCGACCCGGGAATCGTCGAGACAGCCGCCAAACACTTCCGTCATCGGGCCATGTGCCCAGGCGACCACCGCCGGCACCAGTTCCGCGACGACGATGCCGGCGTCACCGCCCAATTCGGCGAGAGCGGCGCGCAGGGTAAAACCCATGCCAAGCCCGCCAATGAGGACCCTCGGTTGGCGATGGCTGGCAATCTTCCGGCAGGAGAGCCTGGCCAGCGCTTCCTCGGAGCCGCTGAGGCGGCTGTTCATCAGCTCATTGGTGCCGAGCATGATCGAGAATTCGGAACCGCGCCGCTTGAGGCGAAGCTCCTGCGCGCCATCCCCGGTCTTTGCCGAATCGAGCTGGACCCAGGGGATCATGATGTTTGTCCGACCATGATCTCTTCCAAAAATCGGGTCCCACTTTTCGGGATCATGGTCTAAGCCGCGACCGCCGGCTGGCTCCAGCGGGCGGCGAGCAGCCGGTAGGGGATGAGCGCGACAACGGCGATGATCAGCTTCACGGAGAGGTCGCCGAGCGCCCAGGAAACCCAGCGCATGGCGTCGAGATGGAAAACACCCATCAGCGGCGCCGTTTCGAGCGCAAAACCGTCATTGGAGCCGGCGAAGGCGAAAGCGGCCGAAAATGCCACGGTAAAGAAGACCATCGTGTCGAACACCGATCCGACCAGCGTGCCGACGATCGGCGCCCGCCACCAGCTCTGCCGGCGCAAACGATTGAACACGGTGACGTCGAGCAATTGCGCGGAGAGGAATGCCGCCCCGGAAGCCGCCGCGATGCGCACCAGCCGGTCGGCGGCGGTCTCGAATTCGATCAGGCCATGACGAAACAGGAAGGGCGGAACGAGGATCGAGCAGACCACAGCCGTCATGAAGCCGACAAAGACGATCCGGCGCGCCACGGCGGGTCCATAGCGGCGGTTGGCGAGGTCGGTTACCAGGAAGGAGAAGGGGTAGGTGAAAGCGCCCCAGGTCAAAAGGTCGGCCAGCGACAGGCTGCCGATCTGGCCCTGCATCGGGAACTGCACGAGAATGTTCGATGCCACGACGACAAGCGCCATGGCGGCCACGAAGGGCAAATACCGCGAGAATGAAGTCATTTTTTTATCCTGGGTAATGGAACCAGCGGAGCATTATACCGATCGGATGATGCTCGCTTCGTATTCGAGCATCGGATTGTCAAACCTTGCGGCTTCTATCCGATGCCCCAGAGGCCAACAAGAGCTTGGCCAGAGACCAACAAGAGGTTGGCCAGAGACCAACAAGATGTTGACCAGGGCGGTTGTCCCCCGCCTTTAAACGATGTCAGGCAGCGACCTGCTCGGCCAGCTTCTTGGCGATCTGCTTCTTCAGCAGGCGCGCACGCTGCGACAGTTCCTTGACGTCGGCCTTGGCCAGGAAGGCATCGAGACCACCGCGATGTTCGACCGAACGCAGCGCGTTGGCCGAGATGCGCAGGCGCACGTTCTGGTTCAGCGCTTCCGAGATCAGCGTCACATTGACGAGGTTTGGCAGGAAGCGACGCTTGGTCTTGTTGTTGGCGTGGCTCACATTGTTGCCGGTCTGGACTGCCTTGGCAGTGAGTTCGCAGGTGCGGGACATGGTTCTAACCTTCAGTTCTCTCGGGACCTGCCAAACCTTTGTGCCCACGCCGGGTGGCGCGCGGTTCTGGTCAGGCGGCCTTATGGAAAAAGTTGGCGTTCCATAGTTGCATTTCACCGGGGCGTCAAGCTCCGGCTTCCCCACGGAAGCGCCCGGCATTTCATATTAAGGCCGGAATTCACCCTATAAGCGGTCTCATAGGGACATGCCAGACCGGAGTTGCCCGCCTCCGGCCGAAAATCAAGGATCCGATCCCGCCATGCCTCGTTCGTCTCGTGCATTTGTTGCCGTGCTTGCCATCGCCTTGCCCTCCACCGCATCGGCGGCCTCGCCGCAGTCCTTCAAGGGCGAGTACACCGTGTCGTTCCTTGGTCTCTCGATCGCGAGATCGACCTTCGCGAGCCACTACGAGAATGGCGCCTACGCAATCGAAGGCAGCGTTTCGGCCGCTGGCCTGGCCAAACTGTTCGACGATACGCGGGGCACGATCTCGTCCAAGGGCACGATTTCAGGCCAAAAGATGGTGCCGCAGGCGTTCCGCGCCGACTATACCTCGGGCAAGAAGGCGTCGGCGATCGACATCCGCTTCGCCAATGGCACGGTGACCTCGACGCAGGTCGTCCCGGCGCCGGGCAAGCGCGACCCGAAGGCCTGGGTGCCGATCGGCGCCGGCGACCTGGCAGGGGTGCTCGATCCGATGGCGGCGACCGTCATCCATGCCGACAGCCTCGACCAAGTCTGCGGCCGCAAGGTCAAGTTCTACGATGGCGAGATGCGCGCCGATCTGACGCTGACCTACGATTCGAAAGGCACGATCTCGGTGCCGGGCTACAAGGGCGACACCGTCACTTGCCGGATGGGCTTCGAGCCCGTGGCGGGCTATCGCAAGGGCCGCAAGGCGCTCAACTATCTCAAGAACAAAAGCCGCATGATGGTGACGTTTGCGCCGCTCGGCCAAACCGGAGTATATGCGCCGATCCATGCCACGGTCGGCACGCAGATCGGCACCTTGACCATCAGCGCCGGGCGTTTCGAAGCAGTGCAATAGACCAGGCCCGCCACTGGCGACAGAATGGGGCGCGCCACTGGAGACGGAATGGCGCGCGCAACACTGATCGGCTTTTCGGCGGTCGCCATGTGGGCGCTTTTGGCGTTGCTCACCGACGCGTCCGGAAAGGTGCCGCCGTTCCTGTTGTCGGCGATCACCTTCTCGATCGGCACCGGAGTCGGGCTTGTCGCGCGCCTTTTCATGCCGGCCGCGGATAAAAGCCAGAAAATACCGCCGCAGGTCTGGCTGATCGGCATTGCCGGCCTGTTCGGCTACCATTTCTTCTACTTCACCGCGCTGCGTAACGCGCCTGCCGTCGAGGCGAGCCTGATCGCCTATCTGTGGCCGCTGCTGATCGTGCTCGGTTCGGCGCTGATGCCGGGCGAAAAACTGGCGTGGAACCATGTCGTCGGCGCGCTGCTTGGCCTTGCCGGCACGGTGCTGATCGTCACCAAGGGCGGCGGGCTGGCCTTCGACGCGCGCTACGCCTTCGGCTATGCCATGGCCGCCGTCTGCGCCGTCTTGTGGTCGTCCTATTCGCTTCTGTCGCGGCGTTTTCCGTCGGTGCCGACCTCGATCGTCACCTGGTTCTGCGCGGCTACGGCGTTGCTGTCGCTTGCCTGCCATCTCCTGTTGGAACAAACGGTGCTGCCTGACGGCGCCGGCCAGTGGCTCGCCGTGCTCGGGCTTGGCCTGATGCCGGTGGGCGCCGCCTTCTACGCCTGGGACATCGGCGTCAAGCGCGGCAACATCCAGGTGCTGGGCGCCGCGAGCTATGCGGCGCCGCTGCTGTCGACGCTGGTGCTGATCGCGGCGGGTGTCGCCGAACCGTCGCTGCGCATCCTCGCCGCTTGCGTGCTCATCACCGGCGGGGCCGCACTGGCGGCAAAATCGCTGTTCCTGCGCAAGCCGGCAGCAGCCCAAAGCGAGGCCGGGGCATCCGAAACCGGAGCCCGGGCATCCGAAACCGGAGCCGGGGCATCCAAAACCGGAGCCCGGGCATGACGATGCCGTTTGCCGGCGGCATCGACGCTAACGCCAATGCAACGCTGATCTTTTCGCTGGTGGCCGCGGTCATCTACGCCTTCACGCTCGGCATGCCACCATCGCTCGCCCGTTCGGCGGCAAAGACGCTCGCCGTGGCGATGCTCGCCGTGCTTTCGGCGCTGCAAGGCGGCCCGCCGCTACTGGTGGCCGCCCTTGCGCTCAGCGCGGTCGGCGACGCCTTCCTGTCGCGCGAGGGAGAGAAGGCGTTTCTGGGCGGGCTGACGAGCTTTCTCATCGCCCACATCGTCTATGTCGCGCTGTTCCTGCGCAGTGGCGGCGGATTGGGTGTTCTCGGCGCCGAATCCTGGCGCGGCGCGATCGCGCTGGCGATGGCGGTATTCGTGATCGTCATGCTGGCGGCGTTATGGCGCCGGGTCGGCCCAGGCCTGCGCATTCCGATCGCTATCTATGTCGTGGCGATCCTGGCGATGGGCCTGTCGGCGCTGACGACGAGCAGCGCCTGGGTAATCGGCGGCGCCGTGCTGTTCATGGCGTCGGACGCTTTGCTCGCCACGGAAAAATTCCTGGTCGCTGCCATCTCGCCGCATCGCGCCTGGATGCGCTTGGCGGTGTGGGTGCTGTACTACGCAGCTCAGGTCGCGATCACGCTGGGCTTCCTGCTGGGGTAGGCTGCCAGCCCGGCGCGGCCAGTTCGAAGGCGGCGAAATCGAACCCCGGCGCCACGGTGCAGCCGACCAGCGTCCATTCGCCCAGGCTGCGCGCCGATTGCCAGCAGCCCGCCGACACGACGACCTGCGGCCGTTCGCCCGCCGTGAGTTCGATGCCGAGCACCTGCTCGATAACGGCACTGCCTTCTTCCCACATCGACAATGCCAGCGGCGCGCCGGCGTAGAAATGCCAGACCTCGGCGGCGTCCTTGACCCGGTGCCAAGCCGAGACCTGGTGCTGTTCCAGCAGGAAATAGATGGCGGTCGAATGGCCGCGCGCGCCGCCGGCGTCGTCGCGAAAGGTCTCGGCGTACCAGCCGCCTTCCGGATGCGGTTTCAGGCCGAGCGTTGCGATGATTTCCGCGGAGCTGGTCATGCTAGCGCGGCGCTCAGAAGTTGTCCTTGCGCTTGCGGATCTCGGCGAACACCTCGGCATCGCCGGCCTTTTCCATGCCGAGATGCTTGCGGATTGCCGGATCGTGCCAGCGCAGGAAAGGATTGGTCGACAGTTCCTCGCCGATCGTCGTCGGCAGCGTCGGCTTGTTGTCGGCCCGCAGCGCCTCGATCCTGGCGGCGCGCTCCCTCAATGCCGAGTTGGTCGGGTCGACGGTCAGCGCGAAACGCGCGTTGGCGAGGGTGTATTCGTGGCCGCAGTAGATGACCGTGGCGGCGGGAAGTGCCGCAAGCTTCTTCAGCGAGCCATACATCACCGGCGGCTTGCACTCGAACAGCCGACCGCAGCCCAGAGCGAACAGGGTGTCGGCGGTGAACGCAACTTTCGATGCCGGCAGGTGATAGGAGACATGGCCGGCGGTGTGGCCGGGGGTCGCGATCACCTCGATGCGTTCCTCGCCGAGATGCAGGACCGAGCTCTCTTCGACGGTTTCGTCGATGCCGGGGATCTTGGCCTTTTCCGCTTCCGGGCCGACGATGCGCAGCTTGAAGCGTTCCTTCAACGCCAGATTGGCCTCGACGTGATCCATGTGGTGGTGCGTGGTCAGGATCATCGTCGGCGTCCAGCCGGTGCGCTTGACCGCGGCCAGGATCGGCGCTTCCTCGGGCGCATCGATGATCGCGGTCTGGCCGCTTTCGGGGTCATGCACCAGCACGCCGAAATTGTCGCTGCGGCACATGAACTGTTCGATTTCGACCGGCATTGCATCTCTCCATCTGTCGCCGCAGACATAGGGCGCCGGCGCGCGGATGTCATCCCGGGGATGACAACTGTCGCTCCCGGAGATGACGGGTGTCACTCCCGGAGATGACAAGTGTCACTCCCGGAGATGACGGGTATCACTCGGGGGATGTGTCGGTCGCCTCGGGCCTTTGTTGAATCCGGCCGATATCACGGCTACATCCCTGACATGCATTCCGACATCGTCGATCTTCGCTCCTTCTATTCGACAACGCTCGGCCGGTTCGCCGAGCACTCGATCACCATGGCGCTGTCGTCGATATGGGCCACTGTCCCGAATGAGCGGCTGGTCGGCCTCGGCTACACATTACCCTGGCTGGAGCGGTTCGGCTCCGACGCCGAGCGGGTCTTTGCCTTCATGCCGGCGACGCAGGGCGCCGTCGTCTGGCCGACCACGGGGCCGACCGCGACAGCCCTGGTTTTCGACGAGGAACTGCCGCTGGTCGATTCCTGCATCGACCGCATGCTGCTCGTCCATTCGCTCGAACATGTCGAGAATCCGCGCGAGACGCTGAACGAGATCTGGCGGGTGCTGTCGCCCGCCGGGCGCGTCGTCATCGTCGTGCCGAACCGGCGCGGCGTCTGGGCGCGTTTCGAGCATACGCCGTTCGGCAATGGGCGACCCTTCTCGCGCGGGCAGCTCACGGAACTATTGCGCGAGGCGAATTTCACGCCGGCGGCCTGGTCGGATGCGCTGTTCTTCCCGCCGTCACGGCGGCGCTTCATGATGCGCTTCCACAATGTGCTGGAGCGCGCCGGCCGGCGGCTATGGCCGATCTTTTCCGGCGTCATCGTCGTCGAGGCGCAGAAACGGCTCTATCAAGGCGTGCCGGTGGCGCAGCGCGCGTCTCGCCGCGTCTTCGTGCCGGTGCTGTCGCCGCATGGCGCGACGCGGCTCGGCCGCCGGGCCGAGGGCAATGCGTCGGCCCGCCAGGTGAAACCTTCGTGATCATGGCGGAAATTTGCACCGTGCGGCATTTCCCAACCTATCTGTCGTGGTGAATTCGCAGCCAGATCGATATGGCGAATGCCGCTTGTTCTCTTCATCCGGTTTCAGCACCGCTTCTGAACGTTAGGGACCTCCGATATGGCTGATCAACCGGAAAAGGACGCCACGGTCCAGCTCGTTGCCGTCGAAGCCAGCAGCCTGCGCGACCAGGTGGCGACGATCAGGCTGGCACTGGTGGGGTCGCCGGTTCGCAAATGGTTGCTGTGGACGTCTGTCGGCATCATGGCCGTCATCATCGCGACATCGATCGGCCAGGTCCTGCTCAATCGCTGGAACCAACCCTTCTACGACGCGCTCGCGCGCCGCGACATGGCGGCCTTCGTGCATCAGCTCGTCGTCTTTGCGATGATCGCCGGCGGGCTTCTGGTGCTCAATATTGGTCAGACCTGGCTCAATCAGATGATCCGGCTGAAGCTGCGCGAGGCGCTGACGCTGGACCTGATCGACCAGTGGATGCGGCCGACGCGTGCCTTCAGGCTCGCCAATGCCGGCGCCATCGGCGTCAATCCCGACCAGCGCATGCAGCAGGATGCCGCGCATCTCTCGGACCTGTCGACCGATCTCGGCGTCGGTCTCTTACAGTCGCTGATCCTGCTGGTGTCCTTCGTCGGTGTGCTGTGGCAATTGTCGTCGGGCTTCGTCTTCCACGTCAACGGCTGGTCGCTGGCCATACCGGGCTACATGGTCTGGGCGGCCTTCCTCTATGCCGGCACGGCTTCCTGGCTGAGCTGGCTGGTCGGACGGCCGCTGATCCGCCTCAACAGCGACCGCTACACACGAGAGGCGGAGCTGCGGTCCTCGATGGTGCGCGTCAACGAGAATGTCGATGCCATCGCGCTTTACCATGGCGAAGCCGATGCCAAGCGACGGCTCGAACTCGACCTCGGCACGGTGCTGGGCGCCATGCGGCGCATCTATACCGCCCAGATCAACCTGTCCTGGGTGACCGACACCTATGGCTGGATCACGGTGGTGGCGCCGATCCTGGTTGCCTCACCGGTCTATTTCTCGGGCGATATCAGCTTTGGCGGGCTGATGATGGCGGTCGGTGCCTTCAACCAGGTCCATTCTTCGTTGCGATGGTTCATCAACAACATCGGCAGCATCGCCGACTGGCGCGCCACGCTGATGCGCGTCGCCGACTTCCGCATCGCGCTCTATGAAACCGATGTGCTGCACGACACCGAAAAGCGTATCGCCTTCGATCAAAATGCCAATGGCAGCCTGACGTTCGAGAAGCTCCAAGTGGCCTCGCCGGAAGGCTGCACCAAACTCTCCGACCAGCATGTCGAAATCCGCCCCGGCGAGCGCGTCATGATCACCGGCGAACCAGGTGCCGGCAAGACGCTGTTCTTCCGCGCCATTGCCGGGCTTTGGCCCTGGGGCAGCGGAAAGATCGGCCTGCCGGCTGGAGAAACCCTCATCTTCGTGCCGCGTGTCCCGTACTTGCCGGCCGGCACGTTGCGCGAGGTGCTCAACCACGCAAACGGGCATGCGCCGGCGAGTGATGCCGAGATTTCGGCTGTATTGGCCGAGGTCGGTCTTGAACGGCTGTCGGGGTCGCTCGACCGTGTCGGGCGCTGGGACCATGAGCTGGGCGATGACGAACAGCGCTTGCTGGGCGTGGCCAGGCTCGCCTTGCGGCAGCCGAAATGGGTGATCATCGACGAAGCGATGGACGCATTCGACGGCCCGTCGCTGCGGCGTGTGCTGGCAATGCTGGAAAAGCACCTGAAGGGAACCGCGATCATCAACATCGGGCGCGGCCAGCACAACAACCAATTCTTTCCGCGCGGCTTGACGATCGTCAAGGATCCCGACGCGCCGGCGCTGAAGCCTGTCCATGTCAGGGCCGGCGCGATCGAACCGCCGCCGGTAGCGGCTCATCGCAAAAAATAGGCGTTTTCTCCGGTTGCGGGGGCAAAACCTTATTTTGCCGTGATCGCAATGGAAGATTTCCTGCAGAAACAACCTGGCATTGGCCATGCTTGATGCGCTGCGCCTGCTTGCTTGCCTTGCCTGCACCCAGGCAACTCCCGTCGGCTCGCCACCGGAGGCATTGGCCGTCGACGTCGAGCTGGTGCTGGCGGTCGACATCTCCTTGTCGATGGACGAGACGGAGTTCGCCCTGCAACGCGCCGGCTATGTCGAAGCGCTGCGGCATCCCGACTTCATCCAGGCTGTCCGTTCCGGCAATACAGGCCGGATCGCGATTGCTTATTTCGAATGGGCCGGCACGGTGCGCGATGACGCGGTCATCAGCTGGCAGGTCATCGACAGCGCCGAGAGCGCCAACCGCTTTGCCGACAAGGTCGCGGCGCGCCCGTTCCGGAGTTTTCGCGGCACCTCGATTTCGACCGCGCTCGCCTTCGGCGCCGGGCTGTTCGACAGGACGGATTTCGCCGGCGAACGCAGCGTCATCGACATATCGGGCGACGGTCCCAACAATATCGGGCCGCCGGTCACCGCCACGCGCGATGCGGCCGTTGCCAAAGGCATAATCATCAACGGTCTGCCGATCCTGATCAAGCCGTCGCCGACCTTCAGCCATCTCGACCGGTATTATGCGCAGTGCGTGACCGGCGGGCCTGGTTCCTTCGTGCTGCCGATTTATGCGTCCGCGGAGTTCTCGACGGCGATCCGGCGCAAGCTGATCCTCGAAGTGAGCGGCATTCAGGACAAGGCCAAGGTCACCCCCATCGAGACGGATGCACCGATCGACTGCCTGCAAGGCGAGCGGGACAGGCGGTTCCTGTCTGATCCGTATTTCCCGGAACTCGACCGGTAGATCGTCGGCCGCGCCGGCGACGCAGCAAATTAGTCGCGAACTTCATCGTAGAGATCGCGACGCCAACGCCGGCCATGGACGTAGCCATTGATCAGTTCCGGCAATGAATAGCCAAGCGCTTCCGACGAGCGGTTAGCCATGTAGCCTGCGAAGGCCTCAGGTATCCGACCTTTGAGAAGATCGGCGATGATCTGCCGCGTGATCATGAACGGCGGGACGTGAGGGTAGCAGCGGGCGATATGCGGGTGTTTGCCCATCAGGTCCGCATAGGCTTCGACGTAACCCGCCCTGCGGCCAGAAATCGAATTCTGCGAACTGTGTTTCGTCCAGTCGATATCCCTGGACAATTGCGCGCCGAAGCGTCTTGCCAGGCGCAGCAACAATTCCCGATCCTGCATCCGGGTGATGTCGCTGTCGTAGCCGCCGATCGCCAGCAAGGCGTCGCGACGGGCCGTTATCGCAGAGCCGGCGACGAAGGCCGTCTGTGCCACCACCGCTCGCTCCAGCATTGATGGGCTCAGAAAAGCAGTCCGGTTGACGCTGTTGGTGGCTCGGTTTCCCTTCAGGGAAACGTATGAAGAGAGCAGCACCTGAAGCGCCGGATTGTCATCAAACCATTTCAAGGTCCGTTCGACCCGATGCGGCAAGTAGACGTCGTCCGAATCAAGGAAGGTCACCACCGGCGCCCGCGCCCGCTCGATGCCGGCATTCCTGGCGGCGTTGGCGCCCCGCCATTTCGCGCCGACATAGATCAGCCGAGGATCGCGAATACGGGCCAGCGCCGCCTCCGTACCATCGGTGGAGCCGTCGTCGACGACGATATGCTCAAGCCTAGGCATGCTCTGGGAAAGCACGCTTTCGACGGCGCGCAACACTTTGTCGCGTCGATTGTGGGTCGGCGTAATGACCGTGATGAGGGGAGAGCGCTCCGTTTTCGCGGTCATGGCGCGTCAGCCGCTTCCAGCGCAAATGTGCGCTTCCTGTCCGGTCTATGGATCTTCAGGATGGTCGAATGGATCGGACTCCCCCTCCGTGACTCCTCGGTCGTATTTGGCGGAAGCTATAAAAAACAGCCGCTCCTGTCACGCGTCGTGCAACGGTACAATCGCGCGCGAGACGACGAATTGGTGCAGCGCGCGGTTCAAATGCAACACCGTCGCCCTCCAGTCTTCCCGTGAATCAGTCTTCCGCGAATCAGTCCTCCCGGGAATCAATCTTGCGAAGATGGCCAAACCCGGAGCGGAATTGCATACATTCCTTTACGTCAGACGTAATCGCATCGCCGCGGGAGCTTGGGCAGATTGTCCTAGAGACGGAGCATGATCCGAAAACCGCTTCACACCTTTCGGCATCATGCTCTAGCGAGGCCGGCCGATCGGCTTCGATCCGAAGGGAGTAAGATCATGACCGCCTACGCCGTTGCCCATATGCGCCAAGCCACAATGGGTCCGCAGATTGTCGAATATCTGCACAAGATCGATGCCACGCTGGAGCCCTTCGGTGGCCGGTTCCTGGTCCATGGCGGCGATGTCGAGGTGATAGAGAACGACTGGCAAGGCCACCTCATCATCATCGAATTCCCCGACAGGGAGCATGTGCGCGGCTGGTACAATTCGCCGGCCTATCAGGCGATCCTCGCCCTGCGGACCGACAATTCGCAATCCGACGTCATCTTCGTCGACGGTGTCGAACATCCGCACAAGGCCACCGATGTCCTGGACTAGATGCGTGGTGCCTTATCGTTTCAGCAGGAACACCGCCTGCTGGCCGAAGAAGTTCCAGAACCACCAGGGCATCGACAGGCCGATCTTCTGACCGTTGGCGTCGAGCGCGGTTGCCTTTTCCACCGTAGCGCCAAGCTCTTCGCACAGATTGACGAAGTCCCGGATAGTGCAGAAGTGGATGTTGGGTGTGTCGTACCAGGAATAGGGCAGGTCCGAGGTCACCGGCATGCGGCCCTTGACGAACAGTGACAGCCGCACCCGCCAGTGGCCGAAATTGGGGAAGGACACGATCGCCCGGTTGCCGATCCGGAGCAATTCGTCGAGCACCAGCTTCGGGTTGCGGGTGGCCTGCAAGGTCTGCGACAGGACGACGAAGTCAAAGCCCTTGTCGGGATAGAATTCGAGATCCTTGTCGGCATCGCCCTGGATGACCGAGAGGCCGCGCGCCACGCATTCGTTGACGCCACGCTGCGACAATTCAAGCCCGCGGCCGTCGACCTGCTTGGTGTCCTGCAGCAATTCGAGCAGCGAACCGTCGCCCGAACCGACGTCGAGCACCCGCGACTGCGGCGGGATCAGGTTGGCGACGACCTCGAGGTCGACGCGCTGGTTGCCGTTGACGCTCATGATGTCGCCCCTTGCCTGGCGCATGATCCCGATCCGAAAAGTCTGCAACTTTTCGGGGTCATGCGCTGACGCCTGGCACATGATCTCGATCCGAAAAACCTGCAACTTTTCGGGGTCATGCGCTGACGCCTGGCACATGATCTCGATCCGGAAAGTCTGCAACTGTTCGGGATCATGCGCTGAGCCCTCTCGCCCTTGCCGCCGAGCCGATGAAGCCGTTGATGGCGGCGAACAGTTCCGGTTCGTCGAGCAGGAAGGCGTCATGGCCGCGATCGGTCTCGATCTCGACGAAGGATACCGAGGCGCCGGCGGCGTTGAGCGCATGCACGATCGAGCGGCTCTCCTCGGTCGGAAACAGCCAGTCGCTGGTGAAGGACACCAGGCAGAACCGGGTCTTGGTGCCGGCAAAGGCGTCCGCCAACCGGCCGCCATGGTCGGCGGCGAGGTCGAAATAGTCCATCGACCGCGTCATGTAGAGATAGGAATTGGCGTCGAAGCGGTCGACGAAGGTCATGCCCTGGTGTCGCAGATAGCTCTCGATCTGGAAGTCTGCGTCGAAGCCGAAGGTCAGTGCTTCGCGATCCTGCAGGTTGCGGCCGAATTTCCGGTGCAGGGCGGCTTCCGACAGATAGGTGATGTGGGCGGCCATGCGCGCCACCGCCAGACCCTTTTCCGGGCGCTTGCCGTGCTCGAAATATTTGCCGCCATGCCAGTCCGGGTCGGCCATGACGGCTTGCCGGCCGACCTCGTGGAAGGCGATGTTCTGCGAGGAATGGCGCGCGCCAGTGGCGATCGGCAGCGCCGAGAAGACGCGCTCGGGATAGCTCGATGCCCATTCCAGCACCTGCATGCCGCCCATCGAGCCGCCGAGCACGCAGAACAGCTTCTCGATGCCGAAATGGTCGATCAGCATCTGCTGCGCCCGCACCATATCGCGGATGGTGATGATCGGCAGATCGAGCCCATAGGGCTTGCCGGTGGCTGGGTTGGTCGATGCCGGGCCGGTCGAACCCAGGCAGCCGCCGATGACGTTGGAGCAGATGACGAAGAACCGGTTGGTGTCGATGATCCGGCCCGGGCCGATCAGGACTTCCCACCAGCCCGGCTTGCCGGTCACCGGATTGGTGCTGGCGACATGCTGGTCGCCGGTCAGCGCATGGCAGACGAGGATGGCGTTGGAGCGGGCATCATTCAGCGTGCCATAGGTCTGGTAAGCGATCTGGAACGGCGACAGCAGCGTGCCGGCATCGAGCTTGAGCGGCTTGTCGGACCCGAAACGCAACACCGGGCTCGACGGCTTGTCGAACTCGTTGTTGGTCTTTCCTGCGCGCAGAGCGGCCATCAATTCTCTCTTGTTGCACCGTGCTTTCGCGGAAATCGCTGCCGATCTCCGCGTCGCCGATGCGTTCGTCCGGCCGGCAGCGGACAACAAAAAACCGGCATTGCCTTCGCAAAGCCGGTTACGTCACGCAAACGGCCCTTTAGCGAATTGTTTAACGTGGCTGCAAGCCGACCGGCCAAATCACCACGGAACTGTCGCTGTCCTTCTAGAACTCGCCTGGCTCGCCGTCAATGCCGGTCCCGGGCCGGTCCTGAGCCGGTCACTGGGCCGGCAGTTGAGCCGGTTGCTGGGCCGGCCGCCGGCACCAATGGCACCTCTCGACATTGCGGGCCATGGCTTGTATTTCCGCAGCGGCCTCCGGGTGGAGGCGATTTCGACGGATTTTGAAAAAAATGAACCAGATACCGGATCGGGCACGTCCAACGCCGCGCGCGGGCATCATGGACATAGATGCCTACGTGCCCGGCAAGAGCACGGCGCCGGCCGGGGTCGCCAAGGTCTACAAGCTGTCGTCGAACGAGAACCCGCTCGGTCCGTCGCCGAAGGCGATCGAGGCCGCGCGGGAGGTTGCGGGAAAGCTCGACGTCTACCCCGATGGCACGGCGAGGCGGCTGCGCGAGGCGATCGCCGAGGTGCATGGCCTCAACCCGCAGAACATCATCTGCTCCAACGGTTCCGACGAGATCCTTGGCCTGCTGGCGCAGACCTACCTCGCGCCGGGCGACGAGGCCGTGTTCACCGAACACGCCTTCATGGTCTACAAAATCTACATCCAGTCGGCTGGTGCCGCGCCGATCGCGGTCAAGGAGACCGACGAGCGCGCCGACATCGATGCGATACTGGCCGCAATTACGCCGCGCACGAAGATCGTGTTCCTCGCCAATCCGAACAATCCGACCGGCACCTATGTGCCGTTCCAGGAGGTGCGCCGGCTGCATGCCGGCCTGCCGCGCAACGTGCTTCTGGTGCTCGACGCGGCCTATGCCGAATATGTCCGCCGCAACGACTACGAGGCGGGCATCGAGTTGGTCGGCAGTACCGAGAACGTGGTGATGACGCGCACCTTCTCCAAGATCGGCCTCGGCGGGGCGCGGCTCGGCTGGATGTACGGGCCGATGCACATCGTCGATGCGATCAACCGCGTGCGCGGCCCTTTCAACGTCAATGCGACTGCGATCGAGGCCGGCATCGCGGCGATCCGAGACCGTGCCCATGTCGAGCGCAGCGTGGCGCATAACGAGACCTGGCTCGCCTGGCTGAGCCAGGAGATGACCGGACTTGGGCTGCGGGTGACGCCCAGCGTCGGCAATTTCATCCTCATCCATTTTCCCGACGACCAGAAGCATTCCGCGGCGGCGGCCGACGACTACCTGACGGCGCGCGGCTATATTTTGCGGCGCGTTTCCGGCTACGGATTTCCCAACGCGCTGCGCATGACCGTCGGCACCGAAGAGGCCAATCGCGGCGTTGTCGCCGCGCTCACGACATTCCTGAAAAGCTAGAACGCCGAAAAGCCAGAACGCCAAAAAAGCTGGAACGCCCAGAGCTGGAAACACCATGACATCACCGATGTTTGAAAAGATCGCGCTGGTCGGCATCGGCCTGATCGGCTCGTCGCTGGCCCGCGTCATTCGCCGCGAGGGTCTTGCCAGCCATGTCGCCATCTCGACCCGCAGCGCCGCGACACTGGCGCGAGCTGAAGAGCTTGGGCTCGGCTCCTCCTACACCACGGATGCGAAAGAAGCTGTTCGCGACGCCGATCTGGTCATCGTCTCGGTACCCGTCGGCTCATCGGGCGCGGTCGCCGAGGAAATCGCGCCGGCGCTGAAAAAGGGCGCGATCCTCACCGATGTCGGCTCGACCAAGGCCTCTGTCATCGCGCAGATGCAGCCGCATGTGCCTGATGGCGTCCACTTCATTCCCGGACACCCGCTGGCCGGTACCGAAAAATCGGGGCCGGACGCCGGGTTTGCCGACCTGTTCGACAATCGCTGGTGCATCTTTACGCCGCTGCCGGATACCGATCCGGACGCAATGGAGCAGCTATCGGAATTCTGGCGCCGCTGCGGCGCCAACATCGACACGATGGACCCCCAGCATCACGACATGACGCTGGCCATCGTCTCGCATTTGCCACACATCATTGCCTACAACATCGTCGGTACCGCCGACGATCTGGAATCGGTGACCAAGACGGAAGTAATCAAATATTCCGCCTCCGGTTTTCGCGACTTCACGCGTCTGGCCGCCTCCGACCCGACAATGTGGCGGGACGTCTGCCTGCACAACAAGGATGCCATCCTCGAAATGCTGGCGCGGTTCTCGGAAGATTTGGCGTTCCTGCAGCGGGCGATCCGCTGGGGCGACGGCGACAAGCTCTTCGACCTGTTCACCCGGACGCGCGCCGTGCGCCGCTCGATCATCGAGGCCGGCCAGGATATCGACGCGCCCGATTTCGGCCGCCAGGCCGTCGAGCATCCTGCAAAAAGCTAAGCCTGTCCAGGCCAGGTCGCGGCGACCATGGCCAGTGTCTCGGCCCGGTTTGGCGCGCCGAGCCTGCCGCCGAAGCGCAGGCATTTGAGCGCGGCGGCGGCGCTGGCAAAGCGCAAGGCCTGCTCGGCGGGCATGGCTTCCGCCAGCCCGACGGCAAAGGCGCCGTGAAAGACATCGCCGGCGGCCAGCGTGTCGACCGCCTTTATCCTCGGCGCGTCGACATGGCGGATGCCTCTGCTCGCACGATCGGACCACCATGTTCCGGACGCGCCGGCGGTCACCGCGACAAAGGCATCGGTGCGGGAGGCAAGGTCGGCGCAAGCGGTCTCCAGATCCAGCGCCTGGCCGCAAATGATGCGGACCGCCGGCTCGGAGGCGACGATGTGCGAGGCCAGCGGCAACAGCTGCTCCAGCACCGCCAGCGGCGCTGTGTCGGCATCGAGGATGGCCGGACGGCCGGCGGCGCGGGCGGCCTTCAGGGCAAGTGCCGCCGCGCCCGGCCAGCGCACGTCGGCCAGCACGGCATCGAACGCGGAGAGGTCGGCGACCGGCAACGCATCGGGATCGGCCTGGGCCTTGCTGTCGTAGAACGGCACGATGATGCGCTCACCATGCGCGTCGACCAGGATCGAAGCCAGCGCCGACCGCGCGCCGCTGACGCGGCGGACATGGGTGCAATCGACGCCCTCCGCCTCGATCCCGGCAATCAGCTGATCGCCGACCGGATCATCGCCGGCGCTCGCCCACAGCGACACTTCCGCGCCGAGGCGATGCGCGGCGCAGGCAGCGCTCGTGGCCATGCCGGAGGCGATCTGGACGCCGTCGGAGGCGATGAATTTTCCCTGATGCGCGGGGAGGGTGTCGACCCGAAGAATGGTATCGAGCGTCAGCGCGCCGACGCTCAGAAGCTTTGCCGGTCTGTCCATGCCGGAATGCTTAATTGACAGGCTTGAGCTTGCCCAGCGGAATGAAGCCGAGCGAGGCCTTGCCCTTGACGACCCTCAGCGGCATCGACGGTTCGCTGCCGAGCATGGCGAGTGCTGCGAAACCCTGTTCGATCGCGTTCTTCTGCTCGGGTATGGCGCCGGCCAGAATGGTCGCCACGGCCTTGGGATCCTTGATCCTGATCATCAGATCGGCATTGACCAGACCTTCGGCATCGACCGACAGCGGCCCGGAAAGGGTGACGCGCGCCGTCCCCGACGACAAATCGAGGTTGCGGATCTCGATACTCTGGCCGCGCAGGCTTTTCACCTGCGTGCCGACCAGCGCAACGCCGTTGTTCAGCGTGACGTCGCCGCTTGCATCGAGCGCCGGCAGCACGCGGCCACCGATCGCGTCGGCGTCGATCTCCAGATCGCCAAAGCTGCCGGCATAGTCGAGATTCCCGCCATTCGGCTGCAATTGGCCCGATGCCTTGCCGGCGCTGAACAGTTCGACAGGGTCGGTGTCGTCGGCCGGATCGGTCTGGCCCGACAGGCCTTCGGCCTGCAGCGATATGCGGTGCGGCAGCGGATACCACAATTTGACATTGGCCTGCAGGTTGTCCCAGTCGATCCACAGCGGCATCATGCCCGGGACGGAAGTCCTGAGCGGACCGCGCAGACTGGCGACCGGCGACAAGGGCTGAACGATCTGGGCGACGGCATTGAAGGAGCCGGCGGAGGCGGCAATGTTCTTGGCATCGTCCTCGTAGGCGAGATTGTCGCAGGAGACCGTGAAGTTCAGGGGATAGCCGCTGACCTGGAGATTGGCGCAACCGGCCTCAATGCCGCTCTTGTTGAGCGTGGCAACCGCCTTGTCGGCCTCGGTCCTGACCCTGTTGGCCAGATAGAACCAGCCGGCGCTGTAGATGGCGAACAGCACAACGATAAACGCCACAAGCCAGAACAGGCCGCGGCGGGATTTTGGTTGGCGTTCGTCACTTGACGTCATGCTTTGGCTCTCATTAACGCAATGGGTATCGTGAACGGACCTTCGATTCCGGCAACACCAGGTAGATGTTGACGAATAGGTAGACGGGGACGGGCGGAAAAAACACCGGTTTCCGGTGAAGCATTGTCATTCTTTTTGCAATCAGGCGCGGCGATATGGGCGATTTTTGGGTGTTTGGCTATGGTTCGCTGATCTGGCGGCCCGGTTTCGCGCATGTCGAGACACGACGGGCCCACCTGCACGGCTACCGGCGCTCGCTTTGTGTCTATTCCTTCGTGCATCGCGGCACGCGCCAGCGGCCCGGACTGGTGCTCGGCCTCGACCATGGCGGTTCCTGCGTCGGCCTGGCGTTCCGCGTCCCTGGCGAGCTGCGCGACGAGGTCATTGCCTATCTGCGCGAGCGGGAGCTCGTCACCAGCGTCTATCTCGAGCGGACGCTGAAGGTTCGCCTCGATGGTGGCGGGACAGTCGAAGCGGTGGCCTATGTCGTCGACCGCAAGCATGAGCAATATGCCGGCGCGCTCGACGCGGCGGATGCGGCAGCGGTGGTGCGGGGCGCGGCCGGCCAGTCCGGCGACAACGAGGATTATGTCCTCAGCACGCTGAAGCACCTGGAAGCACTCGGCATTCGCGATCACTGGTTGGAAGAGGTGGCGCGGGAGATAGCGCCTTTGTGAAGCGCTGGCTCTGCGGAAAAGGCGGCCAGGCCTTTGACCCCGAAGCCGCGAGACCTAGGTTAGGCTGCGAACCCAGCCAACGGGCGGCATCCGCCCTGCCAATCACGGAGATCCGTCTTGCAGAAACGCCGTCTCGGTCGCACCGACCTTTCCATCGCGCCGCTGGTTCTGGGTGGCAATGTCTTCGGCTGGACCGCGGACGAGAAGACTTCGTTCGACCTGCTCGACCGCTTCGTCGGCGCTGGCCTGAACGCGGTCGATACGGCGGACGCCTATTCGCGCTGGGTGCCCGGTCACAAGGGCGGCGAATCGGAAACCATCATCGGCAAATGGATGAAAGACCGCGGCAATCGCGACAAGGTGATCGTGGTGACCAAGGTCGGCTCGGATATGGGGCAGGGTCACAAGGATCTTTCCGCCGCCTATATCGAGAAGGCCGTCGATGCGTCACTGAAGCGCCTGCAGACCGAAGTCATCGACCTTTATCTGTCGCACTGGCCGGATCCGGCCACGCCTTATGAGGAAACACTTGGCGCCTACGAAAAGCTGCTCGCCAAAGGCAAGGTCCGTCATGTCGGCTGCTCGAACCTCGACGCCGGCCAGTTGCGTGCCGCTCTCGACGTGGCGAGCCTGCGCAGCCTGCCGCGCTACGAAGTGCTGCAGCCGGAATACAATCTCTACGATCGCTCGTCCTTCGACGGCCCGCTGCACGATCTCTGCGTGGCCGAGGATATCGGCGTCATCACCTATTTCAGCCTGGCCAAGGGTTTTCTGAGCGGCAAATACCGCAATGAGGCAGATCTTGGCCAAAGCGAGCGCGGCGAGGATGTCGGCAGCTATTTGAATGCGCGAGGCATGCGCATCCTTGCGGCACTCGACGCGGTGTCATCAAGGCATTCCGCCAAGCAGGCGGAAGTGGCGCTTGCCTGGGTGATCGCGCGGCCCGGTATCACCGCACCGATCGCCAGTGCGACCAAGCCTGACCAGATGGATAGCCTGATCAGGGCAGTATCGCTGAAACTGACGGCGGACGACATGGCCGAACTCGACAAAGCGAGCGGCTGACGCTTCCGGCAACCACCGGCGCACGAACGTCCAAGACGATCCGCATCGCCTGCCATACCGTCCTTCGCACGGGGCAGGATAGAGGATCGGATGGCCGGACCACTTGTTTCGCAGCCGGAGCTTTGGCCTCAGCTGCTCGCGCTGGTGCTTGCCGCCACTGTCGTCATGGGCAGTCCGGGGCCGGCGACGATAAGCGTCACCGCCGTCGGTGCCGCCTTCGGCCTGCGCCACTCGCTGCGCTACACCTGCGGGATCGTGCTTGGCACCGTCGCCGTGCTGCTGGTCGTGGCGACCGGGGTGATGGCGGCGCTGACCTCGATGCCAAGGTTGGCGCCGGTGCTGGCTGTCGCGTCCGCCGCCTATATCCTCTATCTCGCGTTCAGGATCGCCACCGCCCCGCCACTGGCGGCCCATGCCGCCGAGACGTCGCGCCCGACATGGCTGGCCGGGTTTCTCCTGGCGATAGCAAATCCAAAAGCCTATGTGGCGATCGCCGCCGTGTTTGCCGGCGCCGCTCCAAAGCAAGGCGCCGCTGAGCTTGGCCTATCGTTGAAGCTGACGGTCCTGGCGGCGATGATCATTGTCATCCATGCCGTGTGGCTGCTCGCGGGCGCGGCATTCGCGCGCTTTCTGCGCCGGCCGGTGGCATCCCGGGTCATCAATCTGGTCTTCGCCGCGACGCTGGTGCTGACCACGGTACTGGCTGTGTTCGGCTGATTGCCTGGCAGCAAAGCTCAGGATTTCGCGCCGAGCTCCCGCAGCCGCTTCACCGCTGTCGGCGGCAAGGCCGGCGGATTCGGCGCTTGGGAGGCTTCGATGAGGAGCTGGTCGCAGGCGGCTTCCGTGTCGCCGATCAGCCGCGCCATGAATTCGTCCTTGCCCAGGCCAGGCGGGATCGGCGGCAGGAAGCGCGCCTTGATGGTGCCGGGATAGCGCAGGAACTTGCGGCGCGGCCAATAGAGGCCGGCGACATGGGCAACCGGCACCACCGGAACGCCAAGTTGCGCATAGATTTCGACGATGCCGTATTTGTAGGCCGGCTCGTCGCCCGGCGCGCGGCGCGTGCCTTCGGGATAGATGATCAGCTGGCGCGGGTTGCGCGCCAGTTCCTCCCTGGTCGCCGCGACCACCGCCTTCAGGGCCTTGGAGCGGCTGCCGCGATCGACCGGGATCATGCGCATCTTCAGGATGTACCAGCCGAAGAACGGGATCCAGGTCAGCTCGCGCTTGAGGATATAGAGCGGATCCTGGAGGAATGGGAAGAAGGCGATCGCGTCCCAGAACGACTGGTGCTTGGGTGCCAGGATAAAGGAACCCTCGGGCAGGTTTTCCAGCCCGGTGATGTCGTTCTTCGTTCCGGCGATCTTGTCGTAGAGCCACATGCAGGTGCGCGACCAGAATTTCGGCACGAACCAAGCGCGGTGACGCGGCGACAGGAAATAGTAGGGGGTCCAGAGGATCATCTGGACGATCAGATTGACGTAGAAGACGAAGTTGAACGCCAGCGATCTGACATAGAGCATGGGGGAGGTCCGGTGAGGAAGTGTGCGTTGGTTACACCAAGCAGGCGCAAAAAGGAAACGGTACGATACGGCTCATTCTACCAGGTCGCCTGCGCCAGACGTTCCCTGAGGCGCGGGCCGGCAAAGTCCAGGAAGGCGCGCAGTTTCACCGGCAGTCGGCCCTGGCCGGCGTGCACCAGGTTTACCGGCCACGGCTCAGGTTCGAAATCCTCGAGTACGGGCTGCAGTGCCCCTGAGCGTACAGCGGCGACGATCTGGTAGGAGAGCACACGCGTCATCCCGACCCCCGCGGTCGCCGCATCGATCGCCGCCTCGGCGGTGTTGACGCGGAGCCTGGAACGGACAGGGACAGGAACATCAGACTTGTCCACCGCAAAGGTCCATGTGGCGAGTGAGCCTAGGCCCTCGAAGGTGATGCAGCTATGCGTTTCAAGGTCTTTCGGGGTTTTCGGCGCCCCGTGCTCGGCCAGATACGCCGGACTTGCGCAGACGACATGCCGGATCGAACCGACCCTGGTCGCGACCATCCGCGAGTCCGGCAGCCGGCCGATGCGGATGGCGAGGTCGATATGGTCCTCGGCCAATTGGGCTATTCTGTCGCCGAGCGTCAGGCGGATATCCACCTGCGGGTAAGCGGCGAGGAACGCGGTGACGACCGGCAGGACATGGAGGCGGCCGAAAACGATCGGCGCGGTGATGATCAGCCCACCTGTCGGTGCGCTGTACTCGCCGCCGGCGGTACGCTCGGCGTCTCCGACGTCCTCCAGGATACGACGGCAGGCGGCAAGATAGGCATGGCCCGCGTCGGTCAGCGTCAGCCGCCGTGTCGACCGGTTCAACAAGCGTGTCTTGAGATGCCGTTCCAGTTCGGAGACCTTGCGGCTGACAGTCGCTAGAGGAGTGCCCAGACGACGCGCGGCAGCGGAAAGGCTGCCGGACTCCGCCGCCGCGACGAAAAGGGACATGGCTTCGAGGCGATCCATAGTTTTTCCAGAAATTGGAAGGATGAATTGCAGTTATGGCATCTACATCCGCAAGATGGAAGGATGCATATAGGAGGGGCAAATCCAGAGGAATTCCCATGCCCCGCATCGCCACGCCTTCGTCCATCGCCACCGCTCCCGCAGCCGCGCAGCCCATGCTGCAGGCGGTGGAAAAACAGCTCGGTGTCGTGCCGAACCTGTTTCGGATGGTCGCCAACAGTCCAGCCGCGCTTGAAGGTTATCTCGGCATGTCGGGTGCGCTGGCCAAGGGCCGGCTGCCGGCGCCGACGCGTGAGCGCATCGCGCTGGCGGTCGCCGAGATCAATGGCTGCAGTTATTGTCTGTCCGCGCACAGCTATCTCGGCAAGAATCTCGCCAAGCTCGACGACGCCGAGATGATCGCCAACCGCCATGGCGGTTCCACGGATCCCAAGGCGGCCGCGGCGGTGCGTTTTGCCGCCAAGGTTGCGCAAAGCCGCGGACATGTCGGCGATGAAGACCTCGCCGCTGTAAGGCTGGCGGGCTACGATGATGGGCAGATCATCGAGATTGTTCAGCATGTCGCCCTGAACGTCTGGACCAACTATATCAACGAAGTTGCCCGCACCGCGATCGATTTTCCGGTTGTTTCCGCCCGCGATGCTGCCTGAATGAGGGCAGGGCCGGCGGTGTCAGCCGGGTCCCCATTCTTCATGACGCAGAGGAATCCCATGTCTGAAAGCCGCCCGCCGCTTCCGCCCTTCAACGCCGAGACCGCAGCGCAGAAGGCGCGCTTGGCCGAGGATGCGTGGAACTCCCGCGATCCGGCACGGGTCGCGCTCGCCTATACGACCGACAGCCGCTGGCGCAACCGCGCCGAATTCCTGCAGGGCCGCGATGCCATCCAGGCTTTCCTGACCCGCAAATGGAGCCGCGAACTTGACTACCGGCTGATCAAGGAGGTTTGGGCCTTCCACGGCAACCGCATCGCCGTGCGCTTCGCCTATGAATGGCACGATGACTCAGGTTCGTGGTTCCGCAGCTACGGCAACGAGAATTGGGAGTTCGACGAACATGGGCTGATGCGCCTGCGCATCGCCAGCATCAACGACCTGCCGATCGGCGAGGCCGACCGCAAATACCATTGGCCGCTCGGCCGCCGTCCGGACGACCACCCGACATTGTCGGAGCTCGGGCTTTAGCACCGTCTCTCAAGTGCTTGGGCCGGAGACATCAAGGAGGTTTCGATGAACGCACATGCTTTCACCAGCGATGTCGCCTTCACGCCGACCGTCAAGGCGATCCAGGCCCGCAAGGGCTCGCGCCAGTCCTATGCGCGGGTCGAGGAGCGTGGCGGCTGGCAGGGCGTCATTACGCCCGACCTTGCCGCTTTCCTATCGATGCAGACCAGCGTCTTCCTGTCGACGGCCAATGGCGAGGGCCAGCCCTATATCCAGCACCGGGGTGGGCCTGCCGGCTTTCTCAAGGTGCTGGACGAAAAGACGATCGGCTTCGCGGATTTCTCCGGCAACAGGCAATTCATCACCCAGGGCAATCTTGCCGACAATCCGAGGGCCTTCCTGTTCCTGATCGACTATATGTTGCGCCAGCGCATCAAGATCTGGGGCACGGCGCGCGTCGTCGAAAACGATGCCGAGCTGATGGCGAGGCTGATGCCGCACGATTACAAGGCGCGGCCCGAGCAAGTCATCCTGTTCACCGTTTCGGCCTGGGACGCCAATTGCCCGCAGCACATTCCGCAGCGCTTCGAGGCGGCCGATGTCGCGGCAGCACTTGGAGAGCGGGACCGGCGCATTCAACAGCTCGAACAGGAGATCGCGCGTCTCAAGGAAATTTCAGGGGCTGCCGCCGAGGGCTGATACCGGTTCAGCCGCCAGCCGCGGTTTCGGCCAGCGCTATGCCGTCTGGGGTCGGCTTCACCGGCACGATGCCGCGCGCCAGCGCCAGCAGATATTTGGTGTATTCGGTAAACAGCACCCGCAACGCCCGCGGCTTGGTCAGCCAGCCGCCATTGTCGAGATTGGAATTGACCACCGGATAGGGCTCGAGCCTTGCGCCATGCAGCAGCCGGCCCATTTCCAGCAGGCTGCGCGGCATGTGATAGTTGTTGGTGACCAGGATCACCGTGCCATAGGCATGGTTCGTCACCCATTTGGCGCTTTGCTCGGCGTTGCCGATCGTGTCGAGCGCGGCGCGGTCGATGTCGACGCAGCAGGAAAACAGCTTCTTGTCACCGCCGGTAGCGGCCTGGAGCTGGCGTCGGCTGGCGGAAGGATGCACACCGCTGATCAGCAGCCGCTCGCCCTTGCCGGATGCCAGCAATTCCATCGCCGCGTCGAGGCGCGACTGGCCGCCGGTCAGCACGATAATGGCATCGGCTTTGGTCGGATTGGCAGGCGTGGTGAGATGGCTGACCTTGTTGGCGAACCAGCCGAAGCCGCCGGCAAACAAGGTTGCGAGGACGAGGAGCGAGAGCGCGGAGATCCGAATTGCCGTCTTTAAACGGCCAACCTTGCCGTGGTCGCGCGAACGAGCAACCACCACTGGCATCTGCCCAGCCGTCCCGGTCGAATCCCGCACGTCCATGGCCATATCGTTAATCCCGAAATGCGGCCTTTGGTAGGTAAAAGACGCACTTTGCGTTACGCGGTTTCTCCATCCGTGATCCGCCTCGTTTCCACCCGCGCCCTCGAACCAAAGACACGCTCCCTTTTCATGCGTCGGGTTGGCGGACGTCGATGTCGCTGAGATAGGCGACAACGGTGGCATGGGAGGTTGCCGCTGTCAGTGCGCCGATCACCAGCACCATCAGCACGACGCCGAAATAGCCGGCCGAGCCAATGGCGAAATTGCCGAACAGGGCAGTGGCCTGGTCGGCCTGCGGCGTCGCCATGTTGCGCGACGACCACCAGGAAAAGACGATGAAGACGAGCACTGCGGCCGCCCCCCCGGCGGCCCCGCCCTTCATGCCGGTGACCAGGAAATGCCGACGGAACTCGCGCGCGATGAAAGCCGCCTCGGCGCCGACGAAATGCAGCACCTCGATGATATGGCCGTTGCCGGCCATGGCGCCGCGGGTCGCGAACACGACCGTCAGCACGGTCGCCGCCAGCATCAGCGCCAAAACGGCGATACCGATGGTCACCGTGGTGCGGGCCATGGCCACCAGCCGGTCGACCCAGGTGCGGTGATCGTCGAGCGAGGCGCTCGGCAGCTTCGGCGTGATCGCGGCGCGCATGGCGGCGAAATCGGGCGGACTGTTCTCGTCGATGGTGACGATGATCAGGCGCGGCACCGGAAGGTCGTCGATGTTGAGGCCCGAGCCAAGCCACGGTTCCAGCAGCCTGGCGGTCGCCTCGCGGTCGATGATCCGCGTCGACTTCACGCCGGGGAACTCGCCGGCGATCTGCGAAGCTTGGGTGAGCGCTGCCTCCATGTCGAGGCCGTCGGCCGGCTTGACCTGGATCGTCGCCTCACGCGAGATCTGGTTCTCCCAGACAGAGGCCGTATCACGCACCAGCGTCACCGCACCGAAGGTCAGGCAGGACAGGAAAGTCATGATGGCGATGACCAGCACCAGGGCGCGGCCGGCGATGTTCTGCGCCGGCACGATCGGCGCCATCTTGCGCTGGGCGCGTGGTCTTGCCTCGGCCGTGTCGGCTTCCTGCTCGTGCTCGTGGAGATGTTCGACGGACAAATCAGTCATAGATGTCCAGCCTTCCACCGGCCAGGATCATGCGGCGTGCGTCGACCTGTTCCATCAGGCCGAGATCGTGGGTCGCGATCACCACGGCGGTGCCGAGACGATTGAGTTCGATGAACAGCCGCAGCAGACGCCGCGCCAGCGGCGGATCGACATTGCCGGTCGGCTCGTCGGCGAGCAGGATCTCCGGCTGTTCGATCAGAGCGCGCGCAATCGCGGCGCGCTGCTTCTCGCCGCCCGACAGGACGGGCGGCAGCACATGCATGCGCTCGCCCAGCCCCACCCACTTCAACAGCTCGGTGACATCGGTGCGGTAGCTTGCTTCCTCGCGCCCGCGCACGCGCAGCGGCAGCGCGACGTTCTCGTAGGTGGTCATGTGGTCGAGCAGGCGAAAATCCTGGAAAACCACGCCGATGCGGCGCCGCAAATGCGGCAGTTCGGTGCGCGAGATGCGCGAGCGGTCCTTGCCGAAGATGGTGATCAACCCGCGCGTCGGCTTCAGCGACATGAACAAAAGGCGCAGCAAGGTGGTCTTCCCGGCGCCCGACGGCCCGCTCAGGAACTGGAACGAGCGCTCCGGTATATGCAGGGAAATGTCGCGGAGGATTTCCGGACCCATGCCATAGCGGAGGCCGACATTTTCGAAGCGAATCAATTTCGACGACCTGAATTTCGTGGCAGCGCAGAACCTGCCTGTTCTGCGAAAAGACCATCGGCCGGCATGGTTAACCGGCGGTTAATTCCTGGGTTCTTTCGGCTCGTCACAAGGGCTCCGGTGGGGAAGCGTTAACCATTTTTGTTTACGCAAAAGAAACGAAAAGCGAACACGTGCTGCAACGCTGGGGCCATGATGGCTGACGAACGAACCGCGCGCCCGGTTTCCGGCGAAATCATGACCGATGCTCCGGCAATCGCCGCGGCGGACCGGTTCATGCGCGGTCCTGCGGCCGACATCGTCGATGCCGACTATGTGGTGATGTCGCGGCCCCCGGTCGAAAACGTTTCATCGCCGCCGCGTGCGATCGTCACGCCGCCCATCGAGGGCATGGACATGCTGCGCAAGCCCGAGGCGCCGGCGGAGCGGCCGCCGGCCTCGCGCGGCGGGCCGATCTTCTGGATCGCCGGCATCGCCGCTGCCCTTGCCGCCTTCTGGGTCTCCGGCGGGCACGCGCTGGTGCGCCAGGCGCCGTTTCTCTCCGGTGGGCAAACATCGGCGCTGACGATTTCGGGCGTCACCTCTCGCGTCGACGCCTCCGGACCCAATCCCGTGCTGTTCGTCGATGGGGAGGCCGCCAATGACGGCGCGAAGCCGGCACAGCTGCCGCCGCTCGAGATCCGGGTGACCGGCAATGACGGGCGCACAACCCGCTATACGTTGGGGACATCCGGCCATTCGCTGGCGTCGGGAGAAAGATTTGGCTTTGCCAGCCGGCTCGACGTGCCTAAGAACGGCGTAAGGACCGTTTTGGTCACTTTTGCGCAGTAGGCGATCACCGGGGAAGACGAGCAATGCCCATCGTACGCGACAAGGACATCGAGGTCCTATTTTCGGCGTCGGCGATCGCGCGGCGCAATCTTGAGCTGGCCAAGGAGATCGCCGAGCACGACTATCACGATCTCCTGGTGATCTCGGTGCTGAAGGGCTCGTTCATCTTCGCCGCCGATCTGATCCGCGCCATGCACGACGTCGGCCTGTCGCCCGAGGTCGAGTTCATCTTCATCTCCAGCTATGGCGCCGGCACCAGCAGCGGCGAGGTGAGGGTGCTGCGCGACATCGACAATGAGGTCGCCGGCCGCGACGTGCTGTTGATCGACGACATCCTCGAATCGGGCAAGACGCTGAGCTTCACCCGTGACCTGATGCTGTCGCGTGGCGCGAAAAGCTGTTCCATCGCCGTGCTGCTCGACAAGCGCATGCGCCGCCAGACCGCGCTCAACGCCGACTATGTCGGCTTCGACTGCCCGGATTATTTCGTCGTCGGCTATGGCATGGACGTTGCACATGCTTTCCGCGAATTGCCGTTCGTGGGTGTTGTGAAAGGCGACGCGTAAAGCCTTTGCCTCGTCCTGGCGGTTCTGAAAAAGGCCTTAACGGCGTCCAAGAAAATTAGCCCGCCGGCCAGCCGGGGCTTTCAGGAAAAGTCAACGTTTGGCCGCCAAATATTCCGGCCATGGCAAAGCTTCTGATCGTCGAGGACGATGAATCCGTCCGCACCCTCGCCGCCCGCGCGCTCGAACGCGCCGGCCATACAATCGATATCGCCGCCGATGGCGCGCAAGGGCTTTCGCTGATCCGCGCCGCGAATGGCGGCTACGACCTCGTGGTCTCCGATATCCGCATGCCGGAGATGGACGGCATCGAGATGGCGATCGCGGCGGCCGCGCTTTTCCCGGCGATGAAGATCCTGCTGATGACCGGTTATGCCGACCAGCGCGAGCGCGCCGAGGAGTTGAACGGCATCATCCTCGATGTCGTGCAAAAGCCCTTCACGCTGGCTGAAATCCGCTCGCGGGTCGAGCGGGCGCTGATCTGCTTCGCCTGATCAGGCTGGGTCGGTGGCAGCCAAAGCCGCTGCCGGGCTCTTGCGCAACCCGCTGTTGAGCGCCAGCAGGCCGGCGCCAATGATCAGGGCCGCACCGATGACGGTCGTCGACCGCGGCACTTCGGCGAAGAACAGAAAACCCCACAGCGGCGACCACAGGATGCCGGTGTATTCGAAGGTGGCGACGCGGTTGGCCGGCGCCAGCCGGTAGCCCTGCGACAACAGGATCATGCCGGCCGAAGCGACGAAACCGCAGGCCGCCATCTTGAGGAAATCCGGCAGCGTCGGCCATATCCACGGCCGCACCAGGAACTCCAGGCTCGGATGGACGGCGTGGGTGATGCCGGCAAGGTGAAAACTGCCGGCGACCATGGCAGCACCGATGAGGTAGGCGCCGTTCTGATAGAAAGCCATGACGGTGGACGATTCGGTATCGCCGATCTTGCGGGCCATCAACTGCGAGAAGCCGTAGAGCGCCGCCGAGCCCAGCGATAGCAGGGCCGCCCAGTCGAACAGGCCGGCGCCCGGGCGCACCATCACGACGACGCCAAGCAGCCCGATCAGCACGGTCGCCAGCGTGCGCCAGGAGACGCGCTCGCCAAGATACGGCCCGGCCAGCGCCATGATGAACAACGGCGCCATGAAGTAGAGCGCCACGGCATCGGCCAGCGGCAGGGCGGCGATGGCCAGATAGTACATCGTATAGGAGGTGAACTGGATGAAGGCGCGTATCGTCAGCAGGCCGAACCGCCGCGACAGGATTGCCGGCAGGCCGACATCGGCGTGGACGAGAAGGATCAGGATCGGCAAGGCGACGATCGAGCGGATCGCCATCACCTCGGTCACTGGATAGCCACTCGACACCGCCTTGACGAGCGGATCCTGCAGCGAGAAGACCAGCACGCCGAGGCACAGGCTCAGGATGCCGCGCACCATCCTATTTTGCATCCGCGTTCAGGCTCCCGCGCGTATGACCGGAGGCCCCCGCCTGCAGATCAAAAAGAACCCGCCACCGTTTCGGGCAGCGGGCACGAGTGAGGACTCTCGATTGGTCCGCGGCTGATTCCGCAGCCGCATATCCAATGGGTGAGGCGACTATCGTCCGGTGTTTGACATGTTGCAAACGAATTGGAATGATATCAGCGATCAAATTTTCTTATGGCGGATTCCATGAGGCCGACCCTCGACAGCGATCTCCTGCGCACCTTCGTGGCCATTGCCGATGCCGGCAATTTCACCAAGGCGGCGGAACTGGCCGGCCGCACCCAGTCGGCCGTGTCGATGCAGATGAAGAAGCTCGAAAGCCTGATCGGCGACAGCCTGTTCGAGCGCGGTTCACGCGGCGTCGCACTGACGCGGCGCGGCGGCGAACTCATCGTGAATGCCCGCCGCATCGTCTCGCTGCTCGACGAAACGGCAGCGTCGATGGCGGCCGCGCCGCTCGGCGGGCCGGTGCGCATCGGCATTCCGGAGGAGTATGGCCACGCTATCCTGTCGCGGGCGCTCGGCGCGTTTTCGAAGCGCCACGCACAGGTCGAGGTCACCGTGCGCTATGCCCATTCCTGGGCGCAGATGGCGTCGCTCGCCGCCGGCGAACTCGATCTATGCGTGGTGTTCGAATGGCAGGATGCTTCCGGCGGCGAAGTGCTGATGCACGATCCGACCGTGTGGGTGACATCGACCCTGCATCACATGCATGAGGAGCGTCCGGTGCCGATCGCGCTCTACAACCGGGCCGGCTGGTGCAAGGATTTCGCCATCAAATCGCTGGAGCAGCGTGGCCTTGCCTATCGCGTCGCCTATACCAGTGACACCAATGGCGGCCTGAAGCTTGCCGTCACCTCGGGGCTGGCGATCGCGCCGATTTCGCGCAGCAACATTCCGGACGGCTGCCGTGAGCTGACGTCGGCCGACGGGTTCGGCGACATCGATTCCTCCAATGTGGTGATGCATCGCAACCCGAACGCGTCGGGCGAGGCGATCGACGGCATGCAAGAGGCGATCCGGGAAGCGTTCGTCAACAGGCAAGCCCACCCTGCCGTTGCATAAAAGCAGCCGGTTGCTCCGGCCGTCCTATTTCAGCTCCAGCAGCCGTTCGAGATAGCTGCGCTCGACATCGGGACTGAGTGCATTGCCGAGCCGCTTGCGGATCGCTTCGAGGATCTGGCGCGCGCGCTGGACATCGATCTCGTCGGGCACTTTCACCGAATCGCCGAAATCCGGCCCCTTGCTGGCGCGTGGCCGGCCGAGCGGGTCGCGGTCGGCATTCTGCTGGCGTCCGCCTTGCTCGCTGCCGCCCTGGTCGCCCTGCATGGCCTGCATCTGTTTCATCATGTCCTTGGCGCCCTTGCGCAGCGCCTCCAGCGCCCGGCCCTGATGGCCGACGGCTTCGTCGCCCTGGCCCTCGCCGAGCGCCTGCTCGGCGCTGCCCATGGACTTGCCGGCCTCGCCAAATCCTTCATTGGGCTCCATGCCCATGCCTTCGAGGCCCTTCTTCAGCTTGTCGAGATCGCTTTTCAGCTGGCCCTGGCCTTCCTGCAACTGCTTCAGCGCATCGGCGAATTCCTGTGGCGTCATCGGCTTCTGCCTGGCGAGCGGATCGCGATCCTGGCCGACGCCCGGCTTGTCCTGGTCCTCGCCGCCGCCCTGGCCAAGCTGCTCGTCGCGGTTCTGTCCGCGCTGGCGCTCGCCGCGCTGCATCTGATCCATGCGGAAGGTGTCGTTCATCATCTCCTGCTGACGTCGCAGGATTTCGCCGAGCTTGTCCATCTGCTGGCGCATCTCGCTGTCCTGCTGACCGCCCTGCTGCTGACGGCCGGCCTGGAGGTTGTTCATCATATCCTGCAGTTGCGACAGCAATTGCTGCGCCTTGTCGCGGTCGCCCGACTTCGCCAGGTTCTCGATCTGGTCCATCATGCGGTCGATGTCGCTCTGGCGCAGTTCCTGGCCATTCTGCTGCATCTGCGGCGCGTTCGGGTTCTGCTTGGCGCGTTCGGCGAATTCCTGCAGGAACTGGTTCATCGCCTCGCGCAGTTCCTTCATCGCCTTTTCGATTTCCTGGTCGCTGGCGCCGTTCTTGATGGCATCCTGCAACGCCTGCTGCGCCTGGCGCAGCCGCTTTTCGGCGGCAGAGAGGTTGCCCTCCTCGATGCCGAGCGCGATTTCCCAGAGATAGGCGACCTCGCTGCGCAGCTGATCGTCGCTTTCGGCCAGCTTCAGCCGGCTGCGCGCGCTCATGATGGCGAGGTAGTGGGACATGTTGTCGAACGTGTCTTCCGGCCGCAGCGTGATGGCGTCCATCAGGTCGAGCACGCGCGGCTTGGCATTGGCGTCGAGCGCCAGCAGGCGGCGCTGTTCGATCACCGCCCGGGCCAGCGGGTTGGCGAATGGCCGTTCGGGCATCACCAGCGTCTTGGTCTCGCTCGACGCGGTGTGCCCGGCGTCGTCGGTGGCGACGAGCGTCAGCTTGATGCTGCTGCCGGCCCAGACGTGCTCTGTCAGGTCCTTCGAGGTCTTGGCCGCATTCGACTTCCCGCCGCGGCGCGGCAGCGTCAGCGGCATCTCGGGTGGGCCGTAGAGCGGGCGTGCACCCGGGGCCTGCGGGTCGGCCAGCGCGAACACCGCCTTGGCGTTGGCGGCACCGTAGTCGTCGTCGATCTGGTAGTTGAGCTCGAAGGCGCCGTTGGCGGCGCGCTTGGGCTCGCCGACGAAGCGGATCTGCGGCGGCTTGTCTGGCACGACGGCGAAGGCCCAGCGGCCGAGCTGATCCTCACCCGACTTCAGCGTCAGCGTGCCGTCGCCGGTCAGCTTGCCGGTGAACTGGCGTATCTTCGACGGCGACGAGGACGGCGCCGGGCTTGCTGCCGGCTTGGCCGAGGCAGCCTGCTGGCTGGCCGGGTCGATGGCGCGGGCGTTGCCGTCCTTGTCGGCATAGGCGAGCGTTTCCTCGCCCGAGCCTCCGGTGACGCGCAAGGAGACCTCGCTACCTTCGGGAACATGAAACGTCGGCGTCGCCTGGTTGGCGTCGGCGGTCAGGAAGATCGGCGGCTTGCCGGTATAGGCCGGCGGCGTCACCCATGCGTCGATGCGCGGCGGCACGATGTCGTATGTGCCATGGGCCATGAAACCATCGCTTAGCCGGCCGCCCGTCGGCCCGAAGGAGAAGGCAAAGGCGGTGACGAGCAGAAGTGCCGCCACGGCGCGCAGCCCCCAGGGGTCGCGCTCCGGCACGCGCGTGCGCGGCAAATCGGCCCCGAGGCTGTCGAGCTTTGCGGCCATGCGCTTCTGATGCTCGCGCCAGAGCGCCTGGGAGAAGCTGCCTTCCCGGCCGCTTGGCCGGTCGGCCTGCGTCAGCACGGGACTGTGCAGCAGCCTGTTGGCTGCCTCGATGCGGCGATCGACCTCGGCAGCACCTGGCATGCGGAAGAAGCGCAGCGGATAGAGGGCGGCGAGCCCGGCGACGCCGAATGCGGCGACAAGGCCGATGCGCACCATATCCGGCAGCCGGGAGAAAATGCCGAACCAGGAGGCGCTGAGGAACAGGGTGGCGACGATGACAAGCGGGAGCAGCAGCGGCCAGCCACGCTCGACCATCATCGAGACCCGTGTCGCCAGCCGGCTCAAGGCGAGGCGCCCGGCCAGGCCGCGGTCATTGCTGAAGGTGGGTCGTTGCGTCATCGGCCCTTCCCAGAGCCTGTTCCATCCCAAAAAACCCGGGATGGGGCTCTATCTCTTTGAGCATGATCTGATTTCGGGATCATGCTGTGGAGGCGGACAAAATAGCCCAAGCCTCACGACTCGAAGAATACCAGCAAACACGGCAAAGGCGAGGCAGTTTGAAAAAACGTGAAGCCGGCCGAAATGGTTGCAATCAGAAATTGGCGGGGTTTGCGTTGGCGCCACAGACCAGCACGGCGACGCGTTCTCCCGATGCCGGCGCGTAGCGGCCGGACAGCAACGCGGCGAAAGCGGCGGCACCTCCCGGCTCGGAGATGATGCGCACGCGGTTCCACAGCGCTTTCTGCGCGGCGATGATGTCGTCGTCGCTGACCAGGATGGAGCGCTCGACGAAGGCTTCGGCGATCGGGAACATCATTTCGCCGACGCGCTTTGGCGCCAGCGAATCGGCTGCGATGCCTTCCGCCGGCGCATCGACGGGGTGACCCGCCTCGAAGGCGCGGTGAAGCGTCGGCGCGCCTTCCGGCTCGACGGCGACGATGCGGATGCGGCCTGCATACCAGGCGGCGATGCCGCCGATCAGGCCTCCGCCGCCGACCGCGACCAGCAGCGTGTCGATCTCGGGCAGGTCGCCCTCGATCTCCAACCCGAGCGTGCCCTGGCCGACCAGCGTCTCTTCCTGATTGAAGGCGTGGATCTGCAGAGCGCCGGTTTCCTCGGCGAAACGTTCGCTGGCGGCCAGCGCTTCGGCATAGCGGGCGCCGCCAACGACCAGTTCGGCGCCATAGCCGCGAATACGCTCCAGCTTGGCCTGTGGGCTGACTTCGGGAACGAAGATGGTCGCCTTGTGCCCAAGCCGCATGGCTGCGTAGGCGCCGGCGGCGCCATGATTGCCGCCCGACGCGGCGACGACGCCGGCCTCGGGAACCCGCCGCTCGAGAAGATTGGTGAAGGCGCCGCGCGCCTTGAACGAGCCGGAATGCTGCAGGCATTCGAGCTTGAGGTCGACCGTCAGCGGCGGCCGGTCGAAGTCGGCCATGTCGACGCGCAGCACCGGCGTGCGCCTGATATAAGGGCGAATGCGCGGCTCCATCGCGGCAATGCGTTCGCGTGTGACGGTGTTGCCTTGCGGCATGGCGATCTCCTCGGGATTGACTGTAATTAGTAACTTGGCAAAATAGCTAAATGCAAGAGGTTGATATCTTCAAGGCGATTGCCAACGAGCGCAGGCTGCAAATCCTCGACTGGTTGAAGGATCCGCGCGCGCATTTTCCGGCCCAGGCAGACGGCGACCTTGTCGAGGACGGCGTTTGCGCGTTGCTGATCGCGGAGAAGCTCGGCATTACGCAAGCGACGCTCTCCGAGCATATGCGCGTGCTTACCCATGCCGGCCTGCTGCGCACCAAGCGCATCAAGCAATGGACGTTTTATCGGCGTGACGAGGATAGGATCGCCGACACAAGGGCGCTCATCCAGAACCGGCTATAGCTCAACCGGCTGTGCGGCTTCTAGAGCAATTCCAGGAAAAGTGTGCGCGGTTTTCCGTACGGAATTGTGTCAAAACAAGGAGACAGAGCGGCTCGCCGTTTCGGTGAAACGGTGAAACGCTCTATGCCAGCCAATCGGGCACCGAATCCAGCCCGATCAAATCGTCATAGGTCAGGCGCGGACGCACGACGTGGAAACGGTCGCCGTCGACCAGCACCTCAGGCACCAGAAGACGCGTGTTGTAGGTGCCGGCCTGCACCGCGCCATAGGCGCCGGCCGTGGAAACCGCCACCAGATCGCCGGCCTTCAGCCTGGGCAGGTCGCGGTCGAGGCCGATATAATCGCCGGTCTCGCAGACCGGCCCGACCACATCGACCATCATGCGTGGCGTGTCGGCCGGCGGCTGGACGACCGGCCTGATGTCGTGGAAGGCATCGTAGAGCGTCGGCCGGACCAGGTCGTTCATGGCGGCATCGACGACCAGAAAATTCTTGGCGTCGCCTTCCTTCACGAAGATCACCTCCGAGACGAGGATGCCGGCATTCCCGACGATCAGCCGGCCCGGTTCGAACATCACCTTGAGCCCAAGCTTGGTGACATGCTTCCTGACGATCTGGGCATAGGCATCAGGCAGCGGAGGCGGGTTGTTGTCGACACGGTAGGGAATGCCGAGGCCGCCGCCGACATCGATATGCTCGATGGCGTGGCCGTCGTCGCGCAGTGCCCCGACCAGATCGACAAGCAGCGCGAAAGCATCGTCGAAGGGCTGCAATTCGGTGATCTGGCTGCCGATGTGGGTGTCGATGCCGGTAACCTTGATGCCCGGCAATTCGGCAGCGCGGGCATAGACCTGACGCGCCCGCTGCCACGGAATGCCGAACTTGTTCTCTGCCTTGCCGGTGGAGATCTTCTTGTGGGTCCTGGCGTCGACATCGGGATTGATGCGCAACGAGATCGGCGCCACCTTGCCGAGAGCCACGGCGCGGGAGGACAGGAGTTCGAGTTCCGGCTCGGATTCGACATTGAAGCAAAGGATGCCGGCGGTGAGCGCAAAATCCATTTCACGCGCCGTCTTGCCGACGCCTGAGAACAGGATCTTGCCGGCCGGGATGCCGGCGGCCAGTGCCCGGCGCAACTCGCCTTCCGACACCACGTCGGCGCCGGCGCCGAGCCTCGCCAGCGTCCGCAGCACCGCCTGGTTGGAATTCGCCTTCATGGCATAGCAGACCAGCGCGTCGAGCCCGGCAAAGGCCTGGGCGAATACGCGGTAGTGCCTGGTCAGCGTGGCCGTCGAATAGCAATAGAACGGCGTGCCGACCTCCGAGGCGATATCTGGTATCGCCACGTCCTCGGCATGCAGCACGCCGTCGCGGTAATCGAAATGGTTCACGAGAGTGTTTTCCGGAAAGTTGGGGCACTGTGAGATCAGGTTTGGAAGACCAAACCCGCTCTCTTCGGCTCTAGATCAGCGGGTCGAGGAAGAACTTCTTGTCCTTGACCGGTTTTTCCGGCTCCGGCGGCACGGGCTGCTTGGCCTTCTCGGCATCCTTGCGGGCCTGCACGGCCGCCTCGTAGGGCGTATCGAGGCCGGCCCTGCGGCCGCAGGCCGTCACCGCGGCGACCGCCACCAGAAGCGTCAGCGTCACCAAAATCCTGCTTCCGGTCATCGATCCATCCGTCCGAAACGTTTGCCAGCCGCCGCTTTTAGCCGAGTTCTCGGCGCATTGCACCCCGGATATTGTTGTTCGCAATATCCTGATATTGCCGATCGCAATGTCGGCATATTGCTGGTCGCAATATCCGGGTATTACGCCTTTGCGATGCGCTTTTTCCAGGCGCGGATCTGCTTCCTCACCTCCGATGGCGCCGTGCCGCCGAAACTGGTGCGGCTCTTGATCGAGTTCTGCACCGTCAGCACCGAGAAAATATCCGGGGTGATGCCGGGGTTGATCGACTGCAGATCCTCCAGCGAAAGCTTCTCCAGCCCGACCTTCCTCTCCTCGGCTAACGCCACCGCGCGGCCGGTGACGTGGTGCGCCTCGCGGAACGGCAGGCCGAGCGTGCGCACCAGCCAGTCGGCAAGGTCGGTGGCGGTGGCGTGACCGGAGCCGGCGGCCTTCTTCATCGCCATGGCGTTGACCGTCATGTCCGAGACCATGCCGGTCATCGCGGCGAGCATCAGGTCGAGCGTCTCGGCGGCATCGAAGACCGATTCCTTGTCTTCCTGCATGTCCTTGCCATAGGTCAAAGGCATGCCCTTCATCACCGTCAGCAGGCCGACCAGATGGCCGTTGACGCGGCCCGTCTTGCCGCGCACCAGTTCGGCGGCGTCGGGGTTCTTCTTCTGCGGCATGATCGAGGAGCCGGTGGAAAACGAGTCCGATAGCCTGACGAAGCCGAACTGCGGCGTCGACCAGATGATGATCTCCTCGGCGAGCCGCGACAGATGCGTGGCGCAGATCGCCGCCATCGCCAGGAACTCCAGCGCGAAATCGCGGTCCGAAACGCTGTCCAGCGAATTGCGCATCGGCTCGCGAAAGCCGAGCGCCCTGGCGGTCTGGTGGCGGTCGATCGGGAAGCTGGTGCCGGCCAGGGCGGCAGCACCCAGCGGGCTCTCGTCCATCCGTTCGATGGCGTCGCGCACGCGCGACAGATCGCGTCCGAACATCTCGACATAGGCCATGCAGTGGTGACCGAAGGTCACCGGCTGCGCCGCCTGCATATGGGTAAAGCCCGGCATCACGGTCGCCGCGTGTTCCTCGGCCCGTTCCAGCAGCGCCCGGATCAGGCCCTTCAATGCTTCGGCGACGCGAAAGCACTCGTCCTTGACCCAGAGCCGCAGGTCGACCGCCACCTGGTCGTTGCGCGAGCGGGCGGTGTGCAGCCGGCCAGCCGCCGAACCGATGAGGTCGGCGAGGCGAGCCTCGATATTCATGTGGATGTCTTCCAACCGGGTCGAAAACTCGAAGCTGCCGGCCTCGATCTCTTTCAGGATCGTGTTCAGGCCGTGAGCGATTTTTTCTTGATCGGCCGCCGAAATAATGCCCGTTTGCGCCAGCATCTCGCTATGGGCGATCGAGCCTCTGATGTCCTGCGCATAGAGTTTGCGGTCGAACGAGATCGACGCGTTGATCGCTTCCATGATCGCGGCCGGACCCGAGGCAAATCGTCCGCCCCACATCTGGTTGCTGGTCTTCTTGTCGCTCATCGCTATAAAACCCGTGCTTCGGAGCAGTTTTGAGAAAATGGCAGACGGAAACAGATTTTTCCCGGCCCCGCGCCTGATCCTCGCCGCCCTGGTGGCGGGAGTGCTGGCCGGCGCGGTCGCGGTATATGTCAGCGAGAGCCGGTCTGGCAACAACGCCGCGCCGCAAGTGGCCGCCGACGACGGCAAGGACGACGTCGCCTGCGCCGCCAAGAGCGACCGCGCCAAGAAGATCGCCGCCGCTGCCACCGGCGAGGTTGCGGCGCTGTTGCCGGCCGATCCGCCGCAATCCATGAAGCGCCTCGCCTTCAACGGTCCGGACGGCAAGCCGATGACGATCGCCGACCATGCCGGCAAGACGGTGCTGCTCAATCTGTGGGCGACATGGTGCGCGCCTTGCCGTGCCGAAATGCCGGCGCTCGATGCGCTGCAGAAGGAGAAAGGCAGCGATGCCTTTCAGGTCGTCGCCGTCAATGTCGATACCGGCGACGATGTGAAGCCGAAGAAGTTCCTCAAGGATACCGGTGTCGCGACGCTCGGCTACTACCGCGATTCAACGATGGCGCTGTTCAACGACCTCAAGACGCGCGGCCTGGCGCTCGGCCTTCCCGTCACCATGCTGATCGACGGCGAAGGCTGCCTGATTGCCCATATGAACGGGCCGGCCGAATGGTCGGGTCCTGATGCCAAACGGCTGGTCGAGACGGCGCTCGGATCATAGCTTCAACAGAATTCGGTTTCGGGCGACCGCTTTACGCCGAACGTATGTTTGGCTTGAGCAACAGGAGGCTGCCATCCTGGCGGTCGGCGCGCAGCGGCGCGCGCTTGCCGAGGCCGGTCAGGTCGTCGAACGCCTCGATCGGCGCCGGTTTGCCGAGATAATAGCCCTGGCCGATCTCACAGGCCTCGGCGTCCAGGAACTTCAACTCGCCAAGGGTCTCGACGCCCTCCGCCAGGACCGGCAGGCCAAGGCCGCGCCCCAGCCCCAGCACGGCGCGCACGATCGCCGCGACCTGGCCGTTGGTGTCCACCGCCTTGATGAAGGAAGAGTCGATCTTGATCTTGTCGAAGGGGAAGGCGCGCAGGTTGGAGAGGGAGGAATAGCCGGTTCCGAAATCGTCCATGGCCACGCGCACGCCAAGCGCCTTGACCTGCCGCAGGGTTGCCAGCGCGCGCGGCATGTCCTTCACCAGTGCGGTTTCGGTGATCTCGAGTTCCAGCCTTGTCGCTGCAAGACCTGTCTTCAGCAAGGTCTCGTGGACCTTGCGGCTGAAATTGGGATTGTGGAGCTGTACGGCGGAGACGTTGACCGCGACCATGAGCGGGTTTTCCCAGCGGGCGGCCTCCTCGCAGGCTGCCTCGAGCACCCAGTCGCCGATCTGCCCGATGGCGCCGCTGTCCTCGGCCACCGGGATGAATATGGCGGGTGAGACCTCGCCACGTTCGGGATGGCGCCAGCGGATCAGGGCTTCGAAGCCAACCATCCTGCCGCTGCTGATCTCCTTCTGCGGCTGATAGACGAGATAGAATTCGCCACGCGCCACGGCCTGGCGCAATTCGTGCTCCATCACACGCTTGTCGCGGGCCTCGGCACCCATCGACGCCTCGAAATAGCGATAGGTGTCCCTGCCTTCGGTCTTGGCGCGATAGAGTGCCGTGTCGGCATGGCTGATCAGGCTGGTCTGGTCATCGGCATCGAGTGGATAGATCGCTATGCCGATGCTGGCCGAGACCAGACCGCCGCCGACGGCTGCCCGGTTTTCCTCGCGCATGGCGGCGAGCACTGCGCCCGCGATGCGACCCGCCGCCTGCGGGTCGGGCAGGTTGGGGGCGATGATGGCGAATTCGTCGCCGCCGAGGCGCGCCAGCATTTGCCCGTGACGCAGAACGCCGGCAGCGCAGCTTGCCACCCTCTGCAGCATCGCATCGCCGGCGCCGTGTCCATAAAGGTCGTTCACCTCCTTGAAGCGGTCGAGGTCGAGCAGCAGGAGCGCAAGATGCCTGCCCTTGACGCCTGCGCCGGTGTTCCCGATGCGGTTCATAGACGCGATTTCCGCGTCGAGACGGCCGGAAAAGGAGCGGCGATTGGCAAGTCCCGTCAAGGGGTCGAAATGGGCGAGGCGAAGGATCTCCTGCTCCGCCTTCTTGCGTTCGCGGATGTCGCGGACGGCAATGACATTGTGGGGCTTGCCGCAATAATCGATGCTGCGGGCGATCAGCTCGACGGGAATTCGCGTTCCGTCGCGGCTTTTCAACTCCGCCTCCCGCGGCTGACCCTCCAGGCTGGCCGTGCCGGATACGGCGTGTTCGTCAAAGAGACCGTCCAGCTCCGTGCCGTTCAGCATTGCGGCCACCGTGCCGGTCAGCTTGCCCATGCTGTCATTGGCGCTGACGATGCGGTTGCCGTCGCAGACGATCAGGCCCTCCACGGCGGCGTTGGCCAGGCCGTGCATGCGATCGACCTCGAGCTTCTGGCGGCGAAAGCGCAGATCGATCCACAGCGCCGATGCCGACAACACCAGGATCACCAGCGTGGCGGCGGCGGCCGCGAAAGCCTGCGAGGTCGGCTCGATCGTGTATTCGGATATGACGATCGAGGGATCGGGAAAGATCGAGACGGCGCCCATGCCGATGAAATGCAAGATGCAGATCGCCAGCGTCAGCAGCAGCGCGCCGACCGATGTCGCCAACAGAGAGGGGCGGCGCAGAACGGTACGCAGCGCCAGCGCCGCGAGCGCCACGCCGGAGAGCAGGGAAGCGGCGACAAGCAACAGGTTCCATTCTATCCGGCCCTGGACCTCGAATGCCGCCATGCCGATGTAATGCATGGCTGCAATGCCGCCGCCCAGGATAGCGCCGCCGACGAGATGATGGTCGAACTCGTCCCGCAAGGTGGCGATCCACATGCCGGCCGCCGTCAGTGCGACCGAGGCAGCGAGCGAGAGCACGGAGAGCTCCGGATCGTAGGCACTCGGTATGCCCGGCGTGAAGGCAAGCATGGCGATGAAATGCGTTGCCCAGATGCCGAAGCCGGTCGAGGTCGCCGCGATCATCAGCCAGACCAGGCGGTTCCGGTCGGTCGAGCGGCTGATGTGGTGAAGCAGGTTGACGGCGGAGAAACAGGAAATACCGCAGATCAGCGCGGCGAGTGCGACCAGTCTCAGATCGTGCTGGTTCACGATACAATTATAGACCGTCAACATCTTATTTCCCCCAACCCCTTGGAAATAAAACCGGAGATATGAGTGATTAATGCTTGGCCGTTGAAGGATCTATGAAGACGCCTGCAACCACAGCGTGCCTCTTTGGCGTAGCCGCGCCGCGGCAACGGGATATTCTGGCCGAAGCCAGCTATTTCAGGCGAACGGTCACCGCCAGGGCTTCATGATCCGAGCTCGGGCCGCCGCCCGGCAGCACCGCGGGGAGAACGGCAGGGGCGCTGGCCTCGAGGCCGCGCGTGAAGAACCAGTCGATGCGGCCGACCGGCGTCCCGGCCTCCCGTCGCTGGGTCGGCAGGTCGAGATTGTTGGCGGCCTGCCAATCATAGCCGCGCCCGGCAAGGACCGCGAACAGCGGTTCGTGACGCTCGACATGGATAAGGCGCCCGGGTTCGGCCGCGAGCCGCGCCATCCACGCTCGCGGGTCGTCATGGCGTTCCTCATGGCTAGCGGTCAGTGTGTTGAAGTCGCCGCCGAGCAGCACCGGCGCTTCCGGATCATATTTGTCGATAGCGTCGAGGAGATGGCGCGTCTGGATGGCCCTGCCGGCGGGATCGGTGCGGTTTTCCAGATGCACCGAGACGACCGTCACCTTGCGGTTGCCGATCCGCACTTGGCCACCGATCGCCATGCGCCCGCCGATGCGCGGCTGGTCGTGCTCGGGCCGGAACCAGCCGCCGGCGGCGTCGAGGCGCACCAGGAAGGGGCGCAGCAGCGGAAACGCGCTGGTTACGGCATTGCCGTGAAAGCCTTCGGCATTGGCGACCTCGCCGGTTGCCGCACGCTCGCCCTCGTTGCCGCCGCCAAGCTCGACGAACTCGACGCCGTAGGCGAAGGCATGCCCGAGCCGCTCCGCAAGGACGCCAAGAGGATGGCCGTTGCCGGAGCGCGCCATGCCGTTGTCGACCTCGGACAGCAGCACGACGTCCGGAGCCTGTCCGGCGAGCGTTGCGGCGATGGCATCGACATGACGGAGCCGCTCGACGTTCCAGGCCACCACCTTCAAGGCATCGCCGGAGTCCCCGCGCGACGCAGTGCCGCCGATCTCGATCTGGCCGAGGGCGGGAATGGCGGCGGCATGCCGCAAATGCGTGGCGCTGTCGCGGGGGCCGTCGCGCATCGCCTGCCTGTCGGCGACGGGTACATGTGTCAGCTTCCGCACCAGCATTTCATCATCCCTTTAGCCGGTTAATCATGACGGCCTTTGATGGTCTTTACGTCCTCGACAGCCGCCCTAGCTACCTAAGGCGCCGGTGTGACGTTTTCATGCCGGGGCAACCGCCAAGGGGGAGGAAAGACTGGCTGTCCACAGGCCCGAGAGGCCACAACAGAACTGTCACATACCTTCTCTAAGAGAGCGGGCAAGGATTTGCGCAAGACCCTTGTCAACAGCCATTCAAGAGGGAAGAAATTATGACCATCATCAAGCGGGGCCTCGCTGCCCTTGCCGCTGGCGCGCTCGGCAGCGCGCTGGCGGTTCCTGCCTTCGCGGAGCCGGTGAAATTCGACTTCTGGTTCGGCCTTTCGGGCGACCTCGCCCGCGTCGTCGACACGATGTGCAAGAACTTCAACGAATCGCAGAAGGACTATGAAGTCGTCTGCACCAGCCAGGGCAATTACGACGCCACGCTGCAGAACACCATCGCCGCCTTCCGCGCCGGCAAACAGCCCACCGTCGTCCAGGTTTATGACGTCGGCACCGCCACCATGATGCTGTCGGGCGCCTACAAGCCCGCCGACAAGCTGATGGAAGAGAATGGCTACAAGATCGACTACGCGGACTATTTCCCCGGCATCGCGCGCTACTACGCAACGTCGAAGGGCGAGATGCTGTCCTTTCCGTTCAATTCCTCGACCGCGCTGATGTACTGGAACAAGGACGCCTTCGCCAAGATCGGCAAGACCGAAGCGCCGAAGACCTGGGAAGACGTCGGCGCCGACCTTCAGGCCATGAAGGACGCCGGCTATGAATGCCCGATGGCGATCAATATCTCGGCCAACGAAAGCTGGCAGTTGATGGAGCAGTTCTCGGCGATCCATAACCAGCCGATCGCCACCAAGAACAACGGCTATGACGGCCTCGACGCCCGTCTCGAAGTCAACAAGACCAAGTTCGTCCAATATGTCACCGATCTCAAGAAGTGGTATGATGCCGGCCTGATCAAGATCAAGTCCAAGGATCTTGGGCAGGACATGGTCCAGGCCTTCGCGTCCGGCACCTGCCAGGTCATCCTGACCTCGGTCGGCGACCACGGCACCGTCGGCAGGACCCAGAAGGAAGGTATGAACTGGGATGTCGCCGAACTGCCGGTCTATGCCGGCACCGAGCGCAAGAATTCGCTCGTCGGCGGCGCATCGCTGTGGGTTCTCTCCGGCAAGTCGGATGCGGAATACAAGGGCGCGGCGGCGTTCCTCAACTTCATCCACGATCCCAAGACGGCTCTGTTCTGGTCGACCAACACCGGCTACATCCCGGTGACCAAGTCGGGCTTCGATTACATGAAGGGCCAGGGGTTCTACGACAAGGCGCCCTATAAGGGGCGTGAGGTCGCGATCGCCAGTTTGACCGCGTCCGAGCCGACCGAGATCACCCGCGGTATCCGCCTGGGCAATTTCACACAGATCCGCGCCGAGTTCGGCACGCAGATGCAGGCGATCTTCGCCAACAAGGTCAGTGTCCAGGAAGGTCTCGACACGCTGGTCAAGAATGGCGACGCCATCCTCGACCGCTTCCACCAGACCTATCCGGGCAAGACCCTGCCCTGATCGCTGACAAACTCATGGCCGCCCGCGGACGCTTCCAGGCATGATCTCCCGTTTCGAGATCATGCCTGGGTCGACGGGCGGCCATTTCGTTATTAATCTCACCTTTGCTTACAGCTAGCTGTCAAGCGGCGCCGGCGGACCGATGGAAAAACGCGTTACCTTCAGCAGGTGGACAATCGGCATCCTTTTCGCGGTGCCGCAACTTCTGCTGATCTTCACGTTCTTCTACTGGCCGGCAGGCCAGGCCGTATACTGGTCGCTGACGCTGCAGCAGCCCTGGGGCGGCGGCAATATCTGGGTTGGGCTCGACAATTTCCGCTCGATCCTGTCCAACGCCGACTATTGGAACTCGATCACCGCCAGCCTGGTCTTTGCCGGGATCAGCACGGGTCTGGCGATGTTCATCGCGCTGGTGCTCGCTGCCTTGACCGACCGGCAGCTCGCCGGCTCGCGTCTCTACCGCGTGGTGCTGATCTGGCCCTATGGCATCGCCGCACCGGCGCTGGCGCTGGCGTTCCGCTTCATCCTGGCGCCGGAAGCCGGCTTCATGGCCGTCGTCAACCGGGTCTGGCCCGGCTTCTGGGATCCCGGTCTCGATGGTGCCGATGCCATGGCGTCGATCATCGTCGCCTTCTCCTGGAAATATGTCGGCTACAACTTCATTTTCTTCCTGGCCGCGTTCCAGGCCATCCCGCGTTCGCTGATCGAGGCGGCGGCGATGGACGGCTCCGGCGTCATCAGGCGGTTCTGGGACATCCAGTTCCCGCTGATCACGCCGACGATCTTCTTCCTGCTGGTCATCAACATCACCGAAAGCTTCCAGGATTCCTTCGGCATTGTCGACATCATGACGTCGGGCGGACCGGCGAACGCCACCAATCTGATGGTCTACAAGATCTATTCCGACGGCTTCAAAGGCCTCGATTTTTCAGGCGCCGCCGCGCAGAGCATCATCCTGATGCTGCTCATCATCGTGCTCACCATCTTCCAGTTCCGCTTCATCGAGCGGCGCGTGCATTACAGGTGATATAGCGATGGTCGAGCGCACCCCGATCCTCAATTTCTTCACGCACCTAATCCTGTTCGTCGGCTTCGTCTTTTGTGTCGCGCCGTTCGTGATCGTGGCCATCGCTGCGTCGCACAACCTCAAGGACGTCAACGACGTCCCGATGTCGCTGCTGCCGGGCAGCGACTTCTGGGTTAACATCAAGACGGCGTGGACGACGGCGGATCTCGGCCCTAAACTTCTGAACAGCTTCATCGTCGCAGCCGGCGTGGCATCAGGCAAAGTGATCATCTCGGCACTCACCGCCTTCTCGATCGTCTATTTCCGCTATCCAGGGCGCACCTTCATCTTCTGGCTGATCTTCGTGACACTGATGCTGCCGCTGGAAGTGCGCATCGTGCCGACATACGCGGTCGTCGCCAATGTGCTGTCGCCCTATCAGGCCATTCTTGACGTAACCGGTATTAGCTGGCTGATCGAGAAGGTGTCGGGCGTGCAGGTCTCGCTCAACTTCGGGCTGCTCAATACGTATCCCGGCCTGATCCTGCCGCTGGTCGCCACCGCCACCGGGACGTTCCTCTACCGGCAGTTCTTCCTGACCGTGCCGGACGAGCTGACCGAGGCCGCGCGCATGGACGGCGCCGGGCCGCTGCGTTTCTTCATCGATATCCTGCTGCCGCTGTCGCGCAACAACATGGCCGCACTTGGCACCATCATGTTCCTGTGGGCGTGGAACCAGTATCTGTGGCCGTTGCTCATCACCACCGACCAGTCGCATGCAATGGCGGTGACCGAGCTCAAGCAGCTCATCCCCAATGTCGGCGGCGCCCCGGAATGGCATATCGCCATGGCTGGAACGCTGATCATCATGCTGCCGCCGCTGGTCGTCGTGGTGCTCATGCAGCGCTGGTTCGTGCGCGGCCTGATCGCCACCGAAAAGTGACCTGGACGAAAGTGACCTGGAAAGGACAGCCAATGGCCTCCATCACCATTCGCGACGTGAAGAAGAGCTACGCCAAGATGCAGGTCGTGCATGGCGTCGACCTCGACATCAGGTCGGGCGAATTCGTCGTCATCCTCGGGCCGTCGGGCTGCGGCAAGTCCACACTGCTGCGCATGATCGCCGGGCTGGAGGATATCTCCGGTGGCGAGATCGCGATCGACGGCACGGTGGTCAACAGACTGGAGCCGCGCGAGCGCGGCTGCGCCATGGTGTTCCAGAACTACGCGCTCTATCCGCATATGAGCGTGGCGCAGAACATCGGCTATTCGCTCAAGGTCGCCGGCGTTCCCGCCGCCGAGCGTACCCAGCGCATCCAGGCGGTCGCGCGCACGCTGGAACTCGAACAGCTGCTCGACCGCAAGCCGATGGCGCTTTCCGGCGGCCAGCGGCAGCGCGTCGCCATGGGGCGCGCCATGATCCGCGAACCGAAAGTGTTCCTGTTCGACGAACCGTTGTCCAATCTCGATGCCAAGCTGCGCGTGCAGATGCGCTCGGAAATCCGCAAGCTGCACCGCCGGCTGAACGCCACCTCCGTTTTCGTCACCCATGACCAGGTCGAGGCGATGACGCTCGCCGACCGGCTGGTGGTGATGAATGGCGGACGGGTCGAGCAGGTCGGCACCCCAGGCGAGATCTACACCCGTCCAGCCAGCCGCTTCGTCGCCACCTTCGTCGGCGCGCCGGCAATGAACATGCTCGAAGGCACGGTCGAACTCGACGGGTTGTCGCTGCTCGACGGCAGCCGGCGCCTGACCATGGCCCGCGCCGGCCTGCCGGTCGGCACCAAGGTTGCGATGGGCATCCGGCCGGAAGCCGTCCGGCTGGTGGCGCCGGGCACGGCGGGTTCCCTCAAGGCCACAGTCGACCTGGTCGAGGAGCTGGGCGCCGGGCGTGTCATCTATGTCGATCTCGACGGCGCGCCGTTTTCGGTGATGACGTCGGAGGCCGTGCACCCCGAGCCCGGCAGTGCCGTCGGCCTGAAGCTTTCGCCCGACGACATGCATTTCTTCTCGTCGGAGACGGGAACCCGTCTCGATGTCTTCAAGGCTTCCGTTCCCGAACCGGCGCTCTGATCCCGAAGCCTCCATCATCGCCGGAGACAGACCCCGGCCTTCGGCACCTCCAGGAAAGCATCATGAAAATCATTCAGGTCACGGATGTGCATCTTGGCCGGCAAGGCGAGCGCCGCTTCGGCGCGGACCTGCATCAGCGGCTGGCCTCATGCATCGCGCACATCAATGCGCATCACGCCGATGCGGCGCTTTGCGTCTTTACCGGCGACCTGACCGAGACCGGCGCGCCGGAGAGCTATGCCGATCTCAGGACTGCTCTGAGCACGCTGTCGATGCCTTGGCGGCTGCTGCCGGGCAACCATGACAGAAGGGCCAATCTCGTCGCGGCGTTTCCGGACATTCCGGTCGACGAGAACGGCTTCGTGCAGTCGGTCCATGACAGCGGGGAGGAAGTCTTGCTGTTCCTCGACTGCCTGGCGGAAGGGCGCGTCGAAGGCGAACTGTGCGGAACGCGGCTTGCCTGGCTGGAAGCCCGGCTCGAACAATCGGCCGGCAGGCCCGCCTACGTTTTCCTGCACCATCCGCCGGTCGCGCTCGGCCTGCCGCAGCTCGACCCGCTGGCGCTCGAACAACCCGAGCGGCTGCTGGGACTGCTGCGGGACTATGGCAATGTCCGCCACGTCTTCTTCGGCCATGTCCATCGCGACATCGCCGGCACGGTCGCCGGCATTCCGTTCTCGGCGCAGCGCGGCCTGCACGCCCGGTTCGAGCTTGCGCTTGACCGATCGAGCGAGACCGTCGAGCAGGCGCCGCCCTCCTATGCGGTCATCCTCATCGACAGCGCCAACCAGCGCGTGGTCGTGCATGGCTGCGATTTTCTCGAGCGGTGGCCGATCTATTCAGCCGAGACCGGCGCGCTCGTCTTGCCGGGCATTGCACCGGAGATGGACTGAGGCCGCATCTTGATCCGTGTTGGCGCCGGTCAGGCGAACACGTGCGCCTTGCCCGACACGGTGAGCCGCACGATCTCGCCGACCGCCGGTGCGTCCATGCCGGATTTGCGCAGGATCAGCGGCGTGTTGCCGATGGCGGCGGCGTCCGGCGGATCGAAATTGTTGAGGAGCCGCACCGCGATCGTGCATGTCGAGCCGGCGAATTCGGATTCCGTCACCTCGCCGAAAAGCATGTCGGGGGTGCCCGACATGCCCTCGCGCGATGTCCGTTTCAGCGCGATCTGCTCCGGCCGCAGCATGATGCGGGCGACATCGCGGCTGTCCGGCGAGTCGACCGCGATGCGGCCCAGCGGCGAGCTGGCGAAGCCACCCGATATCCTGGCCGGCAGGATGATGGCGTCGCCGAGGAACTCGGCGATCATCCTGTCCTTCGGCCGGAGATACAGTTCGCGCGGCGTGCCGACCTGCGAGAATTTTCCGTCGCGCATAACCGCCACCTGGGCAGCGAAGGACAGCGCCTCGGCCTGGTCGTGCGTCACCAGGATGGTGGTGATGCCGGCGGCCTCCAGCAGTTCGGCCACCGCCTTGCGCATCGAGGCGCGCAGGCCGGTGTCGAGCGCCGAGAACGGCTCGTCGAGCAGCATCAGCCTGGGCTTCATCGCCATGGCGCGGGCGAGCGCCACGCGCTGCTGCTGGCCGCCGGAAAGCTCGTGAGGGCGGCGCTTGAGGATCGCCTTGTCCAGCCCGACGATGTAGGCGAGCTCGACGATGCGTTCGGCGCGCTTGTCCTCGCTACGGCCCATGCCGAAACCGATATTGTCGGATATGGTCAGATGCGGGAACAGGGCGCCGTCCTGCGCCACCACGCCGATGCCGCGGCGATGTGCCGGAACGGCAACGCCGCCATTGGCCAGCACCTCGCCGTCGAGCACGATGCGGCCCTGGTCGGGCGCCTCGAAGCCGGCGATCAGCCGCAGCAATGTCGTCTTGCCGCAACCCGAGGGTCCGACGATCGCCGTGCGGCTGCCACTGGCGACACTGAGGTCGACGCCGGCCAGCGCGGCGACCGGGCCGTAATGCTTGTGCAGATCGCGGAGTTCAAGAAAGCTCATCGTCCGGCCATCCGTTTCGACTGGACATAGAGCAGCCAGGTCAGCGGCAACGACATCGCCACCATGATGAAGGCGTAGGGGGCGGCCGAGGCATAATCGATCTCGCCGCTGTAGGACCAGAACGCCATCGCGAGCGTGCGGGTGCCGTTCGGCGCCAGCATCTGGGTCGCGGTCAGTTCGTTCATGATGCCGAGCGCCACAAGGGCCATGCCGGCCGCCGCACCCGGCGCCGACAGGCGGATCGTCGTCGACCACAGCGCGTTGAGTGGACGCCGGCCGAGGCTGGACGCGGCGCGCTCGAGCTCGACCGGTGCCTGGGCGATCGACGCCCGCAGGCTGACCAGGGCACGTGGCAGGAACATCAGGGCATAGGCGACCAGGATGGTGAACAGGGTTTGATAGAGCGGCAGGGCGATACGCACGGTTATGGTGACCAGAGCCAATGCAATGACCACACCCGGCAGCGAGCCGACGATGTAGTTGCAACCTTCGAGCAGGCGCTGCAATGGCCCCGGCGCGCGGATCGATATCCAGGCCATCGGCATGGCGGCGACGGTGGCAAGCACAGCGCCGGCAAGCGACAGGAACAGCGTCTGGCCGAGAGCCAATCCGATCTCGTCGAGCCGCCAGACATCGGTGCCGCCGGCGAGCAGCCAGCGGCCGATGGTCACGAACGGCACGCCGAGCGCCAGCAGCGTGACGACCGCAAGCAAGGCCAGGCTGGGGATGGTGGCATGGCCAAGGCGCGTCCGTTGCTGATGCCGCGCCGCGCCGGACCCGACACGGGCATAGCGCTCCTCGCCGCGCACCAGCACTTCGAGGCCCAGAAGCACGAAACAGCATGTCACCAGGACACCGGCCAGCATGTTGGCGGCCGGCCCATTGAAGGTCGACTGGAACTGATCGACGATCGCGGTGGTGAAGGTATCGAAGCGGATGAAGACATAAAGGCCGTATTCGGCCAGCAGATGCAGCCCAACCAGCAGCGAGCCGCCGCAGATGGCGAGCCTGAGCTGCGGCAACACCACGCGCCGGAAGACGCGCCAGGGTCCAAGGCCAAGTGCCGCAGCCGCGTCCTCGAGGGCGGGATCGAGCCGGCGCAGCGCCGCCGACACCGGCAGATAGAGGAACGGGAAATAGGCGATCACGGACACCAGCACGCCGGCCCAAAGGCCGTGCAGACCGGGCACCATGGTGATCCAGGCGTAGCTGTGCACGAAAGCGGGAATGGCGAGCGGCGCCACGCACAGCCAGGCCCAGAACCGGGCGCCGGGCAGGTCGCTGCGCTCGGTCAGCCAGGCGAGCGCCACCGACAGGACGATGGCGATCGGCACGGCCAACAGCACCAGCAGGCCGGTGTTGACAAGCAGCTCGCCGACACGCGGCCGGAAGACCAGCGCCGAGACGGTCTCCCAGCCCGTTTGCACCGCGGTCCATATGATGAAGGCGAGCGGCAGCAGCGCCAGCAGGGAGACGAAGATGGCGGCGGCAACGAGCCAGCGCGCCGCGCGTCGCCGCGCCTTTCGGCGCACCTTCGGCGGCAGGCCCGGGCGCGCGAAATCGACTGCCGACTGCATCGGCTCAGGCGCCGTTCGGTTGCGGCGCGGCGGCGGCAATCATGGGACCATGGTCGCGGTCAGGAACGCAGCGTGTCGTCATGGACGAATGCATCTCGAAAACAAAACGCTCCCGCGGAAGGCAAAGTCCCGCGGGAGCACGGTCGGTTGCCCTTATTAGGACGAACGACAACTAAAGCAAGCCGGCTGCCGTCATCAGGTCGGTGACCTTCTTGGAGTTCAGCGTCGCGGCGTCGACCTTCGGCGCCTGCAGGTCAACCAGCGGCACCAGCTTGGGATTGGACTCCGCGCCCTTGCCGACCGCGTATTCGAAGGAGGTTCCGTTCTTCAGCACGTCCTGGCCGCCCTTGCCGGTCACCCATTTCAGGAAAGCCTGGGCTTCCTTCGGATGCTTGCTCGAGGCGAGCACGCCGCCACCCGAGACCGAGACGAAAGCGCCCGGATCCTGGTTCTTGAAATAGTGCAGCGCGACGTTCTTGCTGTTCTCGCCGGTCTTGGCCTGATCGCCGAAATAGTAATAGTGGTAGATCACGCCGCCTTCGATCTCGCCGGCGTTGACCGCCTTCATCACGGTGCTGTTGCCCTTATAGGCGGTGAAGTTCGCCTTCATCGCCTTCAGCCAGTCCGCCGTGGCGGCCTCGCCCTTGAGCTGCAGCAATGCGCTGACGATGGCCTGGAAATCGGCGCCCGAGGGCGACGCCGCCCAACGGCCCTTCCAGCTCGGGTCGGCGAGGTCGAGCAGCGATTTGGGCAACTGGTCGGCCTTGAGCTTGGTGGTGTTGTAGGCAAACACGGTGCTGCGCGCGGCTACACCCACCCATTTGCCGCTGGCCGCCTGATAGTCCTGCGGGACCTGGGCCAGCGTGTCGGCGTCGACTGGCGCGAACAGGCCGGCATTCTCGACCAGCACCATGGCCGGCGAATTCTCCGTCAGGAACACGTCGGCGGGCGAGGCGGTGCCTTCGGCGACGATCTGGTTGGAGAAATCGCTGTCGCCGCCATTGCGCAAGGTGACCTTGATGCCGGTCTCCTTGGTGAACCCTGCGGCCCATTCCTTGGCCAGGCTTTCGTGCTGGGCGTTGTAGACGATGATGCCGGCATCTTCGGCCATCGCCGGACCGGCGGCCAGGCCGATTGCAAGCGCGGTGGCACCGGCAAGGGCGCAAAGGGTGTATTTCATGGCGTCATCCTCGATCTGGTTGGTCTTGGCACGCTGCACCTACATATACCTGACATCGGTAGTCAACATTGTGATCTGCTTCAATCGGTCGCTGGAGCCGCAAAGACCGGTACGAAAGGGACAAATCCACGTGATGGAGGGCCGGATCGGCGACCTTTTTGCGCGACATACTCACAATGCCTGTAAGGCGACCCGCTGCGCGGCCGGACCTCAGGACCCGCAAACTTTCGTGACTTGCCCGTAGTTTGGCTTGGACATTATTTCGCCGGCCACGTAACAAATCAGTGCCGAAGCGCGAAAATCGGGGAGTGAACTCTTGTGAGCGGCAAGGACGAGGCCGAGCTTTCCCGGCTGTTGCGGGCCGCGATCGCGGGAGATGAAAGGGCCTACGCCGACTTTCTGCACCGGATCGCCGCGCTGGTGCGCGGTTTTGTCAGGCGCAAGATCGTGCAGGGCGGGGTCGATCCCGAGGATGTCGTGCAGGAAACCTTGCTGGCCATTCATGTGAAACGGCATACCTGGCGCCAGGACGCGCCGGTATTGCCCTGGGTCTATGCGATCGCCCGCTTCAAGCTGATCGATGCATTCCGGCGGCGCGGGCGGCGCATCGAGATCGACGTCGACGACATCGCCGAGACGTTCGCCGAGCCGGAAACCGAGACCGTCAGCGAACGCGACATCAACCGGGCCTTGGGCGGACTGCCGCCGGCACAGCGTTCCGTGGTCTCGGCCATATCCGTGGAGGGCCGCTCGATCGGCGAGACGGCGGCGAAGTTCGGCATCAGCGAGACGGCGGTGCGCGTGTCGCTGCATCGAGGGCTTGCCGCGATAGCCAAGAGATTTGGGCAGGGGCGGTTCGGGCGGGAATGACATGAGGACTGACGATCTCATCAAGGCGTTGGACGCCGATGCAGGCAGCATGGCGATGCCGTTGCGCTCGGCGTGGTGGCTGGCCGCCGGTGCGGCCATTGTCATCGCGGCAGTCGTTTTCCTGCTCACGATCGGTCCGCGTCCCGACTTCATGGCGGCCGCGCACACGGTGCGCTTTTTGTCCAAATTCGTTTTCACCATCGTGCTGGCCATCAGCGCCTTTGCCCTGATCCGCGCCCTGTCGACGCCAGGTGCCGCGACAGGCCGGGCCATGGCCGGGATGATTGCCGCGCCGCTGCTGGTGGCCGTGGCGGTGGGCCTGGAGCTCTTCATGGTGCCGGAGGCGCTGTGGGGCACGCGCATGGTCGGTTCCAACATGATGATCTGCATGGGCTTCATCCCGCTGATCGGGATCGGCCCGCTGGCGATCTTCCTGTGGATGCTGCGTTACGGCGCGCCGACGCGGCCCGTGCTTGCCGGCACGGTCGCGGGCCTGCTCGCCGGGGGGCTGGCCGCGACCTTCTATGCCGCGCACTGTTTCGACGATTCGCCGCTTTTCGTTGCCACCTGGTATACGATCGCGATCGCAGCGCTCGCCTTGCTTGGCGCGCTCGGCGGACGGTTTTTCGTGCGCTGGTAACACGATACCGCGTCCCGGCCGATGCATACCGATCCTTAATCATGCCGGCAATTGTTTGCCGGTTTCCCATGCCGACAGTACCCCAGACGCAACCTTTCCTTAAAATCGATCCTTCAAGGTTTTCATGGGAAAAAAGCGATTGCCCACGGGGGTGGCACGGATCGTGACATTGCGAGGAACCATCGGGTCGGGATCCTACAAGCAGGCAGCGCTGGCGCTGCTTGTGGCCGGCGTTGCCATGGTGGCGGCCTCGATCCTGCTCGCGAGGCTGAGCTTCGATGCGGAGGCGCTCAAGCTCTCCCTGCAAGTGTCGGTGGCGGTGGCGGTCGGCGCGCTTTTCCTCGCCGGCCTGTTCATCCGCCGCATTTCCGACGACCGGCGGCAGATCGCGGAGAGCGAGCAGCGGTTCCGCCGGGCCATGGAGGATTCGGCGATCGGCATCGCGGTCGTCGGGTTGGACGGGCGCATTATCGAGGCCAATCCGGCCTTCGCGGTCATGCTTGGCTACAGCCGCGAGGAAATCGAGGCGCTGACCTTCTTCCAGATCACGCATCCCGACGACCTGCAGATCGGGCGCGAAACGATGGACGGCCTGAAGGCGGGCACCGTCCATGCCTTCCAGTTCGAGAAGCGCTACCTCAAGAAGGACGGCACACCCATCTGGGCTCATCTTGCCGGCTCCGTCATTCGTGACGAGACAAGCGGGCGGCCGCTCTATCTCGTCTCGCAGATCGAGGACATCGACGCGCGCAAGCAGGCCGAAGCGCGCATTGCCGAGGCCGAAACGCGTTGGAATTTCGCGCTGGCCGGCGCCGGCCAAGGTGTCTGGGACCTCGACGTGCGCAAGGGCGGCACGACCTACTCCTCGACCTGGGTCAAGATGCTCGGCTATGCCGACGGCGAACTCGATGGCGACCCGGACCATTGGCTGACGATGATCCATCCCGACGATCGCGAGGCCGTTGCCACGGCGGATCGGGCGCATCTCGACGGCAACACGGAATTCTTCGAAGCCGAGTTCAGGATGCGTCACAAGGACGGCCACTGGGTGTGGATCCTCGACCGCGGCAAAGCCATCGAACGCGACGCGGCCGGGCGTTTGACCAGGGCCATCGGCAGCTTGACCGACATCACCCGGCGCAAGGAGGCCGAAGAGCGCCTGACGGTGTCGGCGGCAATGCTGGCCGACGAGAAGGAACGGCTCAGGGTGACGCTGCAGTCCATCGGCGATGCGGTCATCTGCACCGATGCCGCAAATCGCGTCACCTTCATGAACCCGGTCGCCGAGAAGCTGACCGGCGTTTCCGGCGACGAGGCGCTCGGCAAGACGCTCGGCCATGTCTATTGGGCGGTCGACGAGGAGACGGGGCAGAGGATCGGCGTGGCCCGGCCGGCGATCGGAGCAGCGCCCTCCGACCAGAACAGCCGGGCCGTGCTCATCCGGCGCGACGACACGCGCTGCAGCATCCGCCAGGTGGTGTCGCCGATCATCAACGAGCGCAGCGAATTCTGCGGGCTGGTCATCGTCTTCCAGGATTTCACGGATGCGCGCGCCTTGCAGCGGCAGCTTGCCCATGCCGCCGCGCATGACGCGCTGACCGGCCTTGCCAATCGTTCGAGCTTCATCCGCACCATGGAGGAACTTGTCGATCAGGCCCGCAAGGACACCGCGGCGGCTGGAGGCGGCAGGCATCAGTTCATGTTCATCGACCTGGACCACTTCAAACTGGTCAACGACACCGGCGGTCACGCCGCCGGAGACGCCTTGCTGAAGCGGGTCGCCGAGGCCGTTCGCGGCGTGCTCGGTCCCGAAGATATCGTGGCGCGGCTGGGTGGCGACGAATTCGCCGTCATCCTGAAATCGGCTTCGACCGCTGGCGCCGGGATCGCGGCCCGCTCGATCATCGATGCGATAGCCGGCCTGGATTTCACTTGGGATGATCGGCCGCACGCGATCGGCGCAAGCATCGGGCTTACCGCGATTTGCGCCGATTGCGGCGAAGTCGACGAGATCATCGCAAGGGCCGACGCCGCTTGCTATGCGGCCAAGGCGGCCGGTCGCGGATGCGTTTCCGTGGCGCTGGACGACAAGATCACCGACGACAGGTCGGAACCATCCAAGCCGCTCGCCGCGGCATCCTGAACGGCTGACCGCGTCACACTTTTTCCTGGAATCGCGTCAGCGCGTCGGAACGGGGTGCTCGCCGCGATAGTCATAGAAGCCGCGTCCGGTCTTGCGGCCGAGCCAGCCGGCCTCGACATATTTGACCAGCAGCGGGCAGGGGCGATATTTCGAGTCCGACAGGCCGTCATGCAGCACCTGCATGATCGACAGGCAGGTGTCGAGGCCAATGAAATCGGCCAGCTGCAGCGGTCCCATCGGGTGGTTGGCGCCGAGCCGCATGGCGGTGTCGATGGCATCGACCGAGCCGACACCTTCATAGAGCGTGTAGATGGCCTCATTGATCATCGGCAGCAGGATACGGTTGACGATGAAGGCCGGGAAATCCTCCGAGACCGTGATCGTCTTGTCGAGTTGCTTCACATAGGTCTTCGCCGCCTCGAAGGTCTGGTCCTCGGTGGCGATGCCGCGCACCAGTTCGACCAGCTTCATCAGCGGGACCGGATTCATGAAATGTATGCCGATGAAGCGTTCCGGCCTGTCGGTCTGCGCGGCGAGCCGCGTGATCGAGATCGACGAGGTGTTGGTCGCCAGGATGGCTTCGGGATTGAGCTGCGGGCAGAGCTGGGCGTAGATCTTGCGCTTGACCGTCTCGTCCTCGGTGGCTGCCTCGATCACCAGGTCGGCGCCGGCCAGATCGGCCATCGCCGGTGCGGACGCAATGCGCGCCATCGCCTGGTTGCGCAGCTTCTCGTCGAGCTTGCCGGACCCCACCTGGCGGGCCATGTTGCCGCTGATGGTGGCGATGCCCTTCTCGATGCGGTCGGGCGAAATATCGTAGATCAGCACCTTATAGCCCGACAGCGCGGAGACATGGGCGATGCCGCCGCCCATCTGGCCTGCGCCGATGATGCCGATCGTCTCGATCTTGCTCATTACACCGATCCCGTCCAAAGGCCTTTGTGGCCTGCTTTTTGTGCGGTGCAAACTAAAAGGGCGGGGCGACTTCGTCTACCCCACCCCTGGTATTTAATACGCTTTGCCAGAGAGCGTCAAAGCGCCTTCTGCAACTCCGGCAGCACGACGAAGAGATCGCCGACGAGACCGTAGTCGGCAACCTGGAAGATCGGCGCCTCCTCGTCCTTGTTGATGGCGACGATGACCTTGGAATCCTTCATGCCGGCAAGGTGCTGGATGGCGCCGGAAATGCCGACCGCGATATAGAGATCGGGGGCGACGACCTTGCCGGTCTGGCCGACCTGCCAGTCGTTCGGCGCATAGCCGGCGTCGACGGCGGCGCGGGACGCACCGACGGCGGCACCGAGCTTGTCGGCGACCGGCAGGATGACCTCCTGGAACTTCTCCGAGGAGCCGAGCGCACGGCCGCCCGAGATGATGATCTTGGCCGAGGTCAGTTCCGGGCGATCGGTCTCCGACAGCTTGTTTTCGACAAAGGAGGACAGACCGGGGTTGGCCGCGGCCTTCACCGTCTCGACCGCTGCCGAGCCACCCTCGGGCGCCGCCTGGAAGGAGGCGGTGCGCACGGTAATGACCTTCTTGGCGTCGGTCGACTGCACGGTCTGGATGGCGTTGCCGGCATAGATCGGGCGCTTGAAGGTATCAGGCGAAACCACTTCGATGATCTCGGACACTTGCGCGACATCGAGCAGCGCCGCCACGCGCGGCGCGACGTTCTTGCCCGACGAGGTCGCCGGCGCGATGATGGTGTCGTAGCTGCCAGCCAGCGACACGACGAGTGCCGCCGTCGGCTCGGCGAGGCGCTCGGCGAGTTCGTCGGCCTCGGCGAGCAGCACCTTGCTCACGCCCTTGAGCTTGGCGGCGGCGTCAGCGGCGCCCTTGGCGCCCTTGCCGGCCACCAGCACATGCACGTCCGAGCCGATCTGCAGGGCCGCCGAAAGGGCCTTGGCGGTCTGGTCGGAAAGGGTGGCGTTGTCGTGTTCGGCGATGAGGAGAATGGTCATATTATCTGTTCCTTCCGATCTCAGAGCACGCCGGCTTCGTTCTTCAGCTTGTCGACCAGTTCGGCGACGCTCTTGACCTTGACGCCCGCCTTGCGGCCGCTGGGCTCCTCGGTCTTGATGACCTTGAGACGCGGCTTGACGTCGGCGCCGTAATCGGCCGGGCTCTTCTCGTCGAGCGGCTTCTTCTTGGCCTTCATGATGTTGGGCAGCGAAGCATAGCGCGGCTGGTTGAGGCGAAGATCGGCGGTGACGATCGCCGGCATCTTCAGCTCCACCGTCTGCAGGCCGCCGTCGACCTCGCGCGTCACCTTGGCCTTGTCGCCGTCGAGCACGACCTTGGAGGCGAAGGTGCCCTGCGCCCAGCCCAGAAGTGCGGCCAGCATCTGGCCGGTCTGATTGCTGTCGTCGTCGATCGCCTGCTTGCCGAGAATGACCAGTCCGGGCTGCTCGGCCTCGACCACGCCCTTCAGCACCTTGGCGACACCGAGCGGCTCGGTCTGTTCGTCGGTCTTGACCAGGATGGCGCGGTCGGCGCCCATGGCGAGCGCGGTGCGCAAGGTTTCCTGCGCCTGCTGCGGTCCGATAGAAACGACGATGATCTCTTCGGCCTTGCCGGCTTCCTTCAGCCGGATCGCCTCTTCGACCGCGATCTCGTCGAACGGGTTCATCGCCATCTTGACGTTGGCGAGTTCAACCGCCGAACCATCAGCCTTCACGCGAACCTTCACATTCGCATCCACAACCCGCTTCACGGGCACAAGGATCTTCATTTGCCTGTCACCTCTTCACGCTAGTTGGGCGCGCTATAACAGCCTGCGCCCCTTCTGAGTTGTCGAAAGCCGACATTCCTGACTGAATTCCGGCCAGACGGAATTCTGGCCGGATGGAAATTCTGGTCTTTGCCCGCCTTTAGGCTGCGGCGGAGACGTTTCCGTAGTTGCGGCAACCCTTGACGTCAATACGCCGCAAGCGGCTCAAATCGGTTCAGTTCGGGCCGGAAGGGTTTCCCCGACCCCAGCGCGTATTTGCGGCGGGCGGCTCGGGCGTCGCCGGCTGGGCCGCAAGCGGCGGCGGCTCGGGCGCGGCGGCCGGGATATCCTCGTCGGCGCCTGCAAATAGCGGCACGCCACGGCTGCGCAGGACAAGCACCAGCACGGCTCCGGCGATGATGCCGCCGATGTGGCAGGCCCAGGAAACCTGGTCCTCGCCACCGGCGGCGAACATGACGATCTGGAACAGCACCCACAGGACAAGCGGGATGAAGGCCGGAATACGCAAGGGAATACGGGCAAAGGCCAGCACCCAGACCTTCACCCTGGGATAAAGGATGAGATAGGCGACGACCACGCCGGCGATGGCGCCGGACGCACCGATCAGCGGCACTTGGGAGTCCCATGCGACCAGCCCCTGGAAGGCGGCCCCTGCGATGGCGCACAGGAGATAAAAGATCAGGTAGCGGATATGGCCGAGCGCGTCCTCGACATTGTCGCCGAACACCCACAGGAACAGCATGTTGCCGCCGAGGTGGAAGATGTCGGCGTGCAGGAAGGAGTAGGTGAGATAGCTCAGGCTTTCAGGGATGACGATGAAGCGGGGATCGAGTTCCGCCGTGTTGTGGACGACGGACGGGATGAAGCCGAGGCCGAGCACGGCGGCGTTGGTGAAGTTCTCGCCGCCGAGTGCGGTGGCGCAATAAACCAGCGCGTTGGCCACGATCAGGCCGATCGTCACATATTGCAGCCGGATGTGGCGCAGCCTGTTGGTGTCGTAAAGCGGGATGAACATGCGTGTCTGGTCCCCTTCCGCTTTTCGATCGGTTCAGCGGTTCTTGCCGGGAACCCATAGCACGTCGGCATTTCCGTTGTCATTGACCGCGCGGGCGGCGACAAACAGGAAATCCGAGACGCGATTGATGTATTTCAGCCCGTCGCCATTGACGTGTTCCGCCGGATCCTGGGCGAGCGCCACCATCAGCCGCTCGGCCCGCCGCGCCACCGTACGGGCGAGATGCAGGGCCGCCGCCGCCGGCGTGCCGCCGTTCAGCACGAAGGATTTGAGCGGCTGCAGGTCCTTGTTGAGGAGGTCGATATCCTTCTCGACACGGTCGGTCTGCGCGGCGGTGATCCGCAAGGGCTCATAGCCGAGCGGCTTGCCGTCGTCGGGCACCGCCAGGTCGGCGCCGAGGTCGAAGAAGTCGTTCTGGATGCGCGAAAGCATGGCATCGATCGCCGGGTGGGTCCGCGCCGTGTGCACGCGCGCCATGCCAATGCAGGCATTGGCTTCGTCGACCGTGCCGTAGGCATCCACCCGCAGATCGGATTTCAGCCGCCTTTCGCCGGTGCCGAGGCCCGTTGTGCCGTCATCGCCGGTGCGGGTGTAGATCTTGTTGAGCTTGACCACATCGCCTCCCGAACGACGTCATTTACGGGTGAAATACACCGCCAGCAGGATCAGCAACAGCGCCACGGCCTGCAGCATGACGCGCGCCTGCATCAGCTTGTTCGATGTGACGCCGGAACCGCCGCGCATCATGTTGATGAGGCCGCGGACCAGTACGATTGCCACGGCGACCATGACCAGAATGGCGAGGATGTTGAAGACGGTTGCCATGTTGCGTTCCAGTTGTTTCGGGTTAGGCGCGTTTGGCCATCAGGCGGTAGAGCATCGATGCCGGCAGCAAGCGCTTGAGCGCCGCGCCGATCCTGGCCGGCATTGTTACCACATAGTGCGGGCGCGGGCGCCGCGACAGAAGTGCATGGCGTAGAACCTTGTAGACCACTTCCGGCCCGGGTTTCAGCGCCGACTGGCTGCCGCCGGCGCGCAGCCGCTCCAACTGTGCCGCGTAGTCCACGCGATGCACGGAATTCTCGAGGTCGATGTTTTTCAGGAACCAGGGCAGGCCGTTGCTGGCGATCTTCGATTTCACCGGCCCCGGCTCGATCAGCGAAACATGGACACCGCTGCCTTCCAGTTCCTGGCGCTGGCAGAGCATCAGCGCCTCGAGCGCATGCTTCGATGCCGAATAGGCGCCGCGAAAGCGCACCGGCACCAGGCCAAGGATCGACGAGCAATGGACGATGCGGCCATGGCCCTGGCGGCGCATCACGGGTACCAGACGGCGGGTCAGATCATGCCAGCCGAAGAAGTTGACCTCGAACTGCTCCTTGAGCGCCGCCACCGACAGATCCTCGACGGCGCCGGCCTGCGCGTAGGCGCCGTTGTTGAAGAGCGCGTCCAGCCTTCCGCCGGAGCGTTCGAGCACTGAAGTCACCAGGGCGGCGATCGAACCCGGATCGCTGTAGTCGAGATGGAAGGCCTCGATGCCGTCGGTTTCGAGAGCGGCGATGTCTTCGGGTTTTCGTGCCGTCGCGAACACCCGCCAGCCCTCGGTCTTCAATGCGCGTGCGCAATAAGCGCCTATGCCGGAGGACGCACCAGTGACGATGATGGTGCGCAACTCTGTTGCGGGCGAATTCGTGGTTTGACGAAGGGTTGCCATTTGCCGCATTCACTTCCCATATTCGCGGCGTCGAGACAATCGAAGGGAGCGCGCGTTCTTGCTGCGGAATATTGTCGCCCTGCGCCGCGTGCTCTACGACGCGATCGGCCATTTCAACACCGATGACGGCTGGGCGATGGCCAGCCATCTGGCGATCACCTCGCTGATGGCGCTGTTTCCGTTCCTGATCTTCGCCACCACGCTGGGCAGCTTTCTCGGCGCCCAGGCCTTTGCCGACACGGCCGTGCATCTGGTCTTCGACACCTGGCCGGATCAGATCGCCAAGCCGATCGCGCATGAGGTTCTGAACGTGCTGACCGTCAGGCGCACCGACCTGTTGACCTACGGCGTGCTGCTGGCGGCCTATTTCGCCTCGAACGGCATCGAGGCGCTGCGCACGTCGCTCAACCGGGCTTACCGCGTCACGGAGACGCGCGGCATCATCTATCGCCGGGTGCAGAGCATCTTCTTCGTGCTGATCGCCACCGCCGGGTTCCTGGCGATCAGCGTGCTCCTGGTGTTCGCACCGCTGCTGGCGCGGCTGGCGGAAGCCCATTTCGAGTGGATCAAGCCCTATACCGGCACGATCACGCTGTGGCGCTACGTCATCGCCTCAGCCGTCATCATCGGCGGCTTGTTTGCCGTCCACTACTGGCTGCCGGCCGGCAAGCGCCGTTTCGTCTCGCTGGTGCCCGGCATCATCTTCACACTCGCGGCATGGCTCATCGGCTCGACGATCTTTGCCACCTATCTCGATCATTTCTCGTCCTATGTGACGACCTATGCTGGTCTCGCCTCGATCATGATCGCGGTGGTTTTCCTCTACATCGTATCGGCGATCTTCATCCTCGGCGGCGAGCTCAATGCCGCGATCAGCCGCTATCTGGAGGCACGTGCGCGGGTGGGATGACGGCTGAGGAACTGAGGAATTTAAGAATTGGAGAATTGAAGAAAAAGCGGCCATATCTGGCGCTGTGTGCTTCTTCCTCAATTCCTCAATTCCTCAATTCCTCAGTTCTTCCCTTCGCCTGCCGAGCGGTTGCCAGGCCGACGCCGAAGGTCGTGATCGCCATGCCGACGATCTGCAGGGCATTGAGCTGCTCGTCGAAGAGTGCCCAGGCGATGATCGCCGTCACCGCCGGCACCAGGTAGAACAGCGAGGCGACTTTCGACATCTCGCCATCGCGGATCATCACCATCAGCAGGAAAATAGCGCCAAGCGACAGCACCAGCACCAGCCAGGCCATGGCGAAGATCAGTTCGCCATTGATGATAACGGTGTGGGTTTCGAAGGCGAGCGCGGCCAGGATCATCAGGCAAGCACCGCCGACATATTGCCACATGGTGGCTGCGACAAGGTCGCCGCCGGAAGCGAAACGCTTCTGCCAGATGGTGCCGGCGCTCATGCCGAGCACCGAGACCAGCGAGGCGATCAACGTCGCCGCCGTCACTCCGCCGCCGAGCGCGCCGAGCTTGGGCCAAAGCACGATGACGATGCCGATCAGGCCGATGCCAAGGCCAAGCCAGTGGCGCGGCAGGATGGCCTCGCCGAGGAACTTGCCGGCAAGCACGGCCGTGATCAGCGGCTGCAGGCCGACGATCAGGGCTGAAAACCCGGCCGGCATGCCCCTGTGGATGGCCCAGAAGACGGCGCCGAGATAGACGCCATGCATCAGCACGCCGGCGCCAGTGGCGTGCAATGCCTGCTTGCGGGTGGCTCGTTTCGAGCCCAGCACAAGTGTCAGGACGGCCAGCAGGATCGCGGCTATCACGAACCGTGCGGCAAGGAAGGTGAACGGTTCCGCCCATGGCATGGCGTAGCGGGCGCCGATGAAGCCGGTCGCCCACAAGACGACGAAGGTGGCGGGGATGAACCGCTTGATGCTGTGCATTTTTCCTGAGACCGCCACGCTGGTGAGAATTGACCGTGGCGCTGCTCTAGTCCCGTTCAAGCCGGCGCGCAAAACGAAACGATTGATCCATGCATCACGGGAATTCAAGCGCATTGCGATTTTCCGGACCAGCCAGAGGTCAAAGCCCCACCATTCGCCTGATATCATCAGGCGATGCGCCCGCATCGCGCAGCTTGGCAAGGCCAGTGTCTCCAAGGCTCTTCGACAGTTTTCGCCCATCCGGCCCGAGGATGAGCAGGTGGTGGAAATAGGTGGGCTGCGGTAGCCCAAGAAGCTCCTGGAGCAGGCGCTGCACGCCTGTCGCGGAAAACAGGTCCTGGCCGCGCACGACATGGCTGACGCCTTGCAGGGCATCGTCCATGACGACGGCAAGATGGTAGCTCGTCGGAATGTCGCGGCGCGCCACGATCACATCGCCCCAGTCCCGCGGGCGGGCGGCGACCGCGCGCGTCGCCGACAGCGTCTCGTCGGTGAATTCGGTCCATGCGAGATCCCTGCCGACACGCGCCATGGCCGCGTCGACATCGAGCCGCCAGGCGAAGGGCGCATTTTCGGCGATCCGCCGCTTGCGTTCCCTGGCCGGCAGCGCCTTGTCGGCCGGGGGGTAGAGTGGCACGCCGTCAGGGTCGCGCGGCCAGTCGCGCCCGCGCTTTTCGCTGTCGGTGATGAAGGCGCGGATCTCGCCACGGCTCATGAAAGCCGGATAGACGAGTTCCTCGCTCATCAGCCGGTCGAGCATCGTCCGGTACTCGGCAAAATGCCCGGACTGGCGGCGCACCGGCTCCTCCCAGCCGAGACCCAGCCATTTCAGATCGGCCAGCACGCCCGCCTCGAATTGCGGCGTGCAACGCGTCGTGTCGATGTCTTCGATGCGCAGCAGCAGGCGACCGTCATTCGCCTTTGCCAGCTTCTGGTTGAGCAGCGCCGAATAGGCATGACCAAGGTGCAGTTCGCCGTTGGGGCTGGGCGCGAAGCGGAATGTCAGGAGCGTCATGTCTCGAGCGGCAATCGGGTTGTGCGGCGGTTTTGGCAGTTGCTACCTTGCGGCACATTCGCGGACAAGGATACCATGCAACGCATCGCCACACTCGACGACATCGCCCGCGGGCTCGATGCGCTTTGCGAGATCGACCCGCGCCTGGACAAGGTGCGCGGCATGGCGGGCGAGGTGCCGCTCAGGCTTTCCGAACCTGGCTTCAGGAGCCTGGCCTCGATCATCGTCTCGCAGCAGGTGTCGCGCGCCAGTGCAGACGCGATCTTCGGCCGGCTGACCAGGCTTGTCGACCCGCTGACGCCACAGGCGATCTTGGCCGCCGGCGAGGACATGTTCCGCGAAGCCGGCTTGTCACGGCCCAAGCAGCGCGGCCTGATCGCGGTTGCCCAGGCCGTGGCCGACGGCCTCGACCTTCATCACCTCTGTTCGCTCGACGCGGTCGAGGCCATCACGGCGATGACGGCGGTGCCCGGCATTGGTCCCTGGACGGCGGAAGTCTATCTGTTGTTTGCCGCGGGTCACCCCGATATCTTCCCCGCGCGTGACGTCGCGCTCCAAACGGCGGTCGGTCATGCGCTCGGCATCGACCCGCGTCCACCCGAGAAAGCACTGATCGCATTGGCCGAATCATGGAGCCCGTGGCGAGGTGTCGCATCGCGGCTTTTCTGGTCCTATTATCGCGAAACCAGGGGGCGGGACGCCGCGCCGCCGGCCTGAATCTGCAAAAAAGCATAAAAATCATGCGTTTTTGACGCTTCGGCAACGCGACAATCCGCTTCACATCCCTGTCATGTCAGGCTTACAGTATCCCCGCCGTTCGGGTCTAGAACCAAGGAGGTAAACACGTGACGGTTGCCGTATCTCCGGATGGGCTTCCAGCACTGGTGCTGAATGCGGATTACCGTCCGCTCAGCTATTACCCCTTGTCGCTCTGGTCCTGGCAGGACGCCATCAAGGCCGTCTTCCTCGACCGGGTGAACATCGTCGCCGAATACGAGCACGCGGTGTCGTCGCCGACCTTCTCGATGAAGCTGCCGAGCGTCGTCAGCCTGAAGGCCTATGTGAAGCCGTCCAGGCATCCGGCGTTCACGCGCTTCAACGTCTTCCTGCGCGACCGCTTCCAATGCCAATATTGCGGCACGCCCGACGACCTGACCTTCGACCATGTCATCCCGCGCCATCGCGGCGGGGCGACGACATGGGAGAATGTGGTCGCCGCCTGTTCGCCCTGCAATCTGAGGAAGGGCGGCATGATGCCGGCGCATGCCAAGATGTGGCCGCTGCAGAAGCCCTACCAGCCGACGGTGCACGATCTGCACAACAACGGCCGCCTGTTCCCGCCCAACCATCTGCATGAAAGCTGGATGGATTATCTATACTGGGACGTCGAACTGGAACCCTGAGATCGTTCGAGAATTCGGGAGGCTGGCCGCTCACTTATCAGCGGGTCGCGTTTAAGGACCGGCTTCCCCCACTCCGTCGCTGCTTCGCAGCGCCACCTCTCCCCCCTCCGGAGGGAGAGGAAGGGAGCCTCCCGGCACAGGCTCGCGCCCTTCCTCTACCCC